>NZ_CP162553.1:5857527-6513790 GCF_040939785.1 Bradyrhizobium lupini
GACAGCTGGCGCAGATCGCGCATCGTCATGCTCTCTATGTTCAATGCACGCTCGAAGCGGGCATGAGGGACAAGGAGGGCAGCGATCATGCGTCACGTTTGCAGGAAAGCGCGAGCCTGCTCGCCGATGCCCGCGCTGCGCTGCAATGGGCTTATGCCAACGACGACGGCGCCGGCTTGCGCGTGCCGCTCGCCGGCAGCTGCACAAGGCTGTTCGTCGAACTCAATTTGCTGAACGAGGCCCGCATCTGGTCCGATCGCGCACTCGCAATGCTGGACGAGGCCGACCGGGGCGGCGCATGGGAGCTCGAGCTTCAGTCGACGCTCGGTCACGCCTTGATGTTCACCGAACGTAACAGCGAGCAGGTGGAAGCGGCGCTCAGGCGCGGGCTGGAAATAGCGGAAGCGCTTTCCGATCACGCCAACACATTCAGGCTGTTGTCCCGGCTCAACATGTTCTACCGCCGGACCGGTCGCTATCGGCATCTGGTGCCGACTGCGCTTCACGCCGAGCGGATTGCCCGCGTCATCGGCGATACCGCGGGCATCGCCGGGAGCAAAGCGCTGCTCGGCGTGTCATATCACCTCGCCGGAGACCAGGCCGCGGCGCAGGCTCATCTCGACCAGGGCCTGCGAGACGACGCTGCGCTCCGCGGCACCCAACCCGGGCATTTCGCCTATTCACGCACACCGCAAATTCCGCTCGCGCGCGTGCTATGGCTGCGCGGCTTTCCCGATCGTGCGCTCGAATGCATCCGGCCGCTGGTCGGCGCTTCGGCGCCGCATGACGTGGTCATGCATTGTATCGCATTATGCTGGTCCGCTTCGGTATTCGGCTGGCTCGGCGACTGGTCGTCGGTCGAGGCCATGACCGGTCGTCTGACCGCGCATGCGAGCATGCACGGGCTCGTGCCTTACGAAGCCGTCGCGGCGGGTTTTCGGGCGCAGAGCATGATCGCTCGGGGCGAGGCGGCCGGCGGCGTCGACCTGATGCGGAGTGCGCTTCCACGCCTGCATGCCGACCGCTACGAACTCTATGCCTCGGCGTTCGCCGCGGATCTGTCTCGGGGCCTGGTCAGCTTGGGACAATTGACGGAAGGCATTCAGGTTCTTCACGAAACCATTCTGCGGGTCGAGCGGGAAGGCGGCGCGTTCGACATGCCCGAGCTGCTCCGTCTGCGGGGAGAGCTGGAGGTCCAGGGCGGCAATCCCGACGCGGCCGAGGCCGATCTTGTCGCCTCGATCTCGCTCGCCGAACAGCAGGGCGCGCTATCGTGGCGGCTGCGAGCCGAGATGTCGCTGGCGCGGCTTCGAACCCGGCAGCATGTGCAAAATCCGCTCGAACAGCTCGCTCAAACCTATGCCCGGTTCTCCGAAGGGTTCGAGACCGCCGATCTCATTGCAGCACGGCGCATGTTGAACGAACCGGGGGCCTGAACAGTCGATACGACCGTCTCTTCTCGCTGCTGAGCGCGTCCATCAGCGCTCAACCCTTGTGTCCAGCCAGCCGCCCCAGGAAGTCGCGGACAAGCAAAGCGATCTCGTCGGTGGCTTCATTCAGCGCGAAGTGGCCGGCTTCGAGAATGTGAACCTCGGCATCCGGCACGTCGTCGCGATAGGCCGTCGCGCCTGCGACGGCGAATGACGGATCGTATTCGCCCCAGACCACCAGCGTCGGTGGCCGCGTCTGGCGCAACCAAGCCTGCCATTTCGGATAGGAGGCGACGTTGGTCCGGTAATCCAGGAACAGCGTGGTCTGAATCTCGGCCTGGCCGGGACGCGTCAGGAACGCGTATTCGTCGATCCAGGTGTCGGGGTCATAGCGCTCGGGACGCGGACTGGAGCCGAGATGCCGCTGACGCGTCGCCTCCAGGGACGTAAAGTTGGCCTTGAGCGCCTCGACCTCGTGCGCCGGGTCGGCCCAGTACTTCCTGCGCGCATTCCAGAGCGGGCTCAGCCCCTGCTCGTGCGAAACCGCGTTCTGGACGATGACACCGCGGACGCGTTCGGGATGCGCCAGCGCCATGCGGAAGCCGACAGGGCCTCCGTAGTCCTGCATGAACAGGACGTAGTCGGTGAGGCCGAGCTTCGTTGTGAGCTCGCCGATCACGGCGGCGATGTTGTCGAACGTATAGGTGAAGTCGCATGGCGGCGGCGCGCTGCTGTTGCCGAAGCCGGGATAGTCCGGCGCGATGAGATGATATTTGTCGGCGAGCAGCGGCATCAGCGGCTCCCACATCCGCGACGACGAGGGAAATCCGTGGAGCAGCAGCACCGTCGGAGCGTCGGTGGGCCCAGCCTCGCGGTAGAAAATCTCGAGACCCCGGATATCGGTCTTGTGATAGCTGATCGAGCGCCGGCTCGATCGCAGATCCTGTGCCGAGGCCTGCACGGTCGCGCAGGCCAAAGCGGCCGATAGGGCAAGAGTGGCTGGGATGTTCATGTCATCGCTCCGAATTCGGCATGTGAGGTGAAGATGTGTCGCAAGTAGGGGACATCCCCTTGTGACGGCGGCGTCGAGAGGCACCATCGCGGGCGCCTCTCGCGATGTGCCGCATCTGGGCTTTACGACGCGCGCGCCAGCGGCTCGCCCTTCAGGGCGGCGAGCAGGGCCTGCGCGGCCGGACCCGAGGAGTGCGGGTTCTGGCCCGCGATCAAGAGGCCGTCGGTGACGACGTGAACGCCCCAGTTTGCCGTCTTCGAGAAGACGGCGCCAAGCTTCAGCATTTCGTCTTCGACCAGGAAAGGCACCACCTTGGTGAGGCCGACGTCCTCCTCTTCACCATTGGTGAAACCGGTCACCTCCTTGCCCTGAACCAGGGGCTTGCCGTCGGGCGTCTTGACGTGGCGCAGCGCACCAGTCGAATGGCAGACCACGGCGACTGTCTTGCCGGCGGCAAGGAAGGATTCGATGAGCTTGACCGAGTCCTTGTCCTCGGCGAGGTCCCACATCGGGCCGTGACCGCCGGGATAGAAGACGGTGTCGAAATCTTCCTGCTTGACGCTGTCGAGGCGAACCGTCTTGTCGAGTTGGGCTTCGGCGGCGACGTCGGCCTCGAAGCGTAGCGTCAGGTCGGTGCGGAATTCGCGCTCGTTGCTCTTGGGGTCGAGCGGCGGACGGCCGCCTTTCGGCGAGGCGAGGGTGATCTCGGCCCCGGAATCCCTAAAGATGAAATAGGGGGCGGCGAGCTCCTCGAGCCAGAAGCCCGTCTTGCGCCCGGTGTTGCCGAGCTGATCGTGCGAGGTGATGACCATCAATATTTTCATGACCGTTCTCCTTGAGTGCGTTTGCTGCGATGACGCGCTCCATTGCGGTGGAGATGCGCGGAGCTGGGTCTCGTTCGAGCACGTCACGTCGTTCGTTGCTCGCGACCCCAATCTGCGCTCAAGGCTGACTGTTGGCTCGTTATGTATTGTTAGACGTTGAGAGTTGGAGATATCGCGCGGGCCGCTACTCGAAGACGGCGTCAAAGATCTCGACATCCATCAGCACGGGCTTGGCGACCACGGTTCCGTCGGGCCGCAGCGTCTGCGCGCGTCGGAGCGTCGGCACCACGATGCCGCCGAAGCTGTCATGGGCCCAGGAGTAATGCGCGACTTTCATTCCGAACAGATCGTGATCGGTCCGCCGTTGCAATGCGTTCTCGTCGAAATAGAAGATCTGTTCGGGCGCGAGCGTGATCAGGCTCGGTGGGAATTGCGCCCGCAGCCGCCGCCATGACTCGTTATTCTCCTGCCACGGCGGCAGCTCCTCCACCAAGACATCGGGATGGGCGAGCAGGAATGGATTGGTCAGATAATTCCAGATCGCGACGCCGCAGAAGAAGACGAGATGCAGCTCGCCCGCGAGCGCGGGCGAACCGGCCTCGGTGAACGCAAGACTCGGATTGCGCCAGGTCCGCAGAATCTCACCTTCGAGGCTTTCGATCGTGATCGCGTCCGGCTGAAACGAGCCGGAGTGTTCGCCTCCGGTGATGCCGGTGAAGCGGACCGATTGCGTGCGGGTCGAGCCCTCCGCCGTCACGTCCTTGAATTCGCTGGCATGTCCGGTGCTGGAGAACAGCGTTCCCGCGACGGAGAGGTGAAGCGTGAACCGGCTCAAGCTATTCCAGCGGGCCATTCCGCCGCTGGCATCAATTACATCGTCAAGAAGCGCCATGTCCCGCCATATCCACCATGAAGTGCCACCACCATGGCGGGGCGGATGCGGCTTGGCGTGTTAGAATTTGTTAGGAGTTGCGAGCGGATAGCCTTGCGGTATCTCATTGAAGATACTCTCAATTCAGCGCCGCAAGGAGCTCCCTGGCGGCGACGAGATCACGGGTCTGGAGGCCCTCCTGGTACCGCGCGACGAGGGGGCGAGCAGGGCGCGTGCGTCGGCGGCTTTTCCGGCCCCGCGCCAAACCCGGCCGAGACTAATTGCTCCCCGCAGCTCCCAGCCGAGCGCGCTTTGGCGGCGTGACAGATCGAGCGAGTCCAGGAAGCAGCTTTCGGCCTCCGCGGCATTGCCCGACCGGGCGAGGATGTCGCCCTTGACCCTGAGCATCTCCGGCATGTCGAAGGATTCGCCATGATCGGGAATCTCTGCGATGGCATCGTTGATGGTCTGCAAGGCTTCGTCGGCCTGGTTCTGCGCCACGAGTCCCTCCGCGAGCGCGGTCGCAAACACCGTGGTCATGATCCGGTGTCGCGTCGCGTACAGCGTGGCCTGGCTGCGGCGGAGGTGCTCGATGCCGGCGGCGACGTCGCCGCGGCGAAGCAGCAGCTCACCCTTCTGGCCGATGCCGACCGCGTGATAGGGCCCGAGGAAGTGCCGCGCGGAATGATCGATCAGCCGCTCGATCAGGATTTCCGCATTGGCCAAGTCGCCGACCCAGAGGAACACGTAGATGGTCCAGATCAAGGAAATACCGAGAGTGAGCGGCTGTTCGAGCAGTTCGGCTTCGCGAACGGTGTATCTCGACGCCTCGATCGCACGATCGGGCCGGCCGGTGAGCCAAAGCCCGCGTGCCAGCGCCACCAGTGCGACGATGCGGTCGTCATAGCCGAGATGGCCGATATTCAGCCGCTGCGAGCCGGGATTATGCAACATCGCGCTCTCGCAGAGCTGCACCGCCTTGTACTGGTTGCCGATCAAATGATGGGCGACGCCCAGCATCCATTCGACGTTCAGCGTGCTGGCGGGATCGTTCAGCTTCCGCGCGACGCTCTCGCCCTGTTCCCCGGTTCCGAGTGCTCCGTGAAAATCTCCGACCCTGGTGAGATAGATGTGCAATCCGCGGAGCAGCCAGAGCTGCCAGTGCAAATCCTGGAGCTCCTGGGCAAGCTGGAGACTGCGCGTGAATGCCGAGCGGACCGCTTCGGTATTGCCCTGCGTGAACATCGCGGAGACGCCGAGCGCGGCCTGCAAGATCATTTCATTGCGGCCATCCACCGCGCTCGCGTCGAGGGACGCCAGCGCCTGCTGGGTCCAGCGGTAGCATTCGGTCAGCAATGTCAGCTCGAGAAAGAATTGCGCCGCCGACGCCGCCAGATCCACGCCGATCGTTCGGTCCCCGCCGTCCGAAAAGCTCCAGGTCAGCGCGGCCCGGACATTGGGCAGGTGGTCGGCATAGGGAAGAAAGCCTCCGGCGCTCTGCATGCCCGTGGATTTGAGAGCGATGTCACGCAGGAAATCGCGGAAATATTCGGCGTGGGCACGTGCGACGCGGTCAGCTTCGCCGTTCTCGACGAGCTTCTCCGCGACGAAGGCACGCGTCGTATCCAGCAGGCGATAGCGCAGCCGCCGCTCCGCAGGCGAGGTCGCGATCAGCGATTTGGAAAGCAGGTTGGAGATCGCCTCGGCGGCTTCTGCCTCGCCGATGCCCTGACAGGATGCGACCGCAAGCGCGGCTTCCAGCGTGAACGGCCCGACGAAGGCCGACAATCCGCGCAGCGTTGCGCTTTCGGTTGCCGGCAGCAAATCATAGCTCCAGGCGAGCGCCGCACTCAGGGTGTGGTGTCGCGGGACAGCGGTGCGCCGGCCGCGCCATAGCAGGGAGAAACGGCTGTCGAGCAGCGAGGCGGTGCCGGCAATGCCATAGGCGTTCACACGCCCGGCCGCGAGCTCGATCGCGAGCGCGATGCCGTCCAATCGACGGCAGATGTCGGCCACAAGCGGCGCATCCTCCTCGCTGAGCTCGAATTCGCTCAGGCTCTCTGCAATTCGTTCCACGAAGAGCTGAGTTGCGGGATAGGCAAGGATGTCGGCGATGCCGAGTCCGTCGCGCTGTGGCGGGCAATCCAGTGGAAACAGCCGATGGACACGCTCACCTTCGGCGCGGAAGGATTCGCGGCTGGTTGCGAGAATATGCAGCTCACCCGCTTCCCGGACGATGCGCTCCGCCAGAGGGGCGAGATCGTCGAGGATGTGCTCGCAACTGTCGAAGACCATCAGCATCCGCCGGTTGCGCAGGAACGTCAGCAACCCCGGCACCGGATCGTCGGAATTGACTGTCAGGCCCAGCGCGGCCGCGATCGTTCCCGCGACGAGCCGGGTCTCCCTCAGTGCGCCGAAATCGACAAAACACACCTGGCCGTCGAAGGCCGGGAGCTCGCCATGCGCCACGGCCAGTGCGACCGAGGTCTTGCCGATCCCGCCGGGACCGACGATCGTGACGAAGCGATGCAAGGCGAGCTCGGCGGAAATTCTCTGGACCGCATCGTCCCGCCCGATCATCTTTGCCAGCGGCGAGGGCAACGAGCGCGGCGAAGCAACGGGCAGGCTGGTCCGGTTCTCCGAAGGGGCAGCCCGGAGCAGCGCCGCCGTGAAGCAATAACCTCGTCCGGGGACGTTGACGACGTAGCGGGACCCTTCGCCCGGATCGCCCAAGGCCTTGCGCAGCGTCGTGATGTGAAAGCGCAGGCTGCCTTCGTCCACATTCACGTCGGCCCAGACCCGCCGGATCAACTCACGCTTGTCCACGACCTCGCCGGCGCGCTCGGCGAGAAAAACGAGGATGTCGAGCGCACGGCCGCCGAGGTGAACCGGGGCGCCGTCCTTCTCGAGCAGCCGCGTCTTTGCGAACAGCCGGAATGGCCCGAAAGCAATGGCCGAATCCTGGTCGTTAGTGTCCGGCACGGGCCAATCATTCCAGTGAGAGCTGAACTCTGCACTTTGATCTAGCAGAAGGGAACCCTGAGTAAACTGGTCGAAAGTGGCGAAATCGCGTGGAGGGTGCCGGCAATTGGCCGGTCGCGCGCGACGATCCGTCGCAAATTGTACTCAACGCGAGCCTCTTTCGGAGCGATCGGGACAACCCGGCAGTGTGCTTGACCGACCAGCTCACGTTCGGAGTGCCCGTCGTCGGACCCCCATCATAACAGAATCTTGCAACGTCTAACGAGCAATGCGCGCGAACTGCATCCAGTATCCGTTCCGAGTTTGACGCTAATTCCAACGGGGAGGCTACGATGTCCGGTATCAATGCTCGGCCGAATGACGACGTCGTTCGATCTCAATTTGTGGCCAGTTTAGACGATCAGTCGCGTGACTGGGAGCTCGTGCTGCGGGAATCCCACCATCGGATGAAGAACACGCTAACGATACTGGGTGCGTCAGTCCGCCGCGATTTCACCCGAACGGGTACCAGGGACGTATCGCTTGCAGCGGACCGGCTCGAGCGGCGCATTGTCGCCTTCGGCAGGCTCTATCAACTCTTGTCCGACAATGACGACCATACGGCGATCCCGGTGGCGGCCTTCTTCGAAAATCTGTGCGGAGCGATTTCCGAGGCCGTGCTGGAGCCGGCGGGCATCCGCTGCGAGGCTGCAATTGAAAGCGGCACGCTGCCGGCGTCGCAATGCCATCGGCTCGCGCTGATGCTGACGGAGCTGGTAACGAATGCGGCCAAGCATGCCTTCCCGAACAGGAATGACGCACTGATCCGCATCGAGACGGCCAATCGCGACGGCGCCTGGTTCTGCACGGTAATAGACAACGGGATCGGCGCGACCGGGCCGCTTCAGGGCACCGGCAGCCGGATTCTCGAAGGACTCGCACGCAGCATTCACGCCCGGCTGCAGGGCGAGGCGGGAGAGGACGGCACACGCGTAACCATCGTGATGCCGATCGCAGCTGCTTGAAGCTCGTCTTAAATCCAACCCAGGGAGTTCGACATGGCCACTACCGAAATCGACCACGACGCCGCGGCCAAGCCTTCCAACAAGCCTGCGAAGACGCCTTCGACATCGCCTAGCGTCGATCAGCGGCTCGAGGTGATCGTGATCCCGGTGTCCGATGTCGATCGCGCCAAGGCCTTCTACGCGCGTCTCGGTTGGCGCCTGGACGCTCCGGCGATGACTGGCGCGTGATCCAGTTCACGCCGCCGGGTTCGGCCTGCTCGGTGATCTTCGGCAGGAACGTGACGGCGGCAGCGCCGGGCTCGGTGCGAGGCTTGTACCTGATCGTCTCCGATCTGGAGGCGGCGCGAACGGATCTGCTCGACCGCGGCGTCGAGGTCAGTGCTCCATTCCACGGTGCCGGCGATGTTCACGCCGGGACCGACGAGCCTTATCTCTCCGGCAGCGTTCGGGTGAGCGGTGCTGACCCGAAGCGCGGCAGCTACGGCTCATATGCGTCGTTCAGCGATCCCGACGGCAATGGCTGGTTATTCCAGGAGGTCACGACGCGATTGCCGGGACGGATCGCGGGCGGCGGCACGACATTCGCTTCGCAGGCTGCGCTGGCCGCAGCACTGCGCCGCGCGGCGGCGGCCCATGGCGAGCACGAAAAGCGGACCGGCGGGCACGACGAGAACTGGGCCGATTGGTACGCCGATTACATCGTCCGCGAGCAGGCGGGCCAGCCGCTGCCATCCTGAGCTGGACAGCGGATTCTTCGACTGATGCAAGCCGACACGGCGCGCGATGACTGAGCTCATCGCGCGCCGTGTTGTTTTGGCGGCGCGCGTCGCGAGTCGACGATCGCTCTCCTCGGTGTCGCGCGGCTCGCAACGGCTAACGTGCTCTAACAACCCATAACGAGCAAATTGCCAGGGCCTGCGCCAATCTCTCGGCATGGCGAACCGAGGCGTTGATGTCGAATTCGGTCAGCATCACCGACCAAAGTCAGGGAGATCGAACATGAGCACGCAAGCACGTACCGACATTCTCAATCCAGACCGCCGTCAACTGTTGAGCCAGGCCGCGATGACCGTGGTTGCCGCAAGCGTATCGAGCCTGCTGCCGCTGCATTCCGCGAAGGCCGGCGTGAGTGGGGCGGTTCGCCCGTTCCACGTCAGCGTGCCCGAGGCGGATCTGCTCGATCTTCGCCGCCGTCTCGCGGCGACGCGCTGGCCGGATCGTGAGATCGTTGCCGATCAATCGCAGGGCGTGCAACTGACGACAGTGCAGCAGCTCGTGAGCTACTGGCAGAACGACTACGACTGGCGCAAGATCGAGGCGCGGCTGAATGCCTTGCCGCAATTCGTCACCGAGATCGACGGCGTCGACATCCATTTCATTCACGTCCGCTCCAGGCACGAGAATGCCTTGCCGATGATCGTCACGCATGGCTGGCCCGGTTCGATCATCGAGCAGATGAAGATCGTGGGCCCGCTCACCGACCCCGCCGCACACGGAGCGACGGCGGCGGACGCCTTCGATCTCGTGATCCCTTCGCTCCCAGGCCACGGTTTCTCCGGCAAGCCGGCGGAGCTGGGCTGGGATCCCCAGCGCGTCGCGCGTGCCTGGATCGTGCTGATGAAGCGGCTCGGCTACAACCGCTATGTCGCGCAAGGCGGCGATTGGGGCAATGCCGTGACGGAGCAGATGGCGGTGATCGCGCCGCCGGAACTGCTCGGCATCCACACCAACATGCCCGCGACCGTTCCTGACGACATCGCCAAGGCGCTTCAGCCCGGCGGATCGCGGCCGTCGAACCTCTCGGCCGACGAGCGCTACGCTTACGATCAGCTCGAGGACTTCTACAAGCACGGTCTCGGCTACGCGATCGAGATGTCCAACCGGCCGCAGACACTCTATGGCCTGGTGGATTCGCCGGCGGGCCTCGCGTCCTGGATGCTCGACCATGATGCGCGCAGCGCCGCAATGATCGCCCGGGTGTTCGACGGCAAGACGGAAGGGCTGTCGCGCGACGACGTGGTCGACAACATCGCGCTCTACTGGCTCACCAACACCGCGGTGTCGTCGGCGCGGCTGTACTGGGAGAACAAGCTGGTGTTCTTCGAGCCCAAGCACATCAAGATCCCGGTCGCCGTCAGCGTCTTCCCGGACGAGATCTACGCCGCGCCGCGCAGCTGGACCGAGAAGGCCTATCCGAGGCTGATGCACTACAACCGTCTCGACAAGGGCGGCCATTTCGCCGCCTGGGAGCAGCCCGCGTTGTTCTGCGCGGAAATGCGCACCGCCTTCCGACCGCTGCGTCAGTCGATCTGAGACGCGCACTTCCGCGCGTTCCCTTCTTTCCCCACAGACCAGGAATCCAATCATGAACCGCCCCGAACGCACCTTCACGACCGACCAAATCCGCCTGGAACGTCGGCTGCCGTCGTATTGGCGTGTCACCTTCGACATGCCCCCAGTCAATATCTTCGGCCCCAAGCAGCTTCCGCTTCTTGACGACGTCGTCAAGGCGATCGAGATCGATCCTGAGGTGAAGGTCGTGGTGTTCGACAGCGCCGTCGAAGGCTTCTTCATCACGCATTACGACTTCCTCGCGCCGCTGGAGGATCTGCTTCGTATCCCGCCGGGGCCGACGGGCCTGCAGGCACTGCCCGACATGCTGGTGCGTCTCAGCCGCGCGCCGGTGGTTTCGATTGCCTCGATTAGGGGCCGTGCGACCGGCGTCGGCAGCGAACTGGCGCTGGCAAGTGATATGCGCTTTGCCAGCCGCGAAAAGGCGGTCCTGTCGCAATGGGAGGTCGGTGCGGGCCTGGTGCCCGGCGGCGGCCCGATGGCGCGGTTGCCGCGCCTGATGGGCCGCGGCCGCGCGCTCGAGGTTCTGCTTGGCGCCGACGATATCCACGGCGATCTCGCCGAACGTTACGGCTATGTGAACCGCTCGTTGCCGGATGCCGAGCTCGATGGCTTCGTCGAGGCGCTGGCCATGCGCATCGCGTCCTTCGACAAGGAGGCGATTGCCGAGACCAAGCGCCTCGTCGACGTTGCGAGCCTGCCACCGGATATCGAGATCAAGCCGGAATGGGACGCGTTCCTGGCCTCGCTCAGCCGCCCGGCAAGCCAGAGCCGCATCAAGGCGCTGATGTCGCGCGGCTTCCACCGCGCCGGTGATGTCGAGAACCGGCTCGGCTTCCATGTCGGACAGATCGGTAGCTAAAGCGTTTTCAAGCGAAGTGGATACCGGTTCGCGTGAAGAAAACGCGTCAAAGCAAGAATCAAGTCCCGTTCCGATTTTATCGGAACGGGATTTGGCGGAACTGCTGCGGCGCTCGGCCGGTTGGAACGGCGACAGGCGGTCGTGCCAATGTCGCTTTCGTACCGTACCGAGTGCCGGTGCTAAAAAAATCAACCAGGAGAATTGAGATGATCCGCAAGGCAACAGCAGTCTGGAAAGGCACCGGTCGCGATGGCACTGGTCAGTTATCGAGCGAATCCGGCGTGCTCGCCGCGACGCCTTATTCGTTCAAGACCCGCTTTGAGAACGAGAAGGGCACCAATCCCGAGGAATTGATCGCTGCGGCCCATGCCGGCTGCTTCACTATGGCGCTGGCCTTCGGCCTGCAACTCGCCGGCTTCACGCCGGACGAGCTCACGACTGAAGCTGCGGTCAGCCTCGAGCCGGAAGGCAAAGGCTTCAAGATCAGCAAATCGGCGCTGAAGCTACGTGCCAAGGTGCCGAACCTCGACGACGCTGGTTTCGCCAAGATCGCGGGCGAGGCCGAGAAGAACTGTCCGGTGTCGAAGGTGCTCAACGCCGCAATCACGCTCGACGCGAAGCTGACGTAAGGCGCGCTCAATTTATGTCCATCTGGTTCTGCTTGGGGAAGCTGAGGTCGTCGAAGCTTTGGCCTCCACGAGAGGAACCGGATGGGCAAATGCCCGGCTTTCGACTGGGCCGCCGAAAGCATAGGATGCGACGGGTTCAGAACGGACAGACCGATCAATTGGGAGTGGAGATATGACAACGGAACGCGCAATTTTGGCCGGAGGCTGCTTCTGGGGCATGCAGGATCTGATCCGCAAGCAACCGGGCGTGGTCTCCACCCGCGTCGGCTATACCGGCGGCGCGGTGAAGAATGCCACCTACCGCAACCATGAAGGTCATGCCGAAGCGATCGAGATCACCTTCGATCCCGCCAAGACCAGCTTTCGGACCATGCTGGAGTTCTTCTTCCAGATCCACGATCCGACCACGCTCAACCGCCAGGGCAATGATTTGGGCACGAGCTATCGCTCGGCAATCTTCTATACCAGCGACGAGCAGAAGCGGATCGCCAAGGACACGATTGCAGACGTTGAGGCGTCCGGTCTCTGGCCTGGCAAGGTCGTGACCGAGGTCGCGCCCGCGGGCGAGTTCTGGGAAGCCGAGCCGGAGCATCAGGATTATCTCGAACGCTATCCGGACGGGTACACCTGCCACTTCATCCGCCCCGACTGGAAGTTGCCGCGGCGCGGGGCTGCCGCGGCAGGCTAAAGCGGGTCGTCGCTATTGCCGGGGAGAGCCATGGCTGAAATCCGCGAGATCATCGCCGGCATCCGCAGATCACATCGACCGCTTTTCGGGCCATCTCCCTCAGCTCCGGGCGGCGGGCGCCGGCACGGGCGCGAATGGCGATGGTGTGCATCGTGGCTGAAGCGAGAATGGCAAGCGCCGCCGGATCGGCGTCGCGCTTCAGCTCGCCCTTGTCCTGGGCGAGGCGGAAGCGGGCTTCGAAATCGGCATCTATCATGCGCAGTCCCGCCGCAACGCTGCTCCGGATCGCGGCATCTTCTGCGACTTCGGTCACCGCCGTCCCCACCACGAAGCAGCCGCGTGCGGCTCCCTTGCCGGAAAAGTAGATCGACAGCGCCGCGTCATAGGCCAGCATCAGCGCTTCGTCCAAGGAATGGTCCCCGGCGAGAGCCTCACGCGTCGCGGCAAGGCTGATCTCCCAATACCGCGCGAGCGCCTCGAGATAGAGCGCATGCTTGTTGCCGAACACCGCGTAGAGGCTCGGCGGACTCATTCCGGTCGCGGCAGCGACCTTGTCCAGGGAGGTACCGGAATAACCGGTCCTCCAGAACGTTTCCGTTGCCCGCTTCAAGGCCGTCTCTGCGTCGTAGGCCGGTGGGCGTCCCCGGCGCGCCGGGGTCGTTTCGCTCTTTTTCCGTGCCATATCGTCAGAACCCCGGTTGCCATGTTCCACACGCATATTTGTATGGATCGTTATAAAAATCAAGGTCGCGGACTTGATCGCCGCGTCGGAGTACAATATTTGTAACGAACGTTATTAAATAGATTGAACCCGAGGATCTTCCGATGCGTTTCGATTTCGCGCCAATCGCCGGCGGGCTCGGCGTTCGCAACAGCTTCCGCCCGAGCGAGGCAGCCGCCCAATGGTTTGGGGCAGGGCTCGGCAAGCGGCTGCGACGGCCGCTGATGCTTGCGCTGCCGATGGCGGTGGCCGTGGTCGGTGCATTCATCTATCTGGCGCAGGAGCAATATGTCTCGACCGACGACGCCTTTGTGCGTGCCGCCAAGGTGACCATCAACGCGCGCGTTTCCGGCCAGGCGGTCGAGATAGCCGTGCGTGACAACGAGCGCGTCCGGCGGGGGCAGGTGCTGTTTCGCATCGACCCGGAGCCTTATCAAATTGCCGTCGACCAGGCCGAGGCGCGCCTCGGAAGTGCGCGGCTCCAGATCGAATCCCTCAAGGCGACCCACCGTCAGCAGCAGGCGGAGCTGCAGTCGGCCAAAGAGACGGCTACGTTCGACGAGCACGAATTCGACCGCAAGAGGATGCTGGTTGCCTCCGACTTCACGCCACGCGCGGTCTATGAACGGGCCGAGACGGATCTCAAGGTCGCTCGCCAGCGCGTGGCGTCGGTCGAGCAGCAGATCGCCACCACGATCGTCGCACTCAACGGCGAGCTTGAGGGTGATGTCGATCGCCATCCGGCAGTCCGCGCAGCCAAGGCACAATTCGACCGTGCGCGGCTGGATCTCTCCTACGCCACCGTGACGGCGCCGGACGACGGCATCGTGACCAAGGTCGACGATCTCCAGATTGGTGGCTTCGTCAATGCCGGGGCACCGACGTTCTCGTTGCTGTCGAGCCGGCACGTCTGGGTCGAGGCGAATTTTCGCGAGACCGGTCTCACTCATATGCGCCCTGGCCAGGAGGCGACGATCGACGTCGATGCCTATCTCGATCGCAAGTTCAAGGCACACATCGTCAGCATGAGTCCGGGGACCGGCTCGGACTTCTCGCTCCTGCCGCCCGAGAATGCGACGGGAAACTGGGTCAAGGTCGTCCAGCGATTGCCGGTGCGCTTGGAACTCGACGATCTCGATCCAAACCGGCCGTTGTTCTCAGGCATCAGCGTGACGGCGCGGGTCGATACAGGCCATCGCCGCAGCTGGGCGCATCTGCTCCAACCGGCGCTTGCGATGGAGGGCAAATGAGTACGCCCCTCCCATCGTCCACGGCGCCCGGCGGTCATCACGCGATCGCCGCGGCCGCCCTCATGGCGACCTACATGCAGGCCGTCAACATCTCGATACCGAACGCGGCGCTACCCCATATTCAGGCGACGCTCTCGATGGCCAATGACGAGGTCGGTTGGGTGTTTTCCTCGTATATCGCGGCGAGCGCCGTGACCATGTCGATCACGCAATGGCTGGCGGGACGCTACGGTCGGAAGGTAGTCTATCAGGCCGCCGTCACGATCTTCGTGTTGGGTCTCGCGCTCGACACGCTGGCGACGACGTCGATTCAGTTCGTGCTGGCGCGATCCTCCAGGGCGCGGCGAGCGGACCGCTGGCACCGCTCTCGCTGGCGATCCTGCTCGAGGCGACATCGCCGGTGCGACATGCGCGCATGAGCCTGGCGTGGACCGTCTGCTCCCTACTCGGCATCAGCAGCGGCCCGGCCATTGGCGGCAGGCTCAGCGAATATTACGGCTGGCCCTCGATCTTCTATTTCAGCCTGCCGATGACGGGCTTCATTTTCCTGACGATGGCTCAGCTGCTCCGCGAGAAGCGGGCGGAGCGGAGCCGGTCCTTCGACTTCTTCGGTCTGACGACGTTCTCCGTCGGCATGATCGGGTTGCAGATGTTGCTCGACCGCGGGGAGCGCCTCGAATGGTTCGCCTCGACGGAAATCTGGATCGAGGCGGGCGCCTCCGTGCTCGGCTTCTATCTCTTCATCGTGCACGTCATGACGACAAAGGAGCACTTTCTCCGCACGGCGCTGTTCAGGGACCGCAATCTCGTGCTCTCGACGGTCATCTCCTTCGCGCTTGGCTTCGTGCTGCTGCCGACCCTGGCCTTGACGTCCCCGATGCTGGAGGAATTGCTCAACTACCCCGTCGACACCACCGGATACATGACCGTTCCTCGCGGCGTCGCGCTGGTGGGGGCGCTGGTGCTGACGAGCCTGGTCCCGGCGCAGATCGACTACCGGCCGTTCCTCGTGGGTGGAATGACGCTGGTGGTCTATGCCAACTGGCTGATGCTTGGCTATTCACCGGAGATGGATTGGCGGCCGGTCGTCGAGGCCGGCCTGCTCCAGGGAGCGGGTCTCGGCATGTTGCTGCCCGCGCTCGCCAGGGCCGCGTTCGGCACGCTCGATCCGAAGCTCCGCCCGGAAGGCAGCGCGCTGATCAACCTGTCGCGCCTCTATGGCAGCACAATTGGCATCGCGGTCGTCCAGCTCTTCTTCTACGCCAACACGCAGGCTGTGCATGTCGCACTCGCAAAGAACCTCACGCCCTATCGTGTCGCCGCTTACGTCGGGGGCTCGGTCGGCAAGCCGGGTCTTGCGGCCCTCAACGGCATGGTCACGCGTCAGGCGGCGACCGTCGCGGTCATCGACCAGTTCGAGATCCTGATGTTCGCCATGCTCGTCATGATTCCGCTCGTGTTTTTTCTCCGTAAGCCGCGGCCTACCGGTTAACGCCTGGAGTCATGGAATGACATCGCATCGTCAATTTCGAACACCTCGTCCCTTACTTTTGAGGGAGCTGAGGGCAAACAAAGGAGCATCAGCATGACAACGTCGGATTCGCTTCGTTATACGAGAATTCCAACTCATCAATCCGGGACGATTCCCGCGGTGGGATTTGGCACGCTCATTCCGGATCCGCTCGTGACCAGGCGGGCCACCAAGGCTGCATTGGAGGCCGGATTTCGACATCTTGATTGCGCGGAGCGCTATCGCAACGAAGAGGCGGTCGGCGATGCGCTGCGGGAGGCATTCAAGGCGGGGACGCTTCAGCGCAAGGACCTGTTCGTTACGACGAAGCTATGGAACACCAATCATCGGCCGGAACGGGTCAGGCCTGCCTTCGACGGCAGTCGCCGGCGGCTGCAACTCGACGAGATCGATTGCTACATCATCCATACGCCCTTTGCCTTTCAACCCGGCGACGAGCAGGACCCGAGGGATGAGCACGGTCGGGTCATCTATGATTCAGGGGTTACGCTGGCGGAGACATGGGGGGCGCTGGAGCGCCTCGTCGACGAGGGGCACTGCAAGTCGATCGGTCTGTCGGACATCACCCTGGACAAGCTGCGCGAGATCGTTTCGATCGCGCGGATCAGGCCCGCCATGGTGCAAGTCGAATCGCATCCGTATCTTCCCGAATGGGACCTGCTCGACTTCTGTCGAGAGCACGGGATTGTCTTGCAGGCGTTTGCAGCGCTGGGACACGCCATGAAGCCGAACGTGCTAGCCGATCCGGTGATCACTGCCATCGCGGAGCGCTTGCACAGGACGCCGGCTCAAATTGCGCTGGCGTGGGCCCTCCAGCGCGGCACCGCTTTCCTGACGACTTCGACCAATTCCCGGCGCATCCAGGAAAACTTCGATATTTCGGCCTTGCCCGATGACGCCATGCGAGAGATGAGGGACCAGATTACGACAAACATCAGGTTCAACACGGTCGTCAAGACCGGCGTGCCCGGATTCATTCTGCGGGCCGGATGAATCGGCGCCGGTCAGCCGACTCGTCAAGCCCGGAGCTGCTCGATCAGATCGTGGGCGCTGCGGATCTCGGTAATGCCGGCGCCCTCGGTGAACGGCCCGCATGCGCGTTGCAGAATTGCCAAGGCCTCCGCGCTCTGGCCGGCCCCGATCATGTACCGCGCCAGGCTGACCGCGCTTCGCAGCTCCCAGAAACGGGCGCCTTGCTGGACGGCAATGTCCATGGCCTCGCGAAAGCGCGCCTCGGCATCCTCTGAATGCCGGGCGTTCCTGAGCATCAACTCTCCCTTGATGCGGATCAGCTCCGGCAGATACCAGAGCTCCTGCCGGTCGTTGCAGCGGGTCAGGACATCCTCGATCACGTCGAGCCCGCGATCGACCTGGTCGGCCTCTCCGGAACACGCGGCGAGCTCGCCGAGCAAGGGCAGAAAGCGCGGCAGGAAGCGCGCATCGCCGGCGCGATTGAGCTCCTCGCGCAGCAGCGGCAGGCCGGTCGTGACGTCGCCGCGCCTGACCATGACTGCGGCGTTGAAGGCCCGTGCCCACAGGCCCCACAGCCGGATGGCGTGGCGCTCGGTGTGTTCGAGCAGCTCGATGCCGTGACGCTCGGCGGCGTCGAAATCGCCGGACCAGAAGGCGATCGGGCAGGCGGCTTGTCCGAGCACGCTGCAGAATGTCAGCGCGTGGCCGTTGGCGCGGCCTTCCTCGATGTTTCTGGCGGTGAGGGCCTGAGCCTGATCGGCCAGACCCTGAAGCCACAGGATGCGAGCTCGAAAATATTGCGTCGATATTCTCAGATCGAGCGGGAAGATTTTCGGCTTCTCCGCCAACACATGCAACGATGCATTGACCCGGTCGATGCGCAGCCGAGCCTCGTTCTGATCCCCGAGATAATGCAGCGCGACGGCCATCAGCCGGTCGCCCAGCATGACATCGGTCCTGTCGGGCGAGTTCGCGGCTGCGTTCGCAAAGCGATCGGCGAGCGCACGGGCCTTGCCGAACTGTCCGTTATTGAACTGGTCGATGCACAAGCCCCAGAGCGCGCGCAGCCGGAAATCCTTGTCGTCGAGCCTGTCAGCCAGCTCGAGGGTCGTCTCGAGGATCGGCCGCGCCTCGCGCGCGCGGCCCTCGCCATACATCAGCGACCATCCGAGCGCCGACAGCAGCTGCATGCGGATGCGGTCGTCGTCGGCGGTGTCTCCGAGCGCCGCGAGCGCCGTTCTGCTGCGCTCACGGCATTCCGCGAACAGCGAAAGACGCACCCACAGCGTGACTGCGGCCGACGTCAGCGCGATCCCGAGTTTCGGCTCGCCGTCGGGCCCGAAGGCCCAGTCCAACGCCGCGCGCACATTGTCCAGCTCCGCGCCATACATGCTCAGCCATTCGGGCAGCGGCGTCGAAATATCGGCCTCCGCGCGCTGGAATAAATCGCGAAAATGCTCGGCATGACGCCGCGCGAACTGCCCGGCTTCGCCGAGCTCGTTGAGTTTTCCGTATGCATAGGTGCGCGTGGTGTCGAGCAGCCGATAGCGCAGCGTCCGCGAGCCGGACGGCGAAATCAGAGACTTGGTCACCAGGCTGTCGATTGCTTCGAGGGTCTCGGAGGCGTTGAGGCCGTCACCCGACGCGACCGCCGCAGCCGCCTCCGGCGCGAAAGGCCCGGCGAAGACCGACAGGCGTCGCAGCGTTGCGCTCTCCGCGGCAGGCAGAAGGTCGTAGCTCCAGTCGAGCGCCGCAGCGAGTGTCTGGTGCCGCGGCACGGCGGTGCGTCGGCCGCGCCATTGCAGCGAAAAGCGGCTGTCGAGCAGGGATGCCGTGCCGGCGATGCCGTAAGCATTGACGCGGCCCGCCGCGAGCTCGATTGCCAGCGCGATGCCGTCGAGGCGCCGGCAGATGCTCGCGACGAGGGGGCCTCTTCCGCGCTGAGCTGGAACGGGCCCGAGCTCTGCGCAATGCGCTCCACAAAGAGCTGAGCCGCAGGGTAGGCAAGGACCTCGTCGACAGCAAGCCCTTCGCGCTCGGGCGGACAGTCCAGCGGGAACAGCCGGAAAATTCGCTCGCCTTCGCTCCGGAACGACTCGCGGCTGGTTGCGAGAACACGAAGCTGCGGTGCTTCGCGAACGATGCGCTCGACCAGCGGCGCCAAATGATCCAGCACATGTTCGCAACCGTCGAAGATCAGCAGGGCCGGGTCGGTCTTCAGAAACGTCAGCAGGGCCGGCGTCGGATCCTCCGCGCTGATGGTCAGTCCGAGCGCCGAAGCAATGGTGGTCGCGATGTGACTGGCATCCCTCAGCGGACCGAAATCGACAAAGAAGACTCGCCCGCCGAAATCCTGGGAGCGGCGATGCCCGACGGTGACGGCGACCGAGGTCTTGCCGATGCCGCCCGGGCCGACGACGGTCATGAAGCGATAGAGCGAAAGTCCGTTCGAGATCTTCTCGATGACACCTTCCCGGCCGACCATCCTGGTGAGCTGAGCGGGCAAGGAGCGGGGAGGGGCGCTTTCGGCCGGGAGCGGGGCGGCCGGAGGAGCTGCTTGAGCGAACGAGGCGACAAAGCAATAGCCGCGGCCGGGCACGTTGACGACGTAACGCGCCGACTTGCCGGTGTCGCCGAGCGCCTTGCGTAGCGCTGCGACATGGAAGCGCAGGCTACCCTCGTCGACATTGACGCCGGCCCAGATGCGCTTGACCAGCTCTCTCTTGTCGACCACTTCTCCGGGGCGTCCGGCAAGGAAGATGAGAATGTCGAGCGCGCGGCCGCCGACATGAAGCGGCGAGCCCTCCTTCTCCAAGAGCCGGGACTTCGGAAACAGTCGAAATGGCCCAAAGGAAATGGCCGAATCTTCGCTACGATCTGGCACGCGCCATCGCCCCCTCGAAGGGAGTCAAAAGGTATTACTTTCTGATCTAACAGAACGAGGCGTACAGTAAACCGGTCGAAAGCAGTGGGCAGGGCTCACAGCCCTGCGCGGACGGATGGCTCGCCGAAATAATGCTTGTGAAATAAAGAGTTAGGCCGACATGACAATGCGATGACGCCGGGGCACGGCCGGATGGAGCATTGACTGTGATGCCGGATTGCTGCGATGGCATGGTCCGGGAGCCGGTCCCGCCACCACATTGACTGCCGACTTCCGGAATTTCCAGCATGGCCTCTTTCACGCGGCGACAATTGGTGCACGCGTTGTCGGGCGCAGCGGCGCTCGCCGCGCTTCCCCGCAACGGACAAGCCGCCGACTATCCGTCTCGTCCCATTCGCCTGGTGATTCCCTACGGAGCCGGCGGATCGGGTGACCAGATCGCGCGCCCCTGGGTGGACAGGATGCCGTCGCTGCTCGGGCCGACCTTCGTCGAATATATCGGCGGCGCGGGCGGCGCCATCGGGACCGCGGCGGTCGCGCGCGAGGAGCCCGACGGCTATTCGCTGCTGCTCGGCAACGGCAGCACGCAGGTCATCATTCCCATGACGGCGGCAAATCCCGGATATTCCGTTGGCGATTTCCGCGCCATCTACCGGCTGATCAACAGCGCGCTGGTTTTCGCCGTCAATCCTTCGGTGCCTGCCGCAAACCTGCGCGAGTTGATCACCTATGCGAAAGCCAATCCAGGAAAGCTGTCCTATGGCACGCCGGGGATCGCCACCGGAAACCATCTGGTCGGCGAATCCTTCAAGCAGCAGGCCGGCGCGCTGGACATCGTCCACGTGCCCTATCGCGGCATCGCGCAGGCGACCAACGACCTCGTCAGCGGCCAGATATCGCTCGTCATTGCCGTCATGTCCGTTCAATTGCAGCAGCTGGCCCAAGCGGGAAGAGTCAGGCTGCTTGCGGTCACCACCGAAACGCGGCTGAGCGGCGCGCCGGAGATCCCGACCGCCGTCGAATCCGGCATGCCCGGCATCCGGTATGAGGGATGGTTCGGTCTGTTCGCACCCAAGGACACCGACGATGCGATCATCGACCGGATCGCGCAGGCGACGCGGCTCGCCATGGCCGATAGGGCGCTTCTGGCGAGCTATCGCGCCCAGGGCATGGAGCCGGACAACGATTCAAGCCCGGACAAATTCCAGCGCATCGTCGAGGCCACATCCGCAAGCCTCGCGCCCCTGATCAAATCGATCGGGCTGATCAATTTGTGAAGCCGCTCAGGCATCGGCGCGCGTGACAATGCGCGCCGTCAGCGTGACGAGGCCCATCAGCGCGGTCAGGAGCCAGAACGCCACCGGCAATCCGCCAAGACGTGCGATGAAGCCGACACCGGCGGGGCCCACGAGAACGCCGGCGTAGCCGGCGGTCGTGATTGCCGCGACGGCGAGGCCCGTTGGCATCACCTTCTGCCTCGCCGCTCGGCGGAACAGCACCGGCACGAGGTTGGATGCGCCGAGGCCGATGAGTAGGAAGCCGCCTATGGCGACCGCCACGACGGGAGCGGTGAGCAGGACCACGAAACCCGCGATCGCAATCAGGCTGCCCCAGAACAATGTCGTGCGGTCTCCGATGCGCGCGACGACGGCGTCGCCGCCGAGCCGCCCAATCGTCATCGCGACCGAGAACACGATGTAGCCGATCCCGCCTTGCGCTTCGGAAACGAGACCCGCGCCGATGACGAGCAACGCGCCCCAATCGAGCATCGCGCCTTCGACGAGGAAGGTGATGGCGCAAAGCAGCGCGAGCAGGAGCACGGCGCCATGCGGCAGCACGAACAGCGGTCCTTCCTGCACCTGCACGGAGCGAAGCAGCCGCGGCCAGGCCCCAAGCATCGCGATCAGCATCAGGACGGAGCAGATCAGCGTGCAAGCGAGCGCGCCGAGTTGCAGCGAGAGCAGTGCGGTCATGAGCGCGGCCCCGGCGAAGCCGCCGATACTGAACAGCGCGTGGAAGCCGGACATCAGCGGACGTCCCGCGGCGCGCTCCACCTCAACCGCGTGGATGTTCATGGCGACATCGATGGAGCCGAGCGCGGCGCCGAATGCGAGGAGTGCCAGCGCCAGCATCGCGGGCGAGTTCGCGATTGTCAGCAGAGGCAGGACCAGGGCAAGACCGATCCCGCCCGCCATGATGATCGGCTTGCTGCCATAGCGCGCACTCAGCACGCCGGTCAGAAGCATCGCGACGACCGAGCCGATGCCGAGGCTGAGCAGGAGCAGTCCGAGGATGCCGTCGTCGACGGCGAGCCGCGCCTTCGCGAACGGCACCAGTGGTGCCCAACACGCCATGCCGAAACCCGCGACGAGGAAGGCAAGTCTGGTCGCAAGGCGTGTCGCTGGCCTGTCGGCAGAAGACATGGGAACTCCGGGAAGGGGAATCAGGGCAGGGGCAATCGACAAGCCCCGCAATTGTCGCGTCTTTATGTCCGCGGCGGACTCGGATTGTCGCAGGCGGCCCCCGGGCGGCCGCAAGCGGACACCAGGCCTTTTGGCTCGTCACCGGCATCTCGGCGCGCCGGTGGGCTGCGCCGTCGGGCGAAACACCTTGACAGCCCGACCCGCACCGGTGTCAAGCCGCACTGATGAAAATATTCCGCTTTACCGAAATTCGGAAACGGCGTATGTGTTGGCCATCCCGGCTCATCCTTGAGGGGCGATCTTGTGGTCGTCATGTTCGCGAGCCGGGCTTGCGGTGGACGCGGCAGCGTTCGGGTGCGAGAGGCCAAGGGCAGGGCGGATTGCTCTCCGTGAGCCCAAGGCTTCGTGCCGACGAGCGGCGCTGCTAGGCTTCGTCTCGTCTGTAAGTTTCCGGCTCCGTCGACAGGGCTGGGAATACTGCGGCGAAATGGCGGGCCGTGCGTACGGCAAAACCGTGTGGTCCTGGCCGTCGTTGCTACGGTCAAGCCCTGGCGAATGCGGCATCTGCGTCAACCGGCGCGGTGCCGGTGACTTTCGTTGGGGCGAGGGAGGCCAAAGAGAACTCGGCTCCCGGGAGAGCACGGCATAAGCCGTCCAACCATCGCGCAGGGAAGGCCGAGTGATTGGCTACACCTGTATGCTGCTGTGCGGTTTTCCTGCGTGTGCTTTTCGCGCAGCGGACCGCGGGTGCCAGCCGGCACCCGGCCTTCCCTGCGCCCTCTTGGACAAGAGGGTGAAGCGACGAAGCAAAGCTCGGGCGAAACACGCCGCGAGGATGCGAAGCTGTGTCTGTAATCGTTCTAGCCGCCGAGTATCCGCTGGCAAGCGTCGACAAACACCTGGGCGCCGGTGACGATGTCGACGTCGGCGGTGTTCTCGGTCCAGTGATGACTGATGCCGCCGATCGACGGTACGAACAGCATGCCCGCGGGCATGATTGTCGCCAGCATCTGCGCGTCGTGGCCGGCGCCGCTGGGCATGCGGATGGACCGTCCGCCGGCCAGGGCCTTGCTCGCGGCTTCGATCGCGTCCTGGATGCCCGCGTTCATCATGGCCGGCGCACCGGTGCGCAGTTTGTCCACGGTGACGGTGCAGGGGCCGTTCGCGCTGACCTCGTCCGCCATGCTCCGCAGCAGTTCTTCCAGCCGTGCGACGACGGAAGGATCGTCGTCGCGGATCTGGAACAGCATTTCGGCCGCACCCGGAATGATGCTCGGTGCGCCCGGATCGAGCGTGATGCGGCCGGTGGTCCAGACCGTGCGCAGGCCGCAGCTCTCGGGGAAACGCTCGTCGATCGCGACGCAGAACTTTGCCAGCGCCAGCCCGGCATCCTTCCGTGCAGCCATGCGGGTCGTGCCGGCGTGATTCTGTTCACCGACGAAATTGATCTGGTATTGCCAGATGCCGACGATGGAGGTGACGACGCCGATCGCAAGGCGACCGCTTTCGAGCGTGTCGCCCTGCTCGATATGGGCTTCCAGATATCCGACGTGCCGGCCCGGCTCGGCGGCGATGCGTGGTCGTCCTGCGAGCCCCATGTCGGCAAGTGCGGCCCGCATGGTGCGGCCGCTGGTGCGGTCGCGTGCGGCATCGATGTCGGTCTCGGTCAATTGGCCGACATAGGAGCGCGAACCGAGAAAGTGTCCAAAGTGTCCTTCCTCGTCGCACCAGGCGGCAACCTCGACCGCGCCTTCGAGCGAGGGATCGGCATTGAGCACGCGGGCCGCTTCGAGCGCGTAGACGACCCCGAGCGGGCCGTCGAGCCAGCCGGCGTAGTTCTGGCTTTCGAGGTGCGATCCCGCGAGCAGCTTGGGTCCCGACTTTGCGCTGGTGCCAAAGACATTGCCGATGCCGTCGATCGCGGCGGAGAGGCCTGCGTCGGGCAGCTTCTGCACCAGCCAATCCAGCGAAAGCTTGTGCGGCTCGGAGAAGGTCGGCTTGTGCACGCCGGTCTTGTACGCGCCAATGGCACGGAGCGCATTGAGATCGGCGAGAACGCGCTCGCCGTTTGCGCGTGAAAAGGTGTTAGGCATGCTCGGCAACCTTCAACGCCTCGGTGCGGATCTGCTCGACCAGCCGTTCCTTCAACTGCACAAATTCGGGCGTGGTCTTGATCTTGTAGGAGCGCGGATGCGGCAGGTCCACATTGATCTCGGCCTTGATGCGGCCGGGACGCGCGCTCATGACGATGACGCGGCTGCCGAGGAAGATCGCTTCCTCGATGTCGTGGGTCACGAACAGCACGGTCTTCTGGTCGCGCTCCCAGATCCCGAGCAGCATTTCCTGCATCAGGGCTCTCGTCTGGTTGTCGAGCGCGCCGAAGGGCTCGTCGAGCAGCAGGATCTTGGGATCATTGGCGAGCGCGCGCGCGATCGCGGTGCGCTGCTGCATGCCGCCGGAGAGCTGCTTTGGCCAATGGTTCTCAAAGCCGGACAAACCGACCTGGCGGATGAAGGCATCGGCGACCTTGTTTCGCTCCACCTCGGGCACGCCGCGCTCGCGAAGGCCGAAGGCGATGTTCTCGCGCACCGTCAGCCAGGGAAACAGCGTGTAGGACTGGAACACCATGCCGCGGTCGGCGCCCGGGCCAGTCACCTCGCGTCCGTCGAGCACCACACGTCCGCCGGTCGGGCGATCGAGGCCGGCGACGATGCGAAGCAGCGTGGACTTGCCGCAGCCGGAAGGGCCGAGGATGGTGACGAAGTCGTTGTTGCCGATCACAAGGTCGGTCGGCTCCAGCGCCCTCGTTGGCGCGTTGCCGTGGCGCGCGGGAAAAGTTCGCGAGACCTGTTCGATCTTGAGGATCGTCATGCGAGCCTCCAGGGAAACAGCCAGGCGTTGAACGCCTTGAACAGGAAGTCCGAGACGAGGCCGATCAGCCCGATCACGATGATGCCGAAGATGATCTGGCCGGTGTTGAGCAGCGCCTGGCTGTCGGTGATCATGTGGCCGATGCCGGAGGAGGAGCCGATCAGTTCGGCGACGATGACATAGGTCCAGGCCCAGCCCAGCACCAGCCGCAGGATCTCGGCGATCTCCGGCGCGGAAGAGGGCAACAGCACGCGGCGGATGATGCCGCGGTCGCTGGCTCCCAGCGTATAGGCCGCCTCGACCAGGTCGCGCCGCGTGGTGCCGACGGTCACCGCGATCATCAGGATGATCTGGAACACCGAGCCGATGAAGATGACGAGCAGCTTCTGCAGCTCGCCGATGCCTGCCCACAGGATCAGGAGGGGAATGAAGGCGGAGGCCGGCAAATAGCGCGCAAAGGAAACGAACGGTTCGAGGAAGGCCTCGACCGGCTTGTACGCGCCCATCAGCACGCCGAACGGCACCGCGATGATTGCGGCCAGCACGAAGCCGCCGACGACGCGCCAAATCGTCATGCCGATGTCGAACAGGAAGCCCTGTTTGATGATCAGATCGACGCCTTCCTGCACCATGGTCAGCGGGTTGGCGAGGAACACCTTCGACACATGGCCGCCGAAGGTCGCCCAGGACCAGAGGGCTACGAACACCACGAAGAACGCAAGGCCGTAAGCCACGCGCTGCCTTGACGTCACGGGATCGAGGGGACGCATCAAACTGTCTATCCGGGCGGTGAACAAGTTTGCCGGCCCCGCGGCGAGACGGGGCCGGCGGCTCCTGGGAGATTTACTTGATATAGCTGGCGTCGAAGAGATCCTCGACCTTCGGCGCGGCCTTGATGATCCCGATCTCGAGCAGGAGGTCGGCGGCCTCCTTGTTGAAGGTCAGGAAATCGCCGGCGAAGAATTTCTGGTTAGCGGCCTTGTCCTGCCAGCGCAGATATTTTGCCGAGTTGCCGAACGCCTCGCCGCTCTGCTTCACGTCGGCACCCATGATCTCGTAGGCCTTGGCCTGGTCCTTGGCGATCATGTCGAGGGCCTCGAAATAGCTGTCGGCGAGCGCCTTGGCGGCCTTCGGGTTCTCGGTGAGGAATTTCGGCGTGCAGCCGAACGTGTCCATGACCATCGGATAGTCGAGCGTGGTCGCGATGATCTTGCCCTTGTCGGGGGCGGCACGAACCGTCGACAGATACGGCTCATAGGTCATCGCGGCATCGTTCTGGCCGGAGACAAAGGCCTGTGCCGCCGCCGCCGGCTCGAGGTTCACGACAGTGACGTCCTTCACCGACAAGCCGTTCTTCTTGAGCATCCAGGCCAGCGCGAAATAGGGCGAGGTACCGGGCGCGGAAGCAGCAACCGTCTTGCCCTTCAGATCCTTGATCGCGGCAAGCTCGTTGCGCACGGCCATGCCGTCGGCGCCGTAGCTCTTGTCGAGCTGGAAGATCTGCTTGGTCGCGACGCCGTTGGCGTTCCAGGAGATCCAGGTCTCCACGGTGGTCGCCGCGCACTGGACGTCGCCGGACGCGATCGCGAGATGGCGATCCTTCTGCGGAATCTTCTTGATGGTGACGTCGAGGCCGTTCTTCTTGAAAATGCCGGCTTCCTTCGCCAGCGTCAGCGGCGCGAACCCGGTCCATCCGGAGATGCCGACGCCGACCTTGACGTCGTCGGCGAGCACGGGGGTGGAGACCGCAAGTGCAATGACTGCCGCAAATACTTTCGAACTACGCATGATTGTCGTCCTCTTGCCGATCGATGGATTGACGTCCTGTTGATCTTGGTCGGTCCTCATGGACCGTTGCCCGAAACGTTGCACGATTTGTGCCGACATCGTCCTCTCAGCCTCCCTTGAATCGGGCGACAAGGCGGTGAGAGTCACCGGGATAGAGCAGCCGCACGGCGGTGATCGTGCGTGCGCTGCGCCAGGTATAGCGGTCGATCACGAGGCAGGGCGCGCCGACGGCGATGTCGAGCGCTTCGGCCGTGCGATCGTCCGCAACGATAGCGCTGATCGTATGCTCTGCCTCTGTCCATGGAACATGGTGAAGCAGCCATGAGCCGGGTGGCTCACGCGAAAAATCTGCGGCCGCCGCATCCGGCACCGACGCGAGATCGATCAGCCTGTCCTCGACGGCGAAAGGCACGTTGTCGGCGCTGTGGCGGCAGGTGATCGCGACCACCTTGCCGGCCTTCTTGACACCGAGGCGGTCACGGTCGGCCGCAGTCGCGGCGCGGAGCTTGCGGCCGATCAGCTCGTAGCCGTAATCGCGCCCGAGCGCGGTGATCTCGGCGCGCATGTCGGCGATCTTGAGCACAGCGGATTGATGTTGCGGGCGTCGCACGAAGGAGCCGGCACGTCGCCGCCGCTCGATCAGGTCGGCTTGCGCGAGCTCCGACAGCGCCTTGTTCACGGTCATGCGCGAGCAGCCGTAACGCGCCACCAGTTCGTGCTCGAACGGGATGCGATGCCCGGGCGGCCACTCGCCGGTCAGAATGCGCTTCTCGATATCGGCGCGGATCCGCTTGTAGAGCGTCGGCTTGTCGCCGGCATCTGTGGCGAGGCTCATGCGACGAGCCTCCGCACCGATGCGTTGAAGTGTTCGCGCGCGGCCTGGCGCAGTCTGTGCCGCCCGTCTTCGACGACCTTGTCGCCGCCGGCCCAGACGCAATCGATCGCGCCGTTGCCCCCAGCGAAGATCCAGCCGTCGATGGCGGCATCGCGCGCGCGCCCCGCCAGCGAGGGATGCGTGATGTCGAGCGTGACGATGTCGGCGCGTGCACCTGGCGTCAGACCGACTGACATCTGGGCTAGTGCCCGCGCACCGCCTGCAAGCGCATGATCGAACAGGGCGCGTCCCGTCGAGCGGCCTGCGCCGGCAGAGAGCACGTTGCGTTCACGGTGCTTGAGCCGTTGGCCATATTCGAGCTGACGCAGCTCGTCGGCGACGCCGACCAGCACATTGGAATCCGTGCCGACGCCAAAGGCACCGCCGGCACCGACGAATTCGCGCGCCGGGAAAATGCCATCACCAAGGCTTGCCTCGGTGATGGGGCAGAGGCCGGCGACCGCGCCGGTCCTAGCGAAGGCGCGGACTTCCTCGTCCGTGGTGTGGGTGGCGTGAATGAGGCACCAGCGTTGATCGACGGGTGCGTGCTCCAGCAACCATTGCACCGGACGTCGTCCGGACCACGCCAGGCAATCCTCGACTTCCTTCATCTGCTCGGCGGCATGAATGTGCACCGGGCCGCCCTCCGCGAGTGGAATGATCGGTGCAAGCTCGGCCGGCGTCACCGCGCGCAAACTGTGCGGCGCGATGCCGATATTCGCGCCCGGCAGTCGTTCAATCGCCTTGCGCGAGGCAGCCATCAGTGCGGAAAATTGATCAACCGTACAGATGAAGCGGCGCTGGCCGGCATGCGGTGCTGCGCCCCCAAATGAGCCATGCGCATAAAAACTCGGCAGCAGCGTCAGCGCAATACCCGAAGCTTCGGCGGCCTGCGCGATGCGTGCGGCCATTTCGCCGATGTCGGCGTAGGGCGAGCCGTCGCGATCATGATGCAGATAATGGAATTCGCCGACGCGGGTAAAACCCTGCTCCAACATCTCGACATAAAGCAGTGTCGCGACCGCTGCGACGTCGTCAGGCGTCATCGCCAGCGCGAAGCGGTACATCGTCTCGCGCCAGGTCCAGAAGGTGTCGGTGCTATCGCCGCGCAGTTCCGCGAGACCCGCCATGCCGCGCTGGAAAGCGTGGCTGTGCAGGCTCGCAAGTCCCGGAAACGCGATGTCGTGGCGTTCGTCGCCGGAGACCGGGGCCATGCCCGGCGTCACCTCGGCGATCGCGCCGGCGGTGATCACCACCTGCACGTCATTGGCCCAGCCCGAGGGAAGGAGCGCGGAGGCGAAATGCAGTCGTGTCATGTTTCCATGCCGGCTGGACAGAACCGCGACACGATTATATGTCTAGACATATAAGTCAAGCATCCCACGCGAAGGGACAGTTGCATGGCAGAACGCTTCGACCGGATCTGGCATAACGCCCGGCTCGCCACGATGCGGGCCGATGGTCCCGATCTCGGTGAGATCGAGCACGGCGTGATCGCCGCGCGCGGCGGCCGTATCGCTTATGCGGGTTCGCAGACCGATTTTCCGGCGAGCGCCGATGCGGCCGACCGGATCGATTGCGGAGGGCGCTGGATCACGCCCGGTCTCGTCGACTGTCACACCCATCTGGTCTATGGCGGTAACCGCGCCCATGAGTTCGAGCTGCGCCTGAAGGGCGCGAGCTACGAAGAGATCGCGCGCGCCGGCGGCGGTATCGTCTCGACAGTGGCCGCGACGCGCAAGGCAAGCGAGGCCGAGCTCGTAGCACACGCGCTGCCGCGGCTCGATGCGCTGATTGCCGAGGGTGCCACCACGGTCGAGATCAAGTCCGGCTACGGCTTGGACACCGAGACCGAGATGCGGCAGCTGGCCGCCGCGCGAAGCCTGGGCCGTCAGCGGCCGGTCGCGATCCGCACGTCGTTTCTCGGCGCGCATGCGCTGCCGCCAGAGGCCGATGGCGACAAGGATCGCTACATCGATCTCGTCTGCAGGGAGATGTTGCCGGCGGTCGCGAAGGCGGGCCTCGCCGATGCCGTCGATGCCTTCATGGAGGGGATCGCATTTTCCGGCGAGCAGACGGGGCGGGTGTTCGAGACGGCGAGGCGGCTCGGACTTCCGGTTAAGCTGCATGCTGACCAGCTCTCGAACCTCGGCGGGGCTGCGCTCGCCGCAAAATTCTCGGCGCTCTCGGCCGATCACCTCGAGCACACCGACGAAGCCGGTGCAGCGGCGATAGCTAAGGCCGGAACGGTGGCCGTGCTGCTGCCCGGCGCCTTCTACTTCATCCGCGAGACGCAAAAACCGCCGGTCGAGGCGTTCCGCAAGCACGGCGTTGCCATGGCGCTCGCGACCGACTGCAATCCGGGCAGCTCGCCGCTGACCTCGCTGCTGCTCGCCATGAACATGGGCGCGACGCTGTTCCGGATGAATGTGGCCGAGTGCCTTGTGGGTGTCACCCGCGAAGGCGCGCGAGCGCTCGGCGTGCTCAATGATACCGGCACGTTAGAGGCCGGCAAATGGTGCGACCTTGCGATCTGGGACATCGATCGCCCCGCCGAGCTGGTGTACCGTATCGGCTTCAATCCGCTTCACCGCCGGGTGTGGAGGGGACAGTGATGGAGGAGAGCGCAGCGATCGTCGTCAAGCCGGGAACGGTTAGCCTCGACGATCTCGCGCGCGTGCTCGAAGGCGCATCTGTCGTTCTCGATCCCTCGTTCTGGCCGCGCGTCGACGCGGCCGCGGGGATCGTTGCAAGGGCTGCGCGAGCCGACGTCCCCGTGTACGGGATCAACACCGGCTTCGGGAAGCTGGCGTCGAAGCGGATTCCACCTGACCAGACCGCGCTGCTCCAGCGCAATCTCATCGTCTCGCATTGCTGCGGCGTCGGTGCGGCGACGCCCGAGCCGATTGTCCGGCTGATGATGGCGCTGAAGATCATCTCGCTCGGGCGCGGTGCTTCCGGCGTGCGCCGCGAGGTGATCGAGCAGCTGCAGGCCATGCTGGCGCGGCGCGTCTCACCGCTGGTGCCGCAGCAGGGTTCGGTCGGTGCTTCTGGCGATCTCGCGCCGCTCGCGCATATGACCGCTGTGATGATCGGCGAAGGACAGGCGTTCGTCGACGGCAAGAGCGTATCAGGCAGCGACGCGCTCGCCGCAGCCGGCCTACCGCCACTGACGCTCGGTCCCAAGGAAGGGCTCGCGCTGATCAACGGCACGCAATTCTCCACTGCCTACGCCGTCTCCGGCGTGCTGCGCGCATTTCGCCTGGCCCGCGCCGCGCTCGTCACCGGCGCGCTGTCGGTCGATGCCGCGATGGCTTCGACGGCGCCGTTCCGCCCCGAAATCCAGGCGCTGCGCGGCCATTCGGGACAGATCGCGGCCGCGGCAACCTTGATGGCGCTGCTCGACGGCAGCGACATCCGCCTGTCGCATCTCGAAGGCGACGAGCGCGTGCAGGACCCCTATTGCCTGCGCTGCCAGCCGCAGGTCGCAGGCGCGGCGCTCGACCTGATCCTGCAGGCGGCGCGGACGCTGATTATCGAGGCCAATGCCGTCACCGATAATCCGCTTGTCCTGGTCGAGACCGGCGAGATCGTCTCCGGCGGCAACTTCCATGCCGAACCGGTGGCTTTTGCCGCGGATACCATCGCGCTGGCGCTGTCGGAAATCGGTGCGATCAGCGAGCGGCGCATCGCGACGCTGGTCGATCCCGCGCTCAATTTCGGCCTGCCGCCGTTCCTCACTCCCGATCCCGGTATCAATTCCGGCTTCATGATCGCCGAGGTGACGGCGGCCGCACTCTATGCCGAGAACAAGCAGCGCGCGGCCGTGTGCTCGATCGATTCGACGCCGACCAGCGCCAACCAGGAAGACCATGTCTCGATGGCCGCGCATGCTGCACGGCGCCTGTCTGACATGGCGGACAATCTCGCCACCATCCTGGGCATTGAGCTGCTGGTCGCCGCCCAAGGCATCACGCTGCGCGCGCCGCATGCGACCAGCGCGCCGCTCGCCGCCGTCATCGCCGCACTGCGCGAGCAGGTGCCGCAGCTCGGCGCCGACCGCTACATGGCCGGCGATCTCGCCAGGGCTGCAGCGCTGGTCGAAGCCGACGCGCTGCCGGCTGCGGCGCTCGCCGTACTGTCAACTGACCCGTTTCCGACACTTGCCTGACGAGGTGTTCCGCATGAACCGCCGACTGGACAACGACCGCACCATCCGCGCGCCCCGCGGCAGCGAAATCAGCGCCAAGAGCTGGTTGACCGAAGCTCCCTTGCGCATGCTCATGAACAATCTCGATCCCGACGTTGCAGAACGTCCGAGCGAGCTCGTCGTCTATGGCGGCATCGGCCGCGCCGCGCGCGACTGGGAGAGCTTTGACCGGATCGTTGCTTCGCTGCGCGAGCTCGAGGACGACCAGACGCTGCTGGTCCAGTCCGGCAAGCCGGTTGGCGTGTTCCGCACTCATGCCGACGCGCCGCGCGTCCTGATCGCGAATTCCAACATCGTGCCGCACTGGGCGACGCTCGATCATTTCAACGAGCTCGATCGCAAGGGCCTGATGATGTACGGCCAGATGACGGCGGGTTCCTGGATCTATATCGGCAGCCAGGGCATCGTGCAGGGCACCTACGAAACCTTCGTTGAAGTTGGCCGCCGCCACTATGGCGGCAGCCTCGCCGGCAAATGGATTCTGACGGCCGGTCTCGGCGGCATGGGCGGCGCGCAGCCGCTGGCTGCGACCATGGCCGGGGCCTCGATGCTGGCGGTCGAATGCCAGCCGAGCCGCATCGAGATGCGTCTGCGCACCGGGTATCTCGATCGCCAGGCCGCAACGCTGGACGAGGCGCTTGCGATCATGGCCGACGCAGCGAAGACGAAGAAGGCGGTCTCGGTCGGCCTGCTCGGCAATGCCGCGGAGATTTTTCCCGAGCTGGTCCGCCGTGGCGTCAGGCCCGACATCGTCACCGATCAGACCAGCGCGCACGATCCGATCAACGGCTATTTGCCGAAGGGCTGGACGCTCGCCGAGTGGGAAGCCAAGCGCGCTGCCGACCCCAAGGCCGTGGAGCGCGCCTCGAAGACCTCGATGGTTGAGCACGTCCAGGCCATGCTGGATTTCCATGCACTGGGCATTCCGACCCTCGACTATGGCAACAATATTCGCCAGATGGCGCAGGACATGGGCCTGAAGAATGCCTTCGATTTTCCCGGCTTCGTTCCCGCCTATATCCGTCCCTTGTTCTGCCGCGGCGTCGGGCCGTTCCGCTGGGCCGCGCTGTCGGGCGATCCCGAGGACATCTTCAAGACCGACGCCAAGGTCAAGGAGCTGATGCCTGACGACAAGCATCTGCACAATTGGCTCGACATGGCCAGGGAGCGCATCAAGTTCCAGGGCCTGCCGGCGCGGATCTGCTGGGTCGGGCTCGGCGATCGCGATCGCCTGGGCCTTGCCTTCAATGAGATGGTGGCGCGCGGCGAATTGAAGGCACCCATCGTGATTGGCCGCGATCATCTCGACAGCGGTTCAGTGGCGAGCCCCAACCGCGAAACCGAAGCGATGAAGGACGGGTCGGACGCTGTGTCCGACTGGCCCTTGCTCAACGCCCTGCTCAATTGCGCCAGCGGCGCGACCTGGGTGTCGCTGCATCACGGTGGCGGCGTCGGCATCGGCTATTCCCAGCATGCCGGCATGGTGATCGTCGCCGACGGTACGCCGGAAGCGGCGAAGCGGATCGCGCGCGTGCTCTGGAACGACCCTGCCAGCGGCGTCATGCGCCACGCCGACGCGGGCTACGACACCGCGATCGACTGCGCCCGCGACAAAGGGCTCGACCTGCCGAGCCTGCGCTAGGCGCGACTTAGGCCACGACCCTGGCTTCGGCGCTGCCGAGGCGCTGGCGTTCCTTTGCGAGATACTCGTCGATCGCGTCGCCGTGCATGGGCTTTGCGAAGTAGTAGCCCTGGATGAAGTCGCATCCCAGCCGGCCTGGAGTAACCGTGCCTGCCCGTTTTGAGCATGGCGGCCATAGCCGCAACGCGGCCGGCTGAGGTTTGACCGCGCACAGTCGGCTCGTCATACTTTGCGCCAAGGCGAGCCAGAAAGACTCGTCGGTATCGGGAGCTGAAATGACCAAATCATTCTCCGTCCTTGCGGGGACGCTGATTTCCGTCGTCTCCTTCACTTCGATTGCCTTCTCGCAGCCGGCCTGCGTCACCCAGAACATGGCCGTGCCGCCTGGGGCCAACACCACCGACAAGGCGGGCCCGTTCTTCATTGATACGACGGGTCTTGACTTCAAGACGGCGCCTCCGACGCGCGATCCATCCAATCCCAATTATCCACGCGCCACAGAGCTTCCTGACGGAACGCTGCCGCCACCGGGTGCCGAGGGCAATTTCATCATCGGTCCCACCCACAATCCTGCGCCGGAGACGATCGCGAAGGAGGGCGTGCCGCGTGGGACGACAAAGTCCTTCACGCTGTCGTCGAAGGAGAGCACCATCTACAATCCTGGCCTGATCCGCGATGACGCCGCCGGCTGCACCAATTCCTCGATCATGACGACCGTCACGGCGCCGGACGACAAGTCGCACATGATCGTCACCACCAGCCATCCCGGCGTCTGGTCGCGCACCATCGACGTCTATGTGCCGGCGCAATATGTGCGCGGCAGCGAGGCGCCGTTCATCGTGGTCGGCGACGGCGGCTCCAACGCCTACAAGGACCTCGCCGTCACGCTCGACAATCTGATCGCGCAGCGCCGCGTGCCGCCGATGATCGCGATTCAGATCGGCAATGGCGGGCAGGACGCGCAGGGCAGTCAGCGTGGCCGCGAATATGACGCGGTGTCAGGTGCCTACGCGCAGTTCGTCGAGCGTGAAGTGCTGCCGCTGGTCGAAAAGAACGCCGATGTCAAGCTGACCAGAAATCCCGATGGGCGTGCGACCATGGGGCTGAGTTCGAGCGGTGTGGCCGCCTTCACCATGGCGTGGTTCTATCCGGATCTCTATCACCGCGTGCTGGCGTTCTCGCCGACCATGGTCAACCAGCAATGGCCGCACGACCCGTCGCTGCGCGGCGGTGCCTGGGAGTATCACAGCGCATGGACGGGGCCAGCCACACCCCATCTCATCTCCAAGGCGGGCGTGCTCACGCCGGCCGAGCCGCCCGGCCTGCCGCTGATCGTCGCCGCGCCGACCAAGCCGATCCGGTTCTGGTTCTTCGGCGGCGACCAGGACCTGTTCTATCCGAACCCCACCATTCCCGATGGCATGCACGACTGGACCCTCTCCAACGCGCTGATGGCCAAGGTGCTCGCGGAGAAGGGCTACCACTATCAGTTTCTGTTCGTCCGCAACGCCAAGCACGTCGACCGTCCCACGATCGCGCAGACGCTGCCGTCGGCGCTGGAGTGGGTCTGGAAGGGCTATCCTATCCCCTGAGCGAAAGTAGCCTAGCGCCCGATCGTCACGCCGGCGGTCGAGCGCATGGCGTCCTTGAGGCTCGTCGCGTTCTTGTCGTCGAGGACCTCTCGCGTCAGCACGGTGGTCTGGCCGGGCGTGTTGAGGATCGTCTCTCCGCGCGAAAAGGAGAGGCGGTCGGCCTTGTAGGGTGAGGCCTGATCGGTCGTGGGCGCATGGCGTTTACTGGATGCGGCGAAGGCTCCTTGCGAGACGCAGAGGACGACAATCACGACCAGTCGCAACGATCTTGCGGGCATGCGATCTCCCAAATTCAGGGCGTTAGCCTAGCATATGGGCTGCTCGTCACTGGAATAAAGGGTCAGGCGAGAGCGGCCTGGCGTTCCCGCATTAATTCGCGGACCGGATCGGGTTTCCCCGGCTCGGCGAGCCGTGTAAAACTGCGCTGGCTTGCATGCGCGGGGGCTTCGACAATCACGCCTTCGCAGACGATCTGTCCGCCGAGCATCCGGAATTCCAGCTTGTCGTAGCGCGGCATCGTCTCGCCGGGCGCGGGCGGCAGCAGCCCGACGCTGCCCTGGATGTTCAGCGTGGCATCATCGGCGCCGTGGAGGCGGGGATTCCACATCCTGATCCCGGTCTCCGCCCAGCGCTGCCGGATCAGCGCGGCGCGGTCGGCGGGCTCTGCGGCTCTCACGCGAGCTTTCGGTGCATACGGGATCTCCGGAGCCGGAGACACGAGGGCCGGAGCTGGCTCGATAGTTGTGACGACGCCGAGCGTCTCGGTGGAGTCTTCCGCGGCGCCGGGGGAAGGATCGCTCTCGGTGCTATCCTCAGGGACATGCTCCGGCGAGATGTCGCGATCGGCGAACGCGACACACGTGTCGTCGAGAGTCGAGGAAGTATCCACGTCGACGACCAGAGCGATGGCGTCAACCGTGACGACCTCGACATCGACAGAAGAGGCCTTCTCCGCCACAACGGGCTCAACGTCGGCCGAAAGTTCGGAAGTTGGATCGCTGTTGATGATGAGTTCGGGGACGTCGACCGCTTCGCGCACGACGTCGATAGTCGCGACCGAAACTTCCACGACGATCGGCTCGACTTCCGTCGGCGTTTCCTGGGATGAATCGTCGCTGCCGCTGACATCGGCTGGCGTTTCCGACGGGCTCTCCGCGATGACAGGGCTGGAGGTGTTGTCTTCGGCGGCTGAAGCCGCGACCGGGACGTCGCAGTGCGACGTATCCGCGTTGATGCTGGTGTCGAGAGCCGGAGCCGTATCTGCAATTTCTGCAACAATGGCGGGTGAGGCGTCTACTGCGTCAGGCGTGACGTCGATGCTGCCACCGTGCGGCGCGGGGCGAAGCCGGGTGAACGCCCATTTCACCGCGGCGATGCGGCGCAGCAACGATATCAGTCTCGAAAGCACTGGGAGTTGTCCAAGAGGTACTCGGCTTGAGGCCATCGCTGATTCGCCAGCAATGTAAAAATCCCCGGCTGTCACACTGATGTCAATGTAGGTAGGACCAATTGCAGAACATCCACGCCTTCAGGGCGCGCGGCTGCGATTTAGCCGGCGTGACTGTAACCAAGGTGCAGCCCCGCCAATACGCTTCGTTCGACACCAACACCTTCGCACATGACATCGACAAGCTTTGACGGCACAAAGGTTCTGGAGAGGGGACGATCGCCCCTCTCCAGGATTTTCGATCGATACCGGCCTACTTTCCGGCGCCGGAGCCGGAGCCAGCGCCGCCGCCGGCCTGGCTGCCCATGTTATTGGTGTTGCTGCCGCCGGCCGACGGGGTCTGCTTGCCCTTGCTGTCGGCGGCCTCGTTCTGCATGTTCGACGACGCGCCGGTTGTCATGCCCTTGGTCGCGGGGCCCCGCGACGAAGGACCAACGTCGCCCTGGCCGGATGCGCCTGGGGCGGGTTGTGTCTGCGCAAAGGCGCCGCCGGTCGCCAGCGCCATGATGCACGCGGATGCCAAAATGATCTTCTTCATCTGGTTTCCTCCTGGGTTGCCTTGACGACAACTTGCGCGCGGAGCGGACGTTCCTCACTTAGGAGCGCCGCGAGGCTCATGACCAAGCGCATTGCGGCGCTGTCGAGGTTCCCTGTACAGCTCTATCGACGGTAAAGTTTGGAACATCGAGCATCTTGTGTAAGGACGAGGCATGAAAAGGATAATGACTCTCGGAGCGGTTCTGCTCTGGTCCACCATCGCGTTCGCACAGGAGCGCACCATTACTGTGGCCTCGACGACGTCGACGGAACAGTCGGGGCTGTTCGGTTACTTGCTGCCGCTGTTCTCGAAGGCCAGAGACGTTGACGTGAAGGTCGTTGCCGTCGGTACGGGTCAGGCGCTCGACATCGGGCGGCGCGGCGATGCAGATGTCGTGTTCGTCCATGACAGGCCTGCCGAAGACAAGTTCATGTCCGAAGGCGAGGGCGTGAAGCGCTTCGACGTCATGTACAACGACTTCGTCATTGTCGGGCCGAAGAGCGATCCCGCCAAGATCGCCGGCGGCAAGGATGTGGCCGAGGCGCTGCGCAAGATCGCGGCCGTGAAGGCGCCGTTCATCTCGCGCGGCGACAAGTCCGGCACGCACGCGGCCGAACTGCGGCTGTGGAAGGAGGCAGGCATCGACCTCGGTGCCGCCAAGGACGGCTGGTATCGCGAGATTGGCCAGGGCATGGGTCCAGCACTGAACATGGCGTCGTCGTCGAACGCCTATCTGCTGTCGGACCGCGGCACCTGGTTGTCATTCAAGAACCGCGGCGACCTTGCCGTCCTCACCGAAGGCGACAAGCGGCTGTTCAACCAGTACGGCGTCATGCTGGTCAATCCGGCCAAGCATTCGAACGTGAAGGCGCGGGACGGGCAGGCCTTCGTCGACTGGCTGATCTCTCCTGGGGGGCAGGAGGCCATCGCGGGCTACAAGGTCGGGGGCGAGCAGCTATTTTTCCCCAACGCGTCCCACTAGCAGGAAGGCGACGGTCGACACTGCGACGCTGAGTGCGAGCAGGATCAGCCCGAGCCCGAGCGCCAGCGGCAGGTCGCCCTTGCTGGTCTCCAGCGCGATCGCGGTCGTCATCGTGCGCGTGAAACCGCGAATATTGCCACCGACGATGAGGATGGCGCCGACCTCGGCGATCGCGCGCCCGAAGGCTGCGAGAAAGGCCGTCAGCAGCGAGGTCCGGCCCAGCGCGAACAGCAAGCCGATGCTGCGTAGCGTTGACAGCCCGTCGATCCGTGCGAGGTCGCCATACTCCGCCCACAGCAGGCTCGCCGGCCGGTGCACCAGTGCGACCACGATCGGTGTGGCGAGCAGCGTCTGCGCGACCACCATGGCCGCCGGCGTGAACAACAGGCCGGCGGCCCCGAGCGGGCCCGAGCGCGACAGCAGAAGATAGAGCGCGAGCCCGACCACGACCGGCGGAAGGCCAAGCAAGGCATTGGTCAGGACGATGATGACCTGCCGCCCACGGAACCGGGTGATCGCAAGCAGCGCCCCGAACGGCGCCCCGATCAGAAGCGCGAGGATGCTGGCAGTCAGGCTGACGCGCACCGACAGCCCGACGATGCCCAAAAGCTCTGCGTCGGCCTCGCCGATCAGTGTGAATGCGGCGCCGATGGATCGCGCGAAGTCGTTCATCCGTGCCCGAGCTTCGGCGCCCGCCACGATGCCTCGGGTGCGCCGATTTCGGGACTGCGGGGGTGATTCACGTATATTTCCCTGAGGGCAGCGTCGTGCAAGGCAGCGGCGGAGCGGTTTGGTAACCCGAATTTGACCGGAAATCAAAGCCTTGCGCGGCATGGGTACGAGGTGGCGTTCGGCCTCATCTTTTGCCCGATGCGGGGACGGTCGGGGCTCAGATCAAGCCGCGCAGCACTTCAACGAGCCGGGCACACTCGGCCTCCGTTCCGATCGTGATGCGCAGAAAGTCCTCGATGCGCGGCTTTCCGAAATGCCGGACCAGAACGCCACGCTGGCGAAGCGCTGCCGCGAGATCTGCTCCGCTCCGGCTTCGATGGCGCGCGAAAACGAAGTTGGCGAGCGACGGCAGCACATCGAAGCCGAGTTGTCTGAGATCGCGGGCCAAGGTTTCGCGGCTTGCGATGATACGGGCACGGGTGTCTCGGAACCAGCCGTCGTCCTCGATCGCGGCGACGGCGCCGGCGATCGCGAGGCAATCGAGCGGATAGGAGTTGAAGCTGTCCTTCACCCGTTCCAGCGCTTCGATCAGCGGTCGTTGGCCGATGGCAAAACCAACCCGCAGGCCAGCGAGCGAGCGCGACTTCGAGAAGGTCTGGATGACCAGCAGATTGTCGTGGCGCGCAACCAGCGGCACGGCGCTCTCGGCGCCGAAATCGACATAGGCCTCGTCCACCACCACCAGCCGGTCCGGCTGTTCGGCCAGCAGCGATGCGATTGCGTCGCGCTGAAGGGCGATGCCGGTAGGAGCGTTCGGATTGCAGAGGAGGATGGCACTCGATGGTCGCATGTAGTTGGAGATATCGATCCTCATCGCAGCATCGAGCGGCACCTCGTCATGCGTTATTCCATAGAGGCCGCAATAGACAGGGTAGAAGCTGTAGGTGACGTCGGGGAATAGAAGCGGTGGTTCGTGCTTCAGAAGTGCCTGGAAGGTGTGGGCCAGCACCTCGTCGGAGCCGTTGCCGACGAACACCTGCTCGGGCGCCACATCGCAATGGGCCGCGATCGCCTCGCGCAGGCGCGTTGCGCGCGGATCGGGATAAAGGCGCAGCCGCTCTGCGGCCGATGCGATCGCCGCCAGCACGCGCGGCGAGGGCGGGTAGGGATTCTCGTTGGTATTGAGCTTGACGATGCCGTCCTGCTTGGGCTGCTCGCCGGGGACATAGGGCGAAAGCGTGTGGACGACTGGACTCCAGAAACGGCTCATGAGCTCCAATCCGAATTTGATCGGGGCACAGTAGGGTATGCGGGAGCCCGGTGGAAGTGCGCCTGCGTTCAGCATTGCAGGCAAATCCGCACGAGGCTTACTGCCGGAGACGTTCTCGCAAGCGCGACCCCTATGCTAGGGTCATTGCACCACCGCCCAGAATGAAAAAGAACGAAGGCCGGCGCGCCCCAAGGCGCGCAACGGCCGAAAAGAGAGGAACACATGCCGGGTGCAGCCCTTCCCACCGCCCCCTCGATTCCGAGCGCGCCGGTGACGTCAGCCGTTCTCGACCGCTTGCGGGCCATCGTCGGCGACAAAGGCCTGATCGTGGACGAGCAGGACAAGCTGCCCTTCGTGACCGACTGGCGCGGCACGCTGGCGGGGCAGGCCGCGGCGATCGTGCGTCCGGCCATCACCGCGGAAGTCTCCGCTGTCGTCAAGCTCTGCTACGACAACGGCATTGCCATCGTTCCGCAAGGTGGCAACACCGGCCTGATGGGCGGTGCCACGCCGTGGCCCATGCACCGCGGCATCGTGCTGTCGCTTGGTCGCATGAACCAGGTGCTGAATATCGATCCCGTCGGCTATGCTATGACTGTGGAGGCGGGCTGCATCCTCGAGACGCTTCAGGACACAGCCGCGCGCCACGACCGCCTCTTTCCGCTCAGCCTCGGTGCTCAGGGCTCGTGCATGATCGGAGGTAATCTGTCCACCAATGCCGGCGGCGTGCAGGTGCTGCGTTATGGCAATGCGCGAAATCTGGTGTTGGGTCTCGAGGTCGTGCTGGCTAACGGCGATATCTGGGACGGCCTGCGGGCACTCAAGAAGGACAACACCGGCTATGACCTCAAGCATCTGTTCATGGGCGCCGAAGGGACGCTCGGCATCATCACCAAGGCGGTGCTGAAACTCTGGCCGGCGCCGAAAGACGTGTGCACGGCATGGCTCGCAATTCGCGATCCCAAGGCAGCCATCGACCTTCTGTCGGAGGCGCATGCCGCTTCCGATGACAATGTCGGCTCCTGTGAGCTCATCAGCCGCGCGTGCACCGACATGGTGCTGCGCCACATTCCCGGCACCCAGGATCCCCTCAAGGCTGAGACCGAATGGTATCTCCTTCTCGAATGGTCATCGGCCCGGCCACGACAGGACGGAGGCACGGGCATGTCGGACAGGATGGAGCAGTTCCTGGCCGACCAACTCGAGGCGGGCCGGGTGCTGGATGCGGTGATCGCGCAAACCGAAGCGCAGTCGCGCAACATGTGGCGGATTCGCGAGAGCGTGGCCGAGGCATCGCGCACCGAAGGTCCGGGCTTGAGCTACGACGTGTCGGTGGCGGTCTCCAGGATTCCCGAGTTTATCGCCAGCGGTTTCGAGGCCGTACTCGCAATCCTGCCGGCGATCCGCCCCTATCCGCTCGGCCACATCGGAGACGGCAATGTGCACTTCTCCTTCATGGGTCCGAAGGGCATGGATCTCGGTACACTGTCCCAATATTCTGCGGCCATCACACGGGCCGTCAACGACCTCGTCACCTCCATGGGCGGCTCGATCTCGGCGGAACATGGCATCGGCATTGAGAAGCTCGACGAGCTCCAGCACTATCGCTCTCGGACCGAGCTCGACATCATGCGCACGATCAAGCGGGCGCTCGATCCCAAGAACATCATGAATCCGGGCAAGGTGCTTCGTCTCGGTTGAGCTGTGCCCACCTCAAGTCCGGTGCTCCCGAACGCTTGGCGCTCACGGAGACGGATGCCGCGGATAGGCCGGGCCAAACAGCCGGGGGCGTCAAATCATGCCGTGTGGCGGCCGAAAGGCGGCTTTATTCCCGCCTTGGATGCTTTAAGGAAGGGACAGGATCTGGTCGCACCCGCCCGGGGGCGGTGCTAGACCCTGATGCAGGAACAAAGGGGCGGGCCGGCATGGCACGTCCGCAAGGATGAAGGATTGAGGCAATGATTCAAACCGTTGGCATCATCGGGGCAGGGACCATGGGGAACGGCATCGCGCAGATTTGTGCCGCGGCCGGGCTTTCGGTCGTGATGGTCGACATTTCCGATGCGGCAGTGAACCGCGGGATTTCGACGGTCGGCGGCAGTCTCGAGCGCCTGGTCAAGAAGGAGAAGATGTCGGCGGGCGATCGCGACGCCACGCTCAAGCGCATCACCGGCACCACCGACCGCGCCAAGCTCGTCGATTGCGATCTCGTCATCGAGGCCGCGACCGAGAACGAGGAACTCAAGGTCAAGATCCTGAAGGATCTCTGTGCGACGCTGTCGCCGCGCACGCTGCTCGCCACGAACACCTCCTCGATCTCGATCACGAAGCTCGCCGCGGCGACCGACCGTCCCGACCGATTCATCGGCATGCACTTCTTCAATCCGGTTCCAGTCATGGCGCTGCTGGAGCTCATCCGCGGCTTGCAGACCTCCGACGACACCCACGCCAAGGCGCTCGATTTCGCCAAGCGCGTCGGCAAGGTGGCGATCACGGCCAAGAACAGCCCGGGCTTTGCCGTCAACCGCATCCTTTGTCCGATGATCAACGAGGCGATCTTCGCGCTGCAGGAGGGGATTGCGACGGCGGAAGAGATCGATGCCGGCATGAAGCTCGGCTGCAACCATCCGATCGGCCCGTTGGCGCTCGCCGATCTCGTCGGGCTCGACACCATGTTGTCGGTGATGGAGGTCTTTACAAAGGCTTCAACGACCCCAAATACCGTCCGGCCCCCTTGCTCAAGGAAATGGTCGATGCCGGCCATCTCGGCCGCAAGGCGGGGCAGGGCTTTTATACCTACAGCGCCTGACAACGGCGCGGGCGGCGGGCGTTGAGTGTGCTCGCCGCCAGACCCCGCGATTTGCGCTGCGACAAAGACGCCGCGCGCAATCGGCCCGACAATGTCGAACGGGCGGCCTGCGGGAACAACGGAACGGATAACAAGGGACATGTCGGATCGACTGAAGGCCGAGCGCGAGGCTGCGACCGCGCGGCGGAATTTGCTGACCCAGGATGCAATCGAGCGCACGGGGATCACCGAAGAGATGATCGGGGAACTCGTCACCCGCTTCTACGGGCGCGTGCGCGAGGATGAGCTGCTGGGGCCGGTGTTCGCGATCGTGCAGAATTGGGACGAGCACCTGGCCAAGCTCCGGGATTTCTGGTCGTCGGTCGTGCTGATGAGCGGCCGCTACCATGGTTCACCGATGCGGGCGCATATGCCACTGAACCTGATCGGGGATCATTTCGACCGCTGGCTCGATTTGTTCGAACAGACGGCGCGCGAGGTCTGCCCGCCGCCGGCAGCCGCGCTCTTCATCGACAGGGCGCGCCGCATCGCCGACAGTTTTGAGATGGCGTCGGCAACGTTGGCCGGACGTATCGCTGCGCCGCGTCACGTGCTCCGCTCCTAGAACACAAAACGCTGCCTGAGAAATGCGCAGCCGCGCTGATGGCGCTACGATGGCGCCGAGCGTCGGCGCATTGCACCAATACCGGCAGCATTGATCTGATCTGCAAAATCATCATGCCGGTCGCGTAGCGTGACGTTGCAATTAGAAAAATGCGCGTAAATGCGCGTGTTCGCGTTCAATCAGTGCGAGCATAACCATGTGATGCACTGCGGGAAAAAATCTTTGCCTTTTTTCGGCAGAGTTCCAGCGCCTGCTTGCGGGCATGTCGCGTGCATCGTTCAACACATCCTCTTCATCCTCCGACAACACAGCGGAATCCGACGCTGACGCCTGCACGGAGCAAACCCGGCGGGCGCTGTTGATGAATGCGCTGGCCACCACGGCGTGCCTCGCCTGTTCCACGCAGGTCCACGCGGGCGAGGATGCGCCCGGCTCCGACGAACGGCCTCAGAAGGGCGATCTGCTCGTGTTCTCCGAAGGCGATCAGGAGGGAAAGCCCGTCACCGCGGCCGCTCTGTCGGCCGGCGGACCGCCGGTGCATGCCTGGCCGAAAGATCCGAAGACATCGGTCGTGCGCAGCGCCTCGCGCCTCAATGAGATTCTGATCATCCGCCTTGACCCCACCGAGCTCGACGAGCAGACGAAAGCGCGCGCTGTCGACGGCATCCTCGCCTATTCGGCAATCTGCTCGCATGCCGGCTGTCCTGTCACGGCCTGGGTGAAGAGCGATGTCGGCGACAAGGAAGTGCTCAAATGCATGTGCCACAACTCCGAATACGATCCTCGCGCGGGCGCGCAGGTCGTGTTCGGGCCGGCGCCGCGACGGCTCGCTGCGCTGCCGCTGGCGCTGGCTGACGGCTCGCTCAGCGTCGCCGGAAACTTCATCGGAAAGGTAGGTGGCGCGCAGCCGGGATGATGGGCGTGCGGGTTGTGCCCGCGTCACGAGAGGCCGCATCCGCCGATGGGCGGACGACGGGACGAACGACAAGAATTCAAAACAAGAATTCAAACGGATATAAAAGGGGAACGTCCATGACCAGGAAGCAATGGTTACTGTCCGGCTTTGTCGCCTTCACGTGTCTTGCATCGACCGCCGCCATGTCAGGCCCGATCGAGAACTACGCGCCGGTTACCGCGCAGCGGTTGGAAAACCCGGAGCCCGCCAACTGGATGCTTTACCGGCGGACCTATGACGGGCAGGGCTACAGCCCACTCGACCAGATCAACACCTCGAATGTGAAGAACCTCACCCCGGTCTGGACTTTCGCGACCGGCGTGGTCGAAGGTCACGAGGCGCCGCCGATCGTCAACAACGGCGTGATGTTCGTGGCGACCCCGATGGGCCAGGTGATCGCGCTGAACGCCAAGACCGGCGACGAATATTGGCGCTACAAGCGGCAGCTCCCCGACGACCTGTTCCAGTTGCATCCGACCAGTCGCGGCGTCGGCCTCTGGGAGGACAGGCTCTATCTGGCCACTACCGACGACCATGTCGTCGCGCTCGACGCCAAGACCGGCAAGGTGGTGTGGGACACCAAGGTTCAGGATTACAAGAAGGGCCAGTACATGACCCTGATGCCGCTGATCGTCGACGGCAAGGTCATCGTGGGCGGCTCCGGCGGCGAGTTCGGCGTGCGCGGCTATGTCGCCGCCTATGACGCCAAGGACGGCAAGGAGCTCTGGCGGACCTATACGATTCCGGGCGAAGGCGAACCCGGCCACGACACCTGGCAGGGCGAGGACTGGAAGAACGGCGGCGGCTCGGCCTGGATGACCGGCAATTACGACAAGGACACCAAGACGATCTATTGGGGCGTAGGCAACGCCGCGCCCTGGCCCGGCGAGATGCATCCGGGCGACAATCTCTATACCTCGTCGGTGCTCGCGCTCGATCCGAACACCGGCAAGATCAAGACCTATCATCAGTATCACCAGAACGATTCCTGGGATTGGGATGAGGTCGAAGCGCCGATGTTGATCGACCTGCAACGCGACGGTCGCAACATCAAGAGTCTGGTCCATCCGGGACGCGATGCGATCTTCTGGATACTCGAGCGCACGCCGACCAAGATCAACTACGTCGCCGGTTGGCCGTTCGTCTCCACCGACGTCTGGAAGGGCATCGACGCCGAGAGTGGCAGGCCGATCGTCGATCCCGCGCACAAGCCGATGGTCGGCAAGCGCGTGGAGTTCTGTCCGTCGCTGTGGGGCGGCAAGGATTGGCCCTCGGCGGCCTACAGCCAGAAGACCGGCCTCGTCTACGTGCCCGCCAACGAGAATTTCTGCGGCGGGTTCACCGGCGAGAAGGTTCCGCTCAAGCCCGGCGAACTCTGGCTCGGCACCAAGCCGGAGGACATCGGGCTGAAGACGAAGCCCGGGGCGGATCATTTCGGCGAGCTCCAGGCCTGGGACCCCGTTACGGGCAAGAAGATGTGGCAACACAACTTCCCGAAATCGCAGCTGTTCGGATCGGTGACGGCGACCGCGGGCGATCTCGTCTTCGTGGGCGGCACCAACGACCGCAACTTCCGCGCCTTCAACGCCAAGAGTGGCGAGCTGCTGTGGGAGCAGAAGACCAACTCCGGTATCATGGGCATGCCGGTGTCCTATGAGATCGACGGTACGCAATACATCGCGATCCAGTCGGGATGGGGCGTGGATGCGCAGCGCATCCAGGATGCCCTCGTGACCAACAATATCGGCATCGAAGCCAACGTGCCGCAGGGCGGCGTGATCTGGGTGTTCGCGCTGAAGAAATAGGCCCCGCTGGCGGATCGAAAGAAGCAGAGTGTCAGGGGGCAAATGCGGCGGACGGTAACGTCCGCCGCATTTTGCGTGGGCGTTGTCCCTTCTTCCCCTTCGGGAGAAGGTGGCGCGAAGCGCCGGATGAGGGGTTCTATCCGCGCGTCTCAATGTGCGGACCCGCGCAGGCATACCCCCCACCCACGCGTGATCGTGGCAACTGGCGTCGCTGCCCTCTCCCGCAAGGAAAGAGGGCACATCGATGCGCTTCGGCGAAGAAGTAGAGCCGATATTCGCGATGTCAAAACGCCGATGCTCAGATCGCTACTTCCCCTCGCGCTCGACCTTGTCCTTTTCCTTCTGGTTCATCTCGCGAACCTTGGGATCGGGATTGTGCTGTCCGGTAGTCTGGGTGGTCGAGGGCGGCGTGGCATTGGCGTTGGGCAGCGAGTTCTGGTCCGGCGTGCTGGGGCGCGTCGCCGTTGTCGGCGGCGTGGTGTTGCTCTGGGCGTATGCGCCAGTGGCCGTCAAAAGAAAGGCGCTCGACAGCAACGAGACTGCGAGCGCCTTTGGGATATGGGTCATCGATCTGCTCCTGTCAGATCGATGCAAACGGCGCGAGGCCGCCTTGTGTTCCCGCCTTTACGCTTCCAATTGCTTGCCGAGCGGAAGGCTGCGGATGCGCTTTCCGGTCGCGGCGAAGATGGCGTTCATCAGCGCCGGCGCGAATGGCGGGACGCCAGGCTCGCCCACGCCGCTCGGCGGCGTGTCGGGTCCTGGCGGCACGATGTAGACGTTGGTCACCGCAGGGGATTCGTCGATCCTGAGGACCTGGAAGTCGTCGAAGTTCTTCTGCTGCACCTTGCCGTCCTTGAAGGTGATCTCGCCGTATTTGGCGAGACTGAGCCCCATGATCGCCGCGCCCTCGATCTGGGAGGCGATGCGCTCGGGGTTGACATAGGTGCCGCAGTCGATGGCGGTGTCCACCCGCGGCACCGCCAGCTTGCCCTTGTCGTCGACGGCCACCTCGACGATGGTCGCGATATAGCTGACGAAGCTGCGGTGCACGGCGATGCCGAGGCCATGGCCCTTCGGCACTTGACGGCCCCATTCGCCCTTCTCGGCGACCAGCTCGACCACCTTGCGCAGGCGCGCGGTGTCGATCGGATAGCTGTCCAAGGGCTCGCCGTAGTTCCACATGTCCTTCACGGCGGGCTTGACGATGCGCGGGCTCCCGATCAGCGCGAGCAGCGTCTCCTTCTGGTCGCGGCCGGTCGCATGGGCGATCTCGCCCACCATCGACTGGACCGCGAAGGCGCGCGGGATGTTCGAGACCGAGCGGAACCAGCCGATGCGGGTGAACGCCGCGGCTTCCGGGTTCTCGCAGGAGATGTTAGCGATCTCGAACGGCATGTCGACGAGGCCCATGCCGAGCTCGAAGGGCGCCTCATGCTTTGCACCCGCCGCGAACGTCGAGGCGATGCTCGGGGCCACGCTGCGATGGCGCCAAGCGATCACCTTGCCGCTCTTGTCGAGCCCCGCCTCGATCCGTTCCACGGAGACCGTGTGCAGGAAATCGTGGCGGACGTCGTCCTCGCGCGTCCACTGCACCTTGACGGGTACGCCGAGCTCCTTCGACAGCAACGCGGCCTCGAGCGCAAAGTCGCATTTCGACTTGCGGCCGAAACCGCCGCCGAGCAGCGTGACGTTGACCGTGACATTGCCCTCGGGAATGCCGAGCGTCTTCGCGACGTCCTCGCGCGTACCGCCCGGGCTTTGCACCGGCGCCCAGATCTCCGCCTTGTCACCCTTGACGTCGGCGACCGCCACCGGCGGCTCCATGCTGACATGAGCAAGATGCGGCAGATAATATTCGCCGACGACGACCTTGTCGGCGCCCTTCAGAGCAGCCTCGGCATCGCCTTCCTGGCGCACCACAAGGCCCGGCTTGCGCGAGGCCTCCTCGAGCTCCTTGCGGTAGGCGACGGAATCGTATTTGCCGTTGGCGCCATCGTCCCAGGTCAGCTTCAGCGCGTCGCGACCCTTGATCGCCGCGCCGGTATTGCGCGCGATCACGGCAACGCCGCCGAGCGGCTGGAATTTCGACGGCCACGGCCAGCCGCGCACCTCCATCACCTTCTCCACGCCCGGGACCTTCAACGCCGCGTCCGGATCGAACGAGACCAACTTGCCGCCGGTCACCGGCGGGCGCGCGATCACGGCATACTTCATGCCAGGCAGCCGCACGTCGGCGCCGTAACGCGCTTTGCCGGTGGTGATGTCATGGAGATCGACGATGCCGATCTGGCCCTTGCCGAGATAGCGGAAGTCCTTGGGGTCCTTCAGCTTGAGCCCTTCGATGCTCGGGACCGACTCCTTGGCAGCGTCGGCTGCGAGCTCGCCGAACCCGAGCTTGCGGCTCGTCGCGCTGTGGACGACTTCGTGATTGACGGCCTTGACCTCGGTTGCCGGCACACCCCAGCGTTTCGCGGCGGCCTGCTCAAGCATGGTACGGGCGGAGGCACCGATCTGGCGCATCGGCATCAGATAATGCCGCGTGCTGCGCGAGCCGTCGGTGTCCTGGTTGCCGAACTTGACCTCGTCGCCATGGGCCTGTTCCACCTTGACCCGTGACCAGTCGGCTTCCATCTCCTCGGCCACGATCAGCGGCAGGCTGGTGCGCACGCCCGTTCCCATCTCGGCGCGGTGGGCGAGGATGGTGACGGTGCCGTCGGGCGCGACCGCGACGAATACGCGCGGATCGACCACGACGCCGTGCGGCATCTTGCCGGCGCCGGTCTCGTAGGCGAACGCCTGGCGCGACATCACGGGCGCCGCGAGCACAAAGCCGCCGGTGATGCCGAGCCCCTTCAGGATGCTGCGGCGCGAAACCTTCTCGACCTTGATGTTCTTCTCGAAGCCACGAAGCTTCTTCGGGTTGTCGATGAAATTCATGTCACACTCCCGTCGATGCGAGATGGACCGCATTCTCGATGCGCTGGTAGCAGCCGCAGCGGCAGATGTTGCCGGACATCGCCTCGCGGATCTGGTCGTGCGACGGCTTCGGGTTGTCCATCAGCAGCGCAGCCGCCTGCATGATCTGGCCCGCCTGGCAGAAGCCGCACTGGGGTACGTTGACCTGACGCCAGGCCTTCTGCACCGGGTGATCGCCGTTCGGATGCAGTCCCTCGATCGTCGTGATCTCGCGGCCGGCGACGTCGTTGATCGACGTGATGCAGGCGCGCACGGCTTCCTTGTCGACGATAACGGTGCAGGCGCCGCACAGGGCCTGGCCACAGCCGAACTTGGTGCCGGTCAGCCCGGCCTCGTCGCGCAGGAACCAGAGTAGCGGGAGATCCGGGTCGCCGTCCCAGCTCTGTTCCTGGCCATTGATCTTCACCTTGATCATGATCGTTCCTCGCTCTTCATAAGCTTGCCGATTTCAGATTTTCCAGATGCCGGTCGATGGAACGCCCGCTGCGCGGCGTCGCGTTCCAGCCGTCCTCCCGCGCGGGCAGATCCCGGCAGGACTCAGAGGAATGCCAATGTCATGTCCGGATGTGCTCGATACCTCCCGTCGTGTTCTTGATTATTGAATTTCGCGCGGCATCGTCACGACGCGATCGTAGCAGGATCGCTTCGGTCTGGCGTTCACAGCCAAGTGTTTTCCAATCAGCTGTTCTCGACGGGAAAAGATTGCAACGAAGGTTTGTCAAAAGCAGGGCGCCCCATCGCGCCGCGCGCCTCTCGAGATGGGCGCACTAAAAAAGAGCTTCGTCCGCCAGAAGACCTGTGCGGACGAAGCAGGATGCCTCAGTCGAGGGAGGGAGAAACGCAGGCCGCGGACTTCAAGCCGGAAGCCGGCGGCCCTGCGCAGTCATTCAGAGACCAGGACTGAGGGAGTTGACGGTCCCCACACAAGTGCAGTTGAAAAGCGGCGGCATCGCCGCGATTGTCCCGGGCCGGCTCCGTCCGCTCGCTGGGTGTGGTGGAACGCGAGCGGACGGGGCGCAGCAAACGTCAGGCGACCTTTGCTCAGGCGGCCTTTGCTTAAGCGGCCTTGGCTTTCGCCACGTGGGTCGCGATCGCGTCCATCAGCGCCGGTGACAGGCAGTCATAGGGCTCAAGTCCAAGCTCCTTGAACCGAGCCCGTATTCCGCCCATCTGCTCCGGCTTCACGCCCGATTCGATCACCGACGAGACGAAGGCGGCGAATTGCGGCGCCTGCGAACCCTGCTCCTGGAACAGTTCGGGGTGGATGAAGTCGAGGCCGTAGAACGGGTGATCCTTGTTCTCGATGCGGCCGTACATGTGCGTGCCGCAGGCCTTGCAGGCGTAGCGCTGGATCGTCGCCGATGGATCGACGATCTGGAGCTTGTCGCCGTTCTCGAGCACGGTGACGTTCTGGCGGGGTACCACGGCGACGACGGAGAAATTCGCCCCCTGCGGTTTCCAGCACTTGGTGCAGCCACAGGCGTGATTATGCGCGACGTCGCCCTTGACGGCGACCTTGACCTGATGGTCCTTGCATTTGCATGCGAGCGTGCCGCCGGCGAAGCTGCCGCTGCCCTGTTTGATGCCGTTATCGATCGAGGGATGGAGTGCAACAGTCATGGGTCGATCCTCCTTGGGGTGACGCTTTTCGAACTAGAACACGACGACTGAACGGATGGACTTGCCCTCATGCATCAGGTCGAAGCCTTTGTTGATGTCTTCGAGCTTGAGCGTGTGGGTAATCATCGGGTCGATCTGGATCTTTCCGTTCATGTACCAGTCGACGATCTTCGGCACGTCGGTGCGGCCCCGCGCGCCGCCGAAGGCGGTGCCGCGCCAGTTTCGCCCGGTGACGAGCTGGAACGGGCGGGTCGCGATCTCCTTGCCGGATTCGGCAACGCCGATGATGATCGAGGTGCCCCAGCCGCGATGGCAGGCTTCCAGCGCCTGGCGCATCACCGTGGTGTTGCCGGTGCAGTCGAAGGTATAGTCGGCGCCGCCGTCGGTCAGGGTCACGAGATGCGGGACGATGTCGCCGGTGATCTTCTTGGGATTGACGAAGTCGGTCATGCCGAACCGGCGTCCCCATTCCTCCTTGGAGTCGTTGATGTCGACGCCGATGATCTTGTCCGCGCCAGCCATCTTGGCGCCCTGGATCACGTTCAGGCCGATGCCGCCGAGGCCGAACACGACCACGTTGGAGCCCGGCTCGACCTTGGCGGTGTTAACGACGGCGCCGACGCCCGTGGTGACGCCGCAGCCGATGTAGCAGCTCTTGTCGAACGGCGCGTCCTCGCGGATCTTGGCGACCGCGATCTCCGGCAGCACGGTGAAGTTCGAGAAGGTCGAGCAGCCCATGTAGTGGTAGATCGGCTTGCCTTTGTAGGAGAATCGGCTGGTACCATCGGGCATCACGCCTTTGCCCTGCGTCGCGCGGATCGCGGTGCAGAGGTTGGTCTTCTGGCTGAGGCAGCTTTTGCATTGCCGGCATTCCGGCGTGTAGAGCGGGATGACATGGTCGCCCGGCTTCACCGAGGTCACGCCAGCACCGATCTCGCGGATGATGCCCGCGCCCTCATGGCCCAGGATCGACGGGAAAATTCCCTCGCTGTCGAAGCCGTCGAGCGTGTAGGCGTCGGTATGGCAGATGCCCGTCGCCTTGATCTCGACCAGGACTTCGCCGACCTTTGGTCCTTCCAGATCGACTTCGACGATCTCGAGCGGCTTCTTGGCTTCGAAAGCGACGGCGGCACGTGTCTTCATCTTAAGCTCCTTAAATTCCAGCAGGGCGCCCAGATCCAGGTCCTGGTCGGGCTCCGCACGTTCATTTCTTGCCCATGCACGAATCTTCGTTCTTGGTATAGGCGTCGTTCTTGTCCTCGTGCTTGCCGGGTCTTGTGCGGCCCCAGGCCTCGTTGGAGCGGGCGCGCAGGTAGACGTAGAGATCGTCCATGTAGCAGGCGACGTTCGGGTTATCGCCGAAGGCCGGCATCACGTTCTCTGCAGCAGTCGAGATGTTCTTGCGGCCGGAGGCGACGACGCCGAGAAAATCGGCATAGCTCATCGTCTTCAGCGAATCCTTCAACGCCGGGGCGTAGGTCGAGCCCATGCCGTCCGGGCCGTGACACACATGGCAATCCGAGTGATAGCGGCGGTATCCGGAATAGGTGTACCAGTCGACGGATCCGTCGGTGATCTTGTAGGTTGGGTTGCCTTCCTTGTCGGACCATTCGCCGGTTTCGTTCTGCTTGACGGCAGTCGGGTCACCTGATCCGTCAGCGACGGCAATTCCCCCGGACGCGACCAAGAACATCGCAGCAATGGCAGAGCAGATTTTACGCAAGAGATTTTCCTCGGAAGGCATTCGGTGAGACGAGCCGGCGCGTGGAGTTGATCCACGCGCCGGAGCGATGCTGAGAGGCCTAGTTGGGCAGCGAGAACACGGTCAGCGTACCGCCGAGTGCCGTGTAGTTGCTGAGCGCCGCGTAGCCACCGACGGCGCCGAGACCGGCGGTCGGATCGGTCAGGCCTGCCGCCAGACCGATGCCGGCCCAGCCGCCCACGCCGGAGAGCACTGCGACATACTGCTTGCCGCCGTTCTCATAGGTGGTGACGTTGCCGATGATGCCGGAGGGAGTCTTGAACTTGTAGAGCTCCTTGCCGGTCTTGGCGTCGACTGCCTTCAGGTAGCCTTCGAGCGTTCCGTAGAACACCACGTTGCCCGCGGTTGCGAGCGCACCCGACCAGACCGAGAACTGCTCCTTGTTCGACCAGACGATCTTGCCGGTCTTGCCGTCCCAGGCGATGAAGTTGCCCATGTGGGTTTCACCCTGTGGCGGATACATCGAGAGCGTTGCGCCCACGTAGGGCTGACCCGCGGTGTAGCTCACCTTGAACGGTTCGTAGTCCATGCAGACGTGGTTGGTCGGAACGTAGAACAGCTGCGTGTCCGGCGAGTAGGCTGCCGGCTGCTCGTCCTTGGTGCCGAGCGCGGCCGGGCAGATGCCCTTCACGTTGTGGTCCTCGCCCGCCTTGTCGGTCGAAGCTGCATCGAGCACCTTCGGGCGGCCGTAGGTCGGCGAGTTCTTGTCCATGTCGACGCCGGAGGTCCAGTTCACCTTCGGATCGTACTTTTCGGCGACCAGAAGCTCACCGGTGGCGCGATCGAGCGTGTAGCCGAGGCCGTTACGATCGAAATGCGTCAGCAGCTTGCGCGGCTGGCCGTTGATGGCCTGGTCCGAGAGGATCATCTCGTTGACGCCGTCATAGTCCCACTCGTCGTGGGGCGTCATCTGATAAACCCACTTGGCCTGGCCGGTGTCAGGGTTGCGAGCCCAGATCGTCATCGACCATTTGTTGTCGCCGGGACGCTGCTTCGGATTCCAGGTCGAGGGATTGCCCGACCCGTAATAGACGAGGTTCAGCTCGGGGTCGTAGGAGATCCAGCCCCAGGTGGCGCCGCCGCCGATCTTCCACTGATCGCCTTGCCAGGTCTTCAGGCTCGAGTCCTTGCCGACCGGCTTGCCGAGTGCGGTGGTCTTCTCTGCGTCGACCAGGATCTGATCGTCCGGTCCTTCAGAGTAGCCGCGCCAAGCCAGCTTGCCCGTCTTGATGTCGTAGGCGGTCATATGGGCTTGAACACCGAACTCGCCGCCGGAGATGCCGATCAGCACCTTGTCCTTGACGACCATGGGGGCCGAAGTACCGGTCTCGCCCTTGCTGGCGTCGCCGTTCTTCGCGGTCCATGCCACCTGACCGCTCTTGGCATCGAGCGCGACGAGCGTGGTGTCGGCCTGATGCAGGAAGATCTTGCCGTCGCCATAGGCCAGGCCGCGGTTGACCGTGTCGCAGCACATCACTGGAATGACGTTCGGATCCTGCTTCGGCTCGTACTTCCAGACGATCTTGTTCTCGTTGGAAAGGTCAATAGCGTAGACCTTGTTTGGGAACGGCGTGTGGACGTACATCATGTTGCCGATGATCAGCGGGCCGCCTTCGTGGCCGCGCAGCACGCCGGTCGAGAAGGTCCAGGCGACCTGGAGCTTGCCTACGTTTTGTGCGTTGATCTGGTTCAGCTTGGAATAGCGGGTGTTGGCGTAGTCGCCGGTCGGCATCACCCAGTCTTTCGGGTTCTGCGACATCTTGAGCACTTCGTCGTTGGCCGACGCGCTGCCGACGGCGAGAGCCGCCGCGGAGCCAAGATAGGCCGCGAGTAGTACCTTGCGCATAGTCATTCCTCCATTGGTCTCGTTTATTGTTTCCGAAGCATTGCTTAATCGCCGGGCTTTTCGTCCGGCGTCTGCTCGTGCAGGGCGGTCACGATTGGGACCAGAAACGATGCTGTGGTGTTTCCTCCTCCTGATGAGAGCCACGGGTCCACGTGCGGAGCGGCCCGTTCTTGTTGTTCCTGATACAATCCCTAACGACTTCGTCATCGGGAAACTTGCCCAAGAGAGAAGCTGGTTTGCTTGACAGCGCACGGGTCGGAAGTTTTTGATTTTGCAGTAGCGAATTCAGCGGCTTCCGCAACGCTTTGGCTGCGCCTTCACCGCTCAGGTTCCCCTTGACGGCGCTGCAACTAAGGCGGAGGATTAACTTACAAGGGTGGCAATGGAACGATGGCGCTCGTTCTAGAAGATCGCTCAAAATCGAGGTAAACGTCACGCAATCACGGTTCAGGGCTCCGGCAGCGCGGCTCGCGATTCGCGTCAAATCTCCGGATCAAACCAGTGGCTGGATTAATGTCCGACACGATTCACACGCTCTCGACGACGGGCATGACGCCGAAACGTCAGATCCAAAGCTGGATCGACGGGCTGACCAGCCTGTGTGGGCATTTCGACGTCGATCCGCTGGAAGCGTCTTCGCTCGAAGGCCGCATCGACTACACCAGCGTCTCGCGTCTGAAGCTCTGCCAGATCGAGGTCAGCCAACATCGCATCGCGCACACGCTGGCGCGCGCCAAGGCCAATGAACACCCGTATATCAAGATCCACTTCCAGACTTACGGCGTGTCCTATTTCGAGCAGGAAGGCCGCCACATCGAGCTGAACCCGGGCGACATCATCGCCTATGACGTCTCCTGTCCGCATTCGATCATCAGTCCCGCTTTCACGCGCCATGACGTGGTGATCGTGCCGAAGGCGCTGCTGCGCGACCGTGGATTCCCGTCGCAGCGAATGCCCGCCTGCAAATTGACCTCACGCACGGGGACGGGGCGCATCGCCCATGATTTCGTCCATGCGACCTTCGACGAGGCGGCCAAGCTGTCGGCGAACAGTGCGGTCGGCGTCGCCGATTCGCTGATCGACCTCTTGCTGCTGCCGCTGCGCGAGGCCGACACGATGCTCGATCGCGTCGGACCCGAAGCGACCTATGTGCGCGCGCAATTCTTCATCCGCGAGCATTTGCGCGATCCGGATCTGTGCATCGACCAGATCTCCGGCGAACTGGGCTGCTCCAAGCGTTATCTGCACATGCTGTTCTCGGAGCGCGGCACCACGGTGAGCGACTACATCTGGCAGGCGCGTCTTCAGAATTGCCGCCAGGAGCTCGAGGCCCACGCCGGCAAGACCATTACCGACGTCGCGTTCTCCTGGGGCTTCTCCAGCTCATCGCATTTCAGCCGGGTGTTCCGGAAATATTTCGGCGTAGTGCCGTCCTCGATCCACAAGGCGCAACAGGGCGCGGTTGCGGCGGACGAGCACTAGGCAAACGCCAGGTTCGGAGTCGACGCGACGGTTGACCGTCACGCGCCCGCGATGTCTCTCATGCCGATATGGCGATGTAGGGAATGCTGGTCAGGAGAGCGACGAGCAACACCGCGTTGCCCAGCATTCCACTCCAATGCAGTCGGCGTAGCCGGCGCGGGGCCTCGGCATCGCCGGCGTCCCTGGCGCTGAGCTGTTCGTCCATCTGTTGCATGAACCAGCGGCGCCCATAGATCGCCAAGGCTGCAAGGAGGCCAACGCCCATCGCTGCGACCAGACGACCGTCGAGCAGGAAAGCGACCGCTCCGATGATTCCGGCAACGCGCATCACCAGAAAATGCGCATTGAACATTCCGCGCAAAAGCTGGGCGACGGGCTGGATATCCAGCTTCACCAGCAGGAAGGCCGGAGACGCCAGGGTGAAATAGCCCATCGGAAAGAGTAGGATGATCATGACGGCTACGGCAACGCCATCCGGTGTCATGGGATCGGCCTTTCTCGTCCGCGCCGGCGAGACCTTCCCGCCAGCGTCGCACAATCATAGCGGGAAAATGCGCTTCCGGCACTAGGCTTTGGTCGGATGCCGCGCTGCGAAGGGCGTCTTGCCTCGCGGTTCAGGCGGGTTCGAGGCCGAGCGATCGCGCGCTCTCGATCCAGATCGGCAGCTCGCGCTGATACAGGGCGTTGGTTTCCTTGAAGCCGATCGCGGGTTCGAGCACGAACGTGTTGAGAACCTCCTTCACCTTCGGATCGCTGTTGGCAGCGACGCAAAGCTCCGCCAGGCGGTCGACGACCGGCTGCGGTGTCGCTTTCGGCACGGCCCAACCGGAGAAGCCGCTGACGGTGAAGAATTTCGACGTCGCGCCCTGCTCGGGGAGGGTCTTGATATCAGGGATGGCGTCGACCTTCTTCGAATGCACCGCGAACACGGTGCCGCGATCGCTTTGCAAGACCGATTGCGCTGCGGTGTAGCTGCCCATGGCCACATCGAGCGTACCTTCCAGCATGCCCGTCCACATCGGGGCTTCGCCGCGATAGTGGATCGGCTCGATGGCAAGGCCATACTGCTTGTTGAGCTCGTGGACCGTCATGTGCGGGGCCGAGCCCGCGCTATAGGTGCCGAAGTTGACCTTGCCGCTCTTGCGCGCAAAGGCGACGAAATCCTCCAGCGTCTTGACGCCGGTTTTTGGGTTCGCCACCAGCAACAGGCCGGCGCCCGGAATGACGCTGACCAGCGTCAAATCCTTGTCCATGTCGTAGCCGGGTCTTCATCACCACCCGGTTCATGATGTAGGTGGTCGAGATCGAGCACAGGATTGTGTGGCCGTCGGGCTCTGCGCGGGCGACCTCCGCCGTCCCAATCGCGCCGGCGGCACCGGGCTTGTTCTCGACGACGACGGTCTTTCCGACCTGCTTGGCAATGAATTCACTATAGGCGCGCGCGAGCAGATCGGTCTGTCCGCCGGCGGGATAGCTGCAAATCATGCGGATCTGCCGCGATGGCCACGCAGCCTGCGCCGAGGCGCCACGCGAGACGAAAGGCATCGCGAGTGTGGTGGTGCCGGCGGCGATGAAGCGGCGGCGATCGAGTTTTGCGGACATGATTCTCTCCCGGGTTGTCGCCGACGGTACTGCATCGGGTCGCCTCTGCCATGGGTGGCTGGCGAGACAGATTGGCGCATTCGAAGGGCCGCGCTGGGTGCGCCAGCTGTCCACTAGCGCTGAATGATCTTCAACCAGACGTCGCCAAGGATCGCAGGCTCCCGCGGCGGCAGATAGCTCAGCCCCGCCTGTGTGCCGAATTCGGCGATCTTGCCCTCGGCAGCAAGCCCGGTCAGCGCCTTGTTGACGGCGTCGAGCAGTGCGGGATCGCTGGCCAGCCCGACATAGCCGCGATTGGCCCCGATCGGATAGTAATAGCCGGACGCGGTGATCGCCGTGTCGGGGTGCGCGGCGCGATGGGCGTCGAAGCGGCCGAGGTCGATCAGCGTCGCGTCATAATCGCCACGGGCAAGTGCGCCGAGGAGATCATCGCGGCCGGGGACGAGATGCGTGATGTCGTCGATCAGGCGCCCCTTGTCGAAGGTCATGAGGATCGCATCGCCGAGCGAGCCGCTCTCGATGACGAGGCGCAGGCCGGCGAGATCTCCGATATCGCCGATGTTGCGACCCCGCGCCTTCGGCCCGAGCACGACCGTCATCGGCGAGTAGACATAGGGCTGGCTCGGCGCGAGCACGCCGAGCGCGACGCGGCGGCGCCTGTCGTCGCGCGTGGCGCCGGCAAAATCCGGCAGGCGCGCCGTTTTCATGCCGGGCTTGACGAGGGAGTCTGTCGTCAGCGCGTAGCCGCCGACGAGCGAGCAGCGTCCGTCGGACAGCAGCGCATTGGCCTCGAGCTGCGGGCTCGAATCCTCGTCCAGCTTGCTCTCGAACCACTGGATCGTCAGCGGTCGTCCGAGCCGATCGGCGATCGCCTGCGCCAGCAGCACGTCGAAACCCGAGCCGGGCTTGCCCTTGTGATGCACGGAGAGCGGCGGCCTGTCCTCGTCGAGACAAATCTTGAGCGGATCGTCGGCCGCGCGTGCAGCTGCGGCCGCCGCCGCGAGAATCGCGGCAATGCTCCAAACGGCCAGCCAGCGCCTCATGGTTTTCTCCGGCTCGAGATGAAGGCCCAGAGATTCCCGATCTCCTCGTCGCTGAGAATGTCAGCCCAGGGCGGCATCTTGTTGTTCTTGCCGTTCTTCACGGTGGTGACGAAGCGCGTCTTGTCGTCGGGGAAGGCGCGCAGGTCCGGCGTGATGGTGCCGGGGTTCATCATGTTGGGGCCGTGGCAGTGCGAGCATTTCTCGGCATAGGTCGACTTGCCGTGGTCGATCTGTGCCTGCACGGGATTGCCGGTTGAATCATCCGCGGCACGAACGGTCGCCGCAAGCGCGACCGTCAGCACCGCGACGGCGGCGAGGATCGCCACCGTCTTGTGAGATAGCTTTCTCAGCATCGTGCCGTGGTTATTGCTTGACCGCAAAAACCCAAAGTGAGCCGCCGGGCGGGACTTTGGCCAGCCGTTCGTCGCCGGAGAACAGCGAGTAGACGCCGCCATAGCCGCTCGTCACGGCGACATACTGCACGCCGTCCTGCTGCCAGGTCACCGGTTGTCCCTCGATGCCCGAGCCGGTCTGGAACTGCCAGAGCTTCTTGCCGGTATCGGCATCGAAGGCCTCGAACTCGCCGGTCAGCGCGCCCGAGAACACGACACCGCCCGCGGTCGACAGCACGCCGGAGAAGCGCGGAATGTCGCTGGGTGCTTCCCACTTCGCCTTGCCGGTCATGGGATCGATCGCCTTCAGATGACCGCGCGGGCCGTCACCCCATTCCCAGAGATCGGTGAGGTCCATGCCGAGATACCATTCACCCTGCTTGAAGGTGGCGGGTTCGGTCTTGTACCTGCCGCCGAAGGCGAGCGTGTTGGCGTAGGCGAGGCCGGTCTGCGGATTGAACGACATCGGCTCCCAGTTCTTGCCGCCGAGGATCGACGGATAGACGGTCACCTTCTTGCCCTCACGCGCATCCTTCGAGACGTCGGTCTCGATGGGACGTCCGGTCTTCATGTCGATTCCCGTCGCCCAGTTGACCTTCACGTAAGGATTGGCCGCGAGCAGCTTTCCGTTGGTGCGGTCGAGCACGTAGAAGAAGCCGTTGCGGTTGGCGTCCATCAACACCTTGGTCGGCTTGCCCTCGACGTTCATATCGGCGAGGACCATCTCGGCCACGCTGTCATAGTCGAACGGATTGTTGGGCGAGAACTGGTAGTGCCACTTGATCTTGCCGGTCTTGGGATCCATCGCCAGCACGGAGCAGGTGTAGAGGTTGTCGCCCGGGCGTACCGCCGAGTTGAACGGTCCGGGATTGCCGATACCCCAGTAAACCGTGTTCAGCTCGGGATCATAGGAGCCCGTAATCCAGGTCGAGCCACCGCCGAGCTTCCAGGTATCGCCCTTCCAGGTGTCGCCGCCGGGCTCATCCGGAGAGGGGATCGAATGGGTGCGCCACAGGTGCTTGCCCGTTGCGGGATCCCAGCCGTCGATGAAGCCGCGGGTGCCGAACTCGGCGCCGGAGATGCCGGTGATCACGACGCCGTCGGCGACCAGCGGCGCCACCGTCATCGAATAGCCTTCCTTGATATCGGCCGCCTTCTGCCGCCACAGCTCTTTGCCGTCCTTGGCGTCGAGCGCGATCACGTTGGCGTCCAGCGTGGTGCGGAACACCTTGCCCTCATAGAGTGCTGCGCCGCGATTGATGATGCCACAGCAGACGATGCGCGGCGTTTCGGCAGGATACTCGACCTTGGATTTCCAGATCTGCTTGCCGGTCTTGGCGTCGACCGCCATGGTCGCATTGTGCGACGTCACGTAGATCACGCCCTGGTACACTAGCGGCTGCGATTCCTCGCTGCGATCGTCGTTGAAAGAGTAGTTCCAGACCGGGACAAGGTTCTTGACGCTGTCTTTGTTGATCTGGTTCAGCGTCGAGAAACGCTGAAGATTGTAGCCCATCCCGTAGTTGAGAACGTTCGATGTATCGGTCGCGCCTTTGACCAGCTGCTCGCTGGTTTGTGCACTTGCACAAGTCGATGCAAGCATGACGAGGCTCGCGGCCATCGCAAAGCGTTTCATCCGTCCCTCCCAATATGCGCGCCTATTGACGCTGCGACAGCAACACTCCGCCCGAATGCAAAACGCGTCAATACGAAAGTCGTAATTGCGATGCCGATATGGTAGGCGGCGCGGGATGCCGTCACCTGATGGAGGCCTGACAAAGCAACTCTCACTTGTGCGCAGGCGCTGAAGAAATTCCGCGGCATGGAGCAGAGCGCGTGCGCCACGGCAGCGGTCGCGCCGACGGGTTCTGCAAGTTGTGCGGTGCGCAGGCTGCAATTCGGGACTTGAACCGAGGCTCGCTTGTGGACTTATGTCGTTTCGATCCGGTTCGAATCGGAGCTCTTGGTGAGGGAGGTTTTCATGATATCGCGTCGCTCTGTTGCACTTGCGCTCACGATTGCACTGCTGTCCGGTCCGGCATGGTCGGCCTCCGGCAACGCGGTCAAGACGTTCGATACCGACAATGACGGCACCCTCGATCTTGCCGAGGTGAAGAAGGCGGCGGCGGCGTTGTTCGCCAAGCTCGATCCCGATCACGACGGCACGCTCGACGCCCGCGAATTGCGCGGACGGTTAACAGCGAAAGAACTCGCCGCCGCCGATCCCGATCGCGACGGGACTCTCACGCTCGACGAATATCTCTCGGTGGTGGAGCAGCGCTTCAACGCGGCGAATCCCGACAAGGATGGAACGCTGGATGCGAAGGAGCTGAACTCGCGCGCCGGTCGCGCGCTGCTGCGCTTGTTGCGGTGAGAACCGCGCCGCTTGACTGGGAGCGAAGGCGAGTTGCCCGAGAGAGAAATTTGCAAGCGCGATGCGACAGTTCGCTGTGTCAACGGTGCGATTCCAGACTTGCGCTGTGGCTGACGCAGCCCTAGGTTTTCGCCGGCGCGATGTCGCGCTCAATCCCTTGGGAGTCCCCGAATGGCCTGGAAAGCTCCGAAGATCGTGGAAGTGCCGGTCGGCATGGAAATCAACATGTACGCCTGCGCTTTGCGCAAGTAAGACCACAAGTAAGACTGACGACCTGCCGCGGCTTCGATGGCAACCACCGTCGAAGCCGTGGTAGTGTCGGGGATGCGCGCGAGAGCCCTTACATTCTGGACCATAGCCGCCTGCACCGTCGCGCTCGCGCCGGCATGCGTCCGCGCCGAAGAGGGCTTCGATACCGAACACATCTTCGGCTTCATGATCGGTACCGATGTCGGCAATCCCGGCGAGCGCGAATTCCAGACTCAGACGACAGGCCGATTCGGCAAAGGAGGCGGGACCTATCGCGCCCTCTCGCAGGAGGTCGAGATCGAGATCGTGCCGCTGCCGAACTTTCGCATCGAGGTCGGCGGCACTGCCACGCTGCACGACATCACCGGCGTTCCCGATCTCGGCGACCGCCGCCAGTTCAATTTCCAGCGCGCCTCGCTCGACCTGCGCTATCGCCTGCTCGATCGCGAGCGCGCGCCATTCGGGTTGACCGTCGCCGCCGAACTCCATGGCGACCGCATCGACGAGACTTCTGGAGCAAAAGGGCGGATGTACGGTACCGATTTCACGCTCGCCTTCGATCGCGAGCTGATCCCGAACTTCGCCATCGGGGCGCTCAACCTGATCTATCAACCCGAATGGGCGCGTTTCGAGATGGCGGGACTCTCCGAAAAGAGTTCGACCATCGGCGCGGCCTTCGCCGGCCTGGTGCGCGTGCGGCCCGATGTGCTGCTCGGCGGCGAGGTGCGCTACTTCCGGCAGTACGAAGGCATCGGCCTCGGCGAGTTCGCAGGACAGGCGCTTTTCGTCGGTCCGACCGCTTATTTCCAGCTTTCCGAGCGCTCGCGCCTGACCATGAGCTGGAGCATGCAGGCATGGGGCCGGCCGGCCGGATCGGGCGGCAATCTCGACCTCGTCAATTTCGAGCGCCACCAGGCAAGGCTGGTCTTTGGAGTTAATTTCTAGCGCTCGGGGAGAGTTGACAGGCAATTCCCGCTTTATTTCGGGCGGCCGGATTGAAACTTCCCGCTCATCGGAACGTAATCTTTTGTGCTAACTTCATCGCCTCTGCGAGGATCCCGGCATGAACCCGGTCGACCTGGTGGTGACTGTGTGTGCGTTGCTCTCGCCTGCGACCTGCGAGGAGCAGCATCTGGTGTTCAACTATGCGGGGTCGCCGACGCAATGCGCGATGGCTGCCCCGCCCTATATCGCGCAATGGGTTGGCGACCATCCGAAGTGGCAGGCAGTGCGGTGGCGCTGCGAATATCCTCACCCGAACGACAAAGCGTGAGTCGCCGGCGTTATTTCGTGCAGTCCTTCAGATCCTTGTCGGCGATCGAGAACACCGCATCCGCCTTGATCTCGATGTCGCGCACGATGCATTGCCGCGCATTGGGATAGCTGACCCTGGCGTCGTAGCGGCCGGGCTCGACGCCGGTGATGCGCAGCCGCTCGTCGTGGTCGACCTCCTTGTCTTTGTCGTTCAGGCACTGGTTCGGCCCCCACTCGGTCTTCCCGGCCGGGGAGAGCTGGAAGCCGGAGATCGTCTCCGTCGTCAGATTCCAGAGCCGGATACCCTTGCCCTTGGCCTGGGCGAGCGCCGCGCCCGGCATCGCAACCAACAGGATGCCGATCGCAATCAGCGTACGCCGCATGATGACCCTCCCGCGAAGATGTCGTTGGTCCAATTGACCATGAGTTCTCATTGCGATTCAAGCTGCAACGCCGCGAGCTCGGCCCTGATCTTGCCGAGTTCGGCCTCGCTGCGCTCCGCGCGCGGGACGGCAATCGGCACCTCGCGCACGATGCGCGCCGGTCGCGGCGACAGCAAGAACAGGCGGTCGCCGAGCCGGATCGCGTCATCCAGGCTGTGGGTGACGAGCAACGTCATCACCGGACGGCGCGCCACCAGCGTCGCGATCTCGTCGCGCAAACGGCCGGCGAGTGCGTCGTCGAGCGAGGCGAGGGGCTCGTCGAGCACGAGCAGGTCAGGCTCGACGGCAAAGGCGCGAGCGAGCGCGACGCGCCGGGCGAGGCCAAGCGACAGCTCGCCTGGAAAATGACTGCGATGCGCGTCCAGCTCCAGGATCCTGAACAGCTCGGCGAGCTTGGCGTCGGTGACATCGGGTGCCGCAAGCCGCACATTCTGCTCGACCGAGCGCCATGGCAGCAGCCGCGGCTCCTGGAAAACCATGCCGATCCGCGCTTCCGGCGGGCGCGAGACGCGTCCCTCGAAATCGCGGTCGAGGCCGAGGATAATGCGCAGCATCGTGCTCTTGCCGCAGCCGGACGGTCCGATCAGCACGCCGACCTCGCCGAATTGAAGCGCGAAGCTGACCGGCGCGAGCACCTCCTGCGTCCCGCCCGCGGCACTCTTGAACCTCTTGCCTGTGATATCGACCTCAAGCCGCACGGGGTCGCCATCGTGTTGCGCGGGCTTCGAACGGTTGCACCAGCGCGGTCTCGATCACGAGCACGACGGCGGCGAAGGTTAGCGAATAGGCCAGCAGCCGCGGCGTGTCGAACAGCTGGAAGGCGACGCCGATCTCGAAGCCGACGCCGTTGGGTCGCCCCAGGAGTTCGGCGACCAGCACGATCTTCCACACCAGCGACAATCCGGAGCGGGCTGAGGCTGCGATATAGGGCGCCAGTTGCGGCAGCACGACGTGGCGGAAAGCGCGCCAGCGCGGCATCGCGAACACGCTCGCCATCTCGTCGAGCGAGCGGTCGAGCGTGCGCGCGCCCTCGCGCAGGGTGACGATGGCGGTCGGCAACTTGTTGATGGCGATCGCCGCGATCGCTGCGGCTTCGGTGAGCCCGGCCCAAATATAGGCCAGCACGATCACGACCAGCGCGGGCAGGTTCAGGAGCAGGATTAGCCAGGGATCGCCGAGCCGGTCGGCGAGCTTCACCCGTCCCATCAGATAGCCGATGGCGCTGCCGAGCGACATCGCCAGCACGAAGGCGAAGCTTACGCGGGCAAGCGTTGCGCCGAGATGCAGGAACAGCGCGCCGCTCGATGCTTCCGCGACGACGACGTCGAGCACGGCGGGCGGGGAGGGCAGCTTCGCGGCCCCGACGAAGAGGGCGGCGATCCACCAGATCGCGAGCAACAGGGCAAACGACAGAAGACGCAGCACCTCAGTCTCCGGCAACTGCGTGATAGAACGTGCCGGGATCGAGCTCGGCAGCCGGGCCGACGAGGTCGCGGCCGCCGGTCTCGGCCAGCACGCGGTAGAGCACGCGCGCGTCCCTTTCTTCGTCATCGATGCTCCGGCGCGGAATGCCGTCGCGATAGCGCTCGCGATAAGTCTTGAGCAGGGTGGCATCGCTCGTGCCGGTGAGCGGTGCGATCTTGTCCCAGGCGGCATCGGAGGTCACCAGCAGCTGCTTGGCCTTGCGGGTCATCGCGATGAAGCGCGCCACCGCATCGCGATGACTTGCCGCCCAGGTTTCGTCGAAGACATAGCCGACTGCGGAGACCGCGCCCTTGGCGCCGAGTTTCGGCAATATGTCCTCGATACCGGCAAGGCGTCTAAAACCCTTGGCCTCCAGCTGTGCGCAGAAATTCCAGAAATTGAGGCTCGCATCCATCTCGCCGTCGAGCGCCTTGGCGGCGAGCAGAGGCGGAGCACCATAGACGATGGTCACCTCCGATTTCAGGTCGATGCCGTCCTGCTTCATGCGCGCCTGGAGCAGCAGCCAGCTCTTGTCGATGGGACCGCCGCCGACGGCGAGCTTGCGGCCCTTCAAGTCGGCGAGCGACTTGATCGGCGAGGAGGCCGGCACCATCACCGCGCCGAGCGCGCTGGAATAGGGATAGAAGGTGAGCTTGGCGCCAAGCGTGCGCTCGCGAGACACCCACAGCCAGTCGGACAGGATGATGTCGGCATTGCCGGCGCGCAGCGCGATCTTGCCGGCCTCGGGGCTCGCAAGCTCGGCGACGTCGAGCGACAGGTCGGCCTCCTTGTCGAGGCCGTTGGCGCGGATCGCGGCCAGCTCCCAGGAGAATGTTCCGGTCTTCTGCACCGCAAGGCGAATCGTATCCGCGGCGCGGCCGGGCCCGGTTAGCGTCAGCGCCACCGCGAGCGCCAATGATCCACCAAATGTTCTCATCACCTTGTGAGCCGTTTCCTCTGACAGAAGTGCTTTTCAGGACAATACGCATAGCATAGCTTCCGTCGCAACCAGCGGGAGGACGCTCATGAATCTGGCCGGACAGCTACGACCGATTGTCGCCGCATTGGCGGTGTGGGCTGCGACCGCGCTCGCCGCGCAGGCTGAACAGGCCAATGATTATCCGACGTCGGCGCGTGCCGAGTATGTCTATGGCTGCATGAAGGCGAATGGCGAGACCCGGCAGGCGATCGAACAATGTTCCTGCTCGATCGACGTGGTGGCCTCGATCGTGTCCTATGAGCGCTACGTTACCGCAGAAACCGCGCTCAGCATGTCCCAGGTCCGCGGCAATCTCGGCGTCCAGTTCCGCACCTCGGAGCAGGCGAACTCGGCCGTGAATGATTTGAGGCGTGCCCAGGCGGAAGCCGAGGTGAGGTGTTTCTGACCGCTTGGTTGTACGACCACCGTATTCGTCATGCCCGGGCTTGTCCCTGGGCATCCACGTCTTGGCGGCACCTAAGATCGTGGATGGCCGGGACAAGCCCGGCCATGACGACCGGGAGCCCACGTCCCCGGCTTCTCCACGTCCCACTCGTTCCGGAACACGTGTCCGTCCGTGTCCTTGGCTTCCGCGCGAAAACGCTTGGCGCCGTTGGATACATAGGTGAAGCGCAGATTTGGATCTTCCGAGATCGAGATGCCGCCTTCCATCGACAGCACGGGGCTGTCGTCCTGCGTCAGCTTGAGCTGGTTGATGAAGAAGGCGGGAATGTAGAGCTGTGTGACCTGGTCCATCTGCAGGCCGGAATTGTTGGGATGGCCGATCATGATCTGCGCTTCCCGCATGCGGCTCGCCGGGGCCTCCTCGCGCGCGAATTGGCGGTAGCGCATCTGGCCGAGCCGGTTCTGGGCCTCCTCGGCATTCTTCCCTGCTGGTGCCGAGCAGCCGCCGGAGGCCTTCACATAGACTTTCGAGACATAGAGCTGGCCATCGCTGAGCTCGGCCACCGCATGAACGTCGGTGTAATTGTTGACGCGCACGCGGGTCGAGATTTCAGTGACGTTGGCATCCGGTCCGAGCTCGAACTTCGCCGCCATCGGCGCGGGATTACGATCGATCACCAGCGTGATCGAACGGATGCGGCGGGCATCGCCGGGCGAGAGCTTGCTGCGCAGGGTCACCGGCACGATGGCCGCGTCTTCGGCACGATACGGCATCTCGATTCCAATGACATTGCCGCCGTCATTCATCGGACGGTTGCTGAAGATGTCCTGCACCAGGCCCGGCCAGGGATCGTAAGCCTCTTCCGCCTGCGCCGGCACGGCGAATGCAATGCCGAGGAGCAGGGCGATCAGAGGCAGTCGGCGCGTGCATCCCGTCATGGTCATGGTCCCGCGGACGAAGCAACGTTTCACGCATCGTAGCGCGTCCGCTACTCCCATTCAATTTCCGAAAATGCTGCGGTTGCGTTGCGGGCGTTGTAGTCGTCGAACAGCTCCCAGTGCGGCCGTTCCGAGGCGGCGGCCTTGTCTGCAGCGGTTCGGATCGGTTCGCCCTTCTTGTTCGACGCCCGGATGTCCGCCAGCAGTGCCGTCAGATAGCGCCGTTCATCGGTCAGCGCGGCAGGCCATTCACTCACAGGTCCGTGACCGGGAACGACGCGCTGCGCCGGAATGCTCTCGAGTTCCGCGAGGATGCGAAGCCAGCCGCGAATGCTGCCGTCCATCACCGGAATATGGCGGAGGAAGATGAGGTCGCCAGTGAACAGCGTCTTCGTCATCTCATCGAACACGGTCAGGTCATTGTCGCTGTGCCCGGCCGGCCAGGCCCGCAGGGTCAGGCGGCGCGCACCGAGATCGAGCATCAGGGTGTCCGTGACGAGCATTGTGGGCGGCACGATTTTCACGGGAGATATCAATTCGTCGCCCATGATGCGCCTAAAATTGTCGAGATAGTACGGCCCGCGGGCAGCGAGCGCCCGCGGCAGTCGGCTGTGACCGACGAAAATGGTGTCCCCGGGGACGAAAGCCGCATTGCCGAAAACATGGTCGGGATGGCCGTGGGTATTGATGACGTAGCGGATCGGCTTGCTGGTGCGGGCCCGCACCGCCGCCAGCAGCGCCTCGCCCTCGCGAACGCTACCGCCGGTATCAATCACGGCCACCGCATCTTCGCCCACGATGAAGCCGACATTGGCGATGTCGCCCTCGTTCTCGCGGGTCATCAGGGCGATGGTCCCGGAGTGTACGAAGATTCCCGGCGCGACTTCGCTCACAGGCAATTCGGCCGCTGCGGCGCATGCTAGCGTCGCTGTTACCAGGGACAAGGCTGCGATCACGAGAGCGATGCGAGACACTTTTCAGCCTCAGTTCAAAGGTTGCGCGCATTGCACTGCAACAAAGAAAGCCAGCACAAAGTCTGGCAAAACATGGCGCGTCATGCGTTGCATGGCTAGCATTCAAACAAGCCTAGGAGGAAGCGCGATGACGGAGGCCGGACGACATCGTCGCTGGTTGCTTTCACTGAGTATCCTGGTTGCGTCTTGCGCGTTCGGCGACGTCGCCATAGCGCAGACCAACGAGACGGGTGACCTCTCGTTCGAGCTGGTCGACCCCAAGGTGCTGCGCGTCTGTTCCGACCCGCGCAATCTGCCGTTCTCGAATGAGAAGGGCGAGGGGTTCGAGAACAAGCTTGCCGAGCTGTTTGCGGACAAGCTCCAGAAGAAGCTCGACTATGTCTTTTTTCCGCAAGCCACCGGCTTCGTGCGCATGACGCTCGGCTCGCATCGCTGCGACGTCATCATGGGTTTTCCCCAAGGCGACGACCTCGTGCAAGGCACCAATCCCTATTACCGCACGAGCTATGCCTTGGTCGCGAAAACAGGCAGCGGGCTGGAGGAGGTCGACACGCTCGAGGATGCCAGGCTGAAGGGCAAGCATGTCGGCATCGTCGCCGGCACGCCGCCTGCGACCAACATGGCCATCGCGGGACTGATGGGTGATGCAAAGCCCTATCCGCTGATGATCGACACGCGCTACGACAATTCGGCGCAGGCAATGATCGATGATCTCACGGCGGGCAAGATCGACGCCGGCGTGCTGTGGGGACCGATGGCAGGGTTCTACGCGAAGAAGGCGGGGTCGCTTCATGTCACGCCGCTGGTGAAGGAAACCACCGGGCCAAAACTGGTCTATCGCATCGGCATGGGCGTGCGTGGCGCCGACCAGAACTGGAAGCGGCAGCTCAACAAGCTGATCCAGGAGAACCAGGGCGAGATCAACAATATCCTGCTCGATTTCGGCGTGCCGCTGCTGGACGAGAATGATCGGCCGCTCGGCGCGGAGACGGCCAAGAAGGCACCATGAGGCAGACGCCATGAGGCGGCACCTTGCGGCTGCGCTGGTCGCCGCCGTGCTGGTGGCGCCGGTCGTTGCGCAGCAGCAGGAGCCGTTCGAGCCCGAGGGCTATCGCACCGACAACTACCGCGCGCCCGTGCCGGCGACGCTCGGCGAGGCGCGCGTGCTGTCGACGTCAGAAGCCGAGGCGATCTGGCACGCGAAGAGCGGCGCCTTCATCGACGTGCTGCCGCGCGCGCCGAAGCCGAAGAACCTTCCCGCGGGTACCGTTTGGCGCGAGGCGCCGCGCAAAAATATTCCGGGCAGCATCTGGCTGCCGGATACCGGCTACGGCATGCTGCCGCCCGCCATGGACGACTATTTCCAGCGCGGCCTGGCGCGTGCATCACACGGCGATAAGACCGCGCTGCTCGTGATCTATTGCCTGGCCGATTGCTGGATGTCCTGGAACGCCGCCAAGCGCGCGCTCGCGTATGGCTATTCCAACGTCGCCTGGTATCCCGATGGCACCGATGGCTGGGAGCGTGCAAAGCTTCCTACTGAGGAGGCGCAGCCCGAGCGGCGGCCGGAGCAATAGGCAAGAGATCGTCATGCCTGGGCTTGTCCCGGGCATCCACGTTTTTCGTGCCTCGTGGCTGTGCTTGGATGGCCGGGACAAGCCCGGCCATGACGCCCTGTCGCACGTGGGAAGAGGCGAGGAAAAGCTTACTGCTTCTGCAACTTCGTCAGCGTGCCCGTCCCGTTATTGTCGGTCGCAGAGTAGCTCACCCTGTCGCCGGCGTGGACGGCGTCGAGCATCGCGGCATCCTTGGCCTTGTACTCCTGGAGCGCGCCGGCGCCGCCTGCGCTGCCGCCGACTGTGCCCTTCTGCGTCTGCTGGATCGAAATCGTGCTGTTGAGCCGATCTATCCGGGTGACCATTCCGGTCAGATCGTCAGCGAATGCGCTGCTTGCGAGCATGCTGATGGCTGCAGCGCCTGCGAAGATGAATTTCGTGGTTCCCATCGAGGCCTCCCGATGCCTTGGATTACCCGTCGACAAGACATCCTAGACCGATTTGGTTCCGGCATATAGCACGGCGGCAGGTTAATGATCGCCATGGAGGCGCGGGAACCGGCCGCAAGCGGTCAATGAGGCTGACTCTATTCCATTTCCTGCTGGATCACGCGTCCAAGCGCAAACAGCCGCTGGTCGATGGTGGTGGGAACCTCGCAGACGAATCGCACCACCTTGTGGCGGTCCTCGAAAATGCGAGTCTTCCAGATCAGCTCGTTGCTGAGCGCATCGACCTTAGCCTCGTCGCGCGGCGTGGCGCCTTGGAGCGCCTGAAGCTGGACGCTCTCCTCGCGGATCTTGTCGGCGGCTTCGCGCTGCTTGCGGCTGACGCGTTCCAGCCCGCTCATGACCTGCGAGCGCTGAGCGTTGAGCGTGTCGAACAGGCCTGCGAACAGCAGTTTTGCGTTCGTGGTCTTGTCGGCCGCGGAGCCCGCCAAAAACTCCTTCACCAACTTCTCGCCCTCGTCCAGCGGCGTCTTGCGTGCCGACAGTTTGGCGACCAGCGCGCTGACCTTGGCGTCGTCCTTCCATTTGTTCTGCACGTCGTCGAGCGGAGGACCAGCCCATACGGCGGCGAGCGAAATTTCCGGCACTTTGGCCTGAGTGCAGGGCCAATCCGGATAGCGCGGATCGGCCGCGCGTGCCGCCGTGCTCGCGGCTGCGAGCATCAGAGCGGCCATGGCCAGAACCCGAACCGTCATCCTTCGCCTCCCGCAGGGCCCCGTCGCGCCAGCCCGCGCGAGGGATCATAGGCCAGAATCGCGCCGATCATGAAGACGATTGTGCAGGTCGCGACCACCGCCAGCGAGATCCAGTTGATCTGTCCGTACAGCGCGAAGCGGATCAGCTCGACCGCATGGGTGAACGGATTGGCCTCGCAAACATAGTAGAGATATGGGCTGCCCTCCTGCACCCGCCAGAGCGGGTAGAGTGCCGATGAAGCGAAGAACATCGGGAAAATGACAAAATTCATCACGCCGGCAAAGTTCTCCAGCTGCTTGATGCCGGAGGAGATCAGCATGCCCAGCGAGCCCAGCATCAGTCCGGACAGGATCAGGGCCGGCAGCACGGTGAGATAGCCCGATAGGGGAGGGGTGATGTCCCAGAACCAGGCTATCAGCAGGAACGCGTAGACCTGGAGCAGCGACACCGCGGTGCCCGCGAGCAGCTTGCAGAACAACAGGTAGCCGCGCGGCAGTGGGCTCACCAGCAGCGTGCGCATGTTCCCCATCTCACGGTCATAGACCATCGAGAGCGAGGACTGCATGCCGTTGAAGAGCTGGATCATGGCCATCAGCCCCGGCGCGATGAAGACCTCGTAGAGGATGTAGGTCTCGTAGGGCGGGATGATGGAGATGCCGAGCACTTGGCGGAAACCGGCGGCGAAGATGAACAGCCAGACCAGCGGCCGCACCAGCGCCGAGACGAACCGCTCGCGCTGGTGCAGGAAGCGCAGTCCCTCGCGCCAGACAATGCCCGTGAGGCAGGTCATGTATTCGGCGGCCGAGAAGCCGCGCTGCGCCTCGCGCGTGGTGATGCTGCTCATGCGCCGCCGCCCGGCAGGGTCTGCGCGCCGGTCAGGCGCATGAAGGCGGTGTTGACGTCCTGCGCGCCGGCTTCCGCGACGACGCGGCTCATCGGTCCCTGCGCCAGCACCTTGCCCTGATGCAGCACCACGAGATCGTCACCGGCCATGATTTCGTCGAACAGATGCGTGGCCCAGAGTACGCCGATGCCTTGCTCGCTCACGAGCTGGCGCACATGGCTGATGATGTCGGCGCGCGCCTTGACGTCGAGGCCGACGGTGGGCTCGTCCAGCAAGAGCAGGCGTGGCCGATGCAGCAGCGCACGGGCGATCTCCAGCCGCCGCATCTGCCCGCCCGAGAGATCGCGCACCTTGCTGCCGGCGCGCTCGGTAAGCCCGATGCGACCGAGCAGCTCGGCGGCTCGCGCGCCGGCTTCGCGGCGGCTGATCCCGTGGAGTGCGGCGTGATAGAGCAGGTTCTGCGTCAGCGACAGATCGAGATCGAGCGTGCGCGGCTGGAACACGACGCCGAGCAACCGCAGCGCTTCGCCGGGACTCTTGCTGATGTCATGGCCGAAAATGCCGACGCGGCCGGACTGGATGCCGAACAGGCGCGTGATCAGCGAGAACAGCGTGCTCTTGCCCGCCCCGTTGAGGCCAAGCAGGGCCGTGAAGCTCGCGGCCTGCACGTTGAAGGACACGTCCATCAGCGCGCGGCGCGGTCCATAGGCGTGGCTGACGTCGTCGATCGATAGCGCGGGCACGGTCGCCGGATCGGGCCTTGGTGTTTCGCGTTGTTCGGCGATGGGAACAGGGCTGGTCATGGCGCGATCGTGATACCCCAGGGCAGTTCGCCCACTTGAATGGTCTTGATCACCTTTTGCGCGGCGACGTCGATGACGGAGACGTCGTTCGAGACGCCATTGGTGGTGAGCAGAAATTTTTCGTCCGGCGTGAATGCCATGTGCCAGACCCGCTGTCCCACCAGCAGATATTTCGTCACCTTGCGCGAGGCGGTATCGACCACGGCGACGCGATTGGCGGGACCGAGCGCGATGAAGGCGGTCTTGTCGTCCCGGGTCATGCCGATGCCAACGGGCTGGATCGCCTCTTTCCTCAACCCCGGAATCTCGAAATTGATCTTGCCGGTCACCTCGTGCTTTCCGGGGTCGATGATCGAGACGGTGCCGCCGATCTCCGAGGACACCCACAATTCGGAAGCGTCGTGCTTGAATTCGGCAAAGCGCGGTCGCGCGTCGACCAGCACGTTGGCGACGATCTGGCGCGACGACGTGTCGATGAAATGCGCCATGTTGGTGGTCTCGGACGTGTTGATCAGCGTCTTGCCGTCCGGGCTGATGGTCATGCCCTCGGGCTCGACGCCGACCTGGATGTCGCCAAGGCGAGCGCGCTTCTCGAGGTCGATCACGGTCACTGTGTTGTCGTTCTCGTTGGCGACATAGAGGACCTTGCCGGCGGCATCCTGGGCGAACAATTCAGGGTCGGGACCGGAGGGCAGGCTGTCCACCACGGTTTGCGTCTTCGCGTCGATCATCTGGATCGTGTCGTCGTCGCCGACCGCGACCATCACGAACTTTCCGTCGCGCGTGAAGTCGATGCCACGCGGGCGCTGGCCGACCTTGATGGTCTTGGTCACCGTCCAGCTTTCGGTATCGATCACCGACACCGTGTTGCTCTTCTCGTTCGAGACATAGGCGATGAACGCATGCGCCGGCGCTGCCGCCAGCGCCAATCCGGACAGCAACCCAACACGCCACGCGCGGAACGTCCAAGTCCTCACTTTAATGTCCTCACTTCAGCTTGCATTTGCTCTCCGGGCGGTCATAGCCGAGCGTGTCGAGCTCGGAGACCTGGTGCAGGAAACCTTCTTGCGGCGACACCGACACCACCATGCGGCCATCGACCAGCAGGATCGGCTGGCGCAGCTGCAGGTTCCAGTCGCGCAAGGTCAGCTTCGTGCCCTTGAAGGCGGCGACCGAGAACTCCGGGCCCTTGATGAAATCGGTGACCTTCTTGACCTCGCCGGAATTGGTGCGCGACGTGGCCTCTCCGATCATGCGCACGGCGGTCCACGCCTGCATGTCGAGCGCAGTCATCCGCCGCGCGTTGAGCTTGACGAAGCGGTTCTGCATCTGGATCGCGCCCCACTGGTCCTGCGCAGCGTCCCAGCTCCGCGGCACGAGGCCGGCCGAGCCCGCGACAGGCCGTGGATCCCAGGTGCGATAGGGCAGGTAGGCGCCGAACACCTCGCTCTCGTCAGCGGCGACCAGTACATCATAGGCCGGAGCTTGTTGCGTGAACACCGGCATCTGCCGCTGGATCAGCGTCACGCCGGAGTCCGTGCGGCGCGCGCCGCCTTTGTCTTCGAAGCTGCGCTCCTGCACGATCTTGGCGCCGAACCGCGTCGCGGTGCGCCGGAGCGCATCGGCGAACAGTCTGTCCTCGTCATGCGAGCCAACCACGAGCAGCCAGCGCTTCCATTGCTTCCACACCAGATACTGACCGAGCGCATCGGCCAGCATTGCGCGCGTCGGCGCGGTGTGGATGACGTTGGCACGGCAATCGGCCTCGCGCAGCCGCTCGTCGATCGCGCCGGCGTTGAACAGCAACGTGCCGCGCTCGCGCAGGGCGTCGGCGACCTTCAGCAGCGTGTCGGCCGGCAGGTCGGCGATGATGAAGCCGTTGCGTGCGGCGAGCTCTGTCGCGGCCTGCACGGCATCTTCGCCCTCCTTGATACGACGCTCCTCCAGCGCAAATCGCTGGTTGAGGAATTTGCCGGTAGTGTTGTTGTCCTCGATGGCCAGGCGTGCGCCGGCAACGCCGTCATTCTCCGCGGGCTGCTCGACCAGCGACAGCGTTGATCTGGTGCCGGCGATTCCGAGATAGCCGACGCCGATCATGACAGGGTCGGCTGCGAGCGCACTCGTCGCAGCAAAACCCAGGCAGATCAGGCCGACCAACCATCGGATCATGTTTCCTCCAGATGTTCTCCCCGGCTTGACCGCCGATGGAGAATTGTCTCTGCTAAAGCATGACCGATTTGTCAGGGCATGCAACCCCGCATTTCGTCCTCACGCCGCCACGCCGGGAATCACGATCATGCGAGCGCTGATATGTTTCGCCGCTTTGCTGTTGACGGGCTCGGCCGCATTCGCCGATCCGCCGAAACTCGCGGTGTTCGATTTCGAACTGATCGACACCAGCCTGCCTGGCGAGTTCTACGGCTCCAAGCCCGAGGAAGCGCGGCTCGACCTCATCAGCGAGCAGTTGCGCAAGGCACTGGTTGAGTCAGGCAGGTTCCAGCTGCTCGATATCGCGCCGGTCCGGGACGCGGCCCGTCACGCCAATCTGCAGGCCTGCGGCGGCTGCGACCTCAAGCTTGCCGGGCAGCTGGGTGCCGATTTGGAAATCACCGGCATGGTGCAGAAGGTCTCGAACCTGATCATCAATCTGAACATCTACCTGCGCGACGTGAAGACCGGCAACATGATCACGGCCGCCAGCGCCGATATGCGCGGCAACACCGATGAATCCTGGACGCGCACGATGAGCTATCTGATCCGCAACCGCTTGCTGGCGCCGAACTACGGCAAGCCGTGAGGGAGATATTTACCCCTTCAATCGCTCCGCATGCCAGTGCAGGTGATCGCCCATGAAGGTCGAGATGAAGTAATAGCTGTGGTCGTAGCCCGCCTGCCGCCGCAGCGTCAGCGGAATGTTGGCCTTGGCACAGGCCGCCTGCAGCAATTCAGGACGAAGCTGCTCTTTCAAAAAGTTATCGGCCTCGCCGACGTCGACGAGGAAGCCTGAAAACTTCGCGCCGTCCTCGATCAGCGCCACCGTGTCGTGGCTGCGCCAAATGTCCTTGTTCGGCCCGAGATAGCCGGTCAACGCCTTGATGCCCCAGGGCACGAGCGACGGCGCGACGATCGGCGCAAAGGCGCTGGCCGCGCGAAAACGGTGCGGGTTGCGCAGCGCGACCGTCAGCGCGCCATGGCCGCCCATCGAATGGCCCATCACCGATTGGCGCTTCGCATCGACCGGAAAATTTTCCGCCACGAGTTTCGGCAGTTCGTCGGTGACGTAGCTCCACATGCGATAATTGCTTGAAAACGGCGCTTCCGTCGCGTCGACATAGAAGCCGGCGCCAAGACCGAAATCATAGGCATTATTGGCATCGCCGGGCACGTCGGGGCCTCGCGGGCTGGTGTCGGGCGCGACGAAGATCAAGCCGAGCTCGGCGCAGGCTTTGCGGAATTCGCCCTTCTCGGTGACGTTGGCGTGCGTGCAGGTGAGGCCGGAGAGATACCAGACCACAGGCAGCTTGGCGCCCTGTGCGTGCGGGGGAACATAGACCGAGAACGTCATGTCGGTTCCGGTCGCCTGGCTGGCATGGCGATACACGCCCTGCACGCCGCCATAGGATGTATTGGTCGAGACAGTCTGGATCGTCATGCCGTTATGCTCCGTGGCATCAAACCACATCAGGATTGCAACGCTTGTGTGACCGAATTCGCGGCGGCCGTCAGGCCACGCCGCTGTCGATCGCCAGCCGCACCAGCTCGACAGAGGTTTTCACCCCGAGCTTCTGGCGCATGATGGACGAGGTGTTGGCGACAGTCTTGTAGGACGACTGCACCAGCCAGGCGATCTCGGATAGGCTCTTTCCGGCGCTGAGCAGCCGCAAAATCTCCATCTCGCGCGCGTTCAGCTTCGACAGCGGGCTTTGCGCCAGCGCGGGTCCCGCAAAGGCGATGCTGCGCGCGATCGCGCTCGGCAGATAGGTGCCGCCGCCGCCGACGGTGCAGATCGCCTCGACGAGATCGTCGGGGTCACCGGTCTTGGAGACATAGCCCTTGGCGCCGCACTCGATCGCCCGCGCGGCAAAAGCAGGGTCGTCGTTCATGCTGAACATGATGATCCGGGCCTCGGGCGCGCGCTCGAGGATGCGGCGCGCGAGCTCGAAGCCGGACACGGTCGGCAGGTTGATGTCGATGATCGAGAGGTCGGGGCGCTCGACGATGAAGACGCACTCGCCGTCTTCGGCGTCGGCGGCCTCCAAAATCTCGATCTCGCCCTCGTCCGCCAGCACGGCACGGCAGCCGGAGGCGACGATGGGATGATCGTCGACGATCAAAATGCGCATAGGCGTTCCTCGCGACAGCGTCTTGGCCTGTTTCGCGCCCGGCCGGGATTGCTGTACGCTTTCGATTAGATATCGGGCGCTTCGCCTCTGTCAACGTTATCGGACAGGCGCAGGCCAATCCTTCGCGGCGGGGACGGGCGATACCAATGTGGCAAAATCTATCCTTGCGCGGGCGCATCAACCTGCTGGTGGCGCTGCTGCTGGCGCTGGGACTCGCCGTGAATATCGGCCGCCAGGTCGCGGAAGCCGGGCCGCGCGTGCAGGCCGAGGACCAGAGCGTGATCCGGCTCGCGCGCGAATTCATCGAGATGATCGTTGCGGATCTCAACGAGGCGCCCGATCCGGATGCCAGGCTGAACCAGATTGCGCGCGACCTCAGCCGCCTGCGCCATGTCAGCATCGCGCTACGGGACGAAGCCGGCCGTCCGCTGACGCAGCCCCGGACCGACGCCGATGACGACACCCGCGCGCCGCCGGCCTGGTTCGTCAGCCTGGTTCATCCCGAGCAGACCGCGGTGAGCGTGCCCGTCTCGATCCATGGCAAGCCGGGTTCGCTGCTGATCACCTCCCATCCCGATGACGAGATCGCCGAGATCTGGGACGCCATCGTGACCCAGCTCGAGGTCGGCTCGGTGATCGCGCTGGCGCTGTTCCTGGTGATGATGAATGTGATCGGCCGGGCATTGGCGCCGCTCCAATCCCTTGCGGACGTGATGGCCGAGCTCGAAGACGGGCGTTATCAGGCGCGCGTCGCGCCGGGCGGCGCGCCGGAACTCGCCGCGATCTGCACCAAGCTCAACCATCTTGCGGCAACGCTCAGTGACGCCATCGAGGACAAGCGGCGCCTCGCCGAGCGAACGGTGTCGCTCCAGGACGTCGAGCGCAAGGAGATCGCGCGCGAGCTCCATGACGAGTTCGGGCCATACTTGTTCTCGCTACGCGCGCATGCCAGCGCGCTGGCGAAGCAGGCGGACGGACGCGCCCCGAATGCGGAGGCCGTGCGAAAACACGGCAGTGCCATGCTGGAGCAGATCAACGCGCTTCAGCAGTTCAATCGCCGCGTGCTGGAGCGCCTCCGGCCAGTCGGCCTGGCCGAGCTCGGCCTGCGCCAGGCGCTGGAATCGCTGTCGCGGCTGTGGCGGGAGTCGCATCCCGATGTCACCATCGAGACCGTGATCTCGCCGGCGCTTGGCGTCACCGGGGAGACCGCCGACCTCACCATCTACCGCATCGTGCAGGAGGCGCTCACCAACGTGTTCCGCCACGCCGGCGCGACTTCGGTTAACGTCGTCATCGAGCCGGTGGCGGAGGCGGCAAGCGACGGCCGCAGCTGTGCCCGGGTGCGGGTCAGCGACAATGGCCGCGGCATGGAGCCCGGCCAAAAGCTCGGCTTCGGGCTCGTCGGCATGCGCGAGCGGATTCTCGCGCTGGGCGGCACGCTCAACGTCGTCTCGGGTGACGGTGGTCTGACCGTAGAGGCCCTGGTCCCGACGGCAGCGGCCTGATCGCGTCGGGAAAAATTCCCGATTTGGTCGGGAAAATTGGTGCGATACGGCCCGACCTTTTGTGGCTGGCGCACGCATTCCTGCCGATTACACTCGTCTCGACCAACCGGGGGAAGATCAAAACAGTCGGTGGTCACGGATGGGAAGGCTGGGATGGGCGATCGTGTTTGGTTCAAGCGTTTTCGGTTCAAGCCTATTGGGTTCAAGCCTCTTGGGTTCAATCGTCGTTTGTTGATCGCCTTGGTTTCGACCGGGCTGCTCTCCGTCTTCGCGATCCCCGCGGGGGCCGCGCAGGACGAGGAAACCAACGTCCAGAACCTGCCGCCGGTCGAGGTGACGGCGCCGCCGCGGTCAACGGCGCGGCGCACCGCGTCATCGCGTCCGGTCGCGCACATCGGAGCGCCGTCATCCGCCAGCCCCAAGACGCGCCTCTACGTCTATCCGACCGCGCCGGGTACCGGCAGAGGTCTTGACGTCGACAAGGTCCCCTCGGCGATCAACGCCGTCGACGCCAGCCAGATCAAGCGCACCGGCTCGCTGAACATCACCGACGCGCTTCGCGACAACATCGCCGGCGTCAACATCAGCGAGGTTACCGGCAATCCATTTCAGCCGGATGTCGAATTCCGCGGCTTCGTTGCCTCGCCGGTGACGGGCACGCCGCAAGGCCTCGCTGTGTATCAGAACGGGGTTCGCATCAACGAGGCCTTCTCCGACGCCGTCAACTGGGACCTGATCCCGACCGCGGCGATCCGGTCGGTGACGCTCGTGACCAACAATCCCGCCTTCGGCCTCAACGCGCTGGGCGGCGCGATCAATTTGCAAATGAAGGACGGTTTTACCTATCAGGGCTCGGAGCTTGATCTCATGGGCGGCTCGTTCGGCCGCATTCAGGGCTCGGCGCAATGGGGCAAGACGGTCGACAAGAACTACGGCGTCTATGCCGCGCTCGAAGGCCTGCACGACAACGGCTTCCGCAATTTCTCCCAATCGGACGTGCGGCGCTTCTACGGCGACGTCGGTTACAAGGCGGGCGACAGCGAATTCCACGCCAACATGGGCGTCGCCAAGAACGATTTCGGCGCCAACGCCACCGTTCCCGCCGAGCTGCTCGACAAATATTGGGGCGCGACCTACACGACCCCGCAGACCACTTCCAACCGCGTCGGCTATCTCAACCTGACGGGCAAGGTCGATGCGACGCCGACCTGGACGCTCGAAGGCACCGCGCATGTGCGCAGGTACGAGCAGAAGCTCGTCGACGGCAATCCGACCGACGCGCAGGAATGCACTGACCCGGGGCTCGCTGGGCTTCTTTGCTTCGGCGACGGCGCCACACCGGCAAACGGCGTGAACGGCCTGCCGCTTGCCAATCCTTTCGCGTCCGGGACCATCCTCGGCGAGATCGACCGGAGCTCGATACGTTCGACCACCTTCGGCGTGTCGGGGCAGGCCACCAACACCGACCAGCTGTTCGGCCACGACAACCGCTTCGTGATGGGCGCGACCTATGACGCCAGTGTCACGCGCTATAACGCCACCGCCGAAATCGGCACGATCGGAGAAAGCTACGTCGTCAGCGGCGGCGGCCTCTTCCTGGGGCCGACTGGCGTACCTGATACCGTTGCCGGCCCTGTCTCGCTGCGGACCGTCAATCAATATAACGGCCTCTACGCAATGGACACGTTCAATATCACGGACGCCTTCGCCGTCACCGGCGGCGGCCGGTTCAACGTCGCGCGCATCACGCTGGAGGATCAGCTCGGGACCGATCTCAACGGCGATCACACCTTCACCCGCTTCAATCCGGTAATCGGCGGCACCTACAAGATCACGCCGGAGCTGACGGCCTACGCCGGCTATTCCGAGGCCAACCGCGTTCCGACGCCGCTCGAGCTCGGCTGCTCGGATCCAGCCCGTCCCTGTCTGATTGCCGCGTTTCTCGTCTCCGATCCGCCATTGAAGCAGGTCGTGTCCAAGACCGTGGAAGCGGGCCTGCGCGGCAGCAGGGAGCTGAACATCGGCACGCTCGGCTGGAAAATCGGCGGCTTCCGCGCCACCAATTACGACGACATCGTCGCCGTTCCCGCAGTCGGCCGCACCGGCTTCGGCTATTTCTCCAACGTCGGCCGTACCAGGCGTCAGGGGCTCGAAGCTGAGGTCAACATCAAGTCGCCCACGCTTCAGTTTCAGGCGAGCTACGCTTTCGTCGACGCACGCTATCTCGACGCTTTCGCGCTCGGTTCCGAAAGCTCGTTCAGGGATACTGTCACCGAGACCATTCAGGTGCTACCCGGCAACCAGCTCCCCGCGATCCCGCGCCATCGCGTCAAGGTCGGCATCGACTATGCCGTCACCGACGTGTGGAAGGTTGGCGGCAACGCGCTGTTCGTCTCCAGCCAATATCTGGTCGGCGACGAGTCCAACCAATATACGAAGCTGCCGTCCTACACCGTGTTCAACTTGCACACGTCCTACCAGGTGACCAAGAACGTCCAGCTCTACGGCAAGATCGACAATATCTTCGACAGGCGCTACGCGACCTACGGACAGTTCTTCGACCGCGAAGCCGTGCCCAACTTCACCAATGGCGGTGCCGAGTTCACCGACCCGCGCTCGCTCAGTCCGGCAAGGCCGCGTGCGTTCTATGCGGGGATGCGGGTGACGTTCTGATCTTGGCTCGGTAAGCCCGGGTTGGCGCCGCCCGGCATGGCGTGTCACGCCGGCTCTGCTCTACCTCAAGCCGATTGACTCATTGTTCATGTTTTGTTCTTATGCTGCTCGTCCAGCCAAGGGAGCGAGCCATGGACAACCGCATCAACGAAATCCGCAGGATCATCAGGGCGTTACGCGTCAGCATGCGTGAGGCCGAGGCGATCATGCATGAGCAGATCAACAGGGACGAGGACTGCAGCTTCGTCGCAGGCGAAGTCATGAAGATGCGCACGGTAATGAGCGGGCTCGTTCAGGAGCGGGCCGCGCTCGGAGACACCGACCCGATCGTCGTCGCCAGCCTGTTCGTTCCCCGCCGTCGGCCGATGCCATCGCGCGTCGGGGTTGAGAAGCGCAGCCTTGTTCCGCCGCGAAAGATGGCACGAGCATGAAGGGGGAGAGGCCGACCTACTTCTCCGACATGCAGGAGCCGCCGGAATTTCTGAAGGCGCTTCATCATGCGCGGCGCCTGTCCTGCCTCGAGGGTTGGTGCCGCATGCACATCGAGGCCATCCAGGTTGCGATTGATCAGTACGCGGAGGCGGCTCTCGGTAACCGGGAGTTCTTCCTCAATAAGCCGCACAGCATCGGTGGAAGTCGCAGCGGCGGCGACGTGCCGTGACAGCGGTGCGTGTCAGCGTATCGACCTTTTGACATCTCCGATGATCCCGCCCCGGCGAAGCTTGGCGTCGCGTTGTTTTTACCGATCGGAAACCATAGCGAATGATCCTAAAATTGTAACGAAACTGTTCGGCTGTCTCTGCGTCGGTTCGTCGGAGGGCCCGTCCGATGACAGAGCACCAGTTGAGAGAGCAGGAATTCCAGATCGCGCGGTACCGGCATTTGGAGCGCGAAGTGACCGATCCACTTGCCGCCTGTCTGCTTCACAGCATCATTGAAGACTTGGAGGCCGAGCTGCGCAGGAATAGCCCGGATTGGCTCGGGCCGCGCGATTAACGCTTTGTTAGCGCTGATCGTGTCGATATGCGCGAGGAAATACCAGGGGAGACTGCTCCCATGTTGAAGGACGGCACCTACGCCGCCTGGTACAAGACGCCGCTCGATCAGGGGACCGGGATCGTCCATATCGCAGACGGACAGATCTGGGGCTGCGACAGCCTGATGACCTATCACGGCTCTTGCAAGGTCGACGGCGATCGCTTCACCGCCACCGTGTCGACGAAGCGCCATACCGACGGACGCGCAACCGTGTTCGGCGTCGACGATGAGCTCACGCTGGACATCGAGGGAAACTGCCCGGGCAAGGTGGCGACCTACACGGCGACGGCAGCGCAAGCGCCGGGAATGATCCTCCAGGGTACGCTGATTCTGACGGAACAGCAGGCGCCCGCACCTGAACGAACCGGGCAGATGCCGCCGTTCAATCCCGACAAGCTGCCAAAGTTGCCGAAGCGCTCGCGCTGATCGCGGAAGCCCGCGCGCCACCGCGGCGGAAGGACCTCATGTCTGCTCCCGACCCAGGCAGACATTCCGCAATCCAGGCTCGCCAAGCAACGAGAACGGTCCCGTCGTTGGTCATGGCAACACCGAGCCAATTCATCCGCGCTGGATTCCCGCCGTCATCAAGCGATCACTGCGAATACGAAAGCTGATCTTCCGTGACGACTCGCTCGATTTTCTCCGACTTGCACTTGATGCGGTATCGGAGACGTCCATCGGACTCGATGGGCATATGCTGGACGATGGTGTAAATCATCGGTGGCTCAGTTGCGGCACGTCCTTGTGGGCCTTGGGGCTGGTGGCGAACGTCTTCATTCAGCTTGTAGGCATACGACATATATCTACCTCGAATTCACGGTGGCTCTGACGCGGGTCAGTCATTGTATCCCTGGCAGGACAGGCGCTTGGTCAAGCGGAAGAGGTTACCACAGTCTGATGCGGTCAAACCGCGTCATAAGTCAGTCGTTCTCTTGCTTGACCGGTGCAGACAGACAATCGCCCAGAGCGGAGCGGCGATGGCTGCAGCATACGCCATATTTGCGAAGTTTGGTCGTAATTTCCGAGCGGTATATGGCATTCTGTGAGCCTACGGGCCCTCGTATCGAGGGAACTGACAACTTCCTTGCCGGATTGGGCTGGAATTCGAATGACGGTGGGGCTGGTATTTCGGCTTTGGGGTAGCTCTGCCGACGATCGCCCTAGCCCCTTTCGGACAACTTTGTCGCATTCCGCAATCCTGCATCCTCGGCCCTCGGCTCGCCCGCTTCTCAAACGACCCGCGATTCGCCATGGTGCCACCGAAAGAGCATCACCCCGGAGCACGATCAATGTCGGACAAGGTCTCGCGTCGCCAGTTCGCCACGCTGGCGGGATTGTCCGCAGCCGGAATCGCCAATCCTCTCGAGGTCGCGGACGCCAAGCCCGCATCGCCGCCGCGAAACGTGGACGGTTTCCCCGCGGGCTTCGTCTGGGGCACGGCGACCTCGTCCTATCAGGTCGAGGGCGCGGTCAACGAGGACGGGCGAGGGGCCTCGATCTGGGACAAGTTCGTCCGCATCCCCGGCAAGATCGAGGATGGCTCGACCGGCGACCGCGCCAACGAGCACTATCACCGCTACAAGGAGGACATCGCGCTCATCAGGGAGCTCGGCTGCAAGGCCTATCGCTTCTCGGTGGCCTGGCCGCGGCTGTTTCCGGACGGCGACGGCAAGCCCAACCCGAAGGGACTCGATTTCTACAACCGCCTGGTCGACGAACTCCTCAAGAACGGCATCGAGCCGTGGCTGACGCTCTATCATTGGGACCTGCCGCAATCGCTCCAGGACCGGTTTGGCGGCTGGCGGTCGACGGAGACCTGCAAGATCTTCGGTGATTACGCGGCCTATGTCGCCGAGCACCTGACCGATCGCGTCAAGAACGTATTCACACTGAACGAGAGCGGTCGCTTCGTCTATTTCGGCTACGGCATCGGCATCGACGCGCCCGGCGTGACGCTGCCACAAGCCGAGGTCAACCAGATCAGGCACAACAGCGCGCTCGCGCACGGGCTTGCGGTGCAGGCGGTACGCGCCCATGGCCGCCGTGGCACCAGGGTGGGGCCGGCGGAGAACATCGATGCCTGTGCCCCCGCGATCGACACGCCGGAGAACGTCCGCGCCGCAGAGATCGCGCTGCGCGAAATGAACGCAGGCTATCTCAACGTCATCATGACGGGCCAGTACACCGACGCCTTCCTGAAATTCGCCGGGCGCGACGCGCCGAAATACACGGATGCGGAGCTGAAGATCATCTCCTCGCCGGTCGATTTCCTCGGCCTCAACATCTACGCGCCGCAGAACTATGTGGTGGCCTCCGACCAGGGCGCGGGCTTCATGCCGCTGCCGATCCCGAAATCCTTCCCGCACATGAATTCGGACTGGCTGCGCGTCGGCCCCGAGACGATCTACTGGGTGCCCAAGCTGGCGGCAAAGATCTGGAAAACGGACGCGATTTATATCAGCGAGAACGGCACCTCCGGCGACGACGTCGTGACGCCCGACGGCAAGATCTACGACACCGACCGCATCATGTATTTGCGCAACTACCTGGCCCAGCTCCAGCGCGCCACCGCCGAAGGCGTGCCGGTGCGCGGCTATTTCCTCTGGAGCCTGATGGACAATTTCGAATGGGTATTTGGGCTCAACAAGCGCTTTGGGCTCTACCACGTCAATTTCGATACGCAGGTGCGTACGCCGAAACTCAGCGCCAGCTTCTATCGCAACGTGATCGCGAAGAACGCAGCGGGGGTTTGATTGCTCTCCCTCGCCCCGCTCTTGCGGAAGCGACGAGCTTGGCTCGCGTTGAGAGGGCGGGGTGAGGCGGTTCCGCCAGCGCGCATTGACTCCCTTCGCCCGCTGATTCAAAACGCTTCCAACCGTTCAACAAGAGGATAATGCCAATGATCGACGCACTCATCATCGATGCCTGCCGGACCCCGCGGGGCGTTGGCAAGGCCGGCAAGGGGGCGCTCTCGGGCATTCATCCGCAGCAGCTGGGAGCAACCGTGCTGCGCGCGCTCGCGACGCGCACCGGCATCGACACCGCCGACGTCGACGACGTCATCTGGGGCTGCAGCGCGCAGGTCGCAACGCAAGGCGGCGATCTCGGCCGCATGTCGGCGCTGGACGCCGGCTACGACGTGCGCGCGAGTGCCGTAACGCTCGACCGCTTCTGCGGCTCCGGCATCACCGCCGTCAACATGGCCGCAAGCTCGATCATGTCGGGCACGGAGGACCTCGTCGTCGCCGGCGGCTGCGAGATGATGTCGATGGAAGGACGCCGCGGCGGCGGTCCGATGATGATGGACAACGGCAATCTGCGCCTGCGAGCGCGGCATCCGCAGTCGCATCAGGGCGTCTGCGCCGACGCGATCGCGACGCTGGAAGGTATCACGCGAAGGGACGTCGACGCGCTGGGCCTCGAAAGCCAGAAGCGTGCCGCGCATGCGATCGCGAACGGCCACTTCAAGAAGAGCCTTGTGCCGGTGCATCGCGAGGACGGCAGCCTCGCGCTCGACCATGAAGAATATCCGCGGCCGCAGACCACGATGGAAGGGCTGAGCGCTTTGAAGCCCGCATTCCCCGCTGTCGCCGACCATGCGCTCGACGACAAGGGCACGACCTATCGCGGCCTGATCCTGCAGAAATACCCCGACCTCGAGATCGACTTCATGCACCACGCCGGCAACTCGTCCGGCGTCGTCGACGGCGCCGCCGCGATCCTTCTGGCTTCGCCCGCTTACGCCAGGGCGCACGGCCTGAAGCCGCGCGCCCGCGTCGTCGCGATGGCGAATATGGGGGACTCGCCGACGCTGATGCTGAACGCGCCGGTGCCGGCGACGCGCAAGGTGTTGGCGAAGGCGGGGCTGACCATCGACGACATCGACCTGTTCGAGATCAACGAGGCCTTTGCCGTGGTTGCGGAAAAATACATCCGCGACCTCAAGCTCGACCGCGCCAGGGTCAACGTCAATGGCGGCTCGATCGCACTCGGCCATCCCATCGGCGCCACCGGCTCGATCCTGATCGGCACCATGCTCGACGAGCTCGAACGGCGCGACTTGAAGCGCGGTCTCGTCACCATGTGCGCGGCCGGTGGCATGGCCCCGGCCGTCATCATCGAACGTATCTAGCGCGAGCGAAGCTCGTCGCGCTCCCTAGAAATAAGGGAGAGAAAGTACCCGCGATCGCCACATCACGACGATCTAGGCTTGTTTTCCAGGGTGAATCGCGACCGGACTCCGACAAAGAGGCCGGTCATCGCTTGTCGAAAGCATCGAATCAGCTTTAGCAAGGCTGCGTGCGGGCCTTTGAAACAAGGTAAAATCCGCTGCCTGAGGCTTCTCCCGCTCCGGAAGTGGCTAAAAAGCAGGGTTTTTTGCCACAGAGGGCCAAAAAAGCCCGTAAAACCCCGACAAAACTGTGCAGAAGGCTATAGGCCTTCACCGGTTGGTCTAATATGCAGCCGTCAACGAATCAGAGGAGACACGATGGCCACCCAAATGTCGAAATCGCAGCTGATCGAAAAGATCGCGACCACCACCGAGCTTTCCAAGCGTGACGTCAAGAGCGTCATGGAGACGCTGACCGACGTCGGTCACAAGGAGCTCAAGAAGAACGGCCTGTTCCTGGTGCCGGGCTTCGCCAAGTTCGTGGTCATCAAGAAGCCCGCGACCAAGGCGCGCAAGGGCACCAACCCGTTCACGGGCGAAGAGATGATGTTCAAGGCCAAACCGGCCCGGAAGATCGTTCGCGCCCGCCCGGTCAAGGCCGCCAAGGACGCCGTGGGCTAACAAGGCGAAGGCCCCCTCGAGCGAGGGGGCCTTTTGTTCGGGGCTGTCGCGAGGACTTGAGACGGAGGGCTCAACCCTTGCGGCGCTTCGCCCGGACCGGGGCCGGCTGAAGCCGCGGTCCCGGCATCGCCAGCGCATCGCGAACCCCGTCGATGGCGCGATCCAGCAACTGGCGCAGCCGCTGCGTCGTCCGCGATCGCTTCGCTCTTTCCAGCAATTTCTTCATGGCATTCACTCCGCCGCTTCGACCTTGGCATCGGCTTGGGCCTCGGCCGGCTCGAGCGCCGCGGCGATGGCTTCGTCGACGCGCTCCAGCCAGATGAATTCGAGGTTGTCCCGCGCGCTCTGCGGGATGTCGTCGTAATCCCGCTTGTTGCGCGCCGGCAGCATCACCCGCTTCAGGCCCGCGGCCGCGGCTGCCACCACCTTCTCCTTGATGCCACCGACCGGCAGCACCAGGCCGCGCAGCGAGATCTCGCCGGTCATGGCGGTGTCGCTGCGCACCGTGCGATTGGTGAGCAGGGACGTCAGCGCCGTGAACATCGCAACGCCCGCGCTCGGTCCGTCCTTCGGGGTCGCGCCTGCCGGCACGTGAACGTGGATGTCGCTCTTTTCGAACAGCTGCGGATCGATGCCGAGCTGCGTGGCCTTGCTCTTCACCAGCGTCATCGCAGCCTGCACGCTCTCGCGCATGACCTCGCCGAGCTGGCCGGTCAGGATCATGCCGCCGCGGCCTGATACCCGCGAGGCCTCGATGAACAGGATGTCGCCGCCGACCGGCGTCCAGGCCAGGCCAGTGGCCACGCCTGGAATGCTGGTGCGCTGCGCGATCTCGCCTTCGAAGCGCGGCTGGCCGAGCACAGTGCCGATGTCCTTTGGCGTCACGACGATCTTGGCAGCCGTGCCCTCGGCGACCTGCACGGCAGCATGGCGGAACAGCTTTCCGATCTCCCGCTCCAGGTTACGCACGCCGGCTTCGCGGGTGTAGCCCTTGACCACCAGCTTCAGCGCCTCCGGCTCGATCTCGGCTTGCTCCGGCGTCAAGCCGTTGGCCTCGAGCTGCCGCCGCACCAGATAGCGCCGCGCGATCTCCAGCTTCTCATCCTCGGTGTAGCCGGCGAGGCTGATCAGCTCCATGCGGTCCAGCAACGGACCCGGGATCTGGTCCAGCATGTTTGCGGTCGCGATGAACACCACGCGCGACAGGTCGAAGGGCACGCCCAGGTAATTGTCCCGGAATGTCCCGTTCTGCTCGGGGTCGAGCACCTCCAGCATCGCGGCGGAAGGATCGCCCTGCACGCCGCGGCCCATCTTGTCGATCTCGTCCAGCATCATGACGCAGTTCCGGGCGCCGGCCTTCTTGATGCCCTGGATGATGTTGCCGGGCAGCGCGCCGATATAGGTGCGCCGGTGGCCGCGGATCTCGGCCTCGTCATGCACGCCGCCGAGGCTGACGCGCACGAAGGGACGGTCCATCGCGCGTGCGATGGACTGGCCGAGCGAGGTCTTGCCGACGCCGGGCGGTCCGATGAAGCACAGGATCGGCGCCTTGCCCTGCGGCGCCAGCTTGCGCACCGCCAGATATTCGATGATCCGGCTCTTGATCTTCTCCAGGCCAAAGTGATCGGCGTCGAGGATGCGGCGCGCTTCCTTGATGTCGATCGGCTTCTCCGCGGGCAGTGCCCACGGCAGCTCGATCAGCCAGTCCAGGTAAGTGCGGACCATGCCGGCCTCGCCGGCGGCCTCCGGCATGCGCTCGTAGCGGCGCAGCTCCTTTTTCGCATGTGCATCGGCCTCGGGCGGCATGTTGGCCTTGGCGATGGCAGCCGTCAGCTCGGCCACCTCGGCCGCCTTGCCGTCGCCTTCGCCGAGCTGGCGCTGAATGGTCGCCATCTGCTCGCGCAGGATCGCTTCGCGCTGCCGCTCGTCGAAGCTGGCGCGGGTCTGCTGGCCGATCTCGTTGCTGATGCGCAGCACCTCCAGCCGTTCGGCCAGATGCTTCGACACCTTCTCGACACGCAGAGCGAGGTCGATGGTCTCCAGCACCTCCTGCTTGTCCTGCGGCTTGATGTCCATGAACGAGGTCGCCAGGTCCGCCAGCGCGCCGGGCGCCGTGGTGCCCTGGAACATCGCGACCAGTTCGGGCGGCGCCTGCGGCAGCAGCTCGATCGCCTCGATGGCCTGGCGCTGCAGGTTCAGCCCGCGGGCCTCGATCTCGGGCGTGCTGGTGGTCGGCTCCAGGAATCTGCTGGATCCGCGCGGCCGGGAACGGCGTCCCCGGCAGGAAGTCGAGGATGCGCGCGCGCTGCACGCCCTGGCAGACGATGTGATGGGTGCCGTCGGGCGCGGTGATGTAGCGCACGATGTTGGCGATGGTCGCGACCCGATAGAGGTCGTCCGGTCCGGGCTCCTCGGTCTCGGGGCTGCGTTGCAGGACGATGCCGACCGGTCGCTGCTCGCGCAGCGCCTGTTGCGCGGCGGCGACCGACTTCGGCCGTGCGATCGCGATCGGCGCGATGGCGCCGGGGAACAGCACCATTTCGCGCACGGGAATGATGATCAGCGCGTCTTCGGGAATCTTCACGTCGGAATTGCTCTGGGGATTGGTCGGTGCGGTATTCATTGGTTCGGTGGCCATGATCGACCTCAGGATTTGGCGAGGCGCAGCGCGACGCAGCCGTCCATCACGAAGCGGCTGATGGCGTAACGGCCAACGGGCAATGCAATGCGGCGCTCAAAACGCCCCTGCGGCAGTTCGAGCCGGTGGATGCGGGCGTTGCGAAGCTCTGGCGGAAGGGTGCGCTGGCCGGAGATGACGAGCACGCCGTCATGGATGACAGTCTCGACATTGTCGGGATTGACGCCGGGAAGCGCGACCAGGATCAGGAGCTCATGCTCGGTTTCGAGCACGTCGATCGGCGGCTCCCAGCAGGCTTCCTGCCGGCCGAACTGCTGGCGCAGCCGTTCGGCGCGGGTCAGCGAGTCCAAGGCTTCGGACAGCATCCAGTCGAGGGGATTTTTGGGTTGCATGATGCGGGCTCGGGTGAGGAACGCTGAATATGGGGCCGGTTCCCGAGAATTCCAGCCCGGCTGCGCGCAGGTGCCATGCGGATCGTGCGATCCGAAAACAAGCGCCGCGGCCTTCCGGGCCGCGGCGTTCCGTCGTCACCCTATGTGTGCCTCAGGCCGCCTGGCGGTATTCCTCTTCCGCCTCGAGGTTGATCACGGAGGTGGCGAGCTCGGTCAGGGCGTGATCGGTCGCCTCTTCCTCGTCCAGCGTCGCCTGCAGCAGCTTTGCCGCGTCCTGCATGCCGAGCTCCTCGGCCCAGGTGCGCAGCGTGCCGTAGCGGGAGATTTCGTAGTGCTCGACCGCCTGCGCGGCTGCGAGCAGGCCGGCGTCGAGCGCAGGCGCGTTCTTGAACTCCTTCATGATCTCGGCACCTTCGTCGGTGATGCCGTTGATCGCTTCGCAAGGCTTGCCGCGGGCCGGCTTGCCCAGCATCTTAAAGATCTGGTCCAGACGTTTGACCTGGCCCTGGGTCTCGCGCAGATGCTTGTTGAAAGCCGCCGCGAGCTCCTTCGAGTTGGCAGCCTTGGCCATCTTGGGCAGGGTCTTGATGATCTTGTTCTCGGCGAAATAGATGTCCTTGAGCGTCTCCAGGAATAGGTCGCTCAACATCTTCGGCGCCTGACGGGCGCGGCCCGTCGACGATTTCTTGCTTGTGCGCTTCTTTGCTCGTTTTGCCATACATCCTCCTCTTGAGGTGACGCGCGAAGGCATCGCCTTCCGCAATCCTCAGGCGATCAAAAGCTTTCGGAGAACGAAAGTTCCAAACTGCAGCCTGCGCTCAGGTCGGGCGCTTGTAGGGATCTTCCTGCCGCTGCCGCGCCTCGGTGTTGCGGTCGAGCTGCGCGCGCTCGCGGCGCCGCAGGCGCCCCGCCTTCGCCACGCCGTAGACGAGGACCGCACCGAGCACGAAGGCACCGATGAACCAGAGCCAGAGCAGGTTGCCCGAAAGGTGACCCAGCAACATTCCAATTCCACTGTCACTCATTGTGCATCTCCGGTGATTTTCAAAGCGGTTCTATCGGGCTAAGTCAGTCCGCCAGCCATCGTTCCTGCGTCCAGGGAGCCCACCGAGACATGATCGACTTCACCCTGTCCGCGTTCGTGACGCTGCTGCTCGTGGTCGATCCGGTGGGCCTTGCGCCGGCCTTCCTCGCTGCGACCGGAGGCATGCCCGACAAGACCATGCGCACCATCGCGCTGCGTGCGCCGCTGATTGCGGCGTCGATCCTGGTGGTGATCGCCCTGATCGGAAACTGGCTGCTGCGCCAGCTCGGGATCGGCATCCCCGCCTTCCAGATCGCCGGCGGGCTGCTGCTGTTCGGCGTGTCCTACCAGATGATCTTCGGCGACCGTCCGCATCGCGAGGCCCGCGAGGCCGATAAGGCAACCTCGGAGCATGCCTCCGACGTCGCGGTATTCCCGCTGGCGATCCCGATGATGGCCGGTCCCGGCGCGATCGCGACCACGCTGCTCCTGACCGGCGATGCCGGCTACGGACCGAGGCTCGCGATCATCATCGCGGTCGTGCTCGCCGTGTGCCTGCTCTGCATGCTCTGCTTTGTCTCCGCGAACATGATCGCGCGGAGCCTCGGGCGCACCGGCAACGCCGTCCTCTCGCGCGTGCTCGGCATGCTGCTCGCGGCCTATTCGGTGCAGTTCGTGATCAACGGCATCGCTGCGGTCCGGGCAAGCTTGCCGTAGAGCTGCGACAATCTGTTAATGCGTTGATTTTCATGTTTATTCCATGATGCCATGAGGCGGCTGGCGGGATCGCGCGCGATCCGGTCCGCTTTCTCTTGCGCTGCCATATTGCTTGACGTACTCCCCGTCTGACAGGCGCCCATCGTCAGGAAATCGAGATGTCGATGACAGCGGACGAGCTCGACAAGAGACAGGCCATCATCGGCGCCTGCCGCCGCATGAATGCGCTCGGCATCAACCAGGGCACCTCGGGCAATATCAGCGTCCGGCATGTGGACGGGCTTCTGGTCACCCCGACCAGCGTGCCCTACGACGCCATGACGCCGGACCAGATCGTGTTCATGACGATGGACGGCTCGCACGCGCCCGATCAGAAGCCGTCCAGCGAGTGGCGCTTCCACCTCGACATCCTGAAGGCCCGGCCAGACGTCGACGCCGTCGTCCACGCCCATCCGACCTATTGCACCATCCTGGCGATCATGGGCCTGGAGATCCCGCCCGTGCACTACATGATCGCGGCCGCCGGCGGCGACAGCATCCGCTGCGCGCCCTATGCCACCTTCGGAACGGCGGAGCTGTCCGAACATGCCGTGCGGGCGCTGGAGGGCCGACTTGCCTGCCTGCTCGACCATCACGGCATGATCGCGATCGGCAAGTCGCTGGACAAGGCGATGTGGCTCGCGGTCGAGGTCGAGACGCTGGCGCGGCAATATCACGGCTGTCTCCAGATCGGAGAGCCGCCGCTGCTGTCGAGCGCCGAGATCGAGCGGGTCCGCCAGCGCATGTCCGGTTACGGCATGTCGGAAGGGTAGGGCGGACAGAACGTGTTCCTGCGGATCAGACATCTCGCCGACCGCAAGGGGACGAACCGCATCATGGTTCGGCTGCGGGCGCTGCTACGCAGCAACGAATTCTATCTGATCCCGCTGGCGCTGGTGATCGGCACGCTCGCCGGCGCCATCGTGACGCTGATGGCCGAGATTGCGCAGATTGCCCACATGGTGATCTACGGCATTCCCATCGACGTCCGCCTGTCCGCCAATACCAGCGTCAGTCCGTGGGCCGCGCTGATCGCGCCCGCGCTGGGCGGGTTGGTGCTTGGGATCATGGAGTGGTGGCGGCGACGGCTCAAGCTCTCCAGCGCGGTCGATCCGATCGAGGCGAACGCACTGCGCGGCGGCAATCTGTCGATGCGCGACAGCGTGGTGGTGTCCAGCCAGACGCTGATCTCGAACGGCTGCGGCGCCTCCGTCGGCCTCGAGGCCGGCTATACCCAGATCGGCTCGGGTATCGCCTCGTTGCTCGGCAAGTTCTTCAATCTGCGCCGCAACGATCTGCGCCTGATCGTCGGCTGCGGTGCCGCTGCGGCGATCGCGGCGGCCTTCGGTGCACCGATCACGGGCGCCTTCTACGCCTGCGAGCTGATCGTCGGCGTCTACTCGGTCGGCAGCGCGGCGCCGATCCTCGCCGCCTCGCTCGCGGGCGCCCTGACCGCGCAATGGCTCGGCGGCGCGCCATACTCGCTCGAAATACCCAAGGTCAGCGCCGTCGGCGTCGAGCAATATCTGGCGCTGATCGGTCTCGCGCTCGTCACCAGCGGTGTCGGCATCGCCGTGATGCGCTCGTCCTCGATGTTCGAGCGCCTGTTCAAATGGCTGCCGGTCTGGTTGCGCCCGGTGATCGGCGGCCTCATCGTCGGCGGTTTTGCGATCGTCACGCCGCAGGTGCTGGCGGCCGGCCACGGCGCAATGGTGCTCGATCTCTTTCACGACATGACGATCGGCCTGATCGCGCTGATCATCGCCTTGAAGGTGACGGCCTGCCTGATCTCGCTCGCCTCCGGTTTCCGCGGCGGCCTGTTCTTTGCCTCGCTGTTCGTGGGCAGCCTGATCGGAAAGTTCTTCTCCGCGGTGCTGCTCTTGATCAGCCCGAACTTCGTGATCGATCCGCTGGTCTCGATGCTGACGGGCATGGCGACGCTGGGCGTCGCCATCGTCGGCGGTCCCTTGACCATGTCGTTCCTCGTGCTCGAGATGACCCGCAACGTCGACGTTACCGCCGTGGTGCTCGCCGGCTGCATCGTCACCTCGATCTGCGTCCGCTTCATGTTCGGGCACTCCTTCTCGACCTGGCGCTTGCATCTGCGCGGCGAGACCATCCGCAGCGCCAACGACGTCGGCTGGCTGCGCAACCTCACCGTCGAGCGGCTGATGCGCTCAGATGTTGGCAAGGTGCCGTCGACCACGACGATCGCCGCGGTCCGCCGCGAATTCGCGCTGGGCTCGCGGCCCGGGATCGTCATCGTCAACAATGCGGACGAATATGTCGGCCTTGTCCTGCTGCCCGACCTGTTCTCGGGCGACCTCGACACCATCGCCGACGAAATCCAGGTGATCGAGCTCGCGCGCCTGACCGAGATCGTGCTGATCCCGGAAATGAACGTGAAGTCGGCGATGGCGGTGTTCGACGAGGCGGAGGCCGAGATGCTGGCGGTGGTCGATTCCACCGACAGCCGCAAGGTGGTCGGCTTCCTTACCGAGACCTTCGCCCGCCGCCGCTATGTCGAGGAGATCGACAAGGCGACGCGCGGCGTACTCGGCGCGCTGTCGTAAGGTCACGCGGAAGCGGGACGGCGTGCATCATGCGCCGCCGTCCGCGCCTGCTATCGGCCTGGCTGCAAGGGAGCAGCGACGACGCTAGCCACGATCCGGCGGACCAGTGGCAGCACCATCAGCAGCGTCGGAAAGGCGACGAGCCATGACAGCGCCCAGGCGCCCGGCCAGGTCGCGAGGAACGCCGGCGTTGCGCCGAGGCTTCGAAGGGTGGAAATGACCGACACCACGGCTGTCATGAGGATGGACAGCACAAATGGCATCACGATCGACGCATAGCGCGCCGGCAGTTTGCGAACCGCAATCATCTGGTTTCTCTTGGAAATCATCTGGTTTCTCTTGGAATAAGACGCGTCAGTCACGGTGAACCCAAGAATGGCATCGATCCCGACGGCGTCGGTTGATGCGTTGGTTCACGTAAAACGCTTACGGCGACCGAAAGACGGTGCGCCTGTTCATTATCCGCTCATGTTGGATGGTTCAAGCTGGATCTGGACGTTCGATCTACAATCGTTCAACGCGTGGCAGATTGCCGCGATCACGAAACCATTTCAGTGGTTTGGACGTTTAGTCTTGTTTGATTATGTCGCTTTGAGCGAGAACAGGAAGGTCAAGATGAATAAAGGACCGATGATTTCCGCAGCCGGCCGCAGCGTTGGGCTGGCAGCTTTCGCAAGTCTTGTTCTGATGACGGCCCCGATCACCCCTTCGGCTGCCAACTCGCCCGCGCCCACCAAAGCCGCTGCCGCGGGCTCGGTCGCTCCGGCTGCCACCGATTTCAGCGCGGCTCGCCGCCACCGCTATTATCGGCGAGGTCCGAACGCTGCAGGCCTCGCTTTCATGGGCGTGGCGGCAGGTCTGATCGGCGGCGCGATCGCAGAGAGCAGGCGCCAGGAGTACTACGAGGACCGCTATAATTACGGTCCCGGTCCTTACTACGGCGGCCAGGGATATTACGGCGGCGGTCCCTACTATGGTCCGCGTGGCTATTATCAGCCGTATTAGGCGCCTGTCCTCGCCGCAGTCTCGTTCTCGCCAAGGGGCGGTGTTTTGCACCGCCCCTTGTTGCTTCTGCGCGAGGCGTCTCATTGCGCGACCTGTGTCGCGGGCGCGTCAATCCCTCCAGAAAAAATATTCCGCTTTACCGAAATTCGGAAACGGCGTATGTGTCGCCCATCCTGGCTCATCCTTGAGGGGCGATCTTGTGGTCGTCATGTTCGCGAGCCGGGCTTGCGGTGGACGCGGCAGCGTTCGGGTGCGAGAGGCCAAGGGCAGGGCGGATTGCTCTCCGTGAGCCCAAGGCTGCGTGCCGACGAGCGGCGCTGCTAGGCTTCGTCTCGTCTGTAAGTTTCCGGCTCCGTCGACAGGGCTGGGAAAACTGCGGCGAAATGGCGAGCCGTGCGTACGGCAAAACCGTGTGGTCCTGGCGTCCAGTCATTTCGGGCAGTCGAGGAAAACTAAAAAATGTCGACCAATGAAGGGCTTATGGATCGGTGCCCGGTGCTGCGTCCGGCCCGAAATCGCCGGGCCCTATTAGGCCCTAGTTTCACAGCTGCCGTGTCAAGCGAGAGTTGGGGCTGCGCCCGCGCGAGGTGTGACCCGGCTGGACTGCGCCCGGTCGGCCGGCGGGTCGCGGCGCGGCCCTGCTGGATGCGATGGCCGGGCTTGCCCCTGCGCTGGCAGCGCGCTGTGGGGCCTCCCTGCGGTCTTCCTGTGGCCCGACACTGACGCCTGACGGCGTGGCCCGTCGCCCGCGGCTCGCCCCGTCCCAGTTGGTGGCCGAACGTTGATCCTGGTCAAGTACTGCAATCGGCTGCCGCTGGATGGATTGCAGAGCTGGGGAAGTAAACATGGAATTCCCACACTGGCTTATGATCGGCGGCGCTTTGCTCGTGTTCGTCGGGTTAGTCGGCGCTGCGCTTCAAAGAAGACCAGCGGCAGCCAACCCGTCAGAAAGTAAGGTAGCCGATGAGCAGCCGGCGGCGCCCCTGCCCAAGTCGCTCAACCGTGCGGCTCGTTCGCTATCCGGGGAAGCCTCCCCCGTAGAAAACCGAGCGTCCCGGCCTTCGCAGATCGAGTAATCGCAATCGTCATGCGACCACACGATGATGCCCAGCGACCTCCCGCGTGCGAGAACTGCGAGCGCGAAATGACGCTGCTCGGAAGATTGTCAGAGATCGGAATTCATAAAGCGTGCGCGTGTACAGATGCCTGCCTTGCCAGCGCATTGCCACAACGCACGACTGAGGCAGCGGCTGGCAAACTGGCCCGGCTTGCCCCGGTGTGTCTGCAGCCCGGCGCTGGCGGGCTTCTGTACGGCCTTCCCGGGCCTCCGCTGAGGTGGCCCGGCTCCTGTGGTTGGCCGAATGAAGGGCCTACTTTTTCTGCTCTGTGGTGGTCGTCGTGGCAGCCGGGGTGCCGTCGCGAGCGTCCCGCCGCTCGTCGCGCCCGGTGCGGCGTTCCTGACGCCGCTCAGTGCGTCCCGTGCGGCGTTCCTGTCGGCGCTCTGTTCGCCCGCTGCGCCGCTCCTGACGGCGTTCTGTGCCTGACTTCGGCGCGTCCGCTGGCGGCGTCGTAGGCGCGGCGGCTGGCGCGGTGGTTTGGGCAACAGCCTCTGAGGCTGCAAAAATTGAGGACGAAGCCACAAGCCCGAACATCCCTGCGTATCCAAGGAAAGTGAGTGCGTTGCGACGACAGACCTGTTTCGGCTCCTACATCTTCAAGCTCCCGGTTTGCTGGCCCGCTGATCAGTCATTTACATGGTTGGCTTCTAGCCACTCTGGAATTCCCTCCGACGGAATTGACGCTCTTGGCAGGCGCGGGATGATGGTGCCTGCAGTGACAATCAATCCTTCGGTGAATCTGGCTCGCGCAAAATCCCGGGCCTGTGCTTCGGTGACAAACGTCTTCGTTAAGCGCGGATGTCGCCGTCTTAGCAGCGTGCCGTCCATCGGCACTTCAAAGGTGACATACCACGTGTACTTCATACCGCGAGGCCGCTGCCCGTCATCGGTCGCTATCCTCCGGGCCGAGACCAACCGCGACGGCTCTTTTTCTCCCCAGCTACCTGCAAACCACTGGTCTACCGCCGCACGCCGACGCGGTTGACGCCACCATTGGCATTGCCACCGGCATTATGGCGCACCGCAGCGCGGGCTACCGGACGCGCACCGAGCACCACACCGGGCCGAGCAACGCAGCCGGCGGGGTAGGCAGTGTATTGGCAATACACGACCGCATTGGCCGGGCCTGGACTGAGAGTGAGACCTGCAAGCCCCAACAGGCTGCTGGCAGCTATCCCTGCAACAGTCGCCGACTTGATCGAAAAATGCTTCTTAGGATGCATGGTGCGGGTCTCCCTTTTTCGTGCCAGCGCAACAGATGCACGGACGCCGTCTCAGGTGTGGCTGCACGCAGCGTGTCCGCTGAAGGATAGCCGGTGTTGACATAGATCAACCGAGTGTTTGCATCGCCACGCCAGAAGCTCACAGGACGCGAGTGCAGCGCACGCGTGTCGGTTCAGCGCCTGCGGTTCAGGTGGTATGGGTCGGCTTGCGCGCTGAGCCGGTACTGCTGAGCTCGAGGGTAACGAGCCTCGCCAGAAGGGTCGCCGGATAAAGCTGACCGATCACGCTCTCGATATTGCAGAGACTTCGTGCCAACGGATGTACCGGAACGATGTCTCCATACCCAGTCGATGTAAGCGTGACAAAGCTCATGTAAAAAAGCGATGCGGCTACTGAATGATCGTCCTCGAAAGCTATTCCCTTGATTGCGTCCGGAGCCGCTAGCCCTACAAACAGGAACAGCGTTGCAAAGGCCACCGCGATCAACAGGTACAGAAGGATCGCCCCGATAATTCGATGATATGTAACGAGACCTCGCCTAAATACGGCCTGAAGCACGACAACGCCTAACGTGCAGGCAATGACCAACCAAGCGCCCGCCAAGATGTGAAGATGGTAGGGTACAGGGTAGTAGATGCGCAGAAAGAATACGGCGACATTAAAAATCAGCGCCAGCGACATCAGAACGAGGGCAGTTGGGCTGTTGGAGATGATCACCATGCTGACGATGATCGTTAGCAACAGACCATCGGCAAACAGATGGAAGGCGGTAATGCCCATTGCTTGTAGCGGGGCGAAGACAAAAATCAGTAATGCCAGCACGCCCGTCAGCATCGAGAGCAGCCAGTCGATGCGTTCTCCACGCAAACGGCGCAGCTCGCTTATGGGCATCCTCATCGATGCTCCTAACACCGCATGGTGCATCGCACCGACCACAGCTTCGCAGCAATACAATTCGAGCCTAAAGTTCAGCGATGTTGACGTAGATCAATGGAGCGGCCTGGCGCTCAGAACGTCGCTTGAGAGTCGGATGCGCCGCCTAGGAGCCCGATTCGCTCGGCAAGAGATACCAGCTCGGCTAACGACCGCACCTGCAATTTCTCCATCACTCCGTGACGGTGAGCTTTTATCGTGCGCTCAGTCGTTCCGAGCGCGTGAGCGATCTGCTTGTTAATTCTGCCCCGAACGATGAGGTCAAAGACTTGTCGCTCGCGAGGCGTCAACTTAGAGAGGCGGGCACGAGCCATGCTCAGCATGTTCTGTAGGTCTTGTGATGATTGATGATGAGCAAGCGCTCCAGCAATCGCGCGAAGAAGGTCTTCTGAGCTTACGGGCTTGGTCAGGAAGTCCTCCGCACCGGCCTTTATGGTCTTTACCGTGAGAGGAATGTTGCGATAGCCGGAGAGAAATATGATCGGCAATGTCGAGCCGAGTTCGCGCAATCGCGTTTGTAGCGCAGGGCCATCCAAGTCGGGGATTTGCACGTCAAGAAGGATGCAACTCGGAACGCTATCGCCCGGCAATCGGTCCAGCAACGCCTGTGCTGACGCATAGACGGCTACATCGTAACCGGCGTGCTTCAAATGACGCTCCATCGCTGTCAAAAAGGACGGATCGTCGTCAACAATATGCACGAGCCCCGGCACCGATCCCCTTTCGTTGCAAAGAGAGTACCGCGCAATTCAAGGTCCGTAAGTATCGTTTAGCGCTCTTTCGGGGCATGGCTGATCTGTCCGTTCTAGAGGCGACTATGCAATTTGTGCCACCTCCGCTGCCGCGCTGCCCGGCCGTCCCGTCGCCTGCCGCCGTGGTGAGGATGACCGGGTGATGGAGCGGGCCGATGCCGCAGTCCTACGCCTGCCCGTCGGCGAAAACGTCGAGGCGGTTAGGCCTCAATGCAGCGACGCGGCCGGAGGCAATTGGTCGTTCTTGAAGGTATCAAGCTGAAAGCGGCTAAGAGTCTTGAACGGCGGTCTCTTGTCGAGCCAACTGGCGCGCTGCGTCGAAGAGTCGATGATAGCGCAACACTCGATGATGCGGTCGTCCCGAAACCGGAGGAAGTGTGCAGCACGGTAGTGCGCGGACCGCTCCGTGGCGCGATCCTTCACCTTGACAATAACCGACAGGGCCGCGCGGTCTTCATTGACGACCGTAGTTAGAGGCCAAAACGAAAGGACTTCCAGTTCCTCATGCACTTCTGTGAATGCTCGCAGAACTTCAGCCTGCCCGCGCCGTCTTCCGAGATATGGGAAAATATCAGCCGGGGCATGGCTCAGGAAATCAATGTTCTCGTCAATTGCGTGCTCAAGATCATTCAAGCGACGATGGGCGAACTGCTCGTAAATCTCGCGGACACGTCGTTCGCTCAAGGCACCCACAGCATTCTCCCGGAGCTATGACAAACCATAGCAAACGGCCGGATGGAACTTCAAGGCGGGACTGTTCCGTTGATTTACATCAAGCGGTGGGCTTGGCGGAGCAGCACCCTCTCGCATGCGGGGGGAATTCATAGAGAGGTGCTTGCAATGCTTCGCTATATCCTCGCGGCACTTGCCGCTTTCGTTTTGCTCATCGCCTGCTTGATCCCGGATGATGCCGAGGCTCGGCGCGGCGGAGGTGCCTATCGCGGTGGCGGCGGTTATCGCGGCGGTGCGGTCGCAGTTCGAGGACCGCGCGGCGGCGGCGCTGTAGCAGTGCGCGGGGGGCGCTACGGCTATCGTGGTGGAGCCTATCGCGGCTATGGCTATCGGGGCTACGGTGTAGGAGCGGCAGCGGTAGGCGCGGCTGCCCTGGGCACCGCTGCGTACCGCCGCAGTTGCTACGATGCTTACGGGAATTATATCTGCGCCTATTAATCCGTGGCAACGCGCGATAGCGCGCTTGGCCTCTGTGCGCAAGCGCTGGTGACCGTCCGCCGATGGCGGCCCTGCGCCATCCGGTCTGCAGGTACTGTGGGCGACGTGGCCTATCGCGGGGTCTGGCCGCCTAGCACCTCATTGATCTGCATCGAGCGATTTTGCGGTGCGCTGAAAAGATTTAGGAATCGTTGAGTAGAGGAGCAGTACACAGATGAGTGACCTTGTCGTAATTGCATTTCCGACCGAGGCGAAGGCGGAGGAAGTTCGTCAAAAGCTGCTGGCCATGCAGAAGGAGTTCCAGATCGATGGAGCTGGCGGATTGGGGAGAGAATTCGACGGGCGACATCAACGAGGCGTCTGGGGAAAGTTGCACTTTCCCGATCACGCTGCGCGGCGTGACGAGTAGCTCGGAAATCTCACGGAAGCCAGCACACGGCAAACTGAAGAAGCTTAACGTTGCGACTTACGAATACAAGACAAAGGCCCGGTACAAGGGAAGTGACACCTTTGCCATCAAGGCAGTGGGTAGGGGCCGAAAGCTTCTGGCACGTCAGTAATCACCGTGCACGCGACGATCAAGTAGGCGGGCGGGGCAGTGAGCGGCGCCAATGCGGATCGCAGTGGGCGGCCAACGGGCGACGCCGCACCAATCAGCCCAGAGGTTCCTCGGATTGTCCCCAATCACCAGAGAGTTGCTCCGTTCGGCATGTCTGGCGACCGAAGTGGTTGCGACTGGCGACCAACGTTTCTCGACTCGGCATTAATAGCGGCTGGCTGCCGGCGGGCGTTATCTACGTTTGTTTATGAGGGCGGAGCTGAAGTCGTCAGTCGTTGCAAACCGAGGTGATTAACCAGAACAGACCTCGCGCTGCTTTGGCCGCAGACATCAAGAATTTGCATCAGAATTGCGGTCGAACAATTCCAGCGGGTTGCGCAGCGGCATCGTGTGTTGGTGAGTTGCGCCGCCGCATCAATGCGTTAGCACGATGAAATCCGTGTCTTTTCCGGTCTCACGGCTAAATCCGTGGTCGGAAATAATCAATGAAGAGGCCGGCGTCAGAAGTTTTGAGATCCTCTCAACCGTATCCTGTGCTATTTCAATGCGGTTAAGGACAGCGGCGGCCTGATCGGGAAGCGGTGCCGGCACGGTTTGCTTCGCGGGCGCTTCTCGCCCTTTCGTGGCAGCCCCGGACATAGGGGGCAATTCATCTGGAATCGACACGACGCTCCAGCGAATAGCGGTTCTCTCGTTCTGGAATTCCAGTGCGGTAAACACGTGCGTTCCCAGCGGCTCCTCCGGATTTTCGATCTTGACCGGGACATCAAACAACGGCGTGAAGCCCTGACGCACGAACAGCTTGCTCAACTTACGACTGACGAAGATGGAGATCGGAACGATCTTTTTAGGCACGCTTGCAGCGGGAGCTGAGCCCGGCTCCTGGAGGCTGGCGGCTTCTGGAGTCTCGGCGTTTGATAGCAGTGATCCCTGCGTTGCCGCGGCTGCACCGATGCTCTCGGTTGCGACGGTGGCACTCTGGAATTCGGACGAACCAGCCGCGGCCTTCGGTTGAAATAGATGCGGATTGGTTATCTCGACTGGCTGGACATCACCATGCGCAATGATCACGCGCGTGCCGCGCTTCGTGAGATGCCACAGTCGAACGGCAAAATTATCTTTCAAACGGATGCAGCCGTGTGACGCTGGATGCCCAGGCACGACACCGGCGTGCAACGCAATACCTGACCAGGTGATGCGTTGCATGTAGGGCATGGGGGCGCCGCTATAAATATTTGAACGGTGCCATCGTTGTTTGCTGATGACGCTGAACACGCCGAGGGGCGTCGGATGCCCCTCCGTTCCGGTGGACACCGGCGAGCGTGCAATCAGGGCCCCGTTGTCAAAAAGGGAGACCCGTTGGTCTGCTATCGAGATGATGATCTGGAGCGGGCCCTTCGGAAGGGGCTCGAGCCGAAGGCTCTTCGCCATTTCAGAGTTTGTCTGCCGGTGGTGGGGCTTGTGTTTGTACGGAGCGTATTGGCTTCGCCAGAACGTGTGTTGGGGTTCAAACAGAAATTGAGCGTGTGCGACCCCCGCAGGGAGCATGAAAATCGCGAATACAGCGGTTGTTATCGCGCCCTGCATTGCTGACAATTTCTTAACGAACATCGCCCGGTCCCATAGGCGCGATTCCATCGGTTCGAGACGATGCGCGAAGCTGGCGCCTGATGCGTCATCCTGACAGCGCACCAAGCCTCTCCTCCAAATCTGGTCGCAGTGGGTCGAAAATTGGACCGTACTCACAATTGCAGTGCGAGTTGCCATGGAGTGGGGCGCTACTGCTTGCGATTCGACGCGTTGCAATCGGGCAACATGCTTTGGAAATATCAAGGAGCGGCGGTTTGCGCTATTGCGCCACCCACATTGATCCCAAGAATGAGCCGCTTCGCATGCTTGGCTTTTCTACACGGCTCCGGTGGAGCCTATTGGGGGCGACGGCATCATGAACCCGCGGCGATTTACGATAGTGGCGCCGACATTTTGCGGAATGGTCGTTCTCGCGGGGTGGATCGCTGGCTGGCTAGCCGGGTTCGGTCCCGCCGGCACCGAGAACGCTCGCGCAGTGACAATCCAGGACCGCGCAGCAACTCTCGCCGCCACCGCGAGGCTCGCGGATGAACCGCAGGCAATCGCAATGGGCAACACCGGACCCGCGAACGCCGCTGTCGCTAGCGCCGAAGTGGCGACGGCCGCCGAACCCGCGGCGGGGACGGCTACCGACACGACGGCGGCCTCGGATAAATCGGAATCGATCGTCGTGGCCGCGTTGCCCGATCCGTCGCAGACGCGGTCGGCTGATTTACCGCGTGTGCAGGAATCGGTGGACTTGGGCCACCATGATGTCGCCCAACTGGCGCCGACGACGTGCGGTGCATCCGGCGGTGCCTCCAACTCGGGGCCGCAGGATTTCCGGTATCTCATTTGTTACATCTGGTCCGAACTGCCGCCTGCCGAGAAGCCGGCTGCGATCGTCTTGCGTTCGTTCAAGGACATCCCGGTCGGGACGCCGATGGAAGAGATCAAGCGGGCGTCCGACGCTTTCGGTCTGGATTTCACTTTCATGAAGGCGGTGGCCAAGGTCGAGTCCGGTTTCGACCCAAAGCAACGCACCGGGTCGTATATCGGGCTGTTCCAGCTGAGCAAATACGAGTTCGGTAAATTCGGCTCCGGAGATATTCTCAATCCCCGCGATAATGCCGTTGCGGCGGCCTACAAGATCATTACCGAAGGGATTCTGTTCGAGTGGGTGACCCACAGGAAGCCGGACTTGAACGATCTCTACCTGATCCATCAGCAGGGCTGGGAAGGCGCCGCGGAGCACCTCAGCGAACCCAATCGCGTGGCCTGGAAATCGATGTGCGCCACCAGTGAAGGCAGGGAGAAGGGCGAAAAATGGTGCAGGCGCGCGATCTGGGGCAATACGCTTCCGGCCGTTAAGGGGGCGTGGAAATCGGTGGAGAAGCTGACGTCGGAGGCGTTCGTCGGAATGTGGCGCGAGCGGGTTGCTCATTTCCAATCGAGATACATGGGCAACGCGACCGCCGACGCCGAGCGGGCGCAGGTACCAGTGAATGTCCGTTGAGGGGTTGGCAGGAGTTGCCGCACCAAGGGCGAGCGGGGCTTCACCGTCGCTGGTCGCGCGGTTGCACTTTACATGTCAACGACGCGCTCGGGTCGTTCCTGCTGCGTGCTAGCGAGGCGATCGATAAGGTGCCGATCTCTGTTTGTGGCCCAAAGCCGGCCAGTTCAACGCTCCAACTTAGACGGGATTTATCCTGGACACGATGCAGCGCTGCATGCTCAAAGCGACGTCGGAACCAACCGGCGATGACATACGTAAGGCGCGATGCGCTTCGCTCAATGGACAGCGCAAAGGCCCGGTTTGATGGGGTTCTCTCCGGGCCTCTGGCTCCGCTTCGTCGCGCGCCGGTTCGGGATCGACAACCGTCGCAGACGAGACGCCGGCAACGAATACAACCAAAGCCTGAGTCGGATGGTGAAATTGAGGCGCAGACAGCTCCACGCATGCACGGCGATCGGATACGTCTGGTGGCAAAATCTGCTGAGATCATCAAGCGACCCGCTCACCATGCTGGCAAGCTCGTGCGCCGAAGCATGCTCTGCCCACCGGCGAGCCAACTCCAAACCTTTTGTCGATCTGCCGCTGCGTCCATAGACCCAGACTATCTCCGCGTCCGCGGCCCCGGCGAAACGGATGCCCCGCCGGGGCCTGTACGTTCTCGCCAATCCTGGAAGCTTGGGGGCTGGAAAGAATCGGCAAGGCGCACCGTAGACAAGCAGAAACTCAGGATTTGACTAGTGCACCTTGTGCCAGTGCGTGAATGCCAGCGGGAAGGCATGCTCGTGAACCGATATGGAAGTGTCGCCTGAGGGGCCGAGACTACTTATCCCAACACGGATGAAGAAGCCGCGTTAGTTAAGAACCCTTGATCCATCTCAAGTCTTGCAAGCAAGTGCGGCGTCAGCTTGGTCCATTCTTCGCTCTTCGAGGAGGTGAGAATGATCAGGTTAATTGCAATTGGCGCGTTCGCTCTGTCTCTCGCGGTGTCGGCGCAAGCCACACCCATTGCTCCCATGCTCGCGCAGCCGGACAGCATGATCACGGAAATCGCCGCTGCCTGCGGCGCAGGCAGAACTAGGGTGAACGGCATTTGCGTGGCCCGAACAACCGTCCGGCAAACCCGTCGAGCCGTCCGCAGATGTGCGACTGGAATGACCTGCTAGCGTTTGGTCAATAATGCAATAGTTTAGCCCGTCGGGATGGCGGACGGGGCGGCGAAAGCACGCCTTGACCGGTAGTAGCGTGACCCATGATCAAAGCCGAGCACGCATCGAAGAGCGCCATCTGCGCGGTGCTCTCGATGACGTGATCATCGTTCCACTCGTTTTAATCGCGATCGCCGCAAACAAGATTCTGCATTTCACCATTTCGGTGTTGATGCGGCTGCTCGACTATACCTTCCCTCTGGTGATGGAGATTGTTTGGCTTCCGCTCTTCGCAGCCAAGGTGCTGGGCAACTTCGTCGTTGCTGCCGTGGGTGCCGCGCTGCGCATCCTTCCTCTTTCCGAGACGAGACGTCGAAAGTGGATCATATCGATGCGCCGCCGCTGGTCGCGGTTCCGGCGCAAGATTAGCTATCGAGCGTTCGAGCGAACCATGCACCTTGCCTTCGCAAGCGGTATGGCGTGGGTATTTCGAACATGTCGCCATCTCACCCCGAACACCGCATTGCTTGTAATCTTGGCTGCGGTACTGTGGCTTCCGATCTCTTTCGGGGTTGCGACAGCGATGCATGCGGTATTGTTTGCCAAATTAGCGTCCTGGCCAGCCTGGATGCAGCTTTTGCATCCGGTGGCTACGGTCATCGCTAAGAGCAAGCTTCTCGTATTACCGGTGTATCCGGCGGCGTGGCCGCAGGCAAAGAAAAGTGTGTTCGCTCGGTTCATGGGCAAGGCCTACGACAACATTCAGCGTCAGTACGTCACTAGAAAGCTAGGCTATCGTTATCGGCAGGCAGAGACGATCGGCGTCGCAGTGCTTCACGCGTTGATGAGGTTGGCCTGTTTTGCATCGCTGGGTAGATGGCTCCAAAACGCGCACGTCACCGAACATCTTGGCGTGGAAAGACCCACGCAGAAATTGCGTTTGTTCTTTTCCCGGTGGTCAGTCAAGTTTTCGGCCGAATACTACGAAGCACAGGAACGGCAAGCTTCGAACCCGCTCTAGACTGCAAGTCACAGTGACTGGATAGGTGCCGGAAAGTCCATTGAATCAGCGTCTCCCGAGCCACTGGGACCCAACTGAGGCTTGGCATGACACAGACGTCGGAAGAAACGCGAGTTCAACTCGCATTGCGGGTGGGGATGGGATGACCGAAGCAGTACTAGGGAGCGCAAGGTTCTTCCGGCGAACTGGGCCGCATCCGCTCGCGCTCGTTGCCAGCGCGGCGCGGGGTGTGGCGGACGGAGGTGAACTATTGCTGGAAGGCGTGGCCCCTCTCCAAACGGCAGGGCCAACTGAAGTGAGCTTCCTAGACAACCGACGTTACGCTTCTGCGCTGGATCAAACGTCCGCCGGGGCTGTGGTCGTTCACCCTGATATGGCTGCGCGAGTACCAGCAGCCACTGCGGCCATCATAACGAGCGAACCCTATGCCGCTTGGGGCCGCGTTGCTGCCCTTTTCTATCCTGTGCCGCCGCTGCGACCCGGTGTTCACCCGTCCGCCATAGTGGCGGATGACGCACACATTGATCCCTCGACAGAAGTTGGACCCCTGACTGTGATCGAAAGCGGAGTGGAGATAGGGCCCGGCTGTCGGATCGGTCCTTGCGCAGTCATTGGAAGCGGCGTCACCATCGGCAGGGATTGCCGGATTGGCGCACATGTAAGCCTTAGTTACGCGGTTTTGGGAGCACGCGTTTACGTATATCCGGGTGCGCGGATTGGGCAGGAAGGGTTCGGATTCGCCTCCACCAGCGACGGGTTTCTCTCCATCCCCCAGCTTGGGCGAGTTATTCTTGAAGATGATGTTGAAGTTGGTGCCAATTCGACGATTGATCGCGGATCATCGCGAGACACCATAATTGGCGCTGGCTCCCGCCTCGATAACCTTGTGCAAATCGGTCACAATGTTAGTCTCGGCCGCTGTTGCGTCGTAGTTGCACAAGTCGGGATCTCGGGTTCAACCGTACTTGAAGATTTCGTCCGCGTCGGGGGACAGGCTGCTATGGCAGGGCATCTCCGTATCGGTCGAGGTTCGGAAATCGGAGCGCAGGCGGGCGTCATCTCAGATCTAGCACCCGGTGCCAAGGTGCTGGGAAGCCCTGCTCAATCGATAAAAGCCTTCTTTCGACAGACGGTCACACTTAAGAAGATCGCGACCCAGAGGAAATGAGGCGCGCGCCGATAGCCAGTATCGTCGCCATCAAATAGAACGCAAGCCCCTTGGCGGAGGAGAAAATGGAGAGGGCCGTCCTCATAACCACCGTTGTGGCTCTCGGGATAAGCGTTGCAACATGCGCCGAATCTCAGATCGGCCAGTGTTCGTCCTACTACATCTCAGGAATCAATCTTGTGTCGGCGGCCGACGGCCAAGCCGGGCATGTTCAGACCTTTGTCGGGTTTGGCCCCTTCAAGGAAGAGGCGGAGCAGAGCGCCTCAGGATGGTGCTCGCATATCAGGTTCGATCTTGAGACCTGCTTGAACTCGGATCGACGCACCGCGCGCAACCCTCCGTCAGAGGGAGGTGACGCCGCCTTCACCTCAAGTACATGAAGGCGGTGGCGCGCATTACCGGTTGCAGTTAGAGCGCGTCACGAACTGTCAGACGCCGAAGGAGCGCGTGATGTGCGTCGCGATACTTGATGATCGCATCGGCTCAAGAAAAGCAGCGCGACAGCGGCAATCAGGTAACCTTCTAGCAACGGTCTCTCCTTGAAGAGGCTGTTAACCGAGCAGGTCCAGACAATTGGTAACGCCAGCGGTGTGGCTTTCGCGAGCGATTGCCAATGGTCTCAATGTTGGCAGCGGTCCATTAATCCCCCTGCCGCAGGACTCTAGAGCGGTGTCGCCGCTGATTTTCGGACCAATCTATGACTCGAAGACACATATCGCGCCGAAGCATTTCGGTTTTTCCAGATCGGCGGCAGGCGCCTGCCAATCGGACGTTTCGCGAATTTGGAAAGGAGGATTCTCTCCGGCGGCTTTCTGCGCGTCGTCCGACGGGAGAGCGCCGCGAACACCCTCATACATCATGGTGAGGCTCTCGTCCGTGAAAGCTCGATGGTCGGGAGGTAAAGCCTATTAGGTCAGCGGCCACCCGCCGGTCTGATGCGCTGACACAGGCGAGCAAATCGAGTCTCAAGAAGGCACTCGTACTGCCAGCAACCCGTTCTGCGGGACGATCGACTTAAGGAAGCTTCGACAAGAGGTCACTACTGTGATGGCGGAACCGCCTTAGGAAGCGCCAACCGTGCCCGAGCCGTCCGTCGTACCGTGACATGCAACTGGAAGCCCAGCGCGTCCAAGACCGTCAAAACGGTTGTGAAATTTGGATGCTTTGGACCACCGGCAAAGGCGCGATAGAGGGTTTGCCTTGCAATCCCGCATTCGTTGGCGATGTCGGAGACGTTATAATCACTCATAGCAGTGCCAATGGCCTGGCAGATTTCAGTGATGTCCGACCTCTCAAGGGCGCGATTGATGGCGTCGGTTGCGCCGCGGCGGCTTGAGGGACGGCTTGGCAACTTGAGAGATCTTTCGGACATGTTCTCTCCAACACAAAAAGGCCGGCATCTCTGCCGGCCTAATTTACTGGAGAAAGGACGGTCCGACGAGGCTTAGTATCTCGCCGCCACCGGCGCACCGTACCCGCCGAAGCCGCCGAAGCGATAGTTGACGCGCAGTGTGACCATATCGACGTCTTGGTTGATCCGGTTCAGCGCACCGGCAACGATGGGGTTGGCAACCGAGAACGAGTTGTTTGCGTTGCCCATGAACAGATGATCGTACTCGATGCCAGCTGACCAGTTCGGTGCAAAACCATACTCCCAGCCCACACCTACGGTCCCGCCCCAGCGGGTTGCGCTTGCGGCCGCGAGTTCAGTCCCTGTGAGCGTGTCGAGGATGCTAAAGCGGTTGCTCGTCACCGCCGCGCCGCCTTTGACGTACAGCAAGGACGCGTTCCAGGAATAGCCGATCTGGCCGGTGAACAGCCCGATGCCGTCCGTTTTCGTCCGGGTCGAAAACGCGGGGTTGATCAGGCTGACACGCTGGCTGCTGAGGTCGGCCCAGTCACCTTGAGCTTCCAATCCAAACACCCACTGGCTGGCCTGCCAACGATACCCGACCTGACCGCCGACAAGGCCGCCCGAGCGCTCGCGACAGCCGTCAGCGAATACCACGCCGGCCGCGCCGACGAAATCCCAGCAATTGCGGCTCTGACCCCAGCCACCGTTCGCACCGATGTAGAACCCGGTCCAGTCGTAGATCGGAGCCGCCAGCGGCGGCGGGGCCTTGGTGTACGGACGTGCTGCCATGTCGGCAGCGGAAGCAGGGGCGGCGAGCCCCAAAGCAAACAACGCAACGGTACCGAGCAGAAATGTCTTCATCAGAGTCTCCATCCCCATGCGCCTGCGATTGCCGACGCTGTCGCAAGTTGCACCAGTAGAACTATACGACTCGCTCCCTGTCGTCCGTGTCCTGCCTGTCACACTGCGCCGCCAAAATGGCTAAGAGGGAACCGAATGCACTCTACCGTGCTTAGGAATTCGTTAACTTTTTCGAGAAGGCAGGTGTGCAGAAAAATGGACGGCCCTGGCCTGGATGACTGAGGCCGGCGGGCGCGTACCTTTTGAAGTTGGTACTTTTCTCGACTGACGATTTGAGTGTGGCCCTCGCGACGAACAGCTGCGGAGCGGTTGGCGCCCAAAAGCAAATCATTGGCCTTCTAGAACAAGCGCTCATTCGCGCTGCTTGTTATGGCGCTCGCCAGCAGGAACGTTGACGTTCATGTCAGCGCTGGCTGCCGGCCGACGGTTTTGTGAGCAAGGTCTTTTCCATTATGACCATATCCCGATTTAGCAGAATTGCAGCTTTCATCGACGGTCCCAACCTCTACGCTACAGCGAAGGCCCTCGATTTTGATCTCGATTACAAGCGGCTACTGAACGAGCTTCGCAGCCGAGGGACACTGACCCGAGCCTTCTACTACACAGCGATCATCGAAGATCAGGAGTACACGTCCATCCGCCCGCTGGTCGATTGGCTCGATTACAACGGCTTCACCGTGATCACAAAAGCCAGCAAAGAATTCTTCGACGCCAATGGCCGCCGCAAGATCAAGGGCAACATGGCTATTGAGCTCGCGGTGCATGCAATGGAATCGGCTCAGCACGTCGATGAGATCATTCTGTTCTCGGGCCACGGAGATTTCCGGGTGTTGGTCCAGGCATTGCAGCGGAGCGGGGTGCGCGTGACGGTCGTCTCGACGCTCTCGACCAAGCCGCCGATGATCGCAGACGAACTGCGGCGCCAAGCAGATGTCTTCACCGACCTCTTGGAATTGCGAAATAAGATTGGCCGCGAACCGTCAATTCGTCCGGGGCCGGGATCTTCCGAACGTCATGCATCGGACGGCCCCGCACAATGCTAGTAACATCGGCATGCTGGGTTCTCAGTGGTACTGAGGTTACGGAGCTTGTCCACTTACGTTGCTTCGCAGGCGGGCCTCGGATCAGTTATAGCCTTAGAAAGATTGCAGCATCCAGATAGCACCGTGCGAACATGTTTTCCAACTTCGGGCCCCGAAGGAAGATCATGCGAGGTGACAACCCGCCCTGCGTTGATACCCAATTCCGAACTGGAGCTGGGTACATCAGATACATCGTCCGTGTGGCTTCTTGATTTGTAATATGGCGTCCACGAGGACCAAGGTCCCAAGCTGCGTGGAAAGCAAGGGCTGCCCTTTCGGTTACGCAGATCCTGTTTGACGGGATCTTCGAAAGCACGATCGTGCAGGCGGAGGCGCAGAGCCCATCAATGACCACCGTCTGGCCCGTGTCCTTCAACTGATCATATCGATCAAGGTAACGTTGGATCAAGCCACCGCGATCATTGGCAATTCTCACCACGGCGTGGCTCTCGCTAGCGCATACGAGCAAAATTGCCGAAGTGAGCAACAGCGCAAGTATTTTCATATTTTGCCTTTTCCGACCGAGACATCAACTAGCAACACTAGCGACTATCATCAGGGATCCTGACTGGCGGGAGATGGAATCGCGGCTTCGCGATGCGCGGCCCAGCAAGTTGTGGCGTCCGGCATTCCGATCCAGCTAAAGGCAGGAACCCAGAAGAAGCTTGCCTGCGGGTAGGGACTGGCATTGATCTAAGTCAATGATTGGCGAGCCGATGAAAGTGAATGACAGCGAGAAGGAAGCTTCACTGCATCTGGTCCAGTGCGTCCCCAGAAAGTGGTCGAACGTGTATACGCAGCTGGGGAGGCGAGGGTACTCCCATGTCCGCGACGATACAGAGTGCCGCGGTAAGTTTTTGTAACCAAGTTCGGGCGCGGCTCGCGCACATGCCCAAGCCCGCCAGTAGCAGAGATCGTCATTTCGCAACACCTTGATCGGTGGCCGCCGGAACAAAAACTCAGCAGCCAAAGGTGTTGCTCAACTTACTCACGGGAGGGACTGCTCCCGATCTTACCTTGTGCGTTTGCCCTCCGTCGACACGAAGCCCGCCGTCAATGCTTGCTCCACCGCAGCCGCCAGCGTGTTGAGATGTTCCGCAATCTTTGCGAAAAGTTCTCGCTTCTGCGGCGATGTCGCTAGCGCGCTGATTAACGCAGCCTCTGCTGCTTGCTTTCGCAGTGCTTCCAGATGGTCCCAGTAACCCTTCACAGCGGCTCGCCACCGGGCTGGTCCAGGGCAAGCGCCTGCTCGACGAAGCCCTCGAATATGGACACCGCATCCTTAATCCTATGACAAGAACCGCTGTCGACCGAAAGCTTTGCATTGAGGTCGAATAGCTCTAGCCAAAAGAGTGGCGCACCATGCAGATCGAGTTCGGAGCCTCGCAGCATGCGGATTTCACAGTTTGCGACCGTGGCGACTGAAACGGACATACCTTGATCGTTGTCCGGGATGCATGAGAGCCGAACGTAAGCCTGCGCGATCTTCAGTTCCGTAAGCGCCCTGCCGGGCGTGCTGCGGTCGATCAAAATTCGGTCCTTGGGTTGGTATCGATGACCAAGCGCGAGCGTCGCTCGCGGGATAGCCTGCGCATTGGGATGGGGTCGGCCGGAGGTAGCAGTGATCGGCTCACACGTGCTTGCTAGAAGTCGCCAATTTTTTGTTCTTTGAGGTCACAAATTCTTTGTGGCGAAAGGCGTCTGCAATCGATCCGATTTCGCCCTTAGGACGGGAGGCGCCCCGTAAACCGCGATGGCTGACCGGCAGCTCCTACAACAGCCGCCGCTCCGATCCGCGTTAGCCATAGTAGCCGGGTCGGATCCGACCCGCGCCCGGCGCCAGCCGACCGGTTTGATCCAAATCAATATCCGCGAAGAATCATTCAGTTCGATCGGCGCGCAGACAGATGTGTTTGTCACGGACGTGCGGTGGCATTCTTGTGATCGTATTTATAAAGGGCTTTGACGTCTTGACCAGGACAGGAATGCGACTATGCGGTCGGCGGGATGCCTGAGTGCGATACCTAGCGCGACTGGTGGTATTGCTCGGCTGGCCTGCGCGCGAGTCGCGGAATCTGGGAAAGATCCAGCAGCGCTGCTTTCGAAAGCGGGATTGACGCTGAACGACTTCAGCGACCCCGCGGTCCGGCTCGAAGTGTCGACCCAGATCATGCTTCTCGAGTTGGCCGCCATAGAATTGGAAGACGATATCTTGGGTTTTCGGCTCGCGCGAGGCTTTGACTTGCGCCAAATCGGCCTTGTTTACTACGTTTTGGCGTCGTCTGAGAATGTCGCCGATGCGCTTCGCGCCGCGGAGCGGTACAGCCGGATCATGAATGAGGGAGTCCGGCTGCGCTTCAACATGGAGGGGCATACTGCGACCATCGCGCTCGAATATGTTGGTGTCGATCGAATGGGCGACCGGCAACAAATCGAATTTTGGATCGTGACGCTGGTGCGGATCTGCAGGCAGGTAACGGACGGTCGTCTGGTGCCGTCTCGGCTGCAGGTGAGGCATCTGCGAGCCGGGATGCCCCCCGAATTTAGAATGTTCTTTGGCAGGGACGTCGAGTTCGGCGCGGACCGCGATGTTATCTCTTTTCCGGTGCCAGTGGCACTGCTCCCGCTGGTCGGCCGCGACGGCTATCTGCACGATTTGTTGCGACGTTATGCGGATGAAGCCTTGGTACGGAAAGCGCCGCATGGCGCGACGCTCCGTTCAAAAGTCGAGAAGACGCTTACCACGCTGCTACCTCACGGTAGAGGCGTCGCGAAGGAAGTCGCGCGGCAGTTGGGACTGAGTACCCGCACCTTGTCGCGCAAGCTTGGCGAAGAGAAGACGTCCTTCGCTGAAATTCTTGATCAACTGCGCGCCGCGCTCGCCAAGCGTTATCTCGAAGAGGAGCAGCTGCCCGTGTCCGAAGTTTCTTGGCTGCTTGGCTATCGCGAACTGAGTTCGCTCACACACGCGTTCAAGCGATGGACCGGAATGACACCTCGACAGTTCCGGTCCAGGCGGTCTCAACCGAGCTGAACAAATTCATCGTTTTACGTGAGGTGTGACGCTGAACGCAAAAACGCGCTGATAGGCCAGAGAACCGCACGCGCCTCGTGCGGGAGGCCACGCTTTCCGTGACGCCGACGGATGCATTGCGCGGCATGATCTTGCTGAAAGTCATTGTGGTCACTGAACCAGCGTTGAGCTTGAGCGCGAGCCCGAACCATGCACAGCTCATTGATCACGGCCCCTCTTTGCCCAGGCATAGCGCCAAACGCATCGTCTGTGGGTCGCGGTTCTTAGCCGGCTTAAAGCCAAACTTGCCGAGCACCGCCAGCATCGACCTGTTCTCGGGCAGGACCTCCGCGGTGAGTTCACGCAATCCGGCATTGGAGGCGATCTCGCCAAGGTGGCGCATCAAGATGGAACCGATGCCTCGGCCCTGCCAAGCGTCTATGACGACGAAGGCCAACTCGGCTCGTCCGGGCTCAAACACGACGTAGCGGCCGCCTCCGACAATCATTGTCCGCTCGGGGCTCTCGACCTCGCACACCAGCGCGACGTGATTCTTGAAGTCGACATTCATGAAGAACGCGCGCTCCTTGTCGGAGAAATGACGCTTGATGCCGAAAAAACGGCGCTGCAACGACTGCGTGCTGGACTGATCCAGCGCGTCGAGGACAGCCGTCTCGTCGGCCGGCCGCAGCGCTCGGAGTTCGGCCGTGCTGCCGTCCCGCAAGTGTTCCGTCACGCTGTATTTAGCGATGTCCCACATGGAGGTCTCGGCTCGGGCGGCCGGAAAGCACGTCGGCCTGAGGCTGGTCTATGACAGGGCGGTTGGTCGCCCGTTTGATTTGTCTCAAGGGCCCGCAAAAAGCCGGCGGCCTGAATCTCAGCAGCAGCTCGACACATTCGGGCGGGATGACCCGCGTGACACGACTGGGCCGGGGTACTGACCGTCCAGCATTGACCTATATCAATGGCCCGCTGTTGCGGCCGGCTTTGGATGCATTCCTACGACATTGAGGTCGGAGCATGCAGATGGAAGTGCCTGGATCGCCCGGTGGTCCGATGTCCGGCCTCGTCGCCTCGGCCGTTGAATACATGGTCGACGCGGGACAACGGAGCATACTCTTTCTCGATGTGATGCGCCGGCGCGGCGACCAATATCGGGAGCACGTCGCCCAAACCGCACCACACGTTCTGCAATATGCGGCCGAACTGATCATCGACGGCCGCGAGTTGGACGAACCCGTCAATTACGTGCTTGTCCGCATCGTCCCGCCAGCCGCCGTCCAAATCGATTCCGCGCGGCGGCCGTTCATCGTGATTGATCCGCGCGCGGGGCACGGTCCAGGCATCGGCGGGTTCAAGGCCGACAGCGAGATCGGCGTCGCGATGAAGGCGGGACATCCCTGCTACTTCATCGGCTTCCTGCCGGAGCCGGTGCCGGGCCAGACTATCGAGCGTATCGCGCGTGCCGAGGCATTGTTCATCGAGAAGGTAGTCAGTTTTCATCGTGAAGCCGAAGGGAAACCCTGCGTCATAGGCAATTGCCAAGCCGGTTGGGCGGTCATGATTTTGGCTTCGGTGCGGCCCGAACTGTTTGGCCCATTGATCATCGCCGGAGCCCCGCTCGCGTACTGGGCGGGCGTGCATGGCAAAAACCCGATGCGATATTCGGGCGGCCTGCTGGGCGGAAGCTGGCTAACTGCGCTCGTTAGCGATCTCGGCGGCGGGAAGTTCGATGGTGCCTGGCTGGTCCAGAACTTCGAAGGCCAAAACCCGTCGAACACGCTCTGGACCAAGCAGTACAATGTCTATTCTAAGGTCGATACCGAATCCGATCGCTACCTCGAGTTCGAGCGCTGGTGGGGTGGGCACGTCAATCTCAACGCCGAGGAGATTCAGTTCATTGTTGACGAACTTTTCGTTGGCAACAACCTGGCCGCTGGCAATATCACCCTGTCCGACGGGCAGAAGGTAGACCTGCGCAACATCAGTTCGCCGATCGTGGTGTTCTGCTCCAAGGGCGACAACATCACTCCGCCACAGCAGGCGCTAGGTTGGATCCTCGAATGCTATGCCGACGTGGATGACATCAGGGCCTTTGGGCAGACGATCGTCTATACGGTTCACGAGAGCGTTGGCCATCTCGGCATCTTCGTTTCAGGCGGCGTCGCCAAGAAGGAGCACGCTGAATTTTCCAGCAACATCGATCTGATCGATGTACTACCGCCCGGCCTTTACGAAGCGACGTTCGAAGCCAAGGACGAGGAGACCACCAGTTCTGATCTCGTTGTTGGCCAATGGGTGATGCGCTGCGAGGCTCGAACGCTTGAGGATATTCGTGCCATGGGCGGCAATTCGCCTGAGGACGAGCGGCGCTTTGCCGCGGCCAAACGCGTCTCCGAGCTTAATCTAGCCGCCTACCGCAAGCTCGTGCAGCCCTGGATCAAGGGCATGGTGGCGCCGCAGACGGCGGAGTTGATGCGCAACCTGCACCCGCTGCGGACGCAATATGAGGCCTTTAGCAGTCAAAATCCGTGGATGAAAGCGGTGAAATCGGCAGCGGAAGGGCTGGAAGAGAACCGCAAGCCGGTTTCGAACGACAATCCGTTCCTGGCGTTTCAGGAGCAGGTCTCCAAGCAAATCGTTCATGCGCTGGACAGCTGGCGCGATTCGCAGGAAGCGATGAGCGAGGCGCTCTTCCTCAACGTCTACGGCTCGCCGGCGCTACAGGCGGCAGTCGGCATAGATCCGAAAGGCGAACTGTCGCGCCGGCGCGAGATGCCGCCCGAACACCGTGCCATGCTCGACAAACGGGTCGCCGAGCTCCGATCCAGGATTGGCGAAGGCGGGCTTCGCGAGGCGGCCATCCGTGCCCTGCTTTATGTCGGCTCGGCGAGAGGAATGGTGGACGAACGCAGCATCGAGGCGTTGCGTCAGGCTCGTCGCGACGACAGCGGAGCGCGATTAACGCTTGCGGAATTTAAGATGCTGGTTCGCGAGCAGTTCTTCATGCTGCTGCTCGATCGCGAGGCGGCCTGGCCGTTATCCCGAAGTTGCTTCCCGACGATGTCAATCAACGCCGCGCGGCTTTTATGACGATGAGCGAGGTGCTGTCGGCCAGCGAGCACATCACAGGCGAGCGCGCCAGCCGCCTGCAGCGTGTCGCACAGCTGTTCGGTCTCGACGCCGAAACGTTGGGGAGGGCGTCGAACGTTGCCCTTTCGACCCCAAGGCGAAGGCATCGTAACACTGTCTGGAAGGAACCGGCTCATGTCAGCCGACACGTCGCAGGCACAGTCCCCGAGCAAGTACGACCGTCTGATCGCGGCTGCGCAGGCCGTGCCGCCGGCCCCAACCATCGTCGTGCATCCCTGCGATGAAAGCTCATTGCGCGGCGCTGTCGATAGTGCACAGGCCGGCATTATCCGACCGCTTCTGGTCGGACCTGAAAGGAAGATCCGGGATACGGCCGGCAGGCATGGTCTCGACATCGCGGGCTTCGAGCTTGTTGACGTAGCACATAGCGATGAAGCCGCTGCAAAGGCGGTAGAGCTGATCCACGCCGGCCGAGGTGAGCTGTTGATGAAAGGCAGCTTGCACACCGACGAATTGATGCGCGCCGTCACCGCGAAGGCCGGGGGCTTGCGTACCGATCGGCGTATCAGCCATGTCTTCGTGATGGACGTGCCGGCCTATGCTGAGACCATCTTCGTGACGGACGCGGCCATCAACATCTTCCCTGATCTGGACGCCAAACGCGACATCATCCAGAACGCAATCAATCTGTACGTGGAAGCTGGATTCGGCAAGTCGCCGCGCGTGGCAATCCTGTCAGCAGTTGAAACCGTGACCTCGAAGATTCCGTCTACGATCGAGGCGGCAGCACTCTGCAAAATGGCGGATCGCGGGCAGATCACCGGAGGGATCCTCGACGGACCGCTGGCTTTCGACAACGCCATCGACGTGGAGGCAGCGCGGATCAAGGGGATCAAGTCCGAGGTCGCCGGTCGCGCGCAGATCCTCGTCGTTCCCGACCTAGAGGCCGGCAACATGCTTGCAAAGAATCTCGCCTATTTCGCCAAGGCGGACGGCGCGGGCATCGTGCTCGGAGCCCGGGTCCCGGTCGTCCTGACCTCACGCGCGGATTCGGCGCGCGCGCGGATGGCCTCGTGCGCGGTCGCCGCGCTGTATGCCCATGCCCGGCGCCGGCGTGCTCCAACGATTGCCGCGTGAGCGCCATGGACACCATCCTTGTGGTCAATGCCGGCTCCTCCAGCGTCAAGTTCCAGGTCTATTCGATCGAGGGCGAAGGAATACTGCGGCGACAGCTGAAAGGGCAGATGGATGGGATCGGCAGCCGCCCGCGTTTGCGCGCGAGTGGCTCCACCGGCGATCCGCTTGCGGATCGCGCCTATCCGATCGAGGGGGTGCCGGATGTTCCGGCCGCGATGGACATTGCCGGTGCCTGGTTGCGGGACGAGCAACGCATTCGCCCGATCGCTGTCGGTCATCGCGTCGTTCACGGTGGCCCGGACTACGACCGCCCAATTCAAATCGATCATGGTGTCGTGACCCGGCTGGAGCGGTTCATCGCGCTCGCACCGCTGCATCAACCGCATAATTTGGCGCCAATCCGTTCGATTCTCGGCAATTTTCCAGAGCTTCTGCAGGTCGCCTGTTTCGATACCGCATTTCACCGAACGCATAGCGCGGTCGCCGATCATTATGCGATCCCGCATCAGCTTTATGCCGAGGGCGTGCGCCGCTACGGCTTTCACGGTCTCTCCTACGAATACATTGCGAAGACCTTGCCAAAGGTCGCGCCGAAAATCGCGAATGGGCGCGTGATCGTCGCTCACCTTGGAAGCGGCGCCTCGATGTGCGCTCTCAGCGCGGGACGAAGCGTCGAAAGCACCATGGGCTTCACCGCTCTCGACGGACTTCCGATGGGAACCCGCCCTGGCCAGATCGACCCCGGGGTGGTGCTCTACCTCATTTCGGAGAAGGGGATGTCAGCGTCCACCATCCAGAACTTCCTTTACCGCGATTGCGGCTTGAAGGGGTTATCCGGGGTCAGCAACGATATGCGGGAGCTGGAGGGCAGTGAGGATCCGAGAGCCAGACTGGCGATCGAATATTTCGGCTATCGCATAGGCCTCAATGCGGGGATGCTTGCCGCAGCGCTGCAGGGGCTGGACGCGTTTGTGTTTACGGCTGGTATCGGCGAAAACTCCGCAAAAATTCGCGCGCATGTCGCTGGCCAGCTCGCGTGGCTGGGCGTCACGCTCAATCAAGCCGAGAATACGCGCCACTCACAGCTGATCTCGGGTCCCGACAGTCGCATCCCAGTCTATGTGGTGCCCACCGACGAGGAGCTGATGATCGCGCAGCACACACTGTCGCTGCTGATGAAGACAACATCGACCAATCAACGACAGGAGAGGGCGTCATGATTCCCGTATTTCCGGATACCAAGATTGCCCTGAAGGGGAAAAAAAGGCCTCGTCGTGGGCATCGCCAACGACCAGTCGATCGCATGGGGATGCGCAAAGGCCTTTCGTGCCCTTGGTGCCGATCTCGCCGTCACCTACCTGAACGACCGCGCGAAGAAGCACGTCGAGCCTCTCGCGCAGGCACTTGAGGCGTCTATTTTCATGCCACTCGATGTCATGACGGAGGGGCAGACCGAAGAAGTGTTTGCCCGGGTCGACAGGGACTGGGGCCAGCTCGATTTCCTGCTGCATTCGATCGCCTTCTCACCGAAGGAAGCCTTGCACGGACGTGTGGTGGACGTCGGCCGCGACGGGTTCCTGAAGACGATGGAGGTCTCCTGCTGGTCCTTCATGCGCATGGCTCATCTGGCCGAGCCGCTGATGAAGAACGGCGGCACCATGTTTACCATGACCTATTATGGAAGCCAGATGGTCGTGGAGAACTACAATGTGATGGGTGTCGCCAAGGCTGCGCTCGAGGCCTCGGTGCGCTATATCGCCGCCGAGCTGGGCCCGAAGGGTATCCGCGTGCACGCGATTTCGCCCGGACCGCTGGCCACGCGCGCGGCATCTGGCATTCCCGAGTTCGACGAACTGATGGACAAGGCGCAATCCAAGGCCCCGTCGCGCAGCCTCGTCAGCATTGATGATGTCGGCAACGCCACGGCATTTCTCGCACTCGACGGCGCCAAGCTCATTACGGGAAGCGTTCTCTATATTGATGGTGGTTATCACATCATCGATTGAAGAGGACGGGACGCGACTCAGCGATAGTGCAGGGCGATCAGCTCGGCGATGCAAGCCGGTCGTTTGCCCCCTTCTATCTCGATGACCAGATGATAGTTCACGCGCAGCCCGTCGGGAGGGACATCCTCCGTCTCAGCAACGCTGACGCGGCCGCGCAGCTTTGATCCCGCCGGGACCGGCGAAAGATACCTGATCCTATCCGCGCCGTAGTTCAGGGTGTTGCGGAGGCCTTTCAACCCCATCACAGAGCGGATGAACATCGGTGCCAGCGCCAGGGACAGCATGCCATGGGCGATAGTGGTGCCGCCGGGCATCTCTTTCCTCGCGCGCTCCTGATCGACATGGATCCACTGTTCATCGCAGGTCGCTTCCGCAAACTTGTTGATCCGGTCCTGCGTCACCTCGATCCAGTCGCTGGCGCCGATCTCGGTGCCGACTGCGGATCTGATCTCGTCGAAATCGCCAAATATTCGCATGTCCGTCACCTGGTCAGATATTCATTTCCGGCACGTGTTCGGGAACGACGAGGTCAGCCTCAGTCACCGCCATGACCTCACCGATCGTGACGCCCGGCGCAGTCTCCAGCAACGTCGCCTTACCGTCGGGAAAGCCGATCACCGCCATGTCGGTGACGACGAGATGGACGGGCCGTGCCGAGGTGAGTGGCAACGTGCATTTCGCGACGATCTTCGACTTGCCTTTCGCCGCATGCTGCATGGCGACGATGACTCGCTTGGCGCCGCTCACCAGGTCCATCGCGCCGCCCATGCCGGGCACCATCTTGCCCGGGATCATCCAGTTGGCGAGATGGCCATGGGCATCAACTTGAAGGCCCCCAAGTACCGTGACGTCGACATGACCGCCGCGGATCAGTCCGAACGACATCGCGCTGTCAAAGGTCGAGGCCCCGGGCAGCGCGCTAATCGGGCGCCCCCCTGCGTCCGTTAGCGTCGGATGCGCCAGGCCTTGCTCGGGGATAGGCCCCGTTCCGATCAGGCCGTTTTCCGACTGGAAGAATACCTTCAGGTCCGTTGGAACGTAGTTCGCGACCAGCGTCGGGATACCGATGCCGAGATTGACGAGGTCGCCGCTCCGAAGCTCCTTGGCGACACGCCGGGCGATGATGATCTGCGGATCCATGTCGTCACCCGTTTGTAATGAGGTAGTCGACGAGCGGCGCCGGGGTCACGACGTGGTCGGGCGCGATCACCCCGACTGGCACGATGTTCTCCGCCGTGACGATCACGGTGTCGGCGGCCATTGCCATGACTGGATTGAAGTTGCGCGAGGTCAGGGCGTACGCCAAGTTGCCGAGGTAGTCGGCAAGGAAGGCGTGCACTAGCGCAAACTGCGCCCGCAAGGCTGTCTCAAGCAGAAAAGGCTTTCCGTCGACTTCGATCTCCCGCTTTCCCTGAGCAACCAGCGTGCCGACGCCGGTTGGCGTCAAAACTCCACCCAGCCCGCATCCACCCGCACGAATGCGCTCGACGAAGGTTCCCTGGGGTACCAGATCGACGGCGATCTGGTTTGCCAGCATCTGCTGCTGTGCCTTCGCATTGAGACCGATATGCGTTGCGGTCAATCGCGCGACCAGCGCAGCATCGAACAGCTTGCCGACGCCCTTGCCGGGGATCGCTGCATCATTGCAGATCAGCGACAGGCCGCCCTTCTTCTGCCGCACCACCTCGTCGAGCAGACGCTCCGGTGTTCCGACACCCATGAAACCGCCGACCATGACACTCGCGCCGACTGGGATCATTGCGACGGCTTCTTCGAGGGAAATGGCCTTCATGAGGAAGAACTCCGGTCGGCGCGTGCAGGGCGGTCAATGAATGCTGGAGGGCGGAAATCGCGCTGCTTTGATCTGCGTCAAGGCTCCGCATCATTCGCGGACGATTCCCACGCTCGCGAGCGTGTCGTGCCAGAGCTTGCGCAGTTCGGTGTGTCGGCTTTCCAAGACTGTGCTGACGGTATCGCGGAAGGGCACCAAGTCAGGACCTTTCAGGAACAGGATCTGTGCCTGTAACAGACGGCCGCTCTCGATCTCGATGCGGCGCAACGCCATCACGAAGGGGTCATTCGCGTTTGCCTCAAGCGGTAGCAACGCAGCTGGCCGGATCCCGGCGTGGACGGCATGCGCGAGCGCGGCGAGGTGTACTGCTTGCCAAAGAGAGCGATCGGCAGTGCCTTCGTTCGGCGTCGGAAGCCAGGCGGCCTCCCAAGACATGGCCATGTAGCCCAGGGCGAGATCCGGCACCCATGTGGTTGCGCGCATCAGAAGCGAGACGATCTCGCTCTCTCGGTAGAATTGAGCGTTCAATTCTGTCTGCCAGCCGGCCTCGAACTTCGCCGGCAGGGCGAGGCCGAATTGCCTTGCGAGAGCGCCATGGGCCGAGATCAGGAAAGCGGCGACGCGGGTCTGCTGACCGTGCGGCACGCGGCCTTCGGAGTCGAGTGGTCCGAGAAGTCCGCTCATGCCGGGGTCCTCTGGACGGGGATGGCACGCAGATGGTCGTAGCCGGCGGGAAATGGAGTGAGCTCACCGCTAGGATCTTCGGGCGCAATCCAGACCGCTTTGTTACCTTGCCAGCGTCCAGCCAGCACGTCGTCGGCGAATCGCGCGAGCAGGTCGGCTGTGAGCGCACCCTTTTCCAACGTGAAGGCGTGATAGGCGCCCGGGATGATCACGAGCGCGCTGTTGGGGATTTCGACTCGCAGCGTGTCGTGCAGGGCGCGCGGCGTCAGGAAGTCGAACTCTCCGTTCAGGATCATGGTTGGGACGGCGATCGAGGCGAGTTGCGGCGTCAGCGGCTGAAAGTCGAGGAACGACTCCATCAGGTTCTGTAACGCGTAGAGGTCATTGACAAGCCAGCCCTGCCGCTTGACCCCGTCGAGCTTGTCCAGCAGCGGCTTCAACCATTCATCGGACAGATTCATCGGCAGCAGCAGATCCTGGAGATAGCCGGTTCCACCCAGAATTAAGCCGGTACGTAGTGCGTTGCCGATCAGGAGAAGTTGAGGCGAAAGCTCGGCAAAGCAACTCATGGGCACCAGACCCGAGAGGCGCCTTCCATGCTCGATCGCGTAGCGCAGCGCGATCAAGCCACCGAAGCTGATTCCACTGAGGAAGACCGAACCTTCACCGAGCATCTCGATCAGGCGATGCAGCGCAAGGACATGGTCGTCCTGATTGATGAAAAGCGTCGGCTTGTCAGAGGCGCCCTGGCCGAGCAGATCGAATGTCGCAACGCGAAATCCCCGTGCGATAAGCGCGTCGCGATAAGCGCTCCACAGTTCGGAATATTGGGTCAGTCCATTGACCAGCACGTACGCCGGCGCCGTCGCAGGACCGTCGAGCTCATACCGGATCCGGTAGGAGCCGTGCGTGAGGAATGGCATCGCGGCGACTCGGCATGTAATTCGTTCTAAAGAATTGTCGCGCGGGCAGTGCGAATTCCCTTGCGCTAGATCAAAGGTCGCGCCGCGTCCGCTCCTAGCGTTTGGGAAAATCAAAGCCTGCCGGAGGAATTCGCCATGATCGGGAGACATGTCATGCGGCGATATCTCATCAGCCTGCTGTTGCTATTGATCGGGACATCGCTCGCGGTTGCGCAGCCCATCACGCGCCGCTCGTCGCAGATGCAGCATGACGGTCTGAAGAAGACCTACGAGATCGCGAATTTTCGACTTGGCGGCAAGTACGATCTCGCCGATCCCTCGAAGTGGGAGAATGGCGGCGAGGGCGGCGTCACGCTCGAATCGCTTGGCGCCGGGAAATTGCACACCGCCTATATCGCGGTCGGTACGCCGCGGCGCAACGCTGCCGGTGAGATCACCAATGCCGTCGTCATCAACTCATATTATTCTGGCGATGCCACCGACATGTACGAGCAGTGGGTCAAAGGAGCAGCCTTGTCAGGCACCGTGCCAATTATTGGTCCGGGCCGGCCCATCGACACGGATCGCTACTACGTCATCATGGTCGATCCACTCGGAACGTGGGGCGCCAGCAAACCGTCGGACGGTCTCGGCGTAAAGTTTCCGCAGTACAGCTACTATGACATGGTCCAGGCCAACTACCGGATGCTGCGCGAGGGGCTGAAGGTCGCGCGCGTTGCGCTGGTGTCCGGCGTATCCATGGGCGGCACGCAGACGTATGTCTGGGGCGTGATGCATCCCGAATATATCGGCGCACTGATGCCGATCGGCGGCACCACGCAGTCGGATGGCGAGGATCCCGTCGGCAACTGGACATTCCAGATGATGACGGCAGCGATCGAATCCGATCCGGTGTGGCAGGAAACGAAGGGTGATTATTACAAGCTGCCCAAGGAGAAGCATCCGATGCCGGGCGTGGCGTTCGGCTGGTCGATCCTCGGGATGACGGGCTATGACTTTGCGTTCCGTACGACCCAGAATTGGGGGGCAGTCCAGCCCGAAATCTTCTATTGGGACCCCCGAACGAAAAGGCGGCGTTAAACGTCGTCAACCGTGCCAAGCTTTACGATGCGGTCGACCTGGTCTGGCGCAACCGTGTCGGCGAAACGCACAACATCAACCCTTATCTCGGCCGCATCCAGGCGCGGACGCTGGTGATGCACATCACCAATGACCTGTGGCTGAACTTCAAGTTGGCTCAGAAGGCAGTCGATCGCGTGCCTGGTGCAGACCTTATTGCTCAGGAAAGCCCGGTCGCCCATTATGGTGTGTTTCCGATCATCAACCAGCGCAAGAATGACCCGAAGTTCGTTGCCTTCATGGATGATGTGGCGAGCCTCGACCGCGCGCAGAAATTCGTTGACAAGAATTATCGGGTGCCCGGCGTCGCCGAGAACATCGACCCTAAAAAGTCGTTCTGGAAAGAGTTCGTGACCTACCCCTATCCGGTCAAATACGCCAATGCCAAAGACAAGGGCGGCAATTCCTGGCAGATCGGCTACATGGATGAATATGCTGGCACGGATAAGGATCCGAAGGTCCTCGTCGTCATCCATGGCAAAGGCGCTTTCGGCGGTCACTACGGCAACATCATGCAGTATGCGTTGCGCAGCGGCCTTCGCGTGATCGTGCCCGATCTGCCGCATTACGGCATGTCCGGGCCTGGCAATCTCGACAAGAGTCCGGCGCGCACGATGCAGGACATGCGCGAGGTCATCTACGACCTCGTCGTCAACCAGCTCGGCGTCAAGAAGGCGTATTATCTCGGCCATTCGCTCGGCGGTCAGTTCGTGATGGGCTACGCCCTGACCTGGCCGGATACAGTGCAGGGCCTCGCGCTGGAGGCGCCGTCAGGTCTCGAGGAATATCCGCGCGAGATCACCATCGCGAAAGGCAAAAAGGCGCCGCTGTTCGACCCGGCCTTCGATCATGACTTCGACAAGTGGAGGGCGACCTGGGACCAGACCGGGATCCTTGCCGCGGAGAAGGCGCGTGACGAGCAGAACATTCGTGACTTCTTCTACTTCAAGAAGCGTGACCCGGAGACCGGCGCGGTGTCGGCTGCCAAAAGCGGCTATTTCTTCAGCGACAGCGAATATGCCCGCCTCCACACCGAGCAGCGCGTCCGGCTGACCAAGGGCAATCCGAAGGAGCTGGAGCAGTGGTGTAACATCTTTATCTACGACATCTACACGATCGGCGCCGAGCTCCAGCAGGATGATCCGAAGAACCTCTACGAGCGGCTCACGCAGATAAAGGCGCCGATCTTCCTCGCATTCGGCGACAAGGAGCCGTTCATCCCGACGCCGGCATTCAATGGGCTGACGGACCTCGGACGCGACGCCATCACGCCGTTCATGACGCGTATGACTAATGCGGGCAATCGGCCGATCCTGAAGATCTATCCGGAGACCGGGCATTTCATCCACACGGACAATCCGGTCGAATACCCGTCCGACATCGTGGATTTCGTGACGCGGGGAAGCGTCGACACCTCGTCGCCGGTCGGGACCGACCGCATGATCAAGGGGGCGGTGGTCTCGGCCTTGCCGGTGGCTCCGACACCGCCCGGCGCCGCGCCGACCGCCGGCCTGAACAAATAGGGCCGGTTCATGCCAAGGGTGCAGGCGGGCGAAGTCCAGCTGGGCTGGCGAGAGTGGGGACGAGGCGACGTCACCGTCCTCTTCATCCACGGCAATCTAGCCAGCAAGGACTGGATCGAGCTCGCTGCCCCGCTGTTTCCTTCTGGTCTTCGCGTCATCGGCATCGACTGGCGCGGCTGCGGCGACAGCGACCGGCCGAAGCCTACGGTTGACTACACCAACTACACGATGCAGCAGCACGCACAGGACATGCTGGCTGCACTCGATACCCTGGATATCAATTACTGCCACCTTGCAACGCATTCGACGGGCGGCATCATCGCGGCCCGTATGCTGCTGATGCAACCGCGCCGCTTCGGACGGGTATTTGCGCTTGATCCGGTCACGCCGCTGGGCATGGCCTTCAATACTGATCAGATCGGACTGTTTCGGGCTATGATGGCGAGCAAGGAGCTGACCCGCTCGGTGATGGCGACCGCAGCCTCATCGCTGTTCGTGCCTGAAAGCATGGCGCCGAATAAAGTTCCGCAGTTCCGTCCGGGGGTGCGGACATTCAGGCGTTGTTCGACAGGATCATCGAACAAACTTTTGGCGTCTCCGAAGGCATCTGGATCGGGACACCCGTGAATCTCACGCGCGAACGGGACAGCCGGGAACTGGAAAGCCGCATGCCGGAGATCGGGCATTCGCACCTGGTATTGTGGGGCGAATGGGACGGCTGGATCCCCCCGCCGATCTTCATATGATGGCCGCGGTAATGCCGGACTGCCGCCTCGTCGTGGTGCCCGGTATCGGGCATTCGATGAACCTCGAAATGCCCGCGCTCTACGCCGGCTATTTTGGTGCGTGGTTCGGGGGACTTGCGGCATAACAAGAAGGAAATGAACGCTATCACCGCGAAGGCAATCATCCCAATCGCCAACCTGTTGTTCATGATCCTTGCCGTCTTCATCAGCAACCAAGGCTAGTCCGAGATTCGGAGTGGGAGCTGTTTGCTAGATCAAAGAATGCACGGACGATGTTGGTGTTGCCTCGTGATCTTGGCGGGTTGATTAAAGGCGCATGTGCCCACACTGCACGGGGAGGAGCGGGACTGGTCACCTCAGCCTCTTCCTATTTGCGCGTCGCTGCTGAATCGACATCCTCAACCGGACGCTGCGCCGTTCAGGACACATTCGATAGTTTTTCATAAATCTGCCGCGGGGGCTCCACCCGAAAGGTGAACTTCCCGACGGCGCTCCACCACAAAGGTGAACGTCTGGGCGAGTGGCATCGACGGAGCCGACAAGCCGCACGGTGCCACCCGCTTCACTTCAGCCGAGATCTAAGCTCAGGCCTCATCCCTTGCTTCTCTACGACTTACCGGCTTTTCTTCCTCTTTCGATATGACTGCTAGGATCTCAAGCTGGTGCGCGAGCGCAGTACAGCTACGCGATGCTTCGCAGGACTGCGGAACGACGCGCCGAATTCGCTGGATCGGCATCGAGCTCTTTGGCTTTCAACGCGAAAGTTTTGCATTGTGAGATAGAGGGGAGTTCTGCTGAGCCCATCTCGCTGCCCCCGTGAAAGCAAGGCTTACCCGGGGCTGAAAGGCACATGTTAATTCCGTCCCTGGCCCCGCATAAAGAGCGGTGTCGGGCAGGACCGGCGCTGGCTGCGCCACCTCGTAGATCCTACTCAGCGCAGTCGGCCGCCGGCATCCGCCCCTGACAGCGATGAGGGCGGGGGACCAGCCTCTCGTTTCTTTGACAGATTTCCCGCGCGGCGCGGACCGAAATTGCTACGGTCTGCTGTAGGCGTCTGGAGCTGGAGAACAAGCTTCAAAACGAGGGAGCCCAACCGAATGCCGCGCCAACCCTACTGGCGATGTTTTTGGAGTGGACGGCGACTTGATAAGGCCGCCAGAGAGACCGCGAGCGCGTCACAACGCAATTAGCACGACGCCGATGAGGGCGCCCGAAAACAGAACCGACACCACAACAAGAATTGCGAAGAGACGATCGAACAGCATGACGGCCTCCTTCGATTGATTCGCGAACATACCATGGTTCAGCGCTTTAAGAATCACACCGATTCCAGCGACTCCATTATCGGCAATGGGCTTTCCGTTTTTGGTACGACCCGGTGGCACAAACCTTCCGGTCGTAGAGTTTGGTCCTCTTGGGGACCCGTTTCTCGCACAGGCGGTCGGTCAGGATGACGCTGCTATTGCGGCCGCGCTTGCCAGCGGTGTCCGCGATGATGGTAGCATCCATGTGGTTTCAGCTCCTAAGGCTTGGGACCAAAGAGCTCGGCTTTAAGACTTTCAGTTTGTCGTGCGGACGCTGAAAGGCGTAGGGCCGGGCCCTTGGTGAAGCCCGCTGAAACAGCCCGCATCAGGGTAGTCGAAAAGCCCTTCTTTCAAAGTCTTTTGTTAGTTTCGGCGTGTTTCACCGAATGCCAAAATATAGACGTGTGGTCCTGGCCGTCGTTGCTACGTCAAGCCCTGGCGAATGCGGCATCTGCGTCAACCGGCGCGGTGGCGGTGACTTTCGTGGGGTGAGGGAGGCCAAAGAGAACTCGGCTCCCGGGAGAGCACGGCATAAGCCGTCCAACCATCGCGCAGGGAAGGCCGAGTGATTGGCTACACCTGTATGCTGCTGTGCGGTTTTCCTGCGTGTGCTTTTCGCGCAGCGGACCGCGGGTGCCAGCCGGCACCGGCCTTCCCTGCGCCCTCTTGGACAAGAGGGTGAAGCGACCAGGCAAAGCTCGGGCGAAATCAGCCGCGAGAACGCGAAGACGTGTCTGCGATTGGACTGGCGCTGCCGCCTCACACTCCGTGCGAGCGCAGCGAAGCAATCCAGAAATGCATCTCCGGAAAATGTCTGGATTGCTTCGTCGCAAGAGCTCCTCGCAATGACGACGTGGAGGCAGTTTCGCTGATCGCGCTAGGCTTCCGGCATCACCGTCCCGCTGGTGCAGACATCGCGCCGTTGGAATAGCGGGACCAGTCGGGCCCGGTCGGCTGCGAGGGCCAGAGCGCGGCGTTGGAGTCGCGCACCGACTGGGTGATGGGATGGGGCTGCGCCTTGCGGACATGACGGCGGTCGTTCGCCGCGGCAGTCTGGATGGTGGCGGCGGCAATCAGCGTCGCGCCGAGAATGATGAAAGTCTTTTGCATTGTTTCTTTCTCCCGTGACGACGCCCGGCTGTGAGATGTGTGTTTTGTGTGTCGCCGTCGCGGCTGACATGGCGACGCGCCCGGCCGATATCACCGCTCGCGACATCACATTGGGGCGAGCCAATTTTCTAGCCTCGGCTAAATATTCGGCAATCGCGACCGGTGGCACGGGTGGACTTGCCTGCTCCAATCCGGTTCAATGGGCCAAATCTGGTTTTCAGGCGACAATGATGTCGAAATATCTGCTGGTCCTTCTGCTGATCGCCTCGCCGGCCGTGGCGCAGGTCAAGCTGACCCCAAAAACATCGGCGGCGCATCCGGACCCCTGCGCGCCGATCGGACGGACCGCGGACGGCAAGCTGGTCTACTCCATGAAATGCGAAAATTTGCCGGTGCCGCCTCCGTCGCCGCAGGCGGAACTGAGGGAGGCGCCGCAGCCCGCCGCCGAGCCGGAGCCCGAGACGCGGCGGAGTGGCGTTTTCGGCTGGTCCTACGACCGCAGGTAACGGGCCGCGCCCCTTGCGCGAAGCCCGACGGAGTGCTCTTTGCCTGAAAATTCCCCGTGGGGCCACCGCCCCGATCCAGAGAGATGAGATGACCAAACTCGTTATCCGCGCCGGCGACTTCACCTTCGATGCCCGTTTCGAGGAGCAAGCGGCGCCCAAGACTGTCGCCGCGTTCCGCAAGGCGCTGCCGTTCGAAAGCCACATCATCCACGTGCGCTGGAGCGGCGAGGGGGTGTGGATGCCCCTCGGCGACTTGGACTTCGGTGTCGGTTACGAGAACCACACCAGCTATCCCGCGCCCGGCCAGATCATCCTCTATCCCGGCGGCATCAGCGAGACCGAGATCCTGATGGCCTATGGCGGCGTGCACTTCGCGAGCAAGATGGGCCAACTCGCCGGCAACCATTTCATCACGCTGACCTCTGGCCTGGACAATCTGGCAACGCTCGGCAAGAGCGTGCTGTGGAAGGGCGCGCTGCCGATCCGCTTCGAGGAAGTCTGAGTGACTGGTACCCGCTACCCGCGCGATCTCCGCGGTTACGGCCGCAACCCGCCGCACCCGCAATGGCCCGGCAACGCGCGGGTCGCGGTGCAGTTCGTCGTCAATTTCGAGGAGGGCGGCGAAAACAACATCCTGCATGGCGACCCTGCCTCGGAAGCGTTTCTGTCCGACGTGCTCGGCGCACAGCCTTGGCCCGGCCAGCGCCACGCCAATATCGAATCGATGTTCGAATATGGCTCGCGCGCCGGCTTCTGGCGGCTGTGGCGGATGTTCAGCGAGCGGAAGTGGCCGACCACCGTGTTCGGCGTCGCCACAGCGCTGAAGCGCAATCCGGAAATCGTAGCTGCCATGAAGGAAGCGGGCTGGGACATCGCCAGCCACAGCCTGAAGTGGATCGAGCACAAGGACATGACCGAGGCGCAGGAGCGCGCGGAGATCGCGGAAGCGATCCGCGTCCACACTGCGGCGACCGGCTCGCGGCCGCTCGGCTGGTACACCGGACGCTCCTCGATCAACACCAACCGTCTGTTGATGGAGGAGGGCGGCTTCCTCTATCTCTGCGATTTCTACGCCGACGATCTGCCCTATTGGGTCAAGGGCGCCAGCGGTAAGCAGCTCGTCATTCCCTATACGCTCGACGCCAACGACATGCGCTTCATCAATCCGCAAGGCTTTGCCGAAGGCGAGCAGTTCTTCACCTATCTGAAGGATGCCTTCGACGTGCTCTATGCCGAAGGCCAGAGCGCGCCGAAGATGATATCGGTCGGCCTGCACTGTCGTCTCGCCGGTCGCCCCGGCCGCGCGGCGGGGCTGATCCGCTTCCTCGACTACATCGGCAAGCACGAGCGCGTCTGGGTGCCGACGCGATTGCAGATCGCCCAGCATTGGCACGACAAGCTCGCGCACCTTGCGGCCGACGCATTCGAGATCGGGTGAGGACGATGTCGCAGATATCGCTGTCTGATCTCAATGCCGCCGATGAAGCCGATTTCGTTGCCGCGCTCGCCAACGTCGTTGAATATTCGCCGTGGATCGCCGGTCAACTGGCCGCGAAGCGACCGTTCGCCGGCATCAACCAGTTGCACGCCGCGCTGATGGCGGCGATCCAGAGTGCCGAACCCGAGGTGCAATTGGCGTTGATCCGGGCGCATCCGGACCTCGCCAACAAGACCCAGCGCGCGGCGGGGCTCACCGCGGAATCGACCGACGAGCAGAACAGCGCCGGCCTCGACCGCCTGTCGGAGGCCGAATACGCGGCGTTCGAGCGCGTCAACAATGCCTATCGCGACAAGTTCGACATCCCCTATATCGTCTGCGTGCGCCGTCACACCAGGGATTCCGTGCTGCGCGATTTCGAGACGCGATTGCGCAATATCGCCAAGACCGAGACGCGACGTGCGATCGAGGAGATCGGCCGTATCTCGGCGTTGCGGCTTGATCAACTCGTCGAAGCCGATGACAAGCTCAAGGTCCACGGCCGGCTCTCGACCCATGTGCTGGACAACCACGCCGGCAAACCCGCGCCGGGCATTCCGGTCGAGCTGGTCGAGCTCGCGAATCTCGGCGAGAGCCGCGTGATAGCGCGCGGTGACCAATGCGGATGGCCGCACCGACCAGCCGCTGATCGGCGGCCGGCCGCTGCCGATCGGCCGCTACGAGCTCCGGTTTAGCGTCGCCAAATATTATGCCGAGCGCAACGTGCAGCTCACCGACCCGCCGTTCCTCGACGAGATCCCGATACGCTTTGCGATCAGCGAGCCGGAAAGCCACTACCACGTGCCGCTGCTCGTCACGCCCTGGAGCTATTCGACCTATCGCGGCAGTTAATTGCCGAACTTCTCGTGCAGCGCCGGGAACAGCCGGTCCGGCTTGAAGGGCGGCGCCGTGAAGCGGATGCCGGTGGCATCGGCGATCGCGTTGCCGAGGGCGGCGGCGACCGGATTGTACGGACTCTCGCTCATCGACTTCGCCCCCAGCGGCCCGATCGTGTCGGATGTCTCCGCGAAGAAGACCTCGGTGCGGGGGACGTCGGCGAAAGAGGGCAGGTGATAGTCGCGGAATTTGGGGTTGGCAACGCGACCGTCCGCGTCGATCACCATCTCCTCGTAGAGCGCGGCACCGAGCGCCTGCGCGACACCGCCTTCGACCTGGCCGCGGCATTGCATGGGATTGGCGACGACGCCGGCGTCTGCCGCATGCACGCTCCTGGAGAATCCGGAGCTCGCCGGTGCCCTTGTTCACGGCGACGCGAAAGCCCTGCACGTTGAAGCCGACCGAACGCGGCGTCCCGCCGGAATTGCCGGCGCCTGCCAACGGCTGTCCGCGCTCGCGCGCGAGCTTTGCCAGCTCGACAAAGGACATGCGCCGTACGCCACTGACGACGGCCTCGCTCTCGAGCGTGCAGCTGCCGACGTCGCAGAGCCATGCGCCGGCGGCGGCCGCCTTCAGCTCGGTTGCGAGCTGCACGGCTGCCGCATGCGTCGCCTTCCCGGCGACGAACATGCCGGCGCTGCCATAGGCGCCGGTGTCGTGGCCGCCATGGGCGGTGTCGGACTGGAGCAGGCGGATCCGGTCGACGGTGGTCGCAAGCGTGGTCGCCGCGATCTGCCGGTGCACGGTGCTGGTGCCGTTGCCGAATTCGGCGGTGCCGACCGTGAGGTCGAAGCCGCCGTCCTCGTTGAGCGCGACCGTCGCATCCGCGAGATGGCCCGCCGGGGGCACTGTGTCGATCATGGTGAGCGCGACGCCGTCGCCGATCAGCCACTCCGGCGACAGGTCCGGCTGCGGGCCATCAGCCTGCATCGCGCGCTCGACGAGGTCGAGGCACTGGTCGAGGCCGTAGGAGCCGTAGAACACGTCCTGAAATTCCGACGGCGGTGGCGACACCATGGGATCGCCCGGCTTGACGACGTTGCGCCGCCGCATCTCGTAAGGGCTGATGCCGAGCTGCTTGGCCAGTTCGTCGATCGCGGCCTCGACCGCGATCAGTGTTTGCGGCAAGCCATAACCGCGAAACGCGCCTGCCGGCACAGTATTGGTGTAGACTGCGCAGCCGTCGACCCGCTTGTTCGGGCAATTGTAGACGCTGATGGATTCCGCCAGCGAGTGGAACATCACCGGGCCGGCGTGATTGCCGTAGGCGCCGGTGTTGGAGAGCACGTCGAGCTGGAGCGCGGTGAGCTTGCCGTCCGCGTCGGCACCGGCCTTGACGTGGACCCGCATCGGGTGCCGCGTCGAGGTTGCGATGAACTGCTCCTCCCGGGTGAGCTCCAGCTTCACCGGCCGTCCGGTCTTGCGCGCGGCGAGCGCCAGAATGTCCTCGACGAACATCTCCTGCTTGCCGCCAAAGCCGCCGCCGACGCGCTCGCAGAAGACGCGGACCTTGTCCATGGGAAGCTCGAAGATATCAGACAGCGCGCGCCTGGTCAGGAACGGCACCTGCGTCGAGGTGCGGACATTGAGCACGCCGGAAGCGTCGAGCCAGGCGAGGCCGCCGTGGGTTTCCAAAGCGGCATGCTGCACACGGTGACTATGGAAGGTGCCCTCGAAGGTGACGGCAGATGTCGCGAGCGCAGCCGCCACGTCGCCGAATTCGCCATGCGTCTCCGCGGCGAGGTTGCGCTGGGCGTCGGCGACGCGGTTCGCGGTGGTGCGGTCGGGATGAATGATGGGTGCGCCGGGCGCCATTGCTATTTCAGGGTCGATCAGCGCGGGGAGGACCTCGTAGTCGATCTTCAACCGGCGGCAAGCGTCCTCGGCGGCGGCTTCGCTGTCTGCGACGACGGCGGCAACCTTCTGGCCGATGAAGCGGACGATTTCGTCGAGAACACGGGTGTCCTCGGGATCCATCCAGTCCTTCTCATGCCGCGCGGTCGACATCAGAGTGGTTGGCGCATCCTCATGCGTCAGCACCGCGTGCAGGCCGCGAACGCCCAGCGCTTCCGACTTGTCGATCGCGACGATCCTCGCGTAGGCGTGGGGCGAACGGAGCAGCTTGATATGCAGCAGGCCGTCGATCTGCGTGTCGAACGTGTAGCGCGCCTTGCCGCGCACGACATCGGGGCCAGCTGGCGCCGGCAGGCTGCGGCCGAATGCGGCGCCGGCCTCGACGCTCTCCTCGATGTTGGTCTTGCCGAGCAACGCGTCCTCGATCGCGCGATAGCCGGTGCAGCGGCAGATATTGCCCTTCAGCGCGACGCCGAGATCGGTGCGCTGCGCCTGGTTCAGCGAGGCGCAGGTCAGGATCATGCCGGCGGTGCAGAAGCCGCATTGAAAGCCCTGCGCATCGAGGAAAGCCTGCTGCATCGGGTGCGCGCCGCCGTCTCCGCCCAGACCTTCGATCGTGGTGACGGCACGACCTTCGGCGCGGAAGGCCGGGATCAGGCAGCTATGCACCGGTTCGCCGTCCAGCAGCACCGTGCAGGCGCCGCAATCGCCGGCGTCGCAGCCCTTCTTCACACCGAAATGGCCGAGTTCGCGCAGGAACGTGCGCAGGCACTGGCCGGCACGTGGCTCCTGCGGAAACGTCGTGCCATTGACCTCGAAGCTCATGACGACTGTGCTCCGATGAGTTCGTCGCGGATCTCTTCGGCAAGCCGCAGTGTCATGTGCTTGCGCCAGAGCGGCTTGCCATGGTTGTCGGTGTGGTACAGATCGTCGGTGATCTGCTGCGCGATGGCCTCGCGAAGCGCTTTCGTGTCGGGGGCCTCGCGAAAGGACAACCGGATCGGCCGCACCGTCGACGCGGTGACCGTGAGCGCCAGCGTGCCATCGGCATCCAGACTGCCGATCACCAGCGCCGCCGAGCGGCCGACCGGCGCCAGCGAGATCTGGCGGAAGGCCGTACGACGCTTCAGCGCGGCGATCGGAATATCGATCTGCCGGAGCAGATCCCCCGGCGCCAGAAGGTTACGCTGGTTGCCGGTGACGAAGTCGATGACGCGCATCATCTGTTCGCCGCCGCCGGCCTTCCAGATGGTGCAGACGCCCTCCAGCGCCGCGGTGAGCGAGATCATCGGTCCCGCCGGCAGCGACATGCAGAGATTGCCGCCGACGCTCGCAGTCTTCCAAATCTTGAACGAAGCAAGGAAGGCGCGGCAGCACTGGTTGATCAGCGGTGCCGCGAACCAGTCGGGTGGGCAGGCGAATCCATCGAGCTGCGCAACGGTGCAGGTGGCCGCGATGCTGAAATGGCTCTCCGTGACCGTCAGCGCCGGCCATTTGAGGTCGGTGAGATCGATGAGCCGAGTCAGGTGAACTTGCGGCTCCGAGAACAGCCAGGTGCCGCCCGCGAGCCAAGCATCGCCTGGCGTCCAAACGGGCAGCTGGCGCGCGTTTGCGGATGGGCGACCGCTGTGATGGTATTCAAGTCCATGGCGACGCCAACGCTTCCAACGAGTGAATCGAGCCGGGAGAAAGTCTTGCAAGACGAGCGCCAAGTCGCAACAACAAGTCGCAGCAAAAGCGCAATCAGGCCGGCCCCTGCCTTGCAGGCCTGTCGGGAGCGGATGTGAGGAGGAGCAGATTCATGAGCGACGCAAAGCCGATCTGGATCAGGGATCCCCTGGCTATCCTCGCCGATGGCGCCGAGCGCGGCGTCGTGGTGCGGGACGGCCGAATTGTCGAGCTGGTGCCGGCCGGCGGTGCGCCCGCAACCGCTGACGTCGCGGTGTTCGATGCTGGCGACCACGTCGTGCTGCCCGGCCTCATCAACACCCATCACCATTTTTACCAGACGCTGACGCGGGCACTGCCCGCGGCGATGGACCGCGAGCTGTTTCCCTGGCTCCAGGCGCTCTATCCGGTGTGGGCGAAGCTGACGCCTGATGTGCTCGAGCTCGCTGTCACGGTGGCGATGGCCGAACTGCTGCTGTCGGGCTGCACCACTACGACGGATCATCACTACGTATTTCCGTCAGGGCTCGAAGACGCCGTCGATATCGAGGTGGCGGTGGCCAGGCGGCTCGGCGTGCGCGTGCTGCTCACGCGCGGCTCGATGAACCTGTCGCAGCGCGACGGCGGTCTGCCGCCCGATAGCGTCGTGCAGGATGAGGACACCATCCTCGCGGACAGCGCGCGCGTGGTCGCCAGGCACCACCAGCGCGGCGCGGATGCGATGGTGCAGATCGCGCTCGCACCTTGCTCGCCCTTCTCGGTGTCGACGTCCCTGATGCGCGCCACCGCCGATCTGGCCGACAAGCTCGACGTGCGCCTGCATACCCATCTTGCTGAGACCGAGGACGAGAACAGGTTCTGCCAGGAGATGTATGGCTGCCGTCCGCTCGACTATCTCGAACAATGCGGTTGGCTCAATGCGCGGACATGGCTTGCCCATGGCATCTTCTTCAATGCAGACGAGATGAAGCGGCTCGGCAGGGCGAAGACGACGATCAGTCATTGCGCCTGTAGCAATCAGCTCCTGGCCTCCGGCTGCTGCCCCGTCTGCGAGATGGAGGAGGCTGGTGTCGGCATCGGCATCGGCGTCGATGGCTCGGCCTCGAACGACGGATCGAACCTGATGCAGGAGGTGCGGGCCGCGTTTCTGCTGCAGCGGGCGCGCTACGGGGTGACGAAGGTCAGTCATAAGGATGCGCTGCGCTGGGCCACCAAGGGCTCGGCGGCCTGCGTCGGCCGGCCGGAACTCGGCGAGATCGCCGTCGGGAAGGCAGCAGATCTCGCGCTGTTCAGGCTCGACGAGCTACGCTTCTCCGGCCATGGCGATCCCTTGGCCGCACTGGTGCTGTGCGGCGCGCATCGGGCCGACAGGGTGATGGTGGCGGGAAAATGGGCCGTGATCGATGGCGCGATCCCCGGTCTTGATGTGGCAGACCTCATCCACCGCCACAGTTCGGCGGCGCGAGCCATGCAGGCGGGATAGTACCTAGGCGAAGATAGAAAGAGGGGGCGACCACAAGTGCCGGGTGCTTCTGGCCACCCCCTCCGAACCTCCTCCGGGAGGAGCAGGTGATTTGGCGATGCAAGAAGCGTGCTACTTGCCCGGCAGCTTGTCGTCGATGCCTTTGACATAGAAATTCATGCCGAGGATCTGGCCGTCGTCGAGATTGGCGCCGCCCTTGCACTCGATCGGCTTGCCGTCCTGCCCAAGGACCGGGCACTTGAACGGATGCAGCTTGCCCGCGGTGATCGCGGCCTGGGCATCCTCGGCGATCTTCTTCACGTCGTCAGGCATATTGGTGTAGGGCGCCATCGCGAACATGTGGCTGTCGAGGCCGCCCCATGTGTCCTCGGATTTCCAGGTTCCGTCGAGCTCGGCCTTGACCCGGGCGATGTAGTAGGGACCCCAGGTGTCGAGGATCGAGGTCAGCTGGGTCTTCGGCCCGAACTTGATCATCTCGGAATCCTGGCCGAAGGCGAGCTTGCCGCGTTCGCTGGCGATCTGCATTGCCGCCGGCGAATCCGTGTGCTGCATGATGATGTCGGCGCCCTGGTCGATCAGCGCCTTGGCGGCGTCGGCTTCCTTGCCCGGGTCGAACCAGGTGTTGGCCCAGATGATCTTGACCTTGATGTTCGGGTTGATGGTCTGCGCGGCGAGGATCGTCGCGTTGATGCCGGAGACGACCTCGGGAATCGGGAACGAGCCGATATAGCCGAGCACGCCGGACTTCGACATCTTGGCCGCGATCAGGCCCTGGATGTAGCGGCCCTGGTACCATTTGGCCGAATAGGTCGACATGTTCGGGTTGCGCTTGTATCCGGTCGCGTGCTCGAAATGCACGTTCGGGTATTTCTTCGCGACCTTCAGCGTCGGATCCATGTAGCCGAACGAGGTGGTGAAGATCAGCTTGTTGCCGGCGCGGACGAGCTGCTCGATCGAGCGTTCGGCGTCGGGGCCCTCAGGCACGTTTTCGAGAAAGGTGGTCTCGATCTTGTCGCCGAGCTCCTTCACCAGCGCCTGGCGTGCCAGCTCATGCTGATAAGTCCAGCCGAGGTCACCGACCGGGCCGAGGTAGATAAATCCGACTTTCAGCTTGTCGGCGGCGGAGGCTGCACTGACGCTCCCGGCAAGCAAGAGCCCGGCAGCCAGCGCAAGAAGTGATTTCCTCATCATCAATCTCCAAACATCAGGGGAAAGCCACGATCCGCACCGTGCGCGCCCCATCGCGCACGCCGCGGAAATGAAACGCTAGCGGTCAGGCACGAACACGGTGCCAAGCGCAGCCGGTGCGGTCGATCCGCCCGTGCGCGCGCGGGAGAGCAGGACCAGGACGATGACGGTCGCAAGGTAAGGCAGCGCCGACATCAACTGCGAGGGAATGCCGACGCCCCAGCCCTGCGCGTGCAGTTGCAGGATCGTCACCGCGCCGAACAGATATGCGCCGACCACGAGGCGGCCCGGCCGCCAGGACGAGAACACCACCAGCGCCAGCGCGATCCAGCCGCGGCCTGCGGTCATGCCCGGAATGAAGAAGGGCGTATAGGCGAGCGGCAGATAAGCGCCGGCAAGTCCTGCGCAGGCGCCGCCGAACATCACCGCTAAGGTGCGGATGCGCAGCACGGGATAGCCGAGCGCATGCGCAGACACGTGGTTGTCGCCGCAGGCGCGCAGGATCAATCCCGGCCGCGTACGGTACAGGAACCACCAGACGCCGATGACCAGCGCCAGCGAGAAATAGACGAAGGCGTCCTCGCCGAACAACACGCGGCCAACCAGCGGAATATCCGTGAGACCGGGAATGTTGAGATGCAGCGCCGGCGTGATGCGCTCGCCGACGAAGCCAGCGCCGATCAGGCCGGAGAGTCCGACACCAAGGATGGTCAGCGCCAGCCCTGTCGCAACCTGGTTGACCGCAAGCCCGAGCGCCATCAGTGCGAAGACCAGTGATATCAACGTGCCGGCGACGATGCCGAACAGTGCGCCGATAAAGATCGAGCCGGTCAACCACGCACCTGCAAAGCCACATGCGGCGCCGACGATCATCATGCCCTCGACGCCGAGATTGAGCACACCGGAGCGCTCGGTCACGAGCTCGCCGGTCGCCGCGATCAGGAGCGGCGTCGAGGCGGCGAGCACCGCGAGGATGATGGCTTCAATGAGTTCCACGAGCCACCTGTCGGTTCGGGAAAACCAGCTTGAAGCGGTAGAGGATGAGGGAATCGCAGGCGAGCACGTAGAACAGCAGGATGCCCTGAAAAACCTTTGTCACGTCCAACGGGATCTTCATCGCGATCTGCGCCTGCTCGCCGCCGATAAAGGTCAACGCGAGAAAAAGGCCTGCAATTAATATTCCAAGGGGGTTCAACCGGCCGAGAAAGGCGACGATGATCGCCGTGAAACCGTAACCCGGCGAGATGCCGGGCTGGAGATGCCCGACCGGACCTGCAACCTCGATGATGCCGGCGAGGCCTGCCAGCGCGCCCGAGACGGCGAAGGTCAGGATGATCAACTGGTTGGAATTGAAGCCGCCGAACCGCGCGGCGCGCGGCGCCGCACCGACCACGCGAATCTCGAATCCCTTGATGGTGCGCCCGAGCAGGATCGCCACCGCCGCGACAACGAGAAGGGCGATGATCGAGCCGAGATGCAGCCGGCCGCCTTCGATCAGCAGCGGCACCGTTGCGACGGGGTCGAACTCGGCGGTGGTCGGAAAGTTGAAACCGTGCGGATCGCGCCAGGGGCCGCGCACGAGATAGTCGAGGAAGAGATCGGCGACATACACAAGCATCAGGCTGGTCAGGATTTCGCTGGCGCCGAACTTCACCTTGCAGATTGCCGGGATCATTGCGTAGAGCGCGCCTGCGGCGGCGGCGAGCACGAGCATGACCGGCAGCACCCAGACACCGGCGTCGGTGCCCTGCGTCTTCACCGCAATCCAGCTTCCGGCGACTGCACCGATCAGGAACTGCCCTTCGGCGCCGATGTTCCAGGCATTGGCGAGATAGCAGAGCGACAGCCCGATCGCGATCATCACCAGCGGTGTCGCCTTCACCGCGATTTCCTGGAGCGAATAGCTGTCGGTCAAAGGCGCGACGAAATAGGCGTGCAGCGCGAGCAGCGGATTCTTGCCAAGGATCGCGAACAGGATGACCATGGTCACGATCGTGAGGCCGATCGCGATCAGCGGCGAGATCAGCGCGATCGTGTTGGAGCGTTCGGCGCGCTTCTCAAGCACCAACTGCATGCGCGGCCTCCTTCGGCTCCAGCGTGCTGCCGCCCATCAACAGGCCTAGTTTTTCGCGCGTCGCCTCGCTGGTGGCGAGCGGTGCGGACAGATGGCCATGGAACATCACGGCGATGCGGTCGGCGATTTCCGCGAGCTCGTCGAGGTCCTGGCTGGTGACGAGCACGGCGGCGCCTGCGGTTGCGAGATCAAGCAGCGCCTGGCGGATGACGGCGGCAGCGCCAGCGTCGACGCCCCAGGTCGGCTGGCTCACCACCAGCACCGCGGGATTGCGCAGGATCTCGCGTCCCACGATGAATTTCTGCAGATTGCCGCCGGAGAGGGATGCTGCTTCCGGATCGCGCTTGGCCTTGCGGACGTCGAAGGTCTCGGTTGCGCGGTCAACCGTCTTCAGGGTGGCGGCAGTATCGATGAAGCCGTGATGGACCATGCCGCTGGCGGCGTGCCCGGTGAGAAGCGCATTCTCGGAAAGCTTCATGCGCGGCGCGGTGCCGTGGCCGAGCCGCTCCTCGGGAACGAATGCCGCGCCGAGCTTGCGGCGCTGCGTGATCGAGAGATGGCCGGCAGCAAGGCCTTCGATGACGATCGTGCCGGGATCCTTCGACAGGCGTTCGCCGGACAGCGCGGCGAAAAGTTCGTCCTGGCCGTTGCCGGCGACCCCGGCGATGCCGAGGATCTCGCCGCCTTTCAGCTCGAACGAGATATGCTCGAGCCGCACGCCATGCGCTTCGCCGGGGGCGAGCGAGAGGTCGTTGACGACGAGACGCGGCACCGTGGTCTGCCGGCCGGCGGCCGCCTTCACCTCCTTGATCTCACCGCCGACCATCATGCGCGCCAGCGAAGCGGCGGTCTCAAGCCTGGGATTGCAGGTCTCCACCTTCTTGCCGCCGCGCAGGATCGTTGCCGTGTCGCACAAGCGCTTCACCTCTTCGAGCTTGTGGCTGATATAAAGGATGGCGCGACCTTCGGCCTTGAGCCGCTCCAGCACGACGAAGAGCTGGTCGGCTTCCTGTGGTGTCAGCACCGAGGTGGGCTCGTCAAGGATCAGGAATTGCGGATCCTGCATCAGCGCGCGAACGATCTCAATGCGCTGGCGTTCGCCGACCGACAATTGCCAGACCTCGCGTTTGGGATCTAGCGGCAATCCATAAGTCTTCGACACCTGCTCAAGCCGCGCCGACATGTCCTTGAAGGATTCTTTCCCGTCGAGGCCGAGCGCGACGTTCTCGGCGACGGTGAGATTGTCGAACAACGAGAAGTGCTGGAACACCATGCCGATGCCGCGGCTGCGCGCTTCCGAGGGGCCGGACAGCACGATCGGCTGGCCCTGCCAGAAAATCTGGCCAGCGCTGGGCTGGATCAGCCCGTAGATCGCCTTGACCAGCGTCGACTTGCCGGCGCCGTTCTCGCCCAGCAGCGCGTGGATTTCCGTTGGCCAGATATCGATGTCGATGGCATCGTTGGCGAGGAAATCGCCATAGCGCTTGGTGAGCCCGACCGTCCTGAGGAGCGGGGACTCGCCGGAATGCAGGCTCTTAGCCGTGGGATCCAACATTCGCTGATGCGCTTGCATGGGGTGAAGTGCCTCAATACTGGGCTAGTTTGAACCGCCGCGTAAGGTGTGAAAAAGCGTCATCCCTTGCTCAACGCTTCGGCAGGCAGGAGGTGTCGGCGAGTCTCGGCTCTCGCCGGCGGCGATCGTCCTCAGACACCTTCCGAGCAGCCTTTGCAGTCCGGGCTTGCGTGTGACGCCTGTTGCAAATTTGTGACGGCTCAAGCCAAATCGGAACCCGCTATGCAGGCTTGGCGTGAAGTTAAGCAGAGACGCGCCAGCACGCGTATGCATTTGCGAACACCGCGACAGTAGCTTCCACCCATCTTGTTTGCCTTGTCCGGTCGACATGAAAAGGCGAACGAAATCAAATGGGGATATCCGGCAATGGGTCGCTCTCGGCCGACGGCGTGGCGGTGAGGTTGGCCTTCCAAATCGGCCGGTGAAACGCCGCGCCCTGTGCAAACAAGCGGCATGCCTTGAAACAAGTTGAGGCTTCTCACTCCGGGAGATCGGCGCAAGTGTCGCACCCAAGGGACGTTCATTTTTACGTGTCCAAACTTGGGGGTATTCAGGATGTCGTTTCGTTTCAAGGCAATTGCAGCAGGCGCGCTGTCACTTGCTACGGTTGCTACCGGTGGCCTGGCTCAGGCGGCGGATCTGCCGGTCAAGGCTGCCAAGAAGGCGGCCGACCTTCCGTTCTTCCTGGTGATCGACGACCGCGTCACCTTCTCCTACATCTTCAATGCCTCGCAGCCCGGTGCGTTCACCAACACCAACGGCGTGATCAACGCCAAGACGACGAAGCAGGTCTACTCCTTCACCCACTTCGATGCCTGGACCTACGGCACCAACTTCTTCACCATCTCGATGTTCAAGTCGGACCACAATGATCCGGCCGGCCCGTGTACCGCCACAGGCGTGGTCGTTTCGCCGGCTGCGGGCTTCGCTGCGACGCCGACGAGCTGTGCCGGCGCGACAGAAATCTACGGTCTTTTCCGCTCGACCTTCGGCTGGAACGAGATCTTCAACACCAAGGCTTTCACGCAGGGCCCGCTGCACAATATCTCGTTCGAGATTGGCATGGATGCCAACACGGAGAACCGCTATTTCGGCGCCGCCAAGCGCGACGTCGTTGCCGGTCTGCAGTTCGCCTTCGATCTTCCCTACAAGGGCTACTTCAACGTCGCGCCGCTGGTGTATTGGGAGTTCGCCAACCACAACTCCTTCTCGCAGTGCGGCGCCGGCTGGTCCGCTCCATGTATTGCCGACGGCAACACGTCGTTCAAGCCGACCTGGGCGATCGAAACCAACTACTATATGGACCTCGGCTTCCTGCCGCAGAACATGCAGTATTTCTCGATCAGCGGCCGCGCGGCGTGGTACGGCAAGAAGGGCACCGACACTGAGCCGCTTCCCGCCAGCGTCGCCAACGGCGTCTATCCCACCAAGGTCGAGTTCAACTCCGAGCCGATCCGCCTGACCCTCGATGCCTCGAAGGCGGTGTGGGGTGAGAAGTACTCGCACTTCGTGGACGTCTGGGTCGCCTACCGGTATTGGCAGAACAAGTTCGGCCTCGATCACAACAACGCGGTGGCCTGCACCACTTTGGCCGGTGGCGCGAGGGTGAGCACCGGCTCCTGCACCGAGTCCTCGCTCTACTCCGGTGTCACTGTGAAATTCTAGCCACCTGACACGCTTCAGGTGAACGACGATGGCGCCGCGTCAAACCTCCGCGGCGTCATCTTCGTTTGTGGGCAGGAAGGTCGGGGATGAGCCGTAGGCGCAATCCGCTCTACGAAATTGAATTGGTGTTTGCTACTTCGTCCACACGCCGTCGTGCAGCGCTTCGGCCTCGTCTTCGAGCAGCGGCCCCGCAACCTCTGTCGGCCGCTGGCCGCTGGCAAAGACTTCGCAACAGGGCAAGTCGAGCGTCGGGTTCTCCGGATGATCGCCGGTGATGCCGCGCAGGCGGTGCTCGCTGAGGCCATAGACGACACGGCCGATGCCGGCCCAGTAGATCGCGCCGGCGCACATCGCGCAGGGCTCGGCGGAGGAATAGAGCGTGGCTCTCGCCAACACCTCGCGGCCAAGCGTGCGGCAGGCCTGCGTGGCGGCGAGGCGCTCGGCATGCGCGGTGCCGTCGTGATCCGGCATGTAGCCGTTCTCGGCCTCGATCAGGACCTTGCCCTCGGCATCGACCACGATGCAGCCGAAGGGATGGTTGCCGTGCGTGAGGGAACGGCGGGCGACCGCGAAGGAAAGGCGGAGGAAGTGCTCGTCACGTTCGGACCCGCCGCTCATCGCTCTTCCCTGGTCAATGCCCCGCCATGTGCCGGCCGACCACGGTGAGATCGGCTTCGCTGGTCCGTGCTTCATACACGAATTCGCCGTGGAACATCACCACCAGCCGATCGGAGAGTTCAAGGAGTTCGTCGAGGTCCTCGCTGACCAACAGCACCGCGGCGCCGCGGTTGCGCGCGGCCATGATCTCGGCATGGATTTGCGCTACCGCCGCGAAATCGAGCCCGAAGCAGGGATTGGCCGCGATCAGCACCTCGACGTCGCCGCCGAGCTCACGGGCCAGCACGGCGCGCTGGACATTGCCGCCCGACAGCGCCGAGATCGGCGTGTCGGGCGTGCGGGTCTTGATCTTGTACTGGGCGATCTTCTTCCGCGCGTCGACGCGGAAGGCACCGCGGTTGAGCCACCAGCCGAGGCTAGCGAAAGGCGCGCGGTCGAATTCGCGGAAGGCGATGTTGTCGGCGACGCTCATGCCGCCGACACAGGCGTTCTTCAGCGGCTCCTCCGGCAGGAGTGACATATTGTGCCGCCGCATCTCCTCGCGGCTGGCGTGATAGGGATCGCCGGCGACGCGGATCTCGCCACTCTCAGCCCCGCGCTGCCCGGCCAGCACCTCGACGAGCTGGCGCTGGCCGTTGCCGGAGACGCCGGCGATGCCGACGATCTCGCCGGCACGGACCGTGAGGGAGACGTCATGCACGGCGATGGCGCCGGCGTCGTCGCGCGCGCGCATCTTCGCCACCTCCAGCCTCGCCTTGCCGGCCTCACCGGTGCGTGGCGGCTGCACCATCAGCTCCTCGGCGCTGATCATGGTGCGCGCCATCGCGTCCGGCGTCAGTTCGGAAACCTTGCCGGCACCGGCGAGCTTGCCGCGGCGCAGGATTGTGACGTCGTCGGCGAAGGCCATGACCTCGCGGAACTTGTGCGTGATCATCAGGATGGTCAGCTCGCCCTTGACGACCATGTCGCGGAGCATGCCAAGCACCTCGTCGGCTTCCGCCGGGGTCAGCACCGAGGTCGGCTCGTCCAGGATCAGGAAGCGACGCTTCAGGTAGAGCTGCTTCAGGATCTCGCATTTCTGCCGTTCGCCCGCGGAGATGTCGGCGACTTTTGACCTGAGCGGTACCTTGAACGGCATGCGCGCGAGAAAGGCCTCGAGCTCCTTCATCTCCTTCGGCCAGTTCAGCACGGCCGGCACGTCATCGCGCGCCAGCACCAGATTTTCGGCGACCGTCATCGCGGGCACCAGCGTGAAATGCTGGTAGACCATGCCGAGGCCGAGTGCGTGGGCGTCCTTTGGATTTCCGATCGCCTGCTCGCGCCCGCCGACGAGAATGTCACCCTCGGTGGCGTGGTAATAGCCCATGATACATTTGACGAGGGTCGACTTGCCGGCGCCGTTCTCGCCGAGCAACGCATGGAACGAACCCGGCCGCACTTTCAGCGCGACATTGTCCAGCGCCAGGAAATCGCCGAAACGCATGGTCATGGCGATGGCATCGACGCCGAAGGCGCCCGATGGCGGTGGCGTTTCGCCGACGATCACGAAATCGCTCCGATGAAGGCGTCGGAGGTCGAGACCGCACCGAACACGCCGCCCTGCATCTTGATCATCTTCAGCGCGTGATCGTGGTTGCTCTTGTCGGTCGCACCGCAGCAGTCATGCAACAGCACGCATTCGAAGCCGCGGTCGTTGGCCTCACGCATGGTGGTGTGAACGCAGACGTCGGTGGTGATCCCGGTGAGCACGATGTTCTCGATGCCGCGCACGCGCAGGATCAGCTCCAGATCGGTGGCGCAGAACGAACCCTTGCCGGGCTTGTCGATGATGGGTTCGCCGGGCAGCGGCGCGAGCTCGGGGATGATGTCCCACCCGGGCTCGCCGCGCACCAGGATCCGGCCGCATGGGCCGGGATCGCCGATGCCGGCGCCGATCTGCCGGGAACGCCAGCGCTTGTTGGCAGGAAGATCAGAGAGATCGGGACGGTGGCCTTCGCGGGTATGGATGATGTGAAAGCCTTGAGCGCGCATTGCCGTCAGCAGTTTCTTGATCGGCTCGATCGGCGCCCGCGTCAGTGAGAGATCATAGCCCATCTTGTCCACATAGCCGCCGACGCCGCAGAAATCGGTCTGCATGTCGATGATGATGAGCGCGGTGTTCTCGGGGCGCAGATCGCCGTTATAGGGCCATGCATAGGGTTCGGACTTGATGGTGCGCTCGGGCATGATTTCGCTCTCTAGCGGGTGATCGACAATTCGGCCGGGGCTCCGGTCAACGTGCGTTTCGGCGAGCAGGTGATGATCATGATCGCCAGCGTCAGGAGGTAGGGGGCTGCGTTGAAGAGGTGGTAGCCGGAGGTGACGCCGACCGATTGCAACGCGGGTCCCAGCGCTGCGGCGCCACCGAAAGCGAGCGAGGCCCAGAGACACAGCAAGGGGTCCCAGCGCGAAGATCACGAGCGCCACGGCCGTGATGCCCTGGCCCGAGGACAGGCCCTCGTTCCAGCTTCCGGGATAGAACAGCGACAGAAAGGAGCCACCGATGCCGGCGAGGAAGCCGCCGACCATGGTCGCGCGCAAGCGGATCAGCAGCACGGAGTGGCCGATCGCACGCGCGGCGTCCGAACTCTCGCCGGCGGTGCGGATCAGGAGGCCCCAGCGCGTGGTCCGGAAGGCCCAGTAGAGAGTTGGGGCGAGCGCGACACCAATCAGGAACAACACGTTGACCCGTAGGGCCGCGCGCACCTGCGGAATGTCGCTCCACCAGCCGAAATCGATTGCGGGCAGTCGAGGTGCCGTCGGCTCGATCAACGGTTTGCCGAGGTAGAAAGCTAGGCCGGTGCCGAACAGCATCAAGGCGATGCCAACCGCAATGTCGTTGACGCGCGGCAACGAGCAGATGCCGGCATGCAGCGCGCCCAGAAGCGCGCCGGTGATGCCAGCGGCGAGCACGCCGAGCCACGGCGATCCCGTAAGGTAGGAAATCCCGTAGGCGCTCATCGCGCCCATTACCAGCGTGCCTTCGAGGCCGAGATTGATGCGGCCGGAGCGCTCGGTGATGCATTCGCCCAGGCTCACGAACAGGAACGGGGTCGAGACTCGAATGGCGCCGCCGAGCACGGCGAGCGGAACGGTCCAGAGTCCGATCGAGCCGTCTGCCATCTCAGGACTTTCCCTTCAGAAACCCGATGCGGCCGTAGAGCGCATCGCTGGACAGCACGAAGACGAAGATGATGCCTTGCAGCACCAGCACGGATGCATCCGGCAATCCGAGGCGGCGCTGCAACAGCCCGCCGCTGGCGCTGATACCACCGAGCAGGATCGCGACGGGGATAATGGCGAGCGGATTTTGCCGCGCCAGGAAGGCGACGAGAATCCCTGTGAAGCCGTAGCCTGCGGCGAGGTTCGCGTTGGTGCGCCCCTGCACCGCGGCGACCTCGACCATGCCTGCAAGGCCCGCGGCGCCGCCGGCGAGGAAGCAGACGATCAGGATCAGCTTGCTGACATTGAGACCGACGATCTTCGCAGCGCGGATGTTGCCGCCGGCAACACGCGCGGCGAAGCCAAACACAGTGTGATAGATCAGGATATAGGCGGCGAACGCGGCGATCAGTCCGAACACGAGACCCCAATGCACATCGGTGCCGGGGATCGATCCGATCATGTTGGCCGCGCCGATCTCGCGGGTCGACGGCTTGTTCAGGCTGCCGGGGTCGCGCATCGCGCCTTCGACGAGATGGTTGAGGACCGCGAGCGCGATATAGACGAGCAGCAGGCTCGAGATCGTTTCGTTGACGCCGCGATATTGCCGTAGCGCGCCCGAAAGCATGACCCAGAGGCCGCCGCCGATCACGCCGGCGACGACCATGGCGATTTGCACGATAAGCGGCGGCATGCCCTGAAGCACCAGTGCTGCGCTGGTTGCCGACAGCGCGCCGATCAGGAGTGCGCCTTCGCCGCCGATGATGACCATGCCGAGCTGCGCGGGCAGCGCCGTGCAGAGTGCGGTAAGGATCAGCGGCGCCGCGCGCGTCAACGTGTTCTGCCATGAGAACCAGGTGCCGAACGCGCCGTAGTACATGTAGAAATAGAGGTCGAGCGGGCTCTTGCCGAACATCGCGACCAAGATGCCGAAGACCCCGAGCGCGCCGGCCAGCGCCGCGCCCGGGATCAGGATATATTCGATCGCTCCGCCGTGACGCTGGAGGAATCCCGGATCGGCGGCCGGGGCAACGGTCCCGACCGCTTCAGCGAGATCTGCAGCTTCCGTCGTCACGAAGTCGCCCCGACCACGCCCTCCACGAGATAGTCCATCTTCTCGAGTTCGGGATCCTTCTGGCCGCGATCGGTGCCGGCCGCGATCACCGTCTTGCCCTTGTTGTCGACCAGCCCTCCCTTGAAGATGGCGTAGCCGTCACCGGACAAGAACTTGGCCTTGACGTCGTCGGCGTGCTTGCGCGCCTCGGCGGAGACCGCTTCGCCATAGGGCGAGGTCTTGACGATCTCCTCCTTGAGGCCGCCGCGATAGAAGTTCGGGATGCTCTCGCCGGCGGCGATCATCTTGACGAACTTGGGGTACAGCGCTTCCCAGTTCCACTCGGCGCCCGTGAGATACGCTTTTGGCGCGAGCGGCGACTGGTTGACGTGATAGCCGCACACCATGGCGCCCCGACGCGCGGCGTTCTCGACCATGGTCTTGGGACCATCGACATGGCAGGTGAGGACGTCGACGCCCTGATCGATCAGGCTGTTGGTGGCCTCGGCTTCCTTGACCGGCATCGACCAGTCACCAGTGAAGATCACTTGCGTGGTGGCCTTGGGATTGGCAAGCCTCGCGCCGAGCGCGAAGGCGTTGATGTTGCGCAGCACCTGCGGGATCGGCTTGGCCGCTACGAAGCCGAGCTTGCCGCTCTTGAGCTGTAGCCGGCGACGATGCCCGAGATGTATTGGGCTTCATCGATGTAGCCGAAATAGCTGCCGGCGTTTTTCGGGTCCTTGTCGCTCCACAGGCCGCCGCAGTGCTCGAAGTGCAGCTTCGGGAATTTGTTGGCCATCTTGACCATGTGAGGATTGTAGTAGCCGAACGAGGTCGGGAAGAGCAGGGTGGCGCCGTCGAGATTGATCATGGACTCGATCGTCTTCTCGACCGCGTCGGTCTCCGGCACCTTCTCTTCTTCCACGACTTTGAGGCCGGGAATCTTCTTCAGCGCCGCCGCGCCCTGCGCATGCGCCTGGTTGTAGCCATAGTCGTCCCGCGAGCCGACGTAGATGAATCCGATGGTGGTCTCGGCCGCGAAGGCCGGACGAATGCCCGTCGCCGCACCGAGGGTGACGGCCGCGCCGCCCTGCAACAAATGACGTCGTGAGACCCTGCCAAATTCCATTGCTTGCTCCCCTTGGCGGATGCACCGCCTCATCTCGCGCTGCGCCGGTCTGGCGGAGCCCGGGATAGATTGTCGCAAGCTTCGTGCCAGAGGCTACCGAGGGAGGATTTCTACTTAAGTTATTGAGAGTAATTTGCTTTTCGGTGATCCGAGCTTGATCAGGAAAGCAGCAGATGAAAATATAGGCAGTATTTTATAATTGTATGCAATGGAGTTAAGCAGTCTTAACCGGCTTGGACATGTGCATGACGAGGGTCGGGTGGTCTGCCGGCAACCGCATTCATGCTAACCACGCGCTGATCGGAACGATGTCGACAGCGTGATTTCGCTGGCACCGAACTTGAATCGATTGCCGCCAGGACCGCCGTCGCCGCGGTCCCAAGAGATGGAAAGCCCGCCGAGATGGCTGCTGGTACCGCCGTTCATAATGGTTCGCTCGGCGAAGAGATCGTGCGAAGAATCAACGAGCTCGCGGCGATCTCGGAAGAAGGCGACAAGCTCACCCGCATCTATCTGACCGGCGAGCTGCGCAAGGCCGCGGACCTCATCCTGAGCTGGATGCGCGACGCCGGCATGAGCGCGCGTCTCGACGCGATCGGCAATGTCTGCGGGCGCTACGAAGGGGAGCGGCCGGGTGCGCCCTGCCTGATGCTCGGCTCGCACTACGACACCGTGCGCGATGCCGGCAAATGGGACGGGCCGTTGGGCGTGATCACGGCGATCGCCTGCGTCGCCGATCTCAACCGCCGCGGCAAGCGCCTGCCGTTCGCGATCGAAATCGTCGGTTTTGCGGATGAGGAAGGGGTGCGCTTTGCCTCGACCCTGCTCGGCAGCCGCGCCGTGGCCGGCACTTTTGACGAAAGCGTCCTCAACACACGCGACAGCGATGGCGTCGCGATGCGCGATGCGCTGGTGCAGTTCGGGCTCGACCCCGATCATATCGGCGCGGCCGCGCGGGCCCGGCGCGAGCTGCTTGCCTATCTCGAGCTGCACATCGAGCAGGGGCCGGTGCTGGAAACGCAAAACCTCCCCGTCGGAGTTGTCACTGCGATCGCGGGCGCGACAAGGCTTGCCGCGCGGCTGACCGGCATGGCGGGGCACGCAGGCACGGTGCCGATGGCACTCCGGCGCGATGCGTTGGCGGGCGCGGCCGAATGCATCGGTGCGATCGAGCAGTTTTGCCGCACCGACGAGGGTGGGCTGGTCGGCACCGTCGGCTACATCCAGGCGAGGCCCGGCGCAACCAACGTCATCCCGGGCGAGGTGTCGTTCACCATCGATATGCGGGCGCCGACCGACATGCACCGCAAGCGCGCGGTCGCCGATGTCGTGAGGCAGATCGAGGCCATCGCAAAGCGCCGCCAATTGACACTTCAGCTCGACGTCACCCACGAGAACCGCACCGCGCCCTGCGCGCCCTGGCTCAAGGAGCAGATCGCGCAGGCGATCAAAGCGGAAGGTTTTTCCGTGTTCGAGCTGCCGAGCGGGGCGGGGCATGACGGCATGGCCATGATCGACATTGCCGACGTCGGCATGATCTTCGTTCGCTGCCGCGGCGGAATCAGCCATCACCCCGACGAGCATGTCGAGCTCGCCGATGCCGACGCCGGCGCGCGAGTGTTGCTGGGGCTGATCGAGAATTTCGGCCGCGGCAAGGGTAAATCGGCTCCTCACGTCACCGGCTAGAGATAAGAATCAGACAGGTCTAGCGTCGTAACGGCGTCCCGCCGGACCACGAGACAACATTCGACGGCGCGTATGAACAGCGGCATCTCTTTTCCATCCCATGGCGAAAACCGATTTTACCAGGGTATGGCGGCGACCTTCGTTGCCAACGCGCTTCAGGCGGTGAACTTTCTCGGTGATCGATTCCTGAGGAAGTCGCATCATCCGTTCACGGCCATCGGGGACCTCTACCGGTACTCGATGGACAGTGCCTTTGCGGTATCTGAGACCTTTCTCGTTACGGGCGCGCCGCACGCTTCTGCGTACTATCCGCGCGACTTTGCCTGGTTCTATCCCGACATCCTCGACCCCGACACCATCATGGATTCGCAGGATGCGGTTCGCCGGGCTCGTCTGCTCGAAAAGAGCGTCCGCCTGCTGCTGGAAGCGGTTCGCGCCAACGTCGTCACGACGACCATCGTCCCGGCTGGGCGCGCCCGGTATCTCGGCGTGAACTATTTCTCGCGCCCTTCGGATACGCTGCTCGGCATTCTGGCCGGCCTGCGGCAGATGATCTCTGCCGAGGAGAGAGCGTCATCCTATCTGGCGATGTCGCAATGCGTGCATGCCGGTCGCCTGCTGCTGGCCGAATATTGCGGTGATCTGAAGCGCGCGATCCTCCAGCTCGCAAGCGAGCTCGAGCCGTTCAACGATGATGGCTCTACGTATTTGCTGTGCGATGCCAGTGCTCCGCGCTCTGCGGCAACCGACACGCGCGCCGAGCGCAGGCGTTTCGTCACCAATGCCTGCGTCTACACGACCTTCGTGTGGGGCGTGCGGCTCGGGATCATCGACGAGAACGAGCTGAAGCGGCGGCTCGGACGCGACCTGGCGCAGTACAAGAGGGACCTGCTCCGCCTGTTCGGCAAGGGTGGCTATATCAGGCATTCCCTGGATGGCCCCCCAGGCTCGCCGGTGTCCTCGGTCGCTCTGGATTTCGTCAGTGTGCATCGCGGCTTCTGGGATATGAGCGAGCCGGCCGAGCGCGCGCTGTTCGCGGCCACGGCGGATCTGATCATTGCGGAGCCGCGCTTTCGCATCCCCGGCACATTCCACTTCCTGGTGTCCGCGGATAATCCGCGGAACAAGATGATCCACAAGATCGCGGCTCCCGCGTACCAGGGACGTTCCTCCTGGCCGACTTTCAACGTCGAGTTCGCGGATCGCATGCTGGACTATGACGAATTCTCGTGCAGCGATACCTACCGTTCCTGCGCCCAGGGAATTCTGAAGGACATTCGCACCGCAACCGAAGTCCACGGCGGCTATCAGGAACTGATCTCGGAGCGGGGCCTGAAGTATCGCACCTGGGCCTACAAGGGTGCCGTGGCCCACTCCTGGTTTCCGCGTTTCCTCTCTGTCTGGAGGAGGGCGCATGGAACGCCGCTCCTCCATTGGAATGACTGAACGGCGGTCGTTACCCAGCCGTCACGTCCACAAGCTCGCCACCGTCGAGGACCTTGGCCGCCTTGGCGCGGTCGAGGTCGCCTTCCCAGGCGGCCACCACCACGGTCGCAACGCAATTTCCGGTGAGGTTGCCGACCGCGCGAGCCATGCCGATGAACCAGTCGACCGACAAGACCAGCACGAGGCCGATCGCAGGGATGCTGGGCACCGCGTTCAGCGTCGCCGCCAGAATCACGATCGCGGAGCCCGGCACGCCATGCGCGCCCTTGGAGGTGATCAGGGAGACGCCGAGCACCAGTAGGAGGTCGCCGAAGGACAGCGGCGTGTTGGTCGCCTGCGCGATGAAGACGACCGCAAGCGTCAGGTAGATCGAGAACGCGTCGAGGTTGAAGGAATATCCGGTCGGAATCACGAGGCCGACGACGGAATCCTTCACGCCCATCCGCTCCAGCTTCTTCATGATCTGCGGCAGCACTGCGTCGGACGAGGCGGTCGCGAGCACGATCGTCAACTCCTCGCGCAGGTAGGCGAGGAATTTGAGGATGTTGATGCCGGCAAGCGCCATGACGCCGCCGAGCACGCCCAGCACGAAGATGCCGACCGAGACGTAGAACAGCGCAACCAGTGAGACGAGCTGCTTGAGCGAGCCGACGCCGTATTTGCCGACGGTGTAGGCGACTGCGCCGAGCACGCCAAGTGGAGCAACGCGGACGATAAGCCCCATGACGCGGAACAGCACGGTCGAGGCGGCATCGATCATCGACGTCACGAGCTTGCCCTTCTCGCCGCCGACCAGTGCGAGGCCTACGCCGAACAGCACGGCGAAAAACAGCACCTGGAGCACGTCGTTGCGCGACAACGCGTCGAACGAGGTGCTCGGGATCACGTTGAGGAGGAAGGAGCCGATGCCGCCGCCCTGAAGCTTGTGGGCGTTGTCGGCATAGGTATTGAGCGCCTTGGCGTCCAGCGTCGAGGGGTCGATGTTCATGCCATGACCGGGGCCGAAAGTGTAGGCCAGGATGAGACCTACCACGAGCGCGACTGTGGTCATCACCTCGAAATAGACCAGCGCTTTGACGCCGACCCGTCCGACCTTCTTGAGGTCGCCCGCGCCGGCAATGCCGTGCACGACGACGCAGAACACGATCGGCGCCACGATCATCGAAATCAGCTTCAGGAAGGCGTCGCTCAGAATCTTGAGCGAGATGGCAAAATCCGGCGCGGCCACCCCGAGAATGATGCCGAGGATCAGCGCGGCCAGGACCTGGACGAACAGCGACGTGTAGAGCGGCTTTGGCTCGGCGGCCGGGGCCGCGGCAATGGTCGACATGGTGACTCCCCGTTTTGACGACGTCTCGATCGTCGAAAGGAGCAACTAGCGTGCCAGATTGTCGCGGTTTTCGCTGAGGAGGAGGTCTATTCGGTCTTTTTGCGGTGCGACCGGCATCCGCATCGGCGCCGGGAAACCGTTCCAGGTGCCGTCGGTCACGTGGACAGACGATTTTGCGGTCCACAGTCACGTTCTGCGCGCGGGTGGCCGCGTCACGCCGCGAGATCCAGCAGCCGACACGATCCGCGTACCAGCACCTTGCGTCCATTCGGCGTCATGACCGGCACGCCGTCGCAGACGACGACAAGACCGAACTTGACGAGGCTCTCGATGAGATAGGCCTTGGAAAGGCGACCGTTCGGCACCGGGTCGCGAAGCGCCTTCAGAACCTCCCATTGGTCTGGCGAAAGATCGAAGTCGATGTCGTTGCTCATGTTGCCTCAAGCCGTGGTGCCGTTCCTGCGCCTCTGTTAGAGGCGCTGCATGAAGACCGTGCGACGACAATGAGTCGGGAATTCGGTGAGGCGTTTAGAACTTCTCTTCACAAATTGCTGCACGCCATTGCGCCACAAGAGTTAAGACCGCTCGGTCACGAGGACCGTCCGAGCCTCGATCACATATTGATGATGTAGGCTTGATGTTGGTCCGCGAACTACCGCACTGCACGGGAAGCGCTGCTGTCCCATTCTGCGTCGCAATATGCACAGAAATCATGAGAACGAAGGGTTCGGGATTCTGTTACGCTGATTCGCGGGGAATGGCTTCACACGGCAGGAGTGGAGTGCATGAACAGGCTGGTCGAAATTCGCAGTCAGGAATCCCTGTGCCGGGAGCGTGCCGCGCTTGATTTGCAGCGCCGGCTTTTCTGGCTTGCGCAAGCTCAGGAATGGGAGCAGCGCGCGCTTGACGAGATCGCCTATCATTTCCGGGAGTGCAATGTGGCTCAGACGGAGCTGGGGCGAAACTGACGTCGGCTGTGGGTAAGGCCTACTGATAAGTCGCCACAATATCGGATACCGCGCGCTCGAGCTGCTGCGCGGTGGCGCACTGGCGCACCACGCTGCAGAAGGTCGCATAGCGCGGCATCTCGGAATCGCCAAAGCCCCAGGCGAGACGTCCTTCGGGATTGAGCCACACCAGTCGCTTCGAGCGCTCAGAGATGCGGCGCAGGATGTCGGCGCGCGGATCGAGATTGTTGCTGCGGGCATCGCCCAGCACGATCACCGTGGTCTGCGGCGTCAGCGTGCTCATAAACTCCTTCTCGAAATCGACCAGCGACGAGCCGTAGTCGGAGGAGCCGAAGCCGACCTTGGACATGATCTCGGCCATCGCTTCTTCCGGCGATTTCGATTCCAGGATGTCGCTGACTTCGATCAGATGCGAGGAGAAGGCAAAGGAATGGACGTCGTCGACCACCTCGTGCAGCGAGTGGATCAGGAGCAGGAAGAAATCCGAGACCTGCGCCACCGAGCCCGAGACGTCGCAGAGCGCCACGATCTTCGGCCGATCGCGATGCTTGCGCTTCCAGGCCGTGAGAAGGGGATGCCGCCCCAGGCGGCATTGCGGCGCAGCGTGCGGCGGACGTCGAGAGGACCGCGCCGTTGGCGCTTGCGTGGTTTCGAATAGCGCTCGCGCAGGCGACGTGCGATCTGGCGGATGAGAGCGCGCATCTCCGCGACATGGCGGCGCTCGATGCGGGCAAGCGGCGCGTTGCGAAGAATCTCGTTGCGGAGGTTTTCAGCTTCCTCGCGGGCATAGAGCGCAAGCCCCTGCGCGACGGTGTCGCGGACGGCTTCGCGCAAGGCATCGAGCGCGGCGCGAAGCCGCTCGGCCAGTGCCGGATTGGTCGCGGTCAGCTCCTCGAGATCGTCGCGCAGCCGCTGGAGCCCCATGGCGTCAAGGATGCGGCTGGAGAAGATGCCGCGCTGGGTGGAGTAGCGGATGTCGGATAGGGAGGCCGCACCTGAGGCGCTGGCGATCGCGGCGGTGATCGCGTTGCGATCCTGCAACAGCAGCATCTGCGCGAGGGGCCCCAATTCTGCGGGAGGCGAACCGGCGCTCGCATCGCTGGCCGCGCCCGACGACGGAGATTGATCCGCGTCCTCCGAAACATAGTTGCTGTCGGCTTCAGGCTGTTCCTGTCGCGGCTCCGGCTGGCTGAAGAACAGATCGAAACAGTCTCCGAGCGCGAGCTTTTCGTCCTGCGACTTGGCGAGCGTCAGAAGGAGCGCATCGCGCAGGATGGTCCGGTCGGAGACGCCGACCTGCGCGACCGCACGCATCGCATCGATGCTTTCGGCCGGCGAGACATGGACCCCGGCGCCCCGTGCGGCACGGAAGAAACGATGGATATTCTCGCGCATCGGGGTCAACCGAAGACGTTGGATCGTGCTGCCTTGGCAATGAAGGTCGTAATCTGAGGCTGAGCCGCCTCGATGTCGGCCTCGTATTTCAGGAGCACGTTGAGCGTGTCCTTGACGATCTCGGTGTCGAGCTCCGAGGCCTGCAAGAGCACCAGCACGCGTGCCCAGTCGATGGTCTCGCTGACCGAAGGCAGCTTCTTCAGGTCGAGCGAGCGGATTTCGTGGATGAAGCCGACCATCTGCCGCCGCAGCGTCTGCGAAATGTTGGGGACGCGGCTCTCGACGATGCGCTCCTCGAGCCGCTGCTCGGGGAAGCCGATGTGCAGATGCAGGCAGCGCCGCTTCAGGGCGTCGCCGAGATCGCGCTCGCTGTTGGAGGTGAGGATCACCGTTGGCGGCGTGATCGCGGAGACGGTGCCGAGTTCGGGGATCGTGACCTGGAAATCGGAGAGAATTTCCAGCAGCAGCGATTCGAATTCCGCATCCGACTTGTCGATTTCGTCGATCAGGAGCACGCAGCCGCCCGGCTGCTCCAGCGCTTGCAGCAGCGGCCGCGGCTCGACGAACTCCTTGGAGAAGAACACGTCACCGAAATCGTGGAGTTGATTAAGTGCAGCGTGCAAAGTCTGCGCGCCGCCAAGGACTTCTCCGAGCTTGTCCTTGAGGATCTGCGTGTAGAGAAGCTGCTTGGCGTATTTCCATTCATAGAGCGCCTTGGCCTCGTCGAGGCCTTCGTAGCACTGAAGGCGGATCATCTTCAGGCCGCGCCAGGCCGCGATCGCCTTGGCAAGCTCGGTCTTGCCGACGCCCGCGGGTCCTTCGACCAGGATCGGCTTCTCGATCTGTTGCGACAAATAGACGGCGGTCGCGATCTGCCGGCTCGCGATGTAGCCTTGAGCGGCGAGACCGCTCTCCACTGCCTCGATCGCTGTCGAGGGCTTCTGTTCAGCCACGAAAAGGCGCTCCCAAAGGTCTTGATTGAGGCTTGTTCTGCCTGCGTTCACGGCAAAGAACAAGCCTCGTTTGGGAGAGGCCAGACCCGCGCGAATGGGCGTTTTTTCCGCTCAACGCAAATAGTCGGGCGGCCAACCGGCCGCGGGATCAGTGCCGCAGCAACTCCGGCTTGCGGATCGTCTGTCTGACCTCGGCGCCGCAATCGGCGCATTCATAGACGAAGTCGATCTTGGCAAGACTCCAATGCGGTTCGACCTCGCGCACATACATTGGAAGGAACCCCATGCAAGCAGGGCAAATCACAGGCGCGATCTCGATATCCTGATGATGCTGTACATAAGCTGGCATCTCGGCTCTCCTTCGCAGACGACCTCCAAACCCGCGCGAAGGCTACTGCCGGCCGGCGAAAGGCCGACATCAACTCTTTCGAACAGAGGCGGAACGGCGGAGGTTTGTCGTTCGCTGTGACATTCTTGTTACGTCTCTGTACTGTGACGGGTGGAGCAAATACCTATTTCAAAGCCCGATCCGATATTCGGACTTCGACCTCAACGATAAGGGAGCAACGCCCATGACGCATGCCATTCGCTTTCATAAGACTGGTGGTCCGGAAGTGCTGGTCTGGGAAGAAGTCAGTGTCGGCAAGCCCGGACCAGGCGAGGCACGAATCCGCCATACCGCCGTCGGTCTCAACTTCGTCGACATCTACAATCGTTCGGGCCTTTACCCGGTGCAACTGCCGAGTGGGCTTGGTAGCGAGGCTGCTGGCGTCGTCGAGGAGGTCGGGCCTGGCGTCACCGATCTGAAGCCCGGCGATCGCGTCGCCTACGGCGCCTCGCCGCTCGGGGCCTATTCCGAGGCGCGTCTGATCCCGGCCGACCGACTGCTGAAGCTGCCGGACGGTGTCGACGACAAGACCGCAGCGGCGATGATGCTGAAGGGGCTCACAACGCAATATCTGATCCGGCAGACCTATCAGGTGAAGGCCGGCGACACCATCCTGCTGCATGCGGCCGCCGGCGGCGTCGGCCTGATTCTTCCCAGTGGGCCAAGCATCTCGGCGCAACCGTGATCGGCACCGTCAGCAACGACGAGAAGGCCAAGCTCGCCAAGGAGCATGGCTGCGACCATGTCATCATCTATAGCCGCGAGGATTTCGTGAAGCGCGTGGACGAGATCACCGGCGGCAAGAAGGTGCCGGTGGTCTATGACTCGGTCGGCAAGGATACGTTCTTGAAGTCGCTCGATTGCCTCGCGCCGCTCGGCGTCGCCGCGTTGTTCGGTGCGTCCTCCGGCGCCGTCGAGCCGCTCAATCTCGGTCTGCTGGCGCAGAAGGGCTCGCTCTACGTCACCCGGCCGACGCTGTTCACCTACGCCGCCAAGCGTGAAAGCCTGGTCGCGATGGCGGGCGAGCTGTTCGATGTCGTCAAGTCCGGCGCGGTCAAGATCGAGGTGCGCCAGACCTATCCACTGAAGGACGCCGCCAAGGCGCATGCCGATCTCGCCGCGCGCAAGACCACGGGATCGACCGTCCTCACGGTGTGATCTCCGACCGGGCTGTGGCGCAGGCTGGCAGAGCGTTTCGAGCGAACTGGATTCCGGTTCGCGTAGAGAAAACGCGTCAAAATAAGAAATCCAGAGCCCGTTCCGAGTCGATCGGACCGGAAAAGGTCGGCCCTGGGCCTGCGTTATGTCCGTTCGTGCTTACGCAGATCGCGGGCGTGATCGAGGCGGAGAGCCTGGAGGTCGACCTCTTCGGGCGGGATCCGGGGCAGGGCAGCCTCAGCGAGGATCGCCTCGGTCACGTCTTCGACCGAATTCTCCACGATTTCATGGATGAACGAGATATTCCGATATTCCCCTGAGGCAACGCGGGAAATGACCTCGCGCCTGGTGATTTCAGGGTCGACCACTGCCTCGCGGCCGCGGCGCCCATAGTCGATCATCACGACGAAATACTGCATGAAACGATCCTGCCGTGCCCATGGTCGGGAACGGCAGAGTATTTCCGAAAAACGGAATCAAGTCAAGGCGAATTTCGTAAAAACGGAAATTGCAGCCTACTTGCTCCTCTTGCGCGGGCGCGCCGACTTGGCGCGCAGCCGCTCCAGCTGCCCCTTGGGCATGGACAGGCAGATCTCGCCGACCCACTCTAGTTTCACCCCGACGATCTGCTTGGCATTGAAGCTGCTGAGATTGACGACGGAGGGGGATTTGCCTCGTTCGATGGTCTTCAGATAACGCTCGCCGGTCTTGAGCCGGACCACGGCCTCCTCGCCGTAGAAGCTCGACAGGGGATGGCGCTGATCCTTGTAGACTACGATTACGTCGCCGCTCTCGTATTTGGGCAGCATCGAATCGCCCACGATCTCGAATGCGATGGTCTCCTCCATGATCGGAAAGGGCAGCGCGATGTCGCCAAGGCCTTCGGGGGGAACCTGCTCATAATCCGGCTCGATCACGGCACCGGCCCCCACGCGGCCCATGATCGGCGCGAGATTGAGCTCGAGATATTCCATGATCGGAATGATTTCCGAAGCCTTCACCAGGCGTTCGCCGCCGAGGATCTCCGAGACAGCGCCGGGGCGTACGCCCATGGCAGCCGCCAGGCCGCCCTTGCTCTTGCCCGTCTTTTCCAGGCCCCGTTCGATCATTGCAGCGTCCAACATGGTGATTCCCTCGATTGTCCATCGTCCGTCTCTTGTAATCCGAAATTCGGAATTGATGCAATTATGAATATCAGAATTATCGCTTGACTTCGACTTCGGAATACCGGAATGTAGGCTCCGCCTCGCGGTCGTGCGATCGGAGGAGGCGCATCACAGGACAGCAGCATGGAACCGGCTCATTGGCCGTCGGAGCACTCCGACGCGCTTCGCGACTATTTTCTCAAGGGGTTGTCTTATGCGGAGATCGGAAGACAGATTAACGCAAGGTTCGGAACGGCTTACACGCGCAACGCGGTGGTCGGCCGCGCCAAGCGGCTCGGGCTGATCGTGCAGGTGCGGATGACGAGCCCGTCGATCGTGCCGGTGCTGCCGTCTGGAGCCTGTCTTATCCTCCCGCACCGTCCCGCGTTACTGAACCTGCCGCCGAAATCTGCGATGAAGCCTGCCGCGCAGGTCAAATTGCGCTGCGTCGGCGTCCAGCCGCGCCTGGTCCCGTTGGTCGAACTCGCTGCCGAGGACTGTCGCTATCCCTATGGTGGCGACAAGGACGGGGAGGAGATTACCTTCTGCGGCCATCCAAGTGAGCCGGGCTCGAGCTATTGCACGCCGCATGCGCGCCTGACGCGCCGCGCCGGAGCTGGATCCGCCCGCGTCGCCGGCCCCGTCGTGCTGAGGCTGGTCTCTGCCGCGTGACCTCACGACCGTCCGTTCAATCGTCAATTCGCAAGGAGTATCCGAGTGGCACGTGTCCGCCGCAACAGTTCCTTCAAATCGGCGAATGTCTACGACCGACGCTCACGTGAGATACCGTTCAATGCGGAGGTGGCGGAAGTCGAGGTGGACAATCCGCTGGCGCTCGACCCCGGCGAGAAGATTATGGCCGTGCGGTCGATCCGCAGCGATCCGCTCGGCCGGCTGCATGCGCACCGTCAGATCGACGAGGCGCAGTATCGCGGCGGGCGCGCCTTCCAGGACGATTGGGAGAAGGCCGAGCGAGGCCCTCAGGCAATGGACCCGACTCGCGAATATGTCGATGGCGCGCGCATGCGCGAGCCGGTCACCGAGAGCCAACGCCAGGCGGTGCTGCGGCTGAACCGGATCGAGCGCGAACTCGGCACAGACGGTGCCGCGCTAGTGCACGACGTGTTGGTGCTGGGCCTGACCATGGACGAGATCGGCCAGCGTCGCGCCGTCCGTACGCAGCGCTGGATCGACTATTTTGCCCGACGTTTCCGTGAATGCCTGGACCGGCTGGCAGTGATCTATGGCTTTGCGGCGGAAACGGGGAGACAGCGTGCAGGGCAACGAAGATGACAACGGCGCGCCCGCGACCACGATCGTGGGCGCGCCGGTCTTGTGCTTAGGGATGCGGTAGGATCTGGTAGGTCGTGGCATAGGGCTCGACTCGCAGCGAGGCGTTGGCCAAAAGGCCGATTCTGGCGGTCGGCGCCTGCTGCAATTCGCCGTTCGGACCGCGATGCACGTTGTATTGCCAGACGGTGAGATCGCCCTTCTGTGCCAGAGCATGTGCAACGGCGCTCGCATCATTGCCGCCGAGGGCCTGAAGCTCCTCCGTCGACAATCCGACGACGATTTCATCCTTGATGGTGACGATCTTGAACAGGTTCATCCTGGTCTCCTGCGCCCACGCGCTTTGTGTCGAGAAGGTGAGAAGCGCGACTGCGGCGCCCTTGATGAGATCGCAGCGAGAAAGCATGCCGTCGTCCTTTGGTGCTGGGGCGCCCAGATCGATCAATGCATCGGCCACGGCGCCCGTGATCTGCGTGACTGTTTCGCCTCCGCTTTGTCGTTTGCTCCTCGAAAACGGTTCACGGCCGGAAACAAATGGGGCCCGATGAATCCTGATGCGAAAAGGCGGGTCCAAGTCCAAGAGCTCGAGGGGACGGGTTTGGATGAAATCCAAACGTCATAGTTTGTCTCTTGGTCAGAAGGCCGCGCTGTGGCTGCCGATCCATAGCGCGAGATCGACGCCTATTTCGTCGACGATACAACCGCCGACGCCAGACTCAACAATTACGTGTATACGCTGAAGAAGCACTGGTTCGCGTCCACCAACGTCCATTCACATCCGAAACAACACGAAACGCAGCGTCGATTGACGGCAATCGAGGCTGTATGCCTGATCGATGCCGCTTCTTGACGCAGGTGGGTGACGGCCGGCCCTATTCCTGTTATCCGGAATTGCCGTGGTGCGATGCAGACGAAGCATCGCTGCGCCAACCGTTAGGCTTGCCGGAGGGGTTGTTTCTTGACATAGTTGCAACCTGTTCAGGTGTGCGCGCCGCAGATGTAGCTCGGCGTGCGAACACACCGGGCTTCCCCCGGCCGAAGGCGCGCCGTCGCCATAGCATCCGGTTATGGCATCCAGTTGTGGCGTTGGGTTCTTAGTTGGGACCTCGATGTTGGATCACGAAGTCCGATGCTTGTCATAGGTGCGAGATGAAGAACCTCAATTTCGCAGCTGAGCTGCACCTCAAGCTCGGCGCGCCTGCAAGCGGCACCGTCGAAAGCCTGCGCCTGCTCCGGGCCTTTCTGAAGCTCGCGCCCCGGCAGCGTTTCGAGGTCATCAAGCTCGTCGAAGACCTCGCCACCGAAGAAACCCTCCCCGAACACCCCCTGTCCTGAGCCGGCTTGCGCGCCGGCCTTATGTTTTCCTGCCACAGCAGGCCGCCGGGCGACGTCTTCCCCGGGGCTGGACGCTGGCAGGCGATCCGGCAAGTGTGGTATTCAGTTCTGAAAACGGGAGGAGTGCGACCATGATCGAACCGAAGCTCGAAGTTCCGGCCGAACTGCGCGACTTGGCCGAGAAGACGATTGACCAAGCGGAAAAGGCATTCGGCATGTTTTTCGAAGCCGCCACCAAATCGATGACGACCGTTCCGGGCGCGGGGGCGGACGTCTCGAAGCAGGCGCTCGCTTTCACCGAGCAGAACATGAAGTCGGCGTTCGAGCATGCCCGCAAGCTCGTCCATGCGACCGACCTTCAGGAGGCGATGCAGATCCAATCGGATTTCCTGCGCAGCCAGTTCACCAGTGCCGGAGACCACATGCGCCAGATGACCGGTAGTCTGATGCAACCGGGGAAGGGCAAGTCCTAATTCTCGGTGTGTTCACGGCGCGTCCACAGATTGGACTTGCACCGCGTGAATATCCGCACTGGTATCGGTCCATGATGGGCCGTCGAATGGACCTCATTCGCCGCCCATCATCCTTTCCGCTGATCCCTGTCGGTTCTCAGGCAGGGATTTGCATCTGTCGCAGGTGTCTTGACCAGGTCGCTCTGCTAACGCAGCGATGCGATGTAGGCCGCGATATCGCCGGCTTCGATCCGCCTCAAGGGGAAATTCGGCATCTTCGGGTGCGTCCCCTCTTTCGTGTCCGTTGCGCGCAGGCCTGACTTCAGTTCGGAACGACTCGGTCGGCGCTCGCCTGAGTTTTGCCGTTCGCCACGACATGGCAGCTGGCGCACCAGCGCCTCGCAAGGTCGGCGCCGTGATCTGCATCGGCGGCGAGAGCGGACGACGTGCCCACGCTCAAGGCCACGGCAACCAGCAGGCAAATTCGTCTCAAATGCCGGTGCATGGGGCAATCCTGTGTGTTGTTGGCTAGCGACGCCATCCTCATCCGCAACACGAACCCGGAAACTGCGAGAGGTCGATGCGGGCGATGATCGACCGCAGCAGCTTGCGAGCCGAACGATAGAGATGCCGGGCAGATCTCGGCGTCCTTGCCGCGGGCAGGCCAAAGCTTGTCGTATCGTGTCTTTTCGTATCAAGGCTATCGATGGAGTGCGACACGTGCCTCTCCGAGATGACGAGGCTCTTTCTATCGGGGTCGGCTCGCGGCAGCCTTGATCTGCCGCAAAGGGGCCGGACTAATAGTCGCCGGGGTTCATGATCATCGGGCTTCGTGTATCGGCCGGGGCGAGCGCGCTGCTGGCGCTGTCGCGCAGGAAGCGGTCGAGCGTCGCCTGGATCTTCTCCTTGACCGCATCGGGACCGCGATCGCTCATCTCGGTATGCTGTGCGCCAGTGTGGATAATGTCGATGCCGCGCGCCTTGGCCTCTTCTGGCGTCGGCAGCACGCCGGGATCAGTTACGAAATGCGGATCCTTCGAGCGGAACGACAGGATCTTCATGTTGTCGCTAAGCACGAAAGGTACCCGCAGATTGTCGAGCGTGATCACTTTCGACACCAGCTCCGGGTGCTGATGGGCGACGTACATCGAAACGTCGCCACCGTTGGAATGGCCGACGAGCGTGATGTGGTCGTAGTCGGCGTTCTCCTGCCGCCGCTTCAACTCGCCCAAGGTGAAGAGGATGTTGGCCTCGCAACGGATATAGACCTCGCGCCGACCGACATATTGCTGGCCGGCCTTGGTCATCAGCGGCGGATCGCTCGGCAGATCCTGCTGGATGCTGGCGACGAGATAACCGCGCGCGGCGAGCACGTTGGCGAGGAAGGAATATTCGGTGGCCTTGACGGTATTGCCGTTGCTGATGATGGCGAGCGGGAGCTTCCAGAGGCCGAGATTGGCCTTGGTCTCGTAATCGCGCCGTACAGCGATTTCGACCGCAATCGGCCGCTGGCGGGCGGCGTCGAACAGGGTCAACACCTCATGGCGGATCGCGAACCGGCTGACGACGAAATACTGGCCGACGCCGAGGACGCAGAGAAACGCCAGAACTGCAAACACCCTTTTCATGGTTCCGTCTCAAATCACTTTTGACTGAACATGGCCATTGGGAACTCCCGGATCGAGCGATCGTGAGCAGGTTACGGGATTAAATTTAGGCAAGGCTGTGAGCCGGAGCCCAGGGGCCGCATGTCGCGGGCTACAGCGCGAAGGACAAGGGGTTTACAGACAACCGCCCTTGCCGCGTTCGGAGCAGAGCTGCAACGCGCTTGACAGAGTAAACAGGAAGCGCGGGCTGCGGCGCTCGTTGTCGGGCGCCCGGTAGCTCAGGGGGACGGCCACGCCGAGATCGGCCCGGAAATCGTCTGGCAGAAAGAACCGCACGCCAGCTCCGGCCGAGGTCAGCGACGGGCCCTCGCTCAGGCGGTAACCGTGGTTCCAGACTGCGCCGGCGTCACCGAAGGCGTAGAGCTGATAGCCGGTCCAATAGCGGAAATTGAGCTTCTGGTCGAAGCGCAGTTCGAGCGAGCCGGCGAGACCATTGTCGCCGCTGATCTCGGCTGCGCCATAGCCGCGCCCGAAGGCAGCGCCGCCGAGATAGAATTGCTGCGAGGTGAACAGCGGCCGTGACGCCGTCTGGCTCGCAGCGGAGAGCTTGAGCGACCAGACGTCGTTGAGCGTCTGGTAGCGCGTGAACCAGAGGTTCAGCACGGAGAAGTTCGATGACGCGCCATCGCGCGACAACAGGTCGTCGTCGAAATGCGAGGCACCGAAGATGTCGAGGCCCTGGCGGTAGATCAGCGTCGCGAAATTGGTGCCGCCGAAATGATCCTGGAGCCGGTAGTCGGCGGTCAGGCTCGCGGTCCTGATGTGGTCGTTGTACCAGGGGCCGTAAAGGTCATGCTCGGACACGTTGCTGAAGGTCGTCGCCGCGGTCAGGGTCAGCGAGGACAATTGCGACTGCAATGGGACGATGCTGGCACGCAGCTCGAACGCCTCGGTCGTGGTGATGTCGCTGTCGAGGCGGCGCGCATCGCCCGGCCTGACCGCGCTGTATAAGACAGACCCGCCGAGACGCACGCCGTCGACACCGATCGGTGCATCGTAGGACAGCCGTGCGAAGCCAAGCTGGCGGGGGTCGTTGGCGATGGTCGACAGGTTGACCGCCAGCGTGTCGCCGGCCGTGAGATAGGAGTTGAACGCGCCGGTCGCATAGGTCTGCCACGGACCGACTGATGATGAGCCGAGATTGTCCAGACCGAACGACGAGAAGACGTGCCAGGTCTTCAAATAGACGATGAGGCGGAAGCGGCCGGTTGCACCGCCGATCTCCTCCAGTGCGGTATCGGTGATCCGGACGCCAGGTCTGCCGTTGACGAGAAAGAGCTGACGTTCCAGCGTTGCCAGGCGCGACGGTTGCTCAGCCAGAACCGGCCCAAGCATCGGTCTCACGCCGAACTGCTCGGCGCCATCGCCTTTCAGCTCGGCCTGCACGATGGCGCCTTCGATCACCTGGATCCGGAGCAGGCCGTCGGCAATGTCCTGCGGCGGCACGATCGCACGGCTCAAGTGAAAACCATCGGCACGGTAGAGATCGCTGATCGCGCCGGCGATCGCGGCGAGATCCGCCTGCGAAACCTTCTTGCCGACATAGGGCTGGTAGACCGCGGCGATGCGATCGGGGGAAACGGCGCGGGCTCCGCTGACGTTGACGCCGCGCAGCACGAATTGAGGCCTGGTATCGCCGCCGGTGCTGGGCTGGTCGATTGTTGGGAGCCTGACCGGCGGACGGCTCAGGGATTCCCGCTCGGTTTGGTTCTCAAAATATTTCTGAGGTTGGCGCGGATCGAAACCCGGCTGGTTCGCCTGCTGCGCGAAAGCCTGAGGGACTCCCGCGAAGAACGGCGCCAACAGCACCGCTGCGGTAACGAGATGCCGCTTCGCAACGCGCGCGACGCGCCTGTCCCCGTAGTTCGACGGAGATGTGCCCCTGATGCTATAAGGGTTCGTTAGCCACATGATTTTTCATAGTTTTTTATGGTCAACGAATGGTTAACGCGACCGCTCCGCTGGCCGCTTCCCGCTAATCCTATGTTGAGTGATTTCGGATACCCCTCAAGGCCGGCTGTAACGCGGACTGAGGATCGTCATGCTGAACAAGGTTGGAATGCGGTGCGCCTTGGCGGCTGCGCTGATGCTCGGAACGGCTTCCGCCGCATCCGCTGCGGATGATGGCGTCTGGTCGGTTGGCAAGGCCACCGGCGAGGTCTGGGTCGCCACTAGCGCCGCGCAGCAGGTGTCGTTGAATCAGCAGGAGGCACTCAAGCCCGGCGACACCATTCGTACCGGACGTAATGGCCGCGTCCTGCTCGTCCGCGGCGAGGAGACCATCCTGATCTCTCCCAACTCGGTGGTCGGCTTGCCGACGGAGAAAAAGGACGGTCTCTCGACCACCATCATCCAGCAGGCGGGCTCGATCCTGCTCGAGGTCGAGAAGCGCAACGTCAAGCACTTCGAGGTCGAGACGCCCTATCTCGCCGCCGTGGTCAAGGGCACCCAGTTCAGCGTCACCGTGAATGCGGGCAGCACCAAGGTGGGCGTGCTTCGCGGCCAAGTCGAGGTCTCCGACTTCAAGACGGGGCAGATCGCCCAGGTCCTGCCGGGGCAGGCCGCCACCGTCTTCGAGCATGGCAAGCCCGGCCTCTCTCTGAGCGGCTCCGGCACCTTCAATCCGATCGAGCACGGCAAGCCGCGCGCCTCGAGCATCGAGCGCGTCCCGGTGCCGAAATCAGGTCTGTCGGCCCCGCGCAACGCCGCGAACGGCCATGCGATCCACGCGCTCGGTCCGATCGACAAGGGCGCCAAGGCGGCCGGCGCGCTCAAGCCATCGCAACCGGCGGCCGGAGCTCACGCGTCCAAGGGCGGTGCTGCAAAGCCCGGCGTCGTGCGCATCTCGAGTTCGCTGGGCGAGGTCAAGCTCAACGTCCACAAGGTCACGCACGGGCTCGCCCACGGCGGCGGTGCCCCCGGACAGGTGCGCAACGCGCACGCCAGCACCGAGACGGTCTGGAGCGACTCGAAAGCGAGCACGACGGCATCCAACAGCACCGGCCAGACTGCGGTCACTACGAGCAGCGGCGTGACGGCTGGCAGCACCAGCTCCTCGGCCGCCGGCACGACAATAGCCGCGACGACGGCCGGTGCGTCTAGCGACGGCTCTGGCGGCGGCAGTGGAAATTCCAGTGGCAAGTCCAACCCCGGCAAGGGCAACTCCGGTAACGGCAATTCCGGCAATGGGAATTCCGGCGACGGTAACGGCAACAACGGCGCCACCGGTAACGGTAGGGGCAACAACGGTAACGGCAACGGCAACGGCGGCGGCAACGGCAGCAATGGCCACGGCAATGCCTTTGGCCACAACAAGCACTGAGGCGATTTCGTAGGGGATGAGGGGGCGTACCTGCAGAAGCAGGTGCGCGGGAGGATCGGAGTGACGCGCTATCGTCCGCATATTCTAGTCGTGACCGCGCTGGCGATCGTGCTGTCCACGGGGTGGCATGGTGCGCTTCGCAACGCGCTGACCGACTTGCGGTTCGCATGGCAATCGCGTGCCGCGAGCGGCAACGTCGTCGTGGTGGCCATCGACGCGCCCTCGATCGACCAGATCGGGGTGTGGCCCTGGCCGCGCCGGCTGCACGCGGAATTGTTGCACAGGTTAGAGGCCGCGGGGGCGCAGGACGTCGCTTTCGACGTCGATTTCAGCTCGCCATCCGATCCCGCCTCCGACGAGGCTTTCGTCAACGCGTTGCGTAAGGCCGGCGGCTCGACCATCCTGCCGTCCTTCAAGCAGCCCGCGCCGAATGGCGGCGCAGCTCACATCAATCGCCCCCTCAAGCCGTTCGGCAACCAGTCGTGGCCGGCGCTGGTCAATGTCGCGATCGAATCCGACGGGCTCGTTCGCCGCTATCCGTTCGGCGAGAAGCTCGGCGATGCCGTGATGCCATCGATGGCCGTCGTGCTGGCCGGGCAGAACGCCAATCGGCGGCCGCCTTTCCTGATCGATTTCAGCATTCGGGCGAACTCGGTTCCGAGTGTCTCCTATGTCGACGTGCTCCGCGGCGAAACCGCCGCTCTGGACAAGCTGAGAGACAAGAAGATCATCATTGGAGCGACGGCGCTCGAATTCGGCGACCGCTTCAGCGTTCCGAATGGCCGCATCATCTCCGGACCCATCCTCCAGGCGCTGGCAGCGGAATCGATCCTCCAGAACCGGATGCTGCGCTGGACCTCCGATACCGGGATGATCCTGGGTCTCGCTGGGATCTGCCTGCTGATGGTGTATTCGTGGCGCCGCTTCGGACCGGGAATTCGCGCCGCAATCCTGATCTCGGCCGGGGCGGTTTTCGAGCTGCTGGCGGTCCTCGTGCAAGCAAGATGGCCCTTCATCATCGACACATCGTTGTTCCACATCGCGATTGTGGCTTATCTGACGGCGATCGCACTCGACGAAATCGATTTCCGCGGTCTCTTGGGGCGCATCGCCGAAAGCCGCTTTCATCGTATCGCGATGTCGCTCGGCGATGGCCTCGTTTGCACCGACGAAGGTCAGCTGATCACCGTGTGGAATCCCGGCGCCAGTGCGATCTTCGGCTATATGCCCGCCGAGATCATCGGCCGCCCGTTCGAAACGCTGTGCGCCGTGTCGGTGGACGGTGACGCGAGGCCGTCCATGCGCGACGCCGCGCGCCAGGCCCTCCTGGTCCCTGGCGGGGCGGTCGTCGTCGAGTTCGAAGGGCGGCGCAAGAACGGTGAAACTTTCCCGGTCGAGGCGAGCTTCTCGGGCTGGCAGGGAACGGACGGCTTCCAGTACGGAGCCATCCTGCGCGATATCTCGGTCCGCAAGCGTGAGGCCGAACGCGTCAGATATCTCGCCGAGTACGACGCGCTGACCGGTCTTGCCAACCGCAACATGCTGCATGCAGGGCTGGTCGGCATGATCGCGGATGCGGGGCAGCGCCCTTGCGAGGTCGCGCTGCTCGTGATCGGGCTCGACGGCTTCCAGAGCATCAATGACATGCTGGGTCATTCGGCCGGAGATCTCGTGCTGCAGGCGGTCGCTGGTCGCCTGAAAGCCGAGGCGCGCGGCGCTGTCGTTGCCCGGCTTAGCGGAGACGAATTCGCCATTGTGCGCAAAGGCGCCGATGGCGACCCGCCAATCGCAGAGTTCGCCGAGCGCATCGCGCGCGCCTTCGAAGCGCCGCTTGCGACCGGCACGCGGCAGCATCGCGTCAGAATCAGCATCGGCGTCGCCATCCATCCGGAAGGCGGGCACAACGCCGACGATCTCCTGAGCAATGCCCATCTCGCTCTGAGCAAGGCAAAGCTGACCCGGCGGGGCAGCCATGTGATCTTCGAGAGCGCGATCCGGGAGGAGCTGGAGAACCGGCTGACGCTGGAGAGTGAATTGGCGCTTGCCGCCGATCGCGGCGAGTTCGAGCTGTTCTACCAGCCCCAGGTTCGCCTGGTCGACGCCAGCCTGGTCGGGGCCGAAGCGCTGATCCGCTGGCGGCATCCCGTGCGCGGCTACGTTTCGCCAGGAGAGTTCATGCCGGTGGTCAATAGCTCGGCCCTGTCCGAGCGGATCGGAAACTGGGTGATGGAGAACGCCTGCCGGCAGGCACGCGCCTGGGAATTGTCCGGCGACAGAGTGCGCGTCGCGATCAATTTGTCGCCCTCGCAGTTGCAGTCCGGCGATCTGGCGCATTCGGTTGCGGGGATGCTCGAAGCGACGGGGCTCACACCGTCGCTGCTTGAGCTCGAGGTTACCGAGGACATCCTGCTTCATGATGAAGCGCGCGTGCTCGACATGTTCAAACGCATCCAGCAGCTCGGCGTCCGCGTCCTGTTCGACGATTTCGGCACCGGCTATGCAAGCCTGAGCTATTTGAAGAAGTTTCCGCTCGACGGGCTCAAGATCGACCGGTCGTTCGTGTTCGGTCTGCTCGCGGACTCCGACGATGCCGCGATCGTCGGGTCGACCATCGGCCTCAGCAAACAGCTCGGATTGACAGTCGTGGCCGAAGGCATCGAGAATCGCGCGACGGCCGACTTCCTGGTGAGCATGGGATGCGAGGAAGGCCAGGGTTATTTCTTTGGCCGTCCGATGCCGGCGGAAGCATTCGAGCGGCAATTCCTCGCAGCCGAGTGCGCCGCCGTCAGTGCCGCCTGAACACTTGAGCTTCGCGATGAAGGTTCCCGTAACACCGCTCACCCGTCGCAGGACGGCCGCTGTGTCGGGGACGGGAAAACCGGAAAGCTGTCGATCTTCGGTATCTGGCCCGTCGGCGAGGCGCCGGCCCCTCCCAAGAGGTCGGCTTATCAGGGGCATGCGGACCAGAGTTGCTCACGTTGAGATCTTCGCGTTGAGATCTTGGCATTGTGACCACAAGCGGTCGTCGGGATGACCAGGAGCTGTTCTTACCGACAGCGCGCACAGCATCCCCGAAGCGGATCTACTGCTACGAGGAGCGCTGATCACGAATCGGGGAGCGCGAGCTGGGCACCTGGATGATGCACTGATTTACGCGGAATAATTCGGAAGAGTCGCCGCGGACGTGGCGACGACTCTTCGTGGCCACAGCACATCAGGACGACTTGGCCTTTTCACGGGCTGCTTCGACTGCATCGATCCCGGTCTGCCTGATCCGATCCAGAGCCTCGCCGCCGGTATCGGAAACCTCTGCCAACAGCGTGTCGGAGTTTTCGCGCAACGCCTGCGAGACGGCACCAACACGGCTGTTCAGGTCGGCCTTCACAGCATCGCTGGTCTCTCCGACATACTCATTCTCGATGTCGGTTGCTCTAAATGCCCCTGCGACTGCAGCGCCGATGGCCAAGCCGACGACGCCAAGCACCAGCGGTTGCTTTTCGAGCATATCAGACAACGACGACTTTGCTTTTGAGACGGCTTCGCCGCCCGGAACCTGGTCGCCTACTTTGGCGAAGCCGTCCCGCACCATCTCTACGCCGCTCTCAAACTGGGCCCTCATCTTGTCGGCGGTGTCCGACAGAACGCTGGATGCGGCGCCCTTGGCTGACCGCAACGTATCGTCGCCATCGAGTGACCCTACGTGATCCATTTCGGGCGCCGTGGGAGGCGCCGCAGTGCGCTGGAGCGCCGATGCCGTAGTCCGCATTGTGCTCACTCCGCTATCGACCACACCGGACGCGGCAGCCGCCGTGGACCGAGCCGCGCCCTTGATCCTGTCGTCACCAGCCATAAGCCACAGCGCGCCGCCTCCAATAAGGACGGCGGCGAGGGGATTTTCCTTGGCCGCTGCGACCAGACTATCGAAAAAGCCAGTTTGCGTGCTGCTCATCGGACCATTCCCTTCACAGTGTCCTTGTCCTTTTCCAGCTGCCGGATGGTCTCCCGCGGCGCAAGATTACGGGCATCCAGCCGGTTGATGCCGACCGCAAACAGCACGCCCGCAATGGCGCCAGCGACAATCGCGGATGTCAGGTAGGAAAGCGGTTGAGACCATCCCGCGGAGATCAACGCCGCGGACAGCGCCAACAGCGCCATCACAAAGGCGGGGATCACCAGGAGAGCGCCACCGGCAAGGAGGCCTGCTGCTCCCGTTATCTTCTGCGCTCTGTCGCTGAGTTCAGCCTTGGCCAAGTCGATCTCGTTCTGGAACAGCTTGGCGAACTGGCCCATCGCTTCGGCTACCAGCGTGGAGATGGTCCGAAGATCGTTCTGGCTTGTCTCGATATCATGCTGAATGGTCATGACACGCTGCCGCCTTTGAAGGACGTCGTTCGCTGCGGATTGTTGCTGGGCGCCGATGAGCCCTGCATTGATGCGTGACCGGCCTTGGCGGAAGACGTGGTTCCGCGCCATTCGTCGCCCTGCGCCGAGGACGTTCCACTGTTCGTTCCAGGTCGCGATGAAGGCGAGTCACCGCCGGAGGCCTTCAAGAAGCGGACGGCGGCGAAACCGGCGAGCACCGAGACGCCAAGGAAAGCAGCTGGCTGACGCTTCGCGAAATCGGTTGCGCCATCGAGGAGATCGCGGAAGCTGCCGTTGCGGATCTTCTCGGCGGTATCTTCAACATAGTCCGCGGCGGAGTTGATGCCGCGGGCCGCAAAAGGCACATCGCTCTCGAAGGCGCGAGCCGCTTCCCGAACATTGCCGGCAAGTCGCTCAATGAACTCGGCTCCAGACCGCTGCTGCTCGCGTGCCTGGCCGCGAATCTGGTCCATCGTCCCCGAAGCGAGGTCCTTGGCCGCATCCCCGGCTTCCTTGAACTTGTCCTGGGCGACGTCAGCGGTTGCCCGGAAGGCCTCGTCGGCCCGCTGCTTCACAGTCGCGCCAGCCTCCGCCATTTGGTCCTTCAGGTTCTTGGGAGATCCCGCGTTCCGATCTTCATTTGAATTCGTGCTTCTGCTCAGGTCTAGATCGCTCATGGTGCGTTCCTTCAGGTATTGGAATTGCGGGAGGGATTGAAAGCGGCTCCAACGACATCGTCGGCGGCTGTCTTGAGGGAGTCAGCGAGGTTCTGAGTCATGCGGCTGGCATGCTCACCGAGGCCGGCCTCAGCGACCCTGCTTGTTGCCGCGTCGGCTGCCGACATTGCGGCATCTTTTGCCCCGTCAAATCCCGATTGAGCCGCCTCGGCAGCGGCGCGCTTCACGCCGTCGCTCGTCTGGCCCATTGCCTTGGCTTCAACCTTGGTTTCCGGAAGAGCGGCTGCGACGATGGCTCCGATCGCCACGCCAAGGCCGGCGATCAGCGCGGCATTATCGCTGATAATCGCGCGAGCTTGTTGGGGCGCTCTGCCGGCCGCGTCCTTCGCTGCGGAGGCACTTTCCTTCGCCGCATCCACCCCGCTCTTAAGCTTCTCGCCAATAGTGTCGGCGGCCTGGGTAGCCCGTGCGCGCAAATCCGCCGCGAGACCGGCAGTCGAATCTTGCGCGATATCGGCCATGCTGGCGGCCTGATTACTGGCGGAAGATAGTTGATCCCTGAGATCGCCTTGCATGGCGCGCGCTCGGCCCGCCATGTCCTCGAAAACCTCGCCCGCCTTGTCCATCGCAGGGCCGGAAACCTCGGCGGCGCGGTCTCGCACGGTTTTCGAGGTGAGCGCCAAGCCGGCACCGATCATTAAAAGCGGCAGGGGGACACCGCGCGCCAAGCGCAGAAGTGGAATCGCCACGGCGGTCCCGGCGGCCACCGCTCGCATAGGGTTGTCCATGATTTGCTGTTTCAGTCCGTCGACCCAGCCCTTTGTCGTATGGGTGACGTAGTCGGATACTTCCGACTTGATGTGCTGCGGCGAGACCTTGAGGCGGATGTCCTCGGCCGTCTCCGAGACCTGTTCTTTCAGCCGATCGACCGTAGCGGCCAACTGAGCGCGACTTCGCTCGGACTCACGTCTTAATTCCTCCACGGACCGCGTCATCGCATCACCCTCTCTCTTTTCGGATTTCTTGCAATCCAACTCACGGTTTTTTGAATTGTTCCTATTGCGCGCTCCAGCGGTGCATTCCATTCACAGAGCGCACTTGGCCTGGGCGAGAGTGCGATCTGATCTTCGCAAGCGAGACTGCAATACAACTCTGGAGGTGTCTGTGGCAGCTCAGACGGGAGTAGATATCAGCCTACCGGGCGCAGACGACCGCATGGTCTGTTTTTCTGTGGGCCCGGGCGTTGACCTTCATGGGGAGAGGTCCGGGTCCGTCGTGTGCACCGCTACTGCACGCCTTTATTGTCATCGGCAGCTCAATTCTGGTGCCGATTAGGATCGAAATGGCGGAGCTACGATTGAGGCCTAACTGGGCTGAGCGCCAAGAACAAGCCAGCTAAACGACAGCGGATCTCGGATCAGCAGGAGTGGCGCACATGAGCGCTAGACGATCGCCAGCAGCATACTAGCCAGTCGTACTGGCCGGATCGGCGGCAGCAATCCGCAGTCCCGCCCTGTTTGGAGCATCCGCAATTGCCTCGCGAGAAGGAGGTCATCACCGAACTCCGCGGTGGCCAAGGAGTTGCGGCATAAGCTCAATTAGCTGTCCCCTGACGCGAGTGAAAGCCGATCCAGGAACGAAGAGCACAACGGTGCGTTCGGCACCTTTCGGGCTAATCGATGCTCACAGCCGGAGTGGACTGCACCCGTCCTCTCACGGGAAGGCTTGAGCTGCTTTTGGCCCTTGCCGAAGGTCAATTGAATGCGTGTGCTTTTGATCCGAAGCCGTCCGTCTCTACTAAACTGATGGTATGGACGAGATTTTCACAAACAACCGATCGGCGCGACAATGTAAGATGAAATCAGTCGGGGGAGGTCTCGCTTATTGCGTGATCCCAATCGCTGCAGGTCCGCTGCTCTCTGCGGCGACTGTGTTGCCGGTAAACCGGACATCAGGCGGCAGCCGCTTCCTGAGCACATGCGTTAGCGCCGACGCGCGACCGCGACGCCGAACAGGAAAGCAACGAAGAGGCTGGCGAGCGGCGCTTCGCGCGTGATCGCGGCGACGGTCGCGAGGGGCCGGCCGGGCTTTCGCGCTTCGTCGATTGCGGAGGTTATGCGGTCTACAGCAGCATGAAGGCCACCTGCGATCTCGCCGACTGTGTGGGATACGTCCGTCGCTGCGTCGATGGCGCGCTCGGCCATGCCGGGATGCGAGGTAGATTGCGGGATCTCCGTGCTCAAGTGCGCGACCTCCGGGCTGATCATGTGACGGAGGCCGATACCTTTGGCTATCCGCGCGAGCGCTCGTTCTGAACAGCGGGTCGCTTGACCTTTGGCTATCCGCGACAGGCGCCGTGGTTTTTACGGCGGGTACCGGCCTTGAATGAGCAATTCGGCGCGCGGGCTTTTGTTCCGAGACGATGCGCCCCTGCGCGGACCGCCCCCCGTGAAACGACGGATGCGAATCTCTGTTAGGCTGGCTCAATCTTGCTGATCTCAGGAGACAGCTGTGACCGACCCGACCACGACGGATCGAGCCCGGCGTATCGCCTTGCTCGGCGCTCCCATCGACATGGGGGCTTCGCAGCGCGGTACCCTGATGGGCCCTGCGGCGCTCCGCACCGCCGGCCTTGCGACGCTGCTCGAGAGCCTGGATTTCGAGGTCGTCGATTACGGCGATCTCTCCGTGGCGGAGCTCCGGGACCTCGCAGACAGGCCGCCCGACAAAGCCAATCACTACCGCGAAATCCAGCGCTGGACGCGCGTGCTGAGTCACAGAGGCTACGAGATCGCGAAAACCGGCGCGCTGCCGATTTTTCTCGGCGGCGATCACACGTTGTCGATGGGATCGGTGAATGCCATGGCCCGTCACTGGCAGGAGCGCGGACGCGAGCTGTTCGTGCTCTGGCTCGATGCACATGCCGACTACAACACGCCCGAGACGACGATCACCGCCAACATGCACGGCATGTCGGCGGCATTCCTTTGCGGCGAACCCGGCCTCGACGGATTGCTCGGCGATGATCCCCGTGCCCCGATCGGTCCCGATCGGCTTGACCTGTTCGGCGCGCGCTCAATCGATAAGCTCGAAAAGGAGTTGATCCGCACGCGCCGGATTAGGGTTGTCGACATGCGCCAGATCGATGAGTTCGGCGTCGCCGTGCTGATCCGCCGCGTCATCGAGCGCGTCAGGGCCAGCAACGGCGTGCTGCATGTCAGCTTCGATGTCGATTTTCTCGACCCCTGCGTCGCACCCGGAGTGGGCACGACGGTGCCGGGCGGCGCGACCTATCGTGAGGCGCATCTGATCATGGAGCTTCTGCATGATTCCGGCGTGGTCGGATCAGTCGACATCGTCGAGCTCAATCCGTTCCTCGACGAGCGTGGCCGCACCGCGCGCACCGCGGTCGAACTGATAGGCAGCCTGTTCGGCCAACAGATCGCCGACCGTCCGACCCCGAGCAATGCGATCGCGCCGGGCGAGTGACGGACGAGCCGTTTGTGCATTGCGAAGAAGAGAACTGCCGTCGCCGCCACCGGATGTAGATAAGTCCAGATGGAAATCGCCCGTTTTTGAAACAGGTGCGAATTGCAAATGCTCGTCGCAGAATGTTTCATGCGGGTCGCGCTTCAGCCGAGGATCCGCAAATGAGCAGAACATTCGACAAACCCGCGGGGACGACTCGCCGCCGCTTTCTGCGCGGCGGTGCTGCGGTGGCGGGTGGTACCGTCCTGGGCGCCCGCGCATCGGTTGCCGCCGAGACCGACAACCTTCCACCCAACATTCCCGAATGGATGAAGGCGCCCGGCGAACCGATGGGAAGCCAGCCCTACGGCGCGCCGTCACCGTTCGAAAAGGGCGTCGTCAAGAACATCTCGAAGACGCTCAAGCAGTACATCTCGGCCTCCAGCCGGACGCCATTGCAGGAGCTCGATGGCATCATCACGCCGAACGGACTGTTCTACGAGCGTCATCATGGTGGCGTTCCGACCATCGATCCGGCCCAGCACCGGTTGATGCTGCACGGGCTGGTCGAGCGCCCGCTGATTTTTACTATGGACGATCTCAGGCGTTTCCCGTCGGAATCGCGCGTCCACTTTCTCGAATGCTCCGGCAATCCCGGCTACAGCAAGCCTTACGGCAAGACCGCGTCGGACCTTGTAGGTCTGGTCAGTTGTGCAGAATGGACCGGCGTCAGCCTCAAGCTGGTGCTCCAGGAGGCCGGATTGAAGCCGGATGCCAAATGGATCGTCGCCGAAGGTGCCGACGCGGCTGCGCTGACGCGCAGCATCCCGATCGAGAAATGCCTCGAGGACGCCATGCTGGTCTACAGCCAGAACGGGGAGCGGCTGCGTCCGCAGCAGGGCTATCCGCTGCGGCTGTTCCTGCCGGGCTTCGAGGGCAATATGAGTGTGAAGTGGCTGCGGCGCCTGCATGTGACTGCGGAGCCGGTTTACTCGCGCGAGGAGACCTCGAAATACACAGACCTGCTGCCGGACGGCACCGCGCGTGAATTTTCGTTCTACATGGAGGCGAAGTCGATTATCACGAGGCCCTCCGGCGGCCAACGCCTGGGCGCGCCAGGCTTCCACGAGATCACGGGCATCGCCTGGAGCGGGCATGGCAAGATCGCGCGCGTCGGAGTGTCCGTCGACGAGGGAAAGAGTTGGCAAAGCGCGCAATTGCAGGAGCCGGTGCTGACGCGTGCGTTGACACGCTTTCGCTTGCCCTGGCAGTGGGACGGAAAGCCTGCCGTGATCCAGAGCCGTGCCATTGACGAAACCGGCTATGTGCAGCCGACTCTGGCCGAGCTGCTCGCGGTGCGCGGCGAGAACTATTTCTACCACAATAACGCGATCTGGCCCTGGCGCATCGCGGCTGACGGCGAGGTGACCAATGCGCTGGCGTGAGACTTGCGGCATTGCTGTCGTCATTGTGCTGTGTACGTTTCCGAGCGGAGCGCAGGCGCAGACCTCGTACGGCCTCGGACGGCCCGCGACGGCTGCGGAGATTGCGGGCTGGAATATCGATATCGGACGCGACGGCAGCAATCTGCCGAAGGGAAGCGGCTCGGTGAGCCAAGGGCGCGAGGTGTTCGCCCAGCAATGTGCATCATGCCATGGCGACAAAGGCGAGGGCGGGCTCGGTGACCGGCTCGTCGGTGGGCAGGGCACGATCGCAACGCCAAAGCCGATCCGTACGGTCGGCAGCTATTGGCCGTATGCGCCGACGCTGTTCGACTACATCCGCCGCGCGATGCCGCAGAACGCGCCGCAATCGTTGAGCGATGAAGAGGTTTATGCGGTGTCCGCCTACATCCTGAACCTGAATGGACTGGTCGGAGCGGATGCGACGCTCGATGCCAAATCGCTTGCAGCGGTCAAGATGCCGAACCGCGACCGGTTCGTCGGCGACGCGCGGCCGGATGTGAAACACTGAGCGCCTTGGGGCGACCAGGTTCCCGTATCCGCTTGGAACTTGCCTTGGCCAAGGGCGGAACTCGCAGGACGCGATTGCATTAACCTGTGAGAGGAAAAGCCTATGGATTCCACGATGGCAACGGATCGCTTCGCAAACTCCATGTCCTCAGCGCTTCGCCATCCCGGCGTAATCGCGTTGATTGTGGCCGCGTTGACGATTGCTGCGATGCTCATCGTCGATCACGGACCATGGAATCGGGCCAAAACGCAGCCCGCCCATGTTGCGATGTACGCAACCACGGGTGAAGCCGCGCGGGCCGCAGGTGCCAAAATTCTCCCGACCGAACCGCACTCCCCGATCGAGCCGGAGCGGGCGGGGCCGAAGACGTCCCCAACCGTCAATCCAGTGACGCCGTAAGACGCTCTAGCCCTTGCGGCCGTAGTTGAGCAATCCGCCGGTGGTCTTCGGCGGATGCGCGCGCAGGGCTTCCTCGTTCGGATCGGTGCCCCAGCCGGGCCGGTCCGGAATGACCAGATGGCCGTTCTGAATGTCGGGCTCATGCGTGAACAGTTCGCGGTCCCACGCCAGGCGATCGATGTCGATCTCCATGATGCGCAGGTTCGGCACGGCGGCGCAGAAATGCGCGTTCATCATCGAACAGAGATGGCCGTAGAAATTGTGCGGGGCAACGTTGACTTCGAACGCTTCCGCGGCGGCTGCGATCTTCATCGACTGCCAGACGCCGTTCCAGGGCGTGTCGATGATCGCGACGTCCATGGCCTGCTCGCGAAAATAGGGCAGGAATTCCCGCAAGCCCAATAGCGTCTCGCAGGACGAGATCGGATGCGGGCTTTGCCTGCGGATGTAACCGAGCGCTTCCGGATTGAAACTGTCGATCTCGATCCAGAACATGTCGAGGTCCGCGATAGTGCGCAGGATCTCCAGATAGCCCTCCGTCTTGGCGTTGAAGTTGCAGTCAAGCAAGATGTCGACGTCGGGGCCTGCACCGTCCCGGATCGCTTCCAGATGCATGCGCAGATCGCGCAGGATCTTGCGATCGACGTTGATCTCGGGAGCGAAGGGCGAGCCGAAGCCCGGTCGCCAACCGGTCGGTTTGCCGTCATCATAGGAGAAGATGTTGGTTTTGAGCGCGGTGAACTTCTTCTCGCGGACCTCGCGTCCGATTGCCTTGACGCCGTCGAGGTTCTCGATCGGCGGCTTGTACCAGGACGGGTGATTGATCCGCCACGTTGCGCAATGCGACCAATAGACCCTGACATGGTCGCGGATCTTGCCGCCGAGCAGTTCGTAGCAGGGCACACCAAGACATTTCGCCTTGGCATCGAGCAGCGCATTCTCGATCGCCCCGAGCGCCTGCGCCACCACGCCGCCGGCGGCGGGACGCGTGGCCGCGAACAGTTCGGCGTAGATGCGCTCGTGCCGGAAAACGTTCTGCCCGACGACGCGGGCAGACAGGCGCTGGATCGCAGCACCGACGCCGGGCGAGCCGAAGCCCTCGTCGAACTCGCTCCAGCCGACGATGCCGTCCTCGGTCGTCAGCTTGACGAAGTGGTAGTTTCTCCAGCCGGCGTCGCAGGCGAGAATTTCGAGACTTGTTGCTTTCGACGATTTGGTCATGTCGCTCCCTGTTGCCCGGCTGGGCTTTTTTCTTTGGCGGGCGCAAGCCCGGGTCCAGCCACGATTGTTAGGCTAACGGCCTTGCGCAGTGAAGCCTGGCGAGGTGTGCAGGGAAGCCCTTCCGAACGTTCTATTGGAAAACGCGGGGAATCCGGTGGGGACAGCCATGATCTTGCCCGGGATCGTCCTGAAAAGGCGCTATGCTCTGACGTTTTTCGCCACAATCGGGATCGACCTTCCGGCCATGAGATTTCTGGCTGTGATTTCGATCCTGGCGCTGCTCACGATGAGTGGAGCCGCCATTTCAGATCAGTTTCTGACGGCCGATCAGCACGTCGCGCACGGGGTGGAATAGCGCGGCGGGCGTATCGTTTTGTCTTGGGGGAGACAGCGATGCTTTCGATAGACCAATTCCTGCGCTTCATCAGCGTGCCGGCTGTGTTTGCGGCCTTCATCATCGCCTCGCAGATCTCGGCAGTCTTGTCGCAAGGCTAGTCAAAGGCTAGTCAGCCCATCAATGACGAGCCGAGCAGGGCGAGCACAGCCAGCGCCATCAGCGCGGTGCCGAGCCAGCCCAGCGCGACGAGCCATGACCGGCCCTTGAAGCGACCCATGATCGCCTTGCTCGAGACGATCAGCATCATCATGGCCATGATCGGAACGGCCACGATGCCGTTGAGCACGGCGCTCCAGACCAGCATGTGGATCGAGTCGATGCCGGTGAACCCCAGACCGAAGCCGATGATGGTGGCGGCGGCGATGATGGTGTAGAAGCCGACCGCTTCGTCGGGCTTCGCCTCCAGCGTCGCGCGCCAGCCGAAGATCTCCGCCACGCCGTAAGCGGCCGAGCCCGCCAGCACCGGAATTGCGAGCAGGCCGGTGCCGATGATGCCGATCGCGAACAGGGCGAAGGTGAAGTCGCCGGCGAGCGGCCGCAGCGCCTCGGCGGCCTCGGTCGCCGAGTTGATGTTGGTGACGCCATTCGCGTGCAGCACCGAGGCGGTGGTGAGGATGATGAAGAAGGCGATGCCGTTGGAGAGCAGCATGCCGGAGAGGGTGTCGGCCCGGATGCGCGCCAGCTCGAGACTGCCGCCGCGCTTCAGCTCGCGCAGCGGCTTGTCGCGCTTGCCCTGGTTCATCTCCTCGACCTCCTGCGAGGCCTGCCAGAAGAACAAATACGGGCTGATCGTGGTGCCGAGCACGGCGACGACCATCATGAAATAGTCGGCGCTGACATTCGTCTTCGGCCACACCGCCGCGAGCAGCGCCGTGCTCCACGGAATCTTGACGGTAAAGGCGGTCGCGACATAGGCGAACAGCGCCAAGGTGAGAAATTTCAGCACCGGCGAATAGCGCCGATAGGGCAGGAACACCTGCAGCAGGGTCGAGCCCGCCGCGAAGATCAGCGCGTGCTCGTGGTTGAGGCCGCCGATCACCAGCGAGAGCGCCTCCGCCATCGCGGCGATGTCGGCGGCGATGTTGAAGGTGTTGGCGGCGACCAGCATGGCGACGAGCGAGAGCACCGCCCAGCGCGGCGCGATCTGCATGACGTTGGCGGCCAGCCCCTTGCCGGTGACGCGGCCGATCCGGGCGCTGACGAGCTGGATCGCGATCATGAATGGCGTGGTCAGAAATACCGTCCAGAGCAGTCCGTAACCGAATTGCGCGCCGGCCTGCGAATAGGTGGCGATGCCGGACGGATCGTCGTCGGCGGCCCCGGTGACGAGACCCGGCCCCAGCCTCTGCAACAGCGACGGTGCGGATTTCGTGGGGCTGACGGCATCGTCGGTCATGGCAGGAGGGTCTCGGTCGGGGCGCGTCCTTCACAAATGCTAATGAGGGAACAAGGTTCCCGGGCTGCGGGTAAGGCGCGCCTCGTTGATTTCTGATAAAGCTAATTTCGTTTGACTCGTCGGGCAAAACACCTGTATAAGTGCATCATCGGAGAATACCTGGTGCAGCGTTTGCACGCATTCCGAGCGCGACCGGACTGCGATGGCCCGGCGTTCGCGCAGTGCGCAACCCGCGCAGGGACACCGGCGAGATGTTTATCTCCTGAGCGCGTGCGGTCGGGACTATTTGATGCTGACGAACATGCCCCAGGCGCCGGCCAGCGCGGCGCCGGCAAAGACGATCAGCGGGTTGTTGCAGAACGCACTGCCATAGGTGCACATGGTGACGCCGAACGAGCCGATCTCGTGATGGCTCGCGGAGTAGAACAGTCCCGACAGTACCAGCAGCGCGGCGGCGACGTAATACATCGATGATCTCTCCGGCCCTTTCCCGATTGCGTTGGTCGCAGGGGACATTGTCCAGCATGGCGCGAACCAATTGCATCCTGGCGAACCCGCCCTGCTGCATTTGAACTAAAGTCGACCAATCCAGGGAGATGCTGTCCCAGCGGGCCGCAATCTGGACGTGTGATCGGGGCCAGAACATCTGCGCGGGAACTGTTGGACGCGCTCTCCATTAACGAACACGAACAGTCCAATCGAGGGGAGGGGCCCATGGGCACCGAGCGGATGCACCCTCCGCGCTACTGGCGGATGCGGGCGGAAGAATTTCGCACCAAGGCGGACAATTGCGAGTACCCCGAGACGCGGGACGTGCTGCGCAAGGTGGCGCAAAACTACGACGAACTGGCCCGCCGCGCAGCGCGCATCTGCACCGTCGAGAGCCTGGACGAACTGCGGGGGGGGGCGCCAACAGCAAGCCGGTTTGATCGTTCAGGGCAAACCCGCTTGATGGTTCAGGACGAAGCCGATGATCCGCGGGCGCGATCATGGGGCGTCTAGGCCCTCGCTTCCATCAGAAGCGCCACCCGCGTGATAGGAACGAATGTCCACTTTGGCACTTTGGAACTCAATCCTCCAACGAGGGATGAGATGAGCAGTGAACAGCAAGCAGGCCCGGCAACGCGGCCGGATCAATATTACGAGCCGGGGCCGGCGTGCCCCAAATGCGAGAGGGGCACGCGCTGCCTGACCTCGATCTTCGACGTGAGGCGCGAACGCTCGGTCCTGATCTATCGGTGCGATTCGTGCCGCGAGGACGTCTGGATCTGAGCGAGGCACGTCCTCGGGGTCGGCCCGCTTGCGGGATGGCGCGCTGTAGATCTCATGGAAACAACGCATAAGAATGTCGGACAGGAACTTTGCCTGTTTCGCTCGCTTGTCGCCTGCATCGATCACGCAAGGCGAGACAGCTTCCGACCATGCAATCACGCTACCCGTTGTTGAAGAAGTGGACAGCGGAAGAGCACGAGCGGCTGAAGGCGTTGGCCGAAGCCGGTTGGCGGCCGGACGAGATCGCGGGCGAACTTGGTCGCAGTGAAGCCGCGGTGAGGGTGCGCGCGTGGCAGCACAGTATCGCGCTGCGCCTCGTCACGCAGAAGCGCGGACCCTGAAGACCGGCTGGGTCGAAGGCGGGCATCCCGCCCTGTGTTCACTTGTGAACGGTCCGCAATCGTCTCTCGACGTACTCTGCGAATGGGCAGCAACACGGGAGCTTGTCATGCTCACCCGCGAGGACTTCGAGACGGATCTCGACCGGCAGAAAATGCACCAGCTCGATGCAAGCCAAACGACACGACAATTGCTGCGCCGTTCGCGGGAGCAGATCGCGGCATCGATCTCACTGCTTGAGCAGCAAGTTCCGAAGATCTGGCACCCTGAACCTCCAGAACGATAGAAACCTCTGCCGCCGTTCCCGCGTTTGCGCGCATGGCGGATCAAGACACCAGGCAGCGGCCGATTTGTGCTGCGTGCAACAAACCCATGACGTTCATCGACGCGGTGAGTTCACCGGACGGCGCGATGGCCATCTTTCGGTGCTCCCAGTGCAACAAGCTGTTCTGGGAGACGCCCGGGCGAGACCAAAACCAAAACCAAAGCCAAAGCCAAAGCCAAAGCCAAAGCCAAAGCCGAAACTAAGGCGTCGAAAAGAAACGGCCCCAGCCCGGGGGGCGAGCTGAGGCCGTGGGGGCGCCGGTCGTGCATCCGGACCGACGCGCGAATAACTTTTTGATCCCAGAAGCTGTTCCTACTTCAGGCGAGCGTGGACATCGCGCGACGCGACGAAACACGCCTGAAACAGTGCTGAAACCCGATTGTCTCGAACGCCCCGCCCGTTGCGCCCGACCAACCTAGCGAAAAGGAGATCATCATGATCCAGGTTGGCTCGAAGGAAGAAGTCGCGTTTTTGCTCGCTCTGTTCGGCACCCACACCCAGCCGGTGAAGCGGCCGGCGAAATCGCGGCAGGCGTGAGGCGCTGATCCATGCCAGGCTTGGCCGAATGCCAGAGCCTCTTGCGGCTTCTGATCGCAAGGGGCGACCCGAAGGCCATCCCGCTCGCGACCGGCGCCATCGATCAATATCTGAACACCGCGCCGGTGTGCATGCGCGGCCGTGGCCTGCGCGTGCTCCAGCGCGACGCGCTCGACCAGCATGGCACTGCGGTCGGCGTGCAGCGCTCGTTCGCGGAAACGGTGGGTGCCTACATCGTCGGGAAGCTTGCGGAGGAGTGAGGGGGCCGAATGTCGTTTCGCCCTGTCGCTTTCGGCTTCCTGAAGAGGCACGAACGCGGCAGGAGGGAACCGCGAAGTTCCCGGAACCCATTGATCCCCATAGATTTTTTCACGGCTTCCGGAAACCTTTGTCCGCTTCGGACCTATTAGGGCAAAGGATGTTGCAATGCCCCGATATTATTTCGACCTGCGCGACGACACCGGTGTAGCGCTCGACGAGGAAGGCTTGGAGCTGGCCAGCTGGCGCGCCGTTCAGGCGGAGGCCGCCAAGTCGGTCGCGGACATGGCGCGCGATGCCATCCTCTCCGCGCCTGCCGCGGGCGGCAGGCAGACCATGGCGATCGACGTTCGCGATGCCAGGGGTCCCGTGATGCAGGTCAAGTTCTCGTTCGCGATCGAGACCTTCAGGACGCCTGCGGCATCACGCGATCATTGACGCGTGAGAACGCCGGGCGGGGATTGCTCGGGCTCGAGCACGGCGATCTTGCGGCCGAGCTGCCAGACCTCGACCTTGCCGAGCCGCGTGAACTGCTGCGCGAAGGTGAGGGCGATCGCATCCGACGCGGCCTCGAACGCTTCGGCGGAGCGGAAGACGCCGTTGTCGCCGACCAGGTAAGCGCGATATTGCTGGGTCATGTCGGCGGCCTCAGCCCTGGCGATTGCAGCCAGGCGGCAATATGCATGGCGGTCTCGTCCTGCCGCGCCTGGCGCAGCAGCATCTCGCGGCGGCGCCCCGGCGCGAGCGTGCGCGCCTCCTCGCGCAGCCGCGCGGCCTCCGCGGCGAGCCGTTCGTCGAGTGTCGTGGTCTGCTTGAATCGTCGTCGCTTCTGCATGCACGTCTCCCTCGTTCTTATGGGGCGGGAGCAATTTCGGCGGTCTCATCACCGGGTCGATGCCAACTGCCTTGCGGTGATGGATCAATCCTCGCGCTTCTGGTGGCGAGAGGAAATATCATATGATATGTTGGCGGATTTAATTGCGCGAGCAAATTCAGCGACTTGAGCGCGTTACTCATCTTGAGTGCTTGTGAGCAATGTGCACTTTTGGACAGAGGCGAGCTCAGCTCGCGCGGGACGGGACGCGCCGGATGATCAGCGCGGGATGTGTGGTCTCTGCGCCGGCTCGAGCGCTGCCCAGCTCAACGCAGCAAAGCCGATGACATCATCACGCGCGAGAAGATTTCAGAACAACGTGCGTGTGGCCCGCCACCCAACGCGGGCGAGAGGATATTGACAGTGTTCGCGTTGTTCTAGGAAATTAAAAATTCAACCTGTGGGCGAATGACAAAAGTGTATCTGATCTCGTTCCCAAAATTTGTGCGGGGTAGCCGATGAGCAATTCACTGCTCGCTTTGGTCCTGTTGGACACGCCGGCAACGCCGGACATGTCGGCGCTTGCGAAGGCCCTCCGCGCTCGACATCCTGAACTGGCAACTGAGGTTGCAGAGAATGGAGACGCGCAACAGGCTCAGGCAAACTCGCCGCCGGCGATACGTTTGGTCGCGACTCGCGCGAGCGCTTCTCGGCTCGTTATCAGGCCTCCGATCGATTCGAAGGCTTGCCCGTTCTTTTCTGTGCCGATGGCTCGGCATAATCAGCGTTAACCCAGCTCGCCCGATCTTACGGCTGTAGCAGTGGTGAACGCATCTTCCTTCTCGATGCCGCGCGCAACAATCTTCAAGCTTTCATCCGGCAGCGGCCGTTGCAGTGCTTTGGCTTCATCCCACGGCGCCCTCAGCCAAATCTCTCGCTCTTCCGCTGTAGTCAGGATCACCGGCATTGCCTTCGGATGGATTGGCTCCACGACCGCATTCGGCGTCGTGGTAAGAAAACCGTACACCTGATGCGGTCCGGGGATCGGCTTCGACTTGGTGCCGCGATCACCATTGAAAGTCGTCCAGATCCCGGCGAACGCGAACAGCGGCCGGGCGTCCGGCGAGCGCAAACCACACGATGTCTTTCTTCTTCGTCTCCGGGTTGGGCTCCGGCGCGTATTCGGCAAAGCTGTTGAGTGGCACGAGGCAGCGGTGCTCCGGCTTGAGCCACGCGCGCCAGTGCGGCGACGAGGTGTTGCGAATGTTCGTGACGGGCGGGCCGCCGGTACGCGGAGGGGGCGGCATGCCCCAGCGCATCAGCACCATCTCTCGCTCGCCGCCCGCATCGCGAATGATTGGCGCGGGGTAATCCGGAAACACACCCGGCATTGGCGCCAAATTGCCGACTTACCGGTTGACGACCCGGAACAGCGCGCTGATGGCGGCCTGGTTGGTGGTGATGGAGTACAGGTTATGCCGACGTCGGCATAATCTCTACTATGCCGACCTCGGGATTATGCCGACCATTGGCTCTGAACGGGCTCTGGCGGCGGCGATCGCTGCGTTAGAGTCGGCATAATCCGATTGGTCTCACAGCGTACAGTCTCCCCCTTGCCAATTGAAGGGAGGCTTTCATGTTGATTGATCTGTCACGAGTTGGGGTTTCGGGTCCGCTTTCGGCATTCGCGACTGGGTTTGCCGACCACATGACACGACAAGGCTATAACCCACACCAGACCCGCCTGCACTTATTGCTGCTAAACCACCTGAGCAATTGGCTTGCGAGCGAGGGGCTCGTTGTAGGGGAACTGCGCACAAAGGAAGTAGAGCGGTTTCAGCTCAGCCGTGATGAAGCGGGTTACAGCTTTCTTCGCTCTATCAGAGCGATGCAGCCGATCCTCGGTTACCTGCGCGGTCTTGGGATCGCACCGCCGGCCTCGTCACCTCCGGTCAGCGGAGTGCTTGAAGCGGCCCTGGCGCGATACCGAGGTTACTTGATACTTGAACGTGGCATCAGGAATGCGTCAGCGTCCCGGTATATTGAACTGATGCGTCCCTTCCTTCAAACCAAGGTCTCGCCGGACGGCCTTACTCTGGACCTTCGAAGCCTGACGGCGGCTGACGTCATTTCCTTTGTGGTGACAAACTGCCCTCGCCTCAGCCCTGGGACGGCCGGGTTGACAGTGTCGGCCCTTCGATCACTACTCGGTTTTCTTTACGTCGACGGCGTTATCGATCGGTCACTCGTGTCTGCGGTACCGACCGTTCCCGGTCGGCGATTAACCGGATTGCCGAAGGGATTGGCCGCTGACCAAGTGCAGCGCCTTCTGGCGTCCTGCGACACCAGCACCCGAAGTGGCTGTCGTGACTTCGCGGTCCTGACCATGCTTGTTCGCCTGGGCTTGCGGGCAGGCGAAGTCGCCAAACTGCAGCTTGAGCATATCGATTGGCGAGGCGGCGAGATCGTGATTGCCCACAGCAAAGGCAATCGCACCGAACGACTGCCATTGCCTGCAGACGTCGGCGAAGCAATCGCGGCTTACTTGCATCACAGCCGTCCCGCAAGCACGCAAGGCCGAATGGTGTTTGCACGGATCACAGCTCCGCATCACGCTCTCACCACTGGCGCGGTAACGCAGATTGTTCGCCACGCTGGCGAACGGTGCGGCTTTGAACCGATCCATGCTCACCGGCTGCGTCACACCGCAGCGACTCTGATGCTACGCGGCGGTGCATCGCTGCCCGAGATCGGACAACTCCTGCGCCACCGCAACGCCATTACGACATCGATCTATGCCAAGGTCGATCGCGATGCTCTGCGGTCGATCGCTCGCCCCTGGCCGGGTGTCGTCGCATGAACGCTCTCCGCAAGGCTCTCGCAGACTACTTTGTGGTTCGCCGCGCCCTCGGCTTTAAGCTCTATCGAGCCGAGAAGCTCCTCGGTCAGTTTCTCACCTTCGTCGAGGATCGCGGCGAAGATCATCTGACAACCGAGGCGGCGCTCGCTTGGGCGACGCTTCCTAAGCGCGGTCGAACCTGGGCATTTGCCCGGCTTTCCGTTGTTCGCCGCTTCGCTAAACACCTGCGCGGGATCGACCCCGCGACCGAGGTGCCCCCGACCCACTTGCTGGTGCAGCAAAAGGGCCGAGCAACGCCCTACCTATATTCGGAGTCGGATATCGCGGCCCTCATCGCCGCGGCCGGGACGCTGCGGACACCGCACCGAGTGGCGACATTTCGGACATTGATCGCCTTGCTTGCAGTGACCGGAATGCGGGTTGGGGAAGCGATCGGCCTCGACCGCGACGATTTTGACTCCGTCATTGGACTACTCACTATCCGGAACGCAAAGTTCGGCAAGTCTCGCCAATTACCGCTGCATCCGAGCACGGTGGCTGCACTGGTTGATTATCTGCGTCGAGACGACCGTCCGACAAACTCGTCGAATACGCCGGCACTGCTGGTCACTACGGTTGGCACCAGATTCCACTACATGGGTATCCAGCCCGTCTTTCGTCAAATTGTGGATGTCGCCGGCCTGAAGCCGCGCTCTGCCTCATGCCGTCCGAGGCTGCATGATCTGCGGCATGGATTTGCCGTCAATACCATCCTTGACGGATATCGAGATGGCAGGGAGCCGGGGAACCGGATCGCGTTGCTGTCGACCTACCTCGGCCACGTCGATCCTGTCAGCACATATTGGTATCTTTCAGATGCGCCGGAGTTGCTGACGCTGGTTGGTGATCGTTTGGAGCGGCACCTCGGAGGTGCCGCATGACCGCACTTGCCCCAACCCTGCAAGCGTTCTTCACGGAACGCCTCATCCGCCAGCGCCAGGCTAGTCTCCATACACTTGCAGCCTACCGGGACACGCTGCGGCTGCTGCTGATTTTCGCGTCCGCGAGGAAGGACGTCGAACCATCGAAGCTGGACATCCACGATCTTGATGCGCCGCTCATCGGCGCCTTCCTCGACCATCTTGAGAAGCAGCGCGAGAATAGTGCGCGCACCCGCAATGCTCGACTTGCCGCCGTCCGTTCGCTGTTCCGGTACGCAGCGCTTCGACATCCCGAGCATGCCGCCGTAATCGAGCGGGTGCTTGCCATTCCACGCAAGCGTTTCGACCGAAGGCTCGTCACTTTCCTGATCGAACCTGAACTCGATGCGCTGTTCCGCGCACCCGACCGCTCGACCTGGACCGGGCGGCGCGACCATACCCTGCTTACGCTCGCGGCCCAAACGGGCCTGCGCGCGTCAGAATTGATCGGCCTTCGCATCAGCGATGTTCATCTCGGCACTGGCGCCCATATCAGTTGCATGGGGAAAGGACGGAAGTTGCGGATCACACCGATTACCGCGGGTATGGTCGCCCTCCTGCGTGTTTGGCTCGCCGAGCGCGCGGGTCTTCCGGCGGAGCCACTTTTCGTCACCCGATCGGGAACGTCACTCAGCCGTGACGCCCTCGAACATCGGCTCGCCAAATACGTTCAGATCGCAACCCCCGCCTGTCCGTCGTTGGGACAGAAATCCATCAGCATGCATGTGTTGCGTCATAGCGCCGCGATGCGACTGCTGCGGGCAGGAATTGAGACCTCGGTGATAGCACTTTGGCTCGGCCACGAGCAGGTCGAAACCACCCACATCTACCTACACGCTGATATGGGAATCAAGGAACGCGCACTGGCCGCGACAGCTCCAGCGGTAGCCACCCCCGGTCGTTTTCGACCGAATGACAAGCTTCTCGCATTTCTGGAGGCGCTGAGATTATGCCGACTCCAACGCAGCGATCGCCGCCGCCAGAGCCCGTTCAGAGGCAATGGTCGGCATAATCCCGAGGTCGGCATAGTACAGATTATGCCGACGTCGGCATAATCTCTATTCGATCACCACCAACCAGGCCGCCATCAGCGCGCTGTTCCGCGTCGTCAACCGGTACGTCGGCAACCTGGCGCCGATGCCCGGCGTCTTTCCGGACTACAAGGCGCCGATCGTCCGGACGGGCCCCGATGGCCGCGAGCTGGCTACCGCGCGCTGGGGCATGCCGTCGTCATCGAAAGCTCTGATGGACGCCACCAAGAAGCGCGCCGAGAAACTGCAAGCGAAGGGCAAGACCGTCGACTTCAAGGAATTGCTCCGGATGGAGCCGGATTCTGGAACGACCAACATCCGCAACGTGAAGAGCAAACACTGGACGCGCTGGCTCGGCGTCGAAAATCGCTGCGCGGTGCCGTTCAACTCGTTCAGCGAGTTCAACAAGGCCGAGGGCGGCGACGTCTGGTTCGCGCTCGACGAAAGCCGACCGCTACTCTGCTTTGCTGGCATCTGGACCAACTGGACGTCGGTCCGGAAGGTCAAGGAGGGAGAGACTACGAACGACCTCTACGCTTTCCTGACGACGGAGCCTAACGCGGAGGTCGGCGCGATCCACCCGAAGGCCATGCCGGTGATCCTCACGACGCCGGAAGAGGTCGAGACCTGGATGACCGCGCCTCCGGACGAGGCGCTGAAGCTGCAGCGGCCTCTTCCGGACGGAGCGCTCCGGATCGTGGCACGGGGTCTGAAGGAAGATACCCCGGCTTCGCCTTCCTGACTTCGCGGACACCGAGCGATCGGCGAGTAGGCAGCTGGAGCCCGAGGCACTTGACTTCACTCACAGCATTCGAACAAAAATAGAACAAACGATTCCAGCCGCGAAGGTCCGCTTGGCCAAACTGCCGCAACTGCCTGTTTACTATTATCTCAACCATTTCGCCGAAATGCTCGGGTTCGTGCAGAGGACGTACGAACCCGTTCTTGGCCCTGATCATCACGCTTTCATAGCGCGCTTCGAGGGCCTTTCGAGAGATGCCCGATGCCTGTTGATCCGCATGATCAACCGGCGTGGTGCGATATTCAATCGGTCCCTGTTCGACTACCCCGAGATCGACGATATCGAGCAGGCCACGTCGGATCTGATGATGGCCGGTCATGCCCGGGTGCTCGGCGAAGTCGACTATCCCGGGTTCGTCGCGTGTCTTCCCAAAGATGTCCTCTTCACCGGAGCACAGGCGGCTGGGCGCAAAGACGTCCGCAAGTCCTGGGCCAAAGCCAAGTTCATCGACTATTATATCGAACAGATCCCATTCTCGACGGCCGCGCAGCACTGCGGCGCCCGGAAATTCATCGCTCTCGACGGCACGCGGCCAATCGAATTCCTGCTCTATCTCTACTTCGGCAAGACCGAGGTGAACCTCAAGAACTTCGCGCTGCGGGACCTGGGCATCCTCCACACCAACCGCGAGACCGCGTTCAGCGCACGTTTCACCGATGCCGAGGAGGCGCTTGCCTCGTTCCACTACAACCAGATTCTCGACAGCCTTGAGGACGGATCGGAGCCTGTCCACAGGCGGGCCGCCATCGACGTGCTGTCCGGGCCTGCCTGCGGGACACAGTACGCCAACAACCTCCGCAGCCGAGCGGCTCATCAGACCGGACTTTTCTTCGAGAAAGCGGGTGAGAGCGATCTTGCGCGGCAGCTCTACCGCGCGGGGTGCTCGCCGGAGTGCAACGAGCGTCTGGTCCGCCTGCTTTACAATACCGGGGATCGCACCGGAGCCGAAGACCTGCTGCAGCGGATGATCGATGATCCCGCCAGCGACGGGGAGCACGTTTTCGCAACTGACTATTACGCTCGCAAGTTCGGAGGGAGGCGCACAGGCGTCTGCACCGAACTGCTGCGGTCCGGGCGAACGATCACCGTCGACGATACCCATCGCGGCAATCCAGAAGCAGGCGTCGCCGGCGTTCTGCGGCGTGAGGGCACCAAGGTTTTCTTCACCGAGAATGTGCTGTGGCACACCCTGTTCGGCCTTCTCTTCTGGGACGAACTCTTCGAGAGCACCCGAATGCCCAGCGGGTTCGACTGGCTACCGCATTGCCTGAAGGACCGAAGCTTCCGTCGGCTCTTCGCGGTGCAGATCGATGAGAAGCTGGCCGCCGTCGCGTCCGGAGCTTCTCTTCCGTTGATCCTACGCACCGTCGCAGCAAAATGGGGCCGCCCGAATGGGATCTTCAACTGGGATCATGTGCAAGTGGAGGCGCTCCGCGCGCTCCTCGAAGGACTCGATGCCCCCGCCATAGCCAGCATCGTCCGCAGCATGTGCGACGATTTCCGCGGCATGCGGGACGGTTTCCCCGACCTGATGCTGGTGCAGGACGGCAAAGCGTCCTTCATGGAGGTGAAGGCGGAGGGGGACGTGATCCGCCGCAACCAGCTGACCCGCCTCCGCCAGCTCGGCGCCGCCGGCATCATCGCTGAGATCGGTCGGGTGGACTATCGTTTCGACCCCGAGCAGGATTACGTGGTGGTCGATATCGAGACGACCGGCTCCTGGTCGAATGGCGATCGCATCACCGAGATCGGCGCGGTGAAGGTTCGCAATCACTGTGTCGTCGACGAGTGGCATTCTCTCATCAATCCTCAGCGTTCCATTCCCGCAAAGATCGTTCAGCTGACCGGCATCACAAACGAAATGGTTCGGGATGCACCTTTGTTCGCGGAGGTAGCGGACCGTTTCATGGAGTTCATGGGGGACGGCATTTTCGTCGCCCATAATGTCAGCTTCGACTACGGTTTCATGGTCTACGAATTCGATAGGATCGCGCGGCGCTTCAAATTCCCGAAGCTCTGTACGTGCGCCGGAATGCGGCGGCGGTATCCGGGACACAAGTCCTACGGACTTGGGAAGCTTTGCGAGATATATGGCATCTCGCTCGATAATCATCATCGAGCCTTATGCGATGCGCGGGCCTCGGCGCAGTTGTTGAATCTCATCAACAAGAAGCGGAGCGAGGAGGGGTACCGCGAGGCAGCGTAGCAATTCATAACCGAGCAGATGCCTGGAAGGGCTGAGCTATCGGTCGCATCTGAGAATTCAGTCGGTTCTAACAACGGTTCTCCGCCATGTGATCCAATTCCAGAGCGCCGCGGTCGGGATGGCAATGCCGAACAGCCTGCAGGGCACTGGCGCCTCATCCCGGCACCGGAAGGTGTCGTTGTGCACAGCGCGCGGAACACGGGGACAAACTCAGCCCTGCCGATTGCGAATCCCTGCTGCATGCTAACCGCCCGGAACGAGAAGACGGGCGAGGGGATTCGTCCCGGCAGGAGCAAGCTCGATGCTGATGACCAAGGAAAAACGGCCGCCGATCAGAACGCTGCGCGGATGGGCGCTCGGTGTGCTGCAGGAGGCGGGCGCCGTCCACGAATGCGAGGAGCATGGCTGGGCAAAGGAGCGGGCCGACCCTCACGCCCGGGAGCGCGCGTTGGACATCGCGAGGCAGGAGCCTCCGGACGGCTTGTCTCCGGACCAGGCTGTCGCCGAGGTCCGCGGAGTGCTGGATTCGATCGGCGATACCTGCCCTGAATGCCCGCCCGACTGAAGCGCACCAACAACCCACGGTCCGATGCCGCTGTCGATGATCAAGGGATCAGGGGCGCTGCCGTGGTGCCAAGATGCTCAGCAGCGGCACGCACCCGCCCAGCGTGCTTTCGCCGCTGCTCAGCGAACTTCGCTGCGTCCACCGACGAACGCACCTTGTAGCCAGCCGCCGTCAAGCGGGCGCACACCCGCGGAACTGCCGCAGCAGTGGTATCGTCAGATTTGGCCTCAAGGCCGATCAGTCCATTCAGATCGTCGATCAGGCGCAATCCTTCGCTTCGGAGCAGGATCGCAGGCGCTCGACTCGCGGGGTCCTCGATCAGCAGTTCGAACATCAGTGCGAGGTCCATCATGGCTCCGAGCGTTGCAGGCCAGCCCGAGCCCACGCCGACCGATCGGAAGTAGATCAGCGATGGATGGGAAGCATGGCTCTGCAGGACGGTGGCGCACCAATCCCGTCCCCTGTAAAGCACGCGCCTGATCTCCTCCGGAGAGTCGAGGTCGGCATAACGCTCCAGCAGTCCGAGAGCCGAGGGCGGCTGACCCGCAGCCGTCGTAAGTTTGAGAATTCCAGCATCGCGGCGGGAAATGCCTTCTTGCACCTGGAGCAGGTATGTGACGGCCATCGTTAGGACCGAAAGGCCCGAAAGGCCGGCTAAGACCAGGGCCCAGCGGGCCGGACCGTGGGCCTCGATGCCGCTCAGCCCCACCGTGCACAACGCGCTTCCGACGATGAAGAGCGCCTCCTGGAAATCGGCCGCTGGAGAGAACCAGTCCCCTAACGCATGCGCGATGAGCCCATACCCGAGCAAGAGAAGCGCCATCCAGATCAGGAAGGAGCCCATGAGGATGGACGGCGCGAAGCTGGTCGACACCCCACTCTTGCCGCGGCGGGCCCACTTCCAAATCGGGAGCGCGACGGTCAGGAGCCGCCGGGCCACGCGCAGCGCGCCCCTACTCTCGCCCGGAACCACCACCGTGTCGAATACATCGCGTAGTGCGAAGACGACCAGGACCATTCCGGCAGCGATCTCGATGGTCTGCACGATCATAACGGAATGCCAGCGGCGCAGGGCGAACTCCGCCCGAACACGTCACGTCCCCGAACGCGTAGCGAAATGCACCGCGGCCATGACGACCAACACAGCGAGCAGGAAGGTTCCCGCGGAGATCGATCTCCGTCCATGTGACTGGCGGGCCAGATGCATCGGAGCACTCCGATTATCGGCGACCAACCCGGCTGAGTTGCGTTCGTTCCGAAGCGGCCGACGGCCCGTGTCGAGGGGGACCCTAGCGCCGACGCGCCACCCAACCCAATACTTTGTCGTAGGAGGAACCTGTCCGGCTCGTCCCGATTGGCTTGTCGCACCAGAACTCTGACGAACGGCGCGGCCATGGTCGAATTCGCACAGCTTCGCGACCGCATGGTCCAGGTTCAACTTGCACGCCGCGGCATCCGCGATCGGCGCGTTCTGGATGCGATGGCACAGGTCCCTCGAGAGCGGTTCGTGGAAACCGGTTTCGAGGAATTCGCCTACGAGGACGGCGCGCTGCCGATCGCGAACGCGCAGACCATCTCGCAGCCTTACATCGTCGCGCTGATGACGGAGGCGGCCGAGCTGAAGCCCGCGGACAAGGTGCTCGAGGTCGGAACCGGTTCGGGCTATGCGGCGGCGGTCGCATCGCGGCTCGCCAGAACGGTTCACACCGTCGAGCGCCATCGCGCCCTAGCCACGACCGCCGCCGAGCGGCTTGCGGCGCTCGGCTATGACAATTGCGTCGTCCATACAGGCGACGGCACCGGCGGATTGCCGGAAGAGGCGCCGTTCGATTCGATTCTCGTCGCGGCCGGCGGTCCGGAAGTACCGGACGCGCTCAAGGGCCAATTGGCCATTGGGGGGCGTCTCGTCATCCCAATCGGCGATTTGGAGCACGAACAATCGCTGCTGCGGATCACGCGCCGGAGCGACACCCAATACGACGAAGAAGCCTTCGGGGCCGTTCGCTTCGTGCCCCTGATCGGAGAGCACGGATGGGCCGAGGACGGCACGCGCTCCGCCAGCAATCACGTCCCTGGGCGTACGCGCTTCCGCTCGCTCACCGACATGATCGGCGCCGCCCTCGAACCGCTGCCGGCTTTCGACGATCCCGCCTTCGGCGCCTTCTTCGATCGCTTTGCGCAGTCCCGGGTCGTGCTGCTGGGCGAAGCCAGCCACGGCACGTCGGAGTTCTACGGGGCGCGCGCTGCGATCACGCGGCGCCTGATCGAGAAGCACGGGTTCACGACCGTCGCGGTGGAAGCCGATTGGCCGGACGCCGCGGCGGTCGACCGCTACGTTCGCCACCGGTCGTCACGCGGTTCGGGCGAGAAGCCGTTCGAACGCTTCCCGACCTGGATGTGGCGAAACACCGACGTCGCCGCTTTCGTCGACTGGATGCGCGAGCACAACGAAAGCAAGCCGGCAGGCGAGCGGGCCGGATTCTTCGGGCTCGACATCTACAACATGCGGAGCTCGATCGCGGCCGTTCTCGCCTACCTAGATGGTGTAGATCCACAAGCCGCGGCCGTGGCGCGCGAGCGCTACGGATGCCTAACCCCTTGGCAGCGCGAACCTTCGACCTACGGCCGTGCCGTCCTGACCGAAGCCTATCGGAAATGCGAGGCGGAGGTGGTTCGCCAGTGCCAGGACATCCTGGGAAAGCAACTCGACTACGCCGCGAACGACCCGGACAGCTTCCTGGACGCTGCGCAGAACGCGCGGTTGATCGCCTCCGCCGAGCGCTACTACCGGATCATGTACTATGGCGGGGCCGAATCCTGGAACCTGCGCGACACGCACATGTTCGAAACCTTGGGCCATATCTTGGACGCCCAGGGGCCGCGATCCAAGGCGGTGGTCTGGGCGCATAATTCTCATATCGGCGACGCACGCTTCACCGAGATTGGGGCGGTCCGCAAGGAGCTCAACATCGGTCAGCTTTGTCGAGAGAAGTTCGCCGAGGCGGCGTCCCTGGTCGGCTTCGGCACCCATACCGGCACCGTGGCCGCCGCGTCGGACTGGGACGGCGAGATGGAAGTGATGCAGGTGCGGCCCTCTCGACCGGACAGCTACGAGCGGCAGTTCCACGACGCTGGTGTGCCGCGCGGCCTGCTCGAATTCCGCCGGGACGAGAGCCTTCGGCGTCGCTTGCTCGGGCCGCGCCTCGAACGGTTCATCGGCGTCATCTACCGGCCGAACACCGAACTGCAAAGCCATTACGCCGAAGCGTCGCTGCCTCAGCAGTTTGATGCATTCTTGTGGTTTGATGAGACGAAGGCAGTCAGGCCCTTGGGACCGGAACATCGCCGCGCCGGCGTCCCGGATACCTATCCGTTCGGACTCTGACGGTGAGGTCTCCGACCAGCGAGTGCCCTCGGAACTCAGGAACCGCCCTCAGACGTGCCGAGATGCACTGCGACCACAAGGTCAAGCCCGCGACCAGGCGGGCACTGCCGGCGAAAGGTCTAGCGCCGGCGCGCGACCCATACACCGAGCAGGAACGCTACGCACAGCGACTGCAGCGGCGCCTTCAAGGTCACCTCGCGAAGTTTGTCGACCCAGCGCATCGCGGCATCCCGCGACGTCGGCCGCAGCGGGCGCCGGCTCGTTTCCGCCTCGGCGCGCAATCTCGCCGCGGACACATGATCGACGCCGTCCTGTTCGTTCGTCAGGCCGGACGCTTCCGTCATTGCCGAGGCTTCTTTCATATCCATGCGGCTCTCCTATTTGTCAGGCGGACTTCCGCTGCGACCTGGCCGCCGGCTTCTTCGCCCCCGCCTCCTTCGCGGGCTTCTTGCCGGCGATCGGCATCAGCATCTCCTTCTGGCCTGCAGCAGCCTTCCGTGGCTTCTTGGCGGCCTTCGCCGGCGCGGCCTCCTGACCTACGCTCCGCCGCAGCGCCTCCATCAGGTTGACCACGTTGGTCGCGGCGGGCTTTTCCTTGGGCGTGATCGGCTTGCCGGCGCGCTTCTGGTTGATGAGCTCGATCAGCGCGGTCTCGTAGTGGTCCTCGAACTTCTCCGGCTCGAAGTTGCCCGCCTTCTGGTTCACGATGTGCCTCGCGAGATCGAGCATGTCCTTGGTCACCTTCACGTCCTGGATCTCGTCGAAATACTCCTGCTCGGAGCGCACTTCGTAGGGATAGCGCAGCAGCGTGCCGACGAGACCCTTGTCCATCGGTTCGAGCGCGATGATGTGCTCGCGGTTGGTCAGCACCACCCGCCCGATCGCGACCTTGTCCATCTCCCGGATAGTCTCGCGGATCACGGCGAAGGCGTCATGGCCGACCTTGCCGTCCGGACGGATGTAGTAGGGCCGGATGAGGTATCGCGGGTCGATGTCGGACTTGTCGACGAACTCGTCGATCTCGATGGTGCGCGTGGACTCAAGCGCAATCTCCTCGAGCTCCTCCTTCGTGACCTCGATGAACTGATCCTTCTCGAGCTGGTAGCCCTTGACGATGTCCTCGTTTGGCACCTCGTCGCCCGTGTCGGCGTCGACCTTGAGGTACTTGATGCGGTGGCCGGTCTGCCGGTTGAGCTGGTTGAACGAGATCTTCTCGCTCTCCGACGTCGCCGGATAGAGCGCGACCGGGCAGGTGACGAGGGACAGACGCAGGAAGCCTTTCCAGTTTGCTCGCGGGGCCATGGTTACGCAACGCTCCAGGTAAGGGTACTTGGATCAAGACGAACGGCGCGACACAGTTCCGACACTGCTCGCTGGCGTCCACCGCCAAATTGAGGGCACGCCCGGTCAAGCGCCTGGCAGACGTGGCGGGCGCGCTTGACTCTTACGAACAAAATGAGAACATGCACCGATGACCCAACCCATGGCATCCGAACCGGCCAGCTTCGACTTGGAGGACGCCGCCGACCAGGCGATTGCGGCCTGTGGGGGCGACGCTCGGGAAGCTCTCAAGGCGCTCATCATCGCGAATGGCTTCCTGGAGACGCAGGTGGAAGAGCTGCGGGCTTCGATTTCTGCCGGCTATTCGCGCGGCCGGTTCGACGTACCGCGCGACCGGAAGGATTGGTACGACTGACATGCCTGCGGTGACCTACTATGTGGCTCTGCCGTTCCTTCCTTCGGATGACGGTATCGCTGCCGGCGAAGCCGTCGAATGCTTCAATCCCAAGCCGCCGTGATGAAGGCCGAGGCGCCTTCGCGAAAGCCTGGCATTGTTGGCGCAGTGGCCTTCAGCCGCAGCGGGGATCCGGCTACAGGCGAATTCGGAGACGCAACCGTGATCCGCAAGTTCGGCGACGTGCCGGAAGACCTGAGCACCTTGTGAAAGGGACGCGCGGAGATGTTCTGCGCGAGCCCCGGCAATTACCTCCCGCTGAGCGATAGGCTCATACGAGTGACGGTGTTGTCCCAGGCGCGCTCCTCTTCTGCGGGATAGTTGATCAGGAGGCAATGGATCAGCCGCCCCGAGAAGTTGCAGCGGTTGTACCAGACCTTGTCGCCCCTGTAGCTGGAGACCGCAAAGAACCGTGGTGTCACTCGCTTGTACTGAATGCGTGAAGGCGGATGTTTTTTGGCGAGAAAGGCCGCGGGTGAATCGTTCTCGACGTTGGGCGCAGCCTGGATCGTGATGTCGGCCCGCCCGTCGGCGGTTCGGAACCGTTGCCCGTAGCCGTCGGGTCGGCCAGCTTCTTCCGTGAAGACCGAAGATGGGAAATCCATCGAGGTGCCGGTCTGGGGAATGGTGTACTTGGTCCATCGCACCGGCTGCGCCGACGCCGTCGCTGTCGAGACGACAAGTGCCAATGCGAGAGCGCTCGTCGATTTCATCGCACTTCCCTCCGACTACCACGGAGCAAAAAGCCGGAACGTCAATTACGTTCCAGACGCCTGTTGCTATGGATTGGCAGCGCGCGAGCTACTCGCCTTCCTCGTGGGGACCTTGGGATCGAGCCTGGTCAGCCTAGTCAGCCCGCCGGGCGAGAACCCGGCACCTCGAAAGGCGACGGTGATAGCGCCTCCGATGCTTTGGGCGCGCGGTGTCAGGCAGCGCGCAACGGGGACGTTGGACGACGGAGCCGGCCGATTTCCTCCGCCTGGCACCTCGGACACCTGAACTGGATTTCGCGTTGCGCGGAAGCGGACTTTTGGATGTTCGCCGCCATAGGCCATGCGCCGCATTGGGGACATTTCTCCAGCAGAGTCTCCGATTCTATCATCGCACTCGCTCCTTCCCGCGCCCACGGCCCGCCAACGCTCGGAGACAAACCGCGTTCCGGACGAGCCTAGGCGAGACACGGAACGAATCAGGGCGACGGCGTTGAATCGGCATGTGTGCCGTGGCGTTGCGTCAGTCTCGTTTGGGAGTATCGCGTGTCCATGGCGCCATCAGAGCTGCTATTCCAGGTTACATCGAGCCGTGTGATCCCACGTTGCGTGAAAAGCCGCCGCGCGGCGAAGACTGGGTCTACGAGATCAAGGCCGACGGTTACCGCGCACAACTGCACTTGGAAGAGGGCGACATCAAAGTTTACTCGCGCACGGGCCTTGACTGGACGGAGCAGTTCTCCTCGATCGCAGCGAGCGCCCACCTGCTCAAGGCAAACAGCGCGATCATGGACGGCGAGGCCGTGGTGTACGGCAGTGGCGGCCTGCCGGATTTCCAGCAGCTCAGGCGGGAGCTCGGCCCGAGGCAAAGCGAGCGCGTGCGTTACCACGCCTTCGATCTCCTGTACCTCGACGGCTACGACCTGCGGGGCGTCGTGTACGAGGAGCGCAAGCGTTTGCTGCAGCGGCTCCTGAAGGGCGCGCCTGAAACCTTCATCTATGTCGAAGGGATTCGGGCGAACGGCAAGCAGATTTTCGAAAACGCTTGTAAGATGGGGCTTGAAGGTCTCGTCGCCAAGCGACTCGGCGAGCCCTATCGCTCGGGGCGGCAGGACAGCTGGGTCAAGCTCAAGTGCAAGAAGAGCGAGACCTTTCCGATTGTCGCGTTCGTCGAGAAGCTGGATGCGCGCCCCCGCAAGGTGGCGTCCCTCTATGTCGGGCGCCACGACCATGGCAAGCTGCTCTACGCCGGCAAGGTGCGTACGGGCTACACCGAGACGACGGCATGCGAATTGCGCGAGCGGCTGGATCCGTTGATTCGGAAGACTTCGCCGCTCGATGTCGCCGTCAAAAAGCCCAAGGCGACGTGGGTCGAGCCTACCCTAGAAATCGAGGTCCAGTATGGCGCGCTGACCGATGATGGTCTGCTTCGCGAAGCCGTGTTCAAGGGTTTTCGAGACGATCTTGCGCTACGCAAGGTCAAGGCGCCGCGGCTGGTGCCGTCCGCAGCCGGCCGGCCGAAGCTGGGTGTCCCCCGAGAGAACATCCTGCAGCTTCTGCCCGACGCCGTTGTGCCGTCAAAAGAAGAACTCGCCGACTACTGGCGCAGGGTGTGGAAGAAAGCCCTCCCGCACCTCGGCCATCGCCCGCTCAAGCTGGTGCGTCGCGTGCACGGCACCACCTTCTACCACAAGGGGCCGCTGCCGAAGGACATTCCGGCCGCCGTGCACCAGCTCCGGATTCAGAAACGCGAGGGCGGCGAAGGCACGCGCCTGTGGGTTGACAGCCTGGAAGGCTTTCTGGGCCTTGTCGAGATCGGGGCGGTCGAGCTGCACCCGTGGAATGCGACTGTCGAGGACTTCGAGCATGCCGACCGCATCGTCATCGATCTCGATCCCGGGGAGGGCGTCGACTGGGATGCCGTCGTGGAGACTGCGCTCGCTCTGCGCACACTGATGAAACGCGAGGGCTTCGAGACCTGGCCCAAGCTCACCGGCGGCAAAGGAATCCATCTGATGGCGCCGCTGGATCAGCCGGTGCTGCACGATAAGGCGCATCGGGTGGCGCATCAGCTGGTGGCCGCTTTCGCAGCGCGCCATCCACACCGCTACCTCTTGTCTGCGCAGGCAAAGCGTCGCGATCGCATCTTCCTCGATTATCTGCGAAATGGCCGCGGTACCACGGCCATCGGCACCTATTCCCCGCGAGCCCGGGAGGGATTTCCGATCGCAGCGCCCGTGACCTGGAAGCGGATCGAGGGCGGGATCGCGCCGGACGCCTTCACCATGGACAGTCCATTCCGCGCCAAGTCGAGAAGGTAAGCCATATGTCAGATGCATTCGATCAATGGGTGGAATGGCGCCACAAACCTCGCCGTGACAGGCGCAACATTCCTGCCGAACTGTACGCCGCGGTGATGTCGCTGCCTGAGGCCGATCGCTCCGACCGGCAAAGGGTGAACGAGGTGGTTCGCAGCCATGATGAAGCTCGCCGCGAGGGCAGAACCGTATGGCTCTACCTCGATTACCACGACCGCGCACCGCGCACGATTGAGGATTCCGGCTTGGTGAAGGTGTTTGCATCGGCCGACGTCGCCGAAAGGTGGCTCAAGGAAAACGACCCCGAAGGCGTAGCCTGGGAGTACGAAGTGGAAGGCGGTCGGGCGCGAGGATCGGTTTGGCTCCACTCGCACGATCCGGAGTCCACAGACATTGGCGACGTCGATTGGGGCAGGCTCTTTGCCTCGCAAGCGTGTGCGGAAAAGTGGGTTGAGCAGAACGATCCGACGGCAAAATTTGGGAGCATCCGGTTCAGGAGTGACGCCCATGAGCGCCTTCGTTGACACGTCGGTATGGTTCGCCGCGCTAGGGACGAACATATTTGGCCGGCATCAACCTGGCATCATGACCAAGCGATGCGAGTTTGCGGCTCAGGTGATGTGCACCGACGCAGGCTTCCATGCCGATGAGGCAAAGGTGTGTTGGCGGGCCGCACTTCCACTTGGCCAACGCGACCACTTTTGCCCGCAGCACGATGGCGCCGCGTGCATTGTGGCCTACGACGTGGAACCAATTCTTGGCGATATCGATTCCGATCACGGCGATCGCGGTATTGGGTGTCTGGCACATGGCGACCTCCATGTCCTTGTCGCCCCTGGCCAGCTTATCGCTGGCGGGACAGGAGCACGGCCGGACCATCTCATTAGTAGAAGTGACAGTCTCGCAGCCAGCCTACTCCTCCGGCACACCTGACAAACGTAGGCCCTCGTAGATGCGCTCGCGCTGCGCCAGGAAAATCGGGTTTTCACTGCGGCGTTCATTGCGAAATCTAGCGACAGTGAAGTTCGGGTCGAGCCGGAGGCCGGCATTCCGCGCTTCTCGCGCCTCCGTCGAGCGGCCGCTGAGTGCTGAGGCCGCCGCCAGAAAGAAATGAGGCATGCCTACATTAGGATTCAACCCGACTGATTTACGTAGCCGGTCCAGGGCAGAGTCGAGCCGGCCGAGGAACAGATCGGCAATCCCAAGCAGGGCGTGCCAGCGATCCAGTCCGGGATCGCGCGGGCTGAGTCGGATTGCGTTTGTGAGACTAGCTTCTGCCTCTTCCGCGCGCCCGAGTAGCACCTTCATGAAGCCTGCGTCGGCGTGCGCCCAGGCAAGATTGTGATCAAGCCCGATCGCGAACTCAAGCTCGCTGAGCGCTCGTTCCGTCGCGCCCGAGACATGCAGGACGTTGGCGTGGACAAAATGGGCAAGAGCGTTGCTAGGGGCCAGCGTCAGTGCCTGAGTGATCGCGGTAAGCGCGATTCGTAGTTGCTCGTCCCGATTGATCGAGGCGAAGGTGCGAAGTTCGTTGCCATGATAGAACGCAACACCGATCAACGCCTCTACGTTTTGGGCGTCCAACTTGAGCGCTTCGTCAAACAGGTCACACGCCGCACGGTCGCGGCGCAGCGACAAGGGTTGGTTGAGGATCGCCCAACCGCGCATGGCTAGATCTACGGCATCCATGTTGTTTGGCCGTTCGCGCTCGGCCCGGCGGCCTTCGGCAGCAACGAGCTCGATGCCAACAGTCCGAGCGAGCCGCGTGGTGATCTCATCTTGCATGTCGAAAATGTCGGCGCGCGGCTTGTCGAAACGTTCGGCCCAAAGGTGTGCGCCGGTTTCTGTGTCGATGAGCTGTGCGTTGACGCGAACGCGGTCGGCGCCGCCCTGCACGCTCCCTTCCATCACGTATCGAACCCCAAGTTCGCGGCCGATCACCCGGACGTCCACTGGCTTGCTTTTGAAGGTGAAGGCCGTGTTGCGAGCTATTACGAAAGCTCCAGGAATGCGGGATAGGTCGGTTGTCAGACTTTCCGTTACACCATCGACGAAGTAGTCCTGCGCGCTGTCGCCATTGAGGTTGACGAAGGGCAGGACGACGATAGAGAGCCGCGGTGCGATGGCGTTGTCCGGCGCCGTTGCTAACGAGCGGGTAGGCGATAGCGTATAGACTTGGACTGGCCCGGCGATATTCTTCAATTTGTGGCGGCCGCGATCTTGCGCCGCGATATCGATCTTGCCACGTACCTGGTCATAGGCGGCACTGGACAGGCAAATACCGCCAGGCTCGGCAATCCCCTCCAATCGCGCCGCCACATTGACCGCATCTCCCATGAGATCGCCGTCTTCCTCCACGACCACGTCACCAACATTGATGCCGATGCGGAATTCAATGCGCTTATCCGGCGCTAGGTCGGCGTTGCTCCCGGCCAAGGCCCGCTGCACATCGATCGCCGTACGAACCGCATCCACAACCGACGCGAACTCGGCCAGCAAACCGTCTCCAGTAGTTTTGACGATGCGACCTCGATGGGCAGTGATGGCGGGATCGATCAAGTCCTTGCGAAGGTCCCGGAGGCGATCGAGCGTACCTTCCTCGTCACTGCCCACAAGCCGACTGTAGCCGACTGCATCGGCCGCCAGGATCGTGGTCAACCGTCGGATTTGCCGGTCGATCGCCAAGTCGCCCTCCTGGATGATCGAGGCCAGTCTACGCAGTTGGCTGTGGGTGCCAAGGAATTTCACATCTTGGACGAACTTCGAGGTGGCCGGTCGGGACCTAAGTCTGACCTCTGGTGAGATGCCGCCGGATATCAGAGGCAGAGCGGACGTCGTAGCGCCCTGAGTCAGCGGAGATTTTTGACTGACACCGTAGTATGGTGGCGCCGGGGGCGCTTCTTGCGGCCTATGACGAACCTCGGCTCGGAGGGAGCAGGTTAGTTCCGCAGGATCGGCGCCTCGCGAAGTGCACTCCTGCCGATCTGCTTCAGCCCGTCGACCGATGTCTCGCCCTTGCTGGCGGCTTCGAGGATCATGGAGGCGACGTGGGTGCGGGCAGAGGTCTCATAGCGTGACACGCTCTCGCACACTTCGTCGAGGACCGCGCGCAAAAGCGCGGTGGTTTCAGAATCGAACATTGGAGGTCTCCCCAGCGAAAGCGGGATCTTGCATGAACCCGCCCAGACTGGGATTCACGCAAGTTAGTGATGACGAAAAATTCTGCGGGAGGACGAGGAGGAATGAGCGTGGCCTCGCCTTTTGGGGGCTGGGGGGCTTGGGGGCGGAGCCACGCAGGCCATGCATTCGCGCGGGCCCACCACATCAACGGTATCCGGCCGAGCCCGTTCCATGTTCGACACCAAGACCACGCGCGGCTCGAACGCCTACGGCTCCGGAGGGCGCAGCGGGCCGTCCGCCCACTTGCGGGCGGCGGGGTCGCGTAGCGGGTCATCGTTGCAATTGGTGCAGACGTACCGCGGCGGCCGTTCTGAAGCTTCGTCGGACATAGCTTTCATCGGCTTGCCGCACGTCGGGCACGCCTTCCGGATCGGATGGAGCATGGCCATCTATTTTTCCCCTGCGATGGCACTCTAGTTCAGCCGAGATCGCGAGCTCAAGCTGGCCGATAAAAATTAGGTCGGGTTCACGCACTGTTGCGCGCCTTCTTGACTCCGCCGCCGCACAGCACTCAACTCTGGGCAGTGATGTTGAGGGGCGTGTCATGGAGCAGGAGTTCTACCGAGGTCTGGCCCAAAGGGTCCGAGGTATGGCGGAGAAAGCCGATCCGTTCACCCGGCGTCGTCTCCTAGATCTCGCCAAACGGTATGACAGCAGGGGCGGTCAGCCCTCGGCATCCGGGCCGACCGAGCGGCCGCTGCCGGCGTCTCGCACGCCGCCGCCTGCAGCGACTTTCTCTGGACCCAGTGAGGCCTGACGCCCACACCCGTGTCGTTCTTGATGGTGCCGCACCGCGCACCCGATGAAGCCTGGCGCCGCAGCGCGCGAGAGATCTGCCGACAGACGCTTCCCCAGGGCCAAGCTCACGTACCCAGCCGGTGGTCCTGGCCTCACCGGCGAGGATTTGATGCCGTGAGCGGGTGGTGCGGCATCGCGTTGCCCTCTGAACTCGCTGCTAGCGCCTTGGAGGGGGGCCCGGAAGGCGCGGCGCCTTGCCTCGGTAACGAGCTGCCGCGTAGGCCACCCTTCCGGCACGTTGTGCTCGGCAGCCCCGCGTAGGCGAGTGAGCTCCGACCACGCCAGGGCGGCGGTGATCCATCTCTGCGGTTCTAGCCCATCGGCTTCGGCGGCAAACTTCATCGCCGCGGCGGCCTCGCGCTTGGGGTCGTACTCGAGATCCATAGATACAAATATAGCTGCAGATCGTAAACGATCACGCACCAGTGGGACCGTAGCAATCCGGGGTCGGCACGATAGGCGGACGCCTGTCTAGCCTTTGGAGCTGCTCCGCCGATCCGCCCGTTCATAGCGCGGACCTCTGGAGCGCTCGCGCTTGAAGCCCTGCGCGAGCGTCCCGCAAGGGGACCCAACTGCACCGACTCTCCCGAAAACCCCGTGAATTGCTTGTCTTTCAGATATCTCGCGCCGAGCGGTCCCGATATTGTGGGGCCTGACGGGACTACCTCATCGGCTCACCACGAGAAGAGATGTTTCAAGACGCATCGGATCTGGCCGCGATGGCCGAGGTACTAGGGCGATCGAGCGACTACCGGGTGCTCCGGCGCCTGGTGCCGCGGCCGAGGTCGATGGGGGTCTCCGGACACGAAATGAGGATCGGCATCCTGCTCGACACCGAGACCACCGGCCTCGACCACCGCAAAGATGAAGTCATCGAACTCGGCATGGTCAAGTTCGGCTACACGCCGGACGGGCGCATCATTGATGTCAGGGACACGTTCTCCGCCTTCAATGAGCCGTCCGAGCCGATCCCGGCCGAGATCACGGCGCTTACCGGCATCACCCACGAAATGGTGGCCGGCCACAGGATCGACGAGGCCGCCGTGAACGCCTTCGTCGATGATTCCGTGGTCCTGGTCATCGCGCATAACAGTGGATTCGATCGGAAGTTTTCCGAACGCTACTGGCCCGTCTTCGAGCGGAAGGCGTGGGCATGCTCCGCGACCGAGGTCCAGTGGCGGCAGCACGGCTTCGATGGAGCGAAGCTCGGCTACCTTCTGAATGGCGCCGGCTATTTTCACCAGGCGCACCGCGCGGTTGACGACTGTCACGCGCTGCTCGAGATCTTGGACTTCGACCTACCAACGACCGGCGCGCCCGCGCTCGCCGTCCTGCTCGAGACCGCACGACAGAAGACCATCCGGATCTGGGCCGAACAGTCGCCGTTCGAACTCAAGGATTCGCTGAAGCGGCGCGGCTATCGCTGGAGCGACGGCACGGACGGTCGGCCAAAGTCCTGGTACGTCGACGTCTGCGAGTCGGCGCTGGACACCGAGCTCGCGTTTCTCCGGACCGAGATCTACCTGCGCGACGTGGAGCCGCGCCTGCAGACGCTGACCGCCTTCACCCGCTTCTCCTGCAGGATCTGATGGCCGCCAACGGCCATGCTACGCGCGCGAACCTGCCCTCAGCGGCCGAGACGTTTCTCGACCCGCTTGCGGCTGTTGCCGACCTTCTTCACGGCCTTCTTCACCGCCGAGACCGAGCGGCCAGTCTTCTTTGCTTCGTACCGCAATTCGTAGTCCTGGCCTTCAGCCACGCGGGCGCGATCCTGTTTGCGTCCCCGTGCGGTCTTCTTCTTCTTCCCTGCCATCTGCTCCTCCGTCTGCGAAACTGATGGCAGTGCAACGCTTCAAGGAATCGCGGGGTTCCCTCAAAGAAGCTGTTGCGGGCTGAAGCCGAATGAGCGCCGGCAGCATCTCGGCTTCACCCTTGTTGGCCTTTCCATTTCGTTTGCTCGACCGCCTGCACGAAGGCTTCGTCGCACCGCATGACTACAGCGGCCCTTTGGCGTACGTCGCCCGGGTTGGCCAGCTCCGAACGCTCCGCCCGAATGACCTTGAAGTACGCGCCCTGAGCCCGCTCCCGTTTTCTTGCAGATCCTTTTCTACATCCTCCATTCCAAACCCACGGACCGGGAAAACTTGGAACTTCTCAGTCCAGCGCATGTTTGTGCCGTGCCACTTCTGGAGGATGACATGAACAAGAGACTGCTTCTTCTGCTAACGGCTGCTTCGCTTCTGGCGGGTCCGTCGTTTGCGCAAAACCCGCCGGCCACTGATCGGCCCAACAATAACGCGGTCAACAGTACCGGTCAGAACAATTCCAACAAGCCGGTCGCAGGGGCCAACAGCTTCACCGAGAGTCAGGCCAAATCGAAGATTGAGGACGCGGGCTACACCAACGTTACATCCCTGAAGAAGGACGACAACGGCGTCTGGCGCGGAAAGGCCAGCAAAGGCGGCGCCTCGACCGATGTGAGTCTGGATTTCCAAGGCAACGTGAACGCGGCGAAATAACCTGCGCCCAACAAATTGAGGGATTCAAGATGACCGTCACGATTTCACGTCTCTACGATAACTACTCCGATGCGCAGCGCGCGGTGACGAGCCTGGAGGCTGCGGGCGTGCCGCATTCGGATTTGAGCATCGTCGCGAACAATTCCGACAACTGGTACAGCACCGACAAGAAGGTCGATCGAGATCGAGATGGGGTTGATGATCGGGCTGAAGGTGCGGCCACGGGAGCGGGCGTCGGCGCAGGCCTCGGTGGCGCGGCCGGCTTGCTCGCGGGCCTTGGCTTGTTGGCGATACCTGGCTTGGGTCCGGTCGTGGCGGCCGGATGGCTCGCATCGACCGCGCTCGGTGCCGTTGCCGGCGGCGCGACGGGCGGGGTCGTGGGAGCGTTGACGCAGGCCGGCGTATCCGATGAGGAAGCACCACTCTACGCCGAAGGTGTTAGGCGCGGCGGCACCCTGGTTTCGGCTCGTGTACCTGATGCGGACCGCGCGCGCTACGAAGCGATCCTGAACCAGTCCGCCGTCAATCTCCGCGAACGGAGCGCAGCCTGGCAGAAGGCCGGGTGGAAGAGCTACGATCCCTCCGCCCAGCCTTATGGCGCGGACGAGGTCCGCAGAGAGCGCCAACTTTACGGCACCGGAGTGCGATGAATTAGCCGGCGGCCCGCCCTAGGCGGGCCGCCCTTTTCTTGCACGTTACTAATGATCGAACTGAGGAGCCGAATATGAGCCGCGGAATGCCATCGATGACCGCCCTCTTGGGTATGCTCGCAATCGCCGGTTACCAGAATCGTGACAAGTTGGCCGACATGTTTCGCAGTGCGACCTCCGGTCAGCCGGCGGGTGCCAAGGATTCCCTGAGCGGCATGCTCGGCAACCTTGGTGGCCTTGTGGGGGGCGGCGGCGTGGGTTCGCTCCTGAACGGCGGGATCGGCGAGTTGCTCGAGCACTTCAAGCAGAACGGACAGGGCGAGGCGGCTCAATCCTGGATCAATCAGGGGCCAAACCGGGAAGTCACCCCGCCCGAACTCCAGCAGGCTATCGGTCCGGACGTCCTTCAAAAGCTGGAGCAGCAGACCGGCCTGTCGCAGCAGGAGATCCTCGACCGATTGTCCCGAGAGCTTCCGACGGCCGTGGACAAATACACGCCTGATGGACGTCTTCCGGCTCCATCGGCGGGATAATCACAGCGATAGAGAGAGACATGGGCATTATCTGGACGATCATCATTGGCTTCATCGCAGGCATCATCGCGAAGTTCATCATGCCCGGCGATAACGAGCCGTCGGGCTTCATCCTGACCACAATCCTGGGAATAGTAGGGGCGTTCGTTGCGACCTATCTTGGTCAGGCTCTCGGCTGGTACCGGCCAGGACAAGGCGCGGGGCTAGTGGGGGCAGTGGTAGGCGCCATCATCGTGCTTTTCATCTACGGTTTTGTGGCCGGTCGCAGCCGTCGGGCCATCTAACCACAGCGAGCGGAATTCTGCGGGTTAGCGGAGAATTCGCCCGGCGCGAAAGGCGAAGCAAGATGAAATGGATGCTCGTTGTGCTGGCGGGAGGGATGACACCGGTTAACACCGACCTGGTCTTCGACAAGTTTGCCGATTGCCTCGCCGCCGAGGAGCAGATGCGAAAGCACTATACGGACGCTTTCGAGGCCTGGGACAGATGGGCCGCGGCCAATATCGAGCGACGGCGCGAATACTCGAAGGTCCGCGATCTCCAGGCCAAACGCCTGCTCAGCAACATCGGTACGTGCGTTCCTCATGCGGGCGGCGCCGCCGTAGCACCTCAGCAGCAGAGTAATCCCGCACCTTCTCAGCCTCCCCAAGGTCTTCCCACTCCGCAGCCAAGTCCCAAAACGTGACGTCCGAACGTTTCGAACAGGCCCGGCCGCAAACGAAGGTCGCAGCCGCGCTTTCATCGCCCCTGCCTTGATTGTTCTCGCCACGCGCTGAGCTGTAGCCTGCTGACGATTATAGGTGCACGCCAAATGTCGCCCATAACGGTCCTGCGGGGCTGACTATGTCGACCGAACTATAGGCCAGAATGGGCGTTTACCCAGACCATGTCTGACGCCTTTGATTACTTCCGCGCCTACGCCGTCCGGGCTCTTTGCAAAGCCCGATCGCTGCCGCGCGGCAGAATGAAGCATCTGCAGCTCGTTGCGGGGCGAATTTACAATCTCCTCAAGAAGGAGGCCGCTTACAGCCCGAACACGCAGCACCTTGAGGACTTCCGGGCAGCGCAAAAACTTGAGGCATCTCTCGATCGCCGCGATCACGGCCCACCCGCTAAAGGAGCGTTTGCTCCGGTGAGGCCGGGCGCGGAACGGGAGGCTCGTTGAGTGGCTTCCGTTGACTTACGCACCATCGTCAGTCTCCTGCGAGAATACGCACAGCGGACGGCGTTGCGTGGCGGCAACCCGTACAGGGCGAAAGCCTACACGCGGGCCGCAGACAGCCTGGCGGCCCTTGCCGTCCCTCTGGACGTGCTCATCGCCGAAGACCGGCTCACCGAGATTCCCGGCGTCGGAGATGCGATCGCCGACATCATCACCAAGCTTCACAAGACGGGCTCTCATCCGAGCCTTGAGAAGCTCCGGAAGGAGATACCCGAGGGCGTGCTCGAGATGCTCGCCGTTCCCGGCCTCCGCCCCGAGAAGGTGCTGCGGCTCTACAAGGATCTCGGCATCACCTCGCTCGCCGAGTTGGAGGCCGCCGCCAAGGACGACCGTATCAAGAAGGCCAAAGGCCTCGGCGCCGCGCTGCAGACCAAGATCCTGCAAAACCTGGCCATCGCCAAAAGTGGAGAAGGTCGCCTCCATCTGCACCGTGCCGCCGCCCTGCTCGCGCACGCCAAGGATCCGCTCCGCAAGGCTCGGCCGGAGCTCAAGCGCGTGACGATCGCAGGCGACTTCCGCCGCGGCTGCGAACTCGTCGGCGACCTCACGATCGTTGCGGAGGCTGCCAAGATCGAGAAGGCGGCGAATGCTTCGGCGACCGACGGACTGCAAATCCGCTTGTCCGACCGCAACCACTTCGGCGCCGCCCTTCTTTTCGGCACCGGCTCAGCCGCTCACATCGAGAGGCTCCAGGCTTTGGCCGCGGAGAAAGGAATGCGGCTGGAGAGCGACGGGCTGCACAAGGGCCGCACCCTGATCGCCGGCGACGAGGTCCAGATCTATAGTGCCCTCGGTCTGCCGTTCATCGATCCTGAACTCCGTGAGGGCCGCGGCGAGGTCGAGCTCGCCCTGAAGGGCAAGTTGCCGAAGCTCGTCACCGACAAGGACCTGCGCGGAATCCTTCATTGCCACACCGATGCCTCCGACGGCACGGAGAGATTGGACACGATGGCCAAGGCCACGCGCCAGCGCGGCTTCGAGTATTTCGGCGTCGCCGACCACTCCAAGTCCGCGCACTACGCGGGCGGCCTCTCGGAGGAAGAGATCAGGCAGCAGCACCGGGACGCCGACCGGTTGAACAAGCGCTTCGGCAAGGATTTCCGGATCCTGAAAGGCATCGAGTCCGACATTCTGGCCGACGGCTCGCTCGACTATGCGGACGACGTGCTGCAGCGCTTCGACTTCGTGGTCGCGAGCGTCCACGGCCGATTCAAACTCGACCCCAAGGCGCAGACGCAGCGCCTGCTTCGTGCGATCTCCGATCCCCACACCACCATCATAGGCCATATGACCGGGCGGCAGCTGCAGCGGCGGCCGGGCTACGAAATCGACATCGAGAAGGTGTTGCGGGCATGCGCTAGGCATGACGTCGTCGTCGAGATCAATGCCCACCCTTGGCGGCTCGACCTGGATTGGCGCTGGCATCAGGCCGCCCTCGAGTTCGGCTGCATGATGAGCATCAATCCGGACGCGCACTCGATCCCCGAGCTCGACCACATGCACTGGGGCGTCGAGATGGCCCGGAAGGGCGGCGTCCCTGCCGACCGGGTCCTGAACGCGATGGCCCTTCCGGAGATCACGCGCTACCTCCGCCAGAAGCGGCGCTCGGTCGCCCGGGCGGCCTGATGCCGCAGGCGCACGATCTCTCGCTGCAGGGAAGGGTGGTGGCGGTCGCCGCCGACCCGGGGCACAACTTCAGCAAACCGCTCCAGGACGAGATCGTGCTGGTGGAAGGCTATGGGGTCGAAGGCGATGCCCACGCCGGCCCATTCGTCCGGCACCGCTATCTCGCCCGCCGCCAGCGGCACCTGCCCAATCTCCGGCAGGTCCACCTGATCCCGTCCGAGCTCTTTGCCTCCCTCTCGGACGCGGGCTTCGAGGTACGACCGGGAGAGCTCGGCGAGAACATCACCACTGCCGGTCTGGACCTTGAGCGGATGCCGCTCGGGACGCTCATCGAGCTTGGACCAACGGCGATCGTAGAACTGACCGGCCTCCGGACGCCTTGCGTTCTGATCGACCGCTTCCACCCCGGCGTTAAGCAACAGGTGCTCTCGTCGGCGGAAACGGGCCCTCCGTTCAAATCTGGGGTGCTGGGTGTGGTACGGGCCGGCGGGATGGTCGCGGCTGGTGATACCGCGCGGGCTCGCCCTCCGTCCTCCTCGTTTCGGCCTCTGCCGGCCGTGTAGAAAGAGCCTACCATGGCCCGCAAATCGACCCTGCCTTATCGCCTGCAGCCCATGTTGGCCACGCTCACGGATGCGCCGTTCGACGATCCCGATTGGGTTTTCGAGGACAAATTCGATGGTTTCCGCATGGTCGCGGAAATCCGGCGTGGTCGGGTCGCGCTCTACAGCCGCAACGGGAAGATCATCAGCCACTCCTATGTCGAGGTCGCGAAAGCACTTGAGGGAGTGAAGGCGGACGCCGTGATCGATGGCGAGCTCGTTGCGATCGGGAAGGACGGCGTATCCCATTTCCAGTTGCTTCAAAACGCCCTGCGTCACGAGGCCAAGCTTTTGTACTGCGCGTTCGACCTCATGTTCGCAGCGGGCGAGGACCTGCGCGCGCTGCCGCTTCTCGAGCGCAAGAAGCGGCTCAAAGCCCTCCTGCCGCGCCACAAGCTCATCGCGTTCAGCAACCACCGCAAAGGCAGCGGCACAAAGTTCTTTGCACAAGCCGAGCTGAGACATCTCGAAGGCATCATGGCCAAGCGCGCCGACAGCCCGTACGCGTCCGGACGCCGGACCGCCGATTGGCTGAAGGTGAAGACCGCGCAGCGTCAGGAGGTAGTGATCGCCGGCTTCACCGCGCCGAGGCGAACCCGGCCCTTCTTTGGCGCCCTCGTGCTGGCGGTACGCGACGCCGATGCATGGCGGTACATTGGCCACGTCGGCACCGGCTTCAGCTATCAAGTTCTCGAAGAGCTTCACCGCAAGCTCGTGAGGCTGAAGACAGCCAAGTCGCCCTTCCCTGGCAAGGTGAAAAATGAGCGGGTTACGACCTGGGTGCGTCCTTCCTTGGTCGCGGAAGTGAAATTCGCGGAGTGGACCAGCAAGGGCGAGCTGCGCCAGCCGGTCTATCTCGGCCTGAGGTCCGACAAAAACGCCAAGGACGTCGTTCGCGAAAAGAAGTGGTCGCGAAAATAATGCCGCCGAGACGAAACGTTCGATCTGGAGTTCAGATGGCGGCGCGCTCGGACGCCGAAGGCCACGGCGGTAGGGGCGGCAGCCCGAGCGCCTTGCGTACCGGTCCGAACGACCTCCGGTGAGCTGCGCATGCACCAAGCCTGGCGAGCGCCTCATAATGAGCCGGCACCGGGTAGCCCTTGTGATCCGCGAATCCGTAGCCGGGGTGACGCTCGTCGAGTGTCCGCATTCGGGTGTCGCGCTCGACTTTCGCGAGGATGGAGGCGGCCGCAACCGGACCGGCTCGCCATCTGAGGTCTCGCTATTCTGGAGGGCCACTGATCCAGACCTCGCGTTCGACCTCAGAGCGGAACCAACCGGTGTCTTCATCCCTTGAGAAAGAGTGGAGCTCGATTCCCGGGTGCTTCCGAGGGGGCCGGCCCATGCTCCGCCAAGCCAGCAACGAAGAAGAGGTTCTGGACCGCACCGCCGAGGTCGCGGCCACCATCGCGGAAGAAGGCCTCCGCTACGTCAGCGACTCCGCGCCGGGGTACACGCGCAAGCGGACTGGAACCAGTTTCAGCTACTACGACAAGGACGGCAAGCGCATCACCGATGCCGCCGTCATCCGACGCATCAAATCAATCGGCATCCCGCCGGCCTACGAGTCCGTGTGGATCTGCCCGTCGTCGAACGGCCACATCCAGGCAACCGGGCTCGATGCGCGGGGTCGCAAGCAGTATCGCTACCATCCGAAGTGGCGCGAACTCCGAGACCAGAACAAGTATGAGCATATCGTCCTGTTCGCTGCCGCGCTGCCCGCGCTGCGGGAACGGGTCGCTGCCGACATGAAGCGGGACGGACTGCCCCGCGAGAAGGTGCTGGCCACGATCGCCAGTCTTCTGGAAAAGACGTTGATCCGGGTCGGCAACGCCGAGTACGCCGAGAAAAACAAGTCCTACGGGCTCACCACCATGCGCCGCAAGCACGTCGCGGTCGGGCGCGGCGTCCTTCGTTTCGACTTCACGGGCAAGTCGGGCAAACAATGGAAGCTTCGCGTCGAGGACAAGCGGATAGCCGCGATCGTGAAGCGCTGCGCGGAGATCCCCGGACATGAGCTCTTCAAGTACCTGGACGACGACGGACAGCCCCGCACCGTCGATTCCGGCGACGTCAACGCCTACATCAAGGACATCACGGGCGAGGACTTCAGCGCCAAGGATTTTCGGACTTGGGCGGGAACCGTTCTGGCGGCGTTGGCGCTTGCCGAATTCAAGAAGTACGACAGCCAGGCCGAGGCGAAGCGCAACGTCGTCGCCGCGATCGAAAGCGTCTCGAAGCAGCTCGGCAACACACCGGCCATCTGCCGCAAGTGCTACGTGCACCCGGAAGTCCTGAACGCCTACCTGTCAGGTGACCTCGTGAAGATGATTGAGACCAAGATCGCGCAGAAGTTCAAGCGCCAGTACGCCAAGCTCACTTCCGACGAGATCGTGGTGCTGGCATTTCTCCGGAAACGTCTCGATTCTCTGACGGAGCCCGCCTAGCCAAGCCTACCCGGTCTCCGGACGCCTGCGTCCTCCTCGATGCCTCCAGGCACGCCTCGGCTGGGGCTCTCGTCGGCAAAAAGGGGCCTTCCATTCAAAGCCGGGATGCTGGGCGTGGTGCGGGCCGGCGGGACGGTCGTTTACCGTTCGGTTCCGCTTCCGTCCTTGCCATTCGCGGCTCTGCCGGCTGGGTAGATGGACCCGTGCACAAGTCCCCGTCCCGATACCCGAAGCAAAACCGTTCTTAGGTCGGATCGGCCTGGCCGCAAGCAACGTAAGGGCGGTGCGCTTGGGGCTGGGGAGGCGTAATGGACAGTTTGGGACTATTTCAGCCGCCGCGCCTACCCGCGCGGCGAGGCGCTTGGTCCGATCTGCCCATTCGCGGCCACTGGTCGCCAGGATGGCCATGTCGCGCTTGAGGTCTTCCATGACGGCGAAGCCGTCCGGATAGCTCACCAGGATCTTCAGCACCGTGACCTGGAAATTCACGCCCGCCTCGACCGATCAGCGCCACATCGTGGGTGCACGCGAAAGGGCATCACGGCTACCTGCCTGAGTTCGTCTAGTGATACCTCACCTTTGGTAGCAGCCTCCAGTATCTTTGAGGCGACATGGGTACGCGCTCCGATCTCGCGGTGCGAAACGCTCTCGGAAACTTCGTTTAAGACCGCGCGCAATAGCGCAGTAGTTGACGGACCGAACATGAATGCCCCCAGAAGGGAAAACCTATCATAGCCAACATTTCGCGTGCCGCGATTCAAAAATGATTGCGATAGGCCAGCTGGTCTGACCGACCTTTTGGAAATTGCCTCCACGGTGGACTTGCCTTGCAAGATCAGGCAATTCGTAAGGCTATCTTCGAGATCAGGAAGTCGCGTGTCGAGACCCCACCGAGCCTATAGGCAGGTCGTTCTTTCGATGTCGGTAGTCATGCTCCTGGCAGCCGGCGCCGCGGCCCAGGAGGATAAGAAGACCGACGACGACAAGCCGGCCGATCCGGACACGGGTGAGAGCACCGTGGAGGAAAAGACGCTCGGCATTCTGCCCAATCCGCTGCAGAAGTAGGCGTGAAGTTCGCGGCCACTTACATAGGCGAGGCGTTTGGTAACGCTTCCGGCGGCCTGAAACAGGGAGCTATCTACGAAGGCCGTCTCAACCTCGCGGTGGATGTCGATCTGCAGAAGCTCGTCGAGATCGACAAGCTCACTTTTCACGCCAACATGTTCCAGATCCATGGCGACGGCCTGTCCCGGAGCAATCTTCAGAACTTCTTCGTCGTCAGCGGAATCGAGGCCCTTCCCTCAACGCGTCTCTACGAAGCGTATTTCGAGAAGCAGTGGGGCGCGAAGAGGATCTCGCTGAAAGTGGGTCAGCTCGCCGCCGACAGCGAATTCTTCAACACCAGATATACAGACGTGTTCACCAACGCCTCAATGGGTTGGACCGCGATCACGTCGCTTGATCTTCCCAGCGGCGGACCTTCGCCACCTTTGGCGGCTATGGGCGCAAGGCTACTGGTCAACGTGACCGACCAGCTTTCCGTTCTGGGCGGGATCTTCGACGGCGACCAAGCCGGCCCCGGATCGGGCGACCCGCAGGAGCGCAATCGCTACGGCGTGAATTTCCGCGTCAACGATCCGCCGTTGTTACTGGGTCAGATCCAGTACGCCTGGAACAACAAGAAGGGCGATCCCAACCTGACCGGCCAGATCAAGTTCGGCGGCTGGCGGCACTTTGGCTCTTTCGCGGATCAACAGCTCGCGTCGAACGGCGGCTCGCTCGCCGCTCCCGGTAGCAGCGGCGAGCCGCTATTGCTCGCAGGAGACATCGGTGGTTGGGCGGTCTTCGAGCAACAGATCTACCGCGTGCCTCACAGCGACAATCGCGGGATCGGTGTGTTCGCAAGGGCCGCCGGCGCGCCCGCTGATCGCAACCTGATCGATCTCTACGCTGATGCCGGCGTCGAGTTCATTGGGCTTCGTGACGGCCGGCCCGATGACAAGTTCGGGATCGCCGCGGGCTATGCCCATCTGTCCAAACGGGCGCAGGCGCTCGACGCCGACTACCGCATGCTGGTGAATCCCAACTGGCCCTCGCGAAACTTCGAGGGGTTGCTGACGACGGTCTACCAATACCAGATAAAGGAGGGCTGGTCGTTGCAGCCAAACTTCCAATACATCATCCACCCGGGCGGCGGCGCCACCGGGCAGGCGACGCCATTCGCCGGCAAGGCCCTCAAAAATGCGTCGGTATTCGGCCTCAGGACGACGCTCAAATTCTAGCCCCGTGCGCATCGCACGGACTCTGCTCAGGAAGAGCTCGTGCAGATGAACACGATGGCGCAGGTGGCATCAGAGCGCCTCCCATGTCGTCCTCCGGGCGGACATCTCATTGAGCCTTTTCAGCCTGCTCGCGCTCGCGCAAGCCTCGGGCAAGTTGATCAACAGACGTCTCCTGCGCCAATTCGTCTTGTTGGCAATCCTCGTCATCGACATTCAGCCGCCTGGCAAGCTTCTGCAATATTCTCAAGGACCGCGTCGCCTCCCGTTCAGAGAGCAGATTAATCTGAAGTTCTAGACGATCTCGCTTCTCCAAAATGCGGTCGGTCGCATTTTGGCGAATGAGGACACAGGAGGTGAGAAGTACCGCCTCCAGCGCGAGGAATGTCCCGAGCAGCGGGAACGGGAATGGATCAAGCGCGCGATCGGGGAATACCCGGCCGAAGGCAATCCAACACACCATCGCCCCGCACTGCAGCACCACGAACTGCGGAGTGCCCGCAAACGATCCGATTGCATGAAAAACACGATGATGAAGAGCGATCTTTTCCTCATCCTGCTTTTCAAGCCGCAGGATGGCGTCGATATTTTCTACCGGTCTTTTCGATGATGTCGGCGTTGACATCGTCAGCTGGCGATCTGCTCGGCGGCTCGCCGCGCTGACTGTCGGGTCCGGTCGAGTGTCTCATCTCCGGCTTTTTCGGCCTTGGCACGCGCTTCACATTTTGAGCGAAGCTCCTCAATCTCATCGTCTGTGAGGTGCTCAATTCCCACGAGACTATTGCGCGCCGCACTCACGCGAATGAGTTCGTCCAGCTTTACCTGAATGGCCGCGCTGTCACGGTTTTGCGAGTTCTGAATCAGAAATACCATAAGGAAAGTTACGATTGTGGTCCCAGTATTAATGACCAACTGCCAAGTGTCCGAGAACTGGAAGAGCGGGCCGCTTATGCCCCACACGACCACCACACCCGCAGCTAACAGGAAGGTCGAGGCGCGCCCAGCCGCAAGCGAGGTTTTGTTAGCGAAATCACCGAAGAATTTTGAGATCCGGGATGGTTCGTTTTTCATGACTCAGCCTTTGCCACCAACCACAATGTTGTTTCGGGGCGAAAGTTCCGCGTCAGGAACCGACATAAATTGGCAGCAAACCGAGGCATGCTTTGCGCGGGAGCTCCCGAGAGCACGTATTGAGAGCGATCGCAGAGTACGTCCAAGCCACGCCCGTTCGGATGCCGACCTCAACTCTAGAATTCAACTTGCTCCTGATTCGAAAACGGCATGGCCAAGGATTCCATTCACGCCAGTGCCAGCCGCGGATCTCTCACCCGCAGCGTCCTCCACGAGCGATCAGGTTGCGATATCGGGTCTCGTATTCATTCGCCATCCGGCTTGCGGCGAAGCGCTCTTCGAACCGGGCGCGGACCACTCGTCTGTCCAGTCGGCCCAGTTCTTTCACCGCCCTGATCGCCTGCTCCTGACCGTCGACGATGAAGCCGGTGACGCCGTCCTCCACAACTTCAGGCACCGACCCTGATCGATAAGCGATCACGGGCGTTCCGCACGCCATCGCCTCGATCATCACCAGACCGAACGGCTCGGGCCAATCGATCGGAAATAGCAGGCCCGCTGCGTCTGCGAGGAAAGGCTGCTTCTTCGCGTCGTCGACCTCGCCGACGAGTTGAACCGTCTGGCCATCGATGTTCGGCTCGAGCTTGTTCTTGAAGTAGGCCGTCTCCGACCGAGGAATCTTGGCGGCAATTCGCAGCGGCATTCGCGCCGCGCGCGCGATGCGTATGGCGTCCTCCGGTCCCTTGTCAGCCGTCAGCCTCCCCAGAAAGGCCAGGTAGGAACCCGGTTCGTAGGACGGCCGAAACAGATCCTTCGGCAGTCCGTGCTGGATCGTCGCGATCCAGTTCGCCTCCGGAAGTGGCCGACGCTGGTCGGCGGAAATGGAGACGAATGGAGCGTCTGCAAAGATGCCGATTACCTCGGGCAGACAAGGAAGGTCTAGCCTGCCGTGCATCGTGGTCAGAAAAGGCACGCCGGTTCGGCTCAGCACCGGAAGGGGCAACCAGTCGATGTGGGAGTGGATCACGTCGAAGTCGCCTGCGCGCTCGGCGATGGCCTCGATCAGAAGCGCGCAGGCGGCATTCGGATCGGCACCCTTCCGCCCCAGGCGCAGCGCGCGCGGCCACACGGCGTGGAGCTTTCCCTTCGTCTTGGAATCCCCGCTGGCGAACAGGGTGACGTCGTGTCCGAGTTCGACCAGTTCGTCCACGAGCCAGGCGATCACACGCTCAGTGCCGCCGTAAAGCTTTGGAGGTACGCTCTCGGCCAACGGAGCAAGCTGCGCAATCCGCATCGGCTAGGCTCCGAACACGAACCGCAGGACAGTCACGATCGTCGCGGAAATGAGGGCCGAAATCGCGAGCAGCGTCCAATCAGGCCTCGTGCTTCCGCGGGCCACTCGCGCTGCAAGCGTCTTCATGGCCGTCAACATTCGTCTCGAGGAAGCCGCTGCAGATAGGCTATCCCGAAGCCAGCGAGTTCTTCGGTATCGCTCTCTCGCGCTTCCGACCTGCTTTGGAGGTGGCGCTCCAGCAGGCAGCGCCGGCTGTCGTGCGGATCGACCTCGGGGTGCTGCGCCCGGTACACCGTCCAGGCGGTCTCCATGGCGTTCTTCAAGACGACTTCGTCGACCATACTCACTCCCTCCGGAGACCGAACCCAGTCGCTGCCAACTCAAGGCACTCCGGAAAGTTTCCGGTTTTTCCCGCTGGCTTAGCCGCTCGAGAAGGAGCCTTTGCTCGGCTCTTTCGCGCGGTCCGACCGAGCTGCAGGCGTTGGCTTCGGCCGGACCTTCTGGATGCAAGCGGGGCGGCCGTCGCGGTCACGGCGGCGGGCTCCGTACTGGCGCATCGCGCGCCGTCTCCGGCGGCGAGGATTCCATTGCCCGCGCCGCCCGGGCAGCTGCAACCATTGCCTCTTTTTCCCGTTATCGGTAGGGCGCGAGCAATGTGAAAGGAATCTCGATGAAGAAGATCGCGATGTCGGCGCTGATGGTCGGCGCTCTTGGTCTGTCCACGGTGGCCACCACCTCTCCTGCCGAAGCCCACTGGCGAGGTGGCTGGGGACCGGGCATCGCCGGCGGTCTGTTGGCCGGCGCCGTAATCGGCGGGCTTGCCTCGTCGGCTTATGGATGGGGACCTGGCTACGGCTACTACGGTGGCCCCCGCTATTATGGAGCGGGCTATTACGGCGGACCCTACGCCTACGACTACGGCTACGACGAGCCCTATCGCTGGGGTGGTGGTTACGCCACCACGACCTACTACACGGCGCCCGTGTCTTACGGCTACCGGTACCGCCGAGCCGTGCGGCCTGCTTACGCCTATTACCGCGGATCATATCCGGTCGTGCGGCACCGCTGGCACCATCACCGCTGGTGACAGGCCCCGACAGCAACAAGCCGCGCTCGTCGAGGGCGCGGCTTTTCCTCGATCAAGCGCTTACCACCACTCGCCGAGAAAGGGTTCGTGTCGACCAAGGGCGGCTGACGGGCGTCCCACTTCCCCTAGCTTAAGGCCCTGCTCGTGGGCTTGTTTCGGAGTCCTTCGCCATTCCGCTCGGGAGCGGTGATTGCTCGCCCGGGCCGCCTGATGCCGTCGACACAGGATCTGTTGGCCTAGCGAAAGGATTGGCTGTAGCCACGATCTCGACCACCACATCAGCAAGCCGTCGCCGGATCAGATCGCGTCAAAGGCAACGTCCAAGCCGGCGCGTTCGTCCGGCAACGCTATCGAGCCGTCGCCAGCCTCCCTCCTCAATCTGCACCAAATCCACCTGATCCCATCCGAGCTATTCTCGTCCCTGATTGAAGCTGGCTCCGAGAGTGCGGCGGGGGCTGGGCGAGAACATCTGCTGGTCTGGACCGCGAACGAATGCCGTCGGGACGATCATTTAGCTCGGACCCATGGCGATATCGAGCTGACCGAAATCTGGACGCCGTGTGTTCTCAACGGCCCCTTGTTCAGAACGGCTTCAAACGACAGGTGCTCTCGTCGGCGAAGGCGATCCCCCGCAAGCCAAGAATCCTGCTGCCAGCCATCGTGCATGAACGATCTCTGATGGTCAGGCGATCGACTTTACCGCACCTCTGACCGGCATTCCGTCCTGCGCGCCCTCTTTAAGGCAATTTAATGCGGCAGCCTCGCATCCAATTTCCAAAGACTTTTGCAACGGCACTATCTCACTTACCATAGACGCGAAGGCGCCGACGAAGGCATCGCCGGCCCCGGTTGTGTCGATGGGGGTGATGCAGGGAGCAGGCGCGCGGAGACGCTTGCCATCGGCGGTGAAGGCGAGTGCGCCCAGCGCGCCAGCGGTTACGATGCAGTTGAGGTCACCGGCCCTGGCAAGTTCGGCGGCTGCGGCGTCGTAATCCGGCGACGGGGCGAAGCCGATGGCCCTGGCTGCATCCAGAGCCTCATGCTCGTTGACGAGGAGATAATCGGTCACCGAGAGAAGCTCGACCACCATCTCGCGGGTCATCAACTCCGGCACGGGTGCGAGATTCCAGATGACAGTACCGGACACGGATTTCGTCTTGCGTGCGGCCGCCAGCGCTTCTGCGAAAGGCACTTCCATTTGAAGCACCAGGATTGTGTCACGGCCGAATAGCGCGATGGGGAGGTCATCGGCGCTCGCGGTCATGTTGGCGCCGCTTGCCACCGTGATTGCATTTTCACCGGTCTGATCGACCGTGATGAAGGCACAGCCGGTCGGCTGGTCCGATCTGACGACGAGATCCGTGTCGACGCCGTTTGCTCGGAGATTCTCTACCGCTCTGTCGCCGAATCCGTCGCGTCCGATACGGCCCGCGATTCGGACGCGTCCCGACCCGGCAATGCGCGCGGCAGCCACGGCCTGATTGGCGCCCTTGCCGCCGAAATGGGTTCGATAGGAGGGCGCGAGCACGGTGCGGCCGGGGCCCGGAATGACCGGGACATGGGCGACCAGATCGATGTTAAGCGATCCGAACACTAGGATCATGGCGGAGAAACCGTCAGCCTTGCTCGTCCAAGACTCGCAGCTTCTCCACGCGGCGGCGGAAATCCTCGTCGGTGGAGAACTCGGCCGAGAGATAGGACGAGACGAGATCGACGGCCAGCCACGCGCCGACGATCTGCGCGCCGATGCACATGACGTTGACGTCGTCATGCTCAACGCTCTGATGGGCTGAATGGATGTCGTGGCAGACCGCGGCGCGAATGCCCTTCATCTTGTTGGCGGCGATCGAGGCGCCGACGCCGGTGCCGCAGACCATGATGCCACGCGTGGCTTCGCCCGAGGTCACCTTCTGAGCCACGGCGCGGGCGATGTCGGGGAAATCCACCGGCTTGTCGTCATAGGAGCCGACGTCGACGACGTCATGCCCGAGGCTGCGGATGTGGTCGATGACGGTTTGCTTGAGCGGCCAGCCGGCGTGGTCGGATCCGATGACGAGACGCATGTGATGCCCTTCTTGATTTTGCATGGGCGTGGCAGCCGCGCGCGGCTGCCACGATTGTTTCCGGTCTTAGCTACGCATATCCGGCGGCAGCTCGACGCCGTGGAATTTCTTGTAGATCGCGTTGAGCTTGCCGTTCTTGACGTTCTCGGTGATCCAGGTGTTGAGCTTGTCCATCAGGCGCGGCTCACCCTTCTTCAGTCCGATGGCGAGGTCGAAGGTCGCCAGCGGAATCCGGGACTCGAACACGCGCGAGGGGTTCTTCACGCCGATCTGGTTGATGATGGTCGCCGACGAGGCGACGCAGTCGACCTGACCGGACACAGCCGCCGTGACCATGGTGGCGTCGTCATCGTAACGGGAGATCTTGAGGTCCTTGTCCTTCATGTTGGACAGGGTCGTGTCCTGCGTGGTGCCGCGCGAGACGCCGATCGACTTGTCCTTGAGGTCAGGCCAGTCCTTGACCGTCGATGATTTCAGGCAGCCGACGTCGGATTGCAGCGTCGCATAACGCTTGGTGAAATCGATCACCTTGGCGCGATCCGGCGTCACCGAGAGCGTCGAAATGATGACGTCGGCCTTGCCGGTCAGGACGTTCGGGATACGGGTTGCCCCGGTGGTCTGGATGAACTCGAGCTCGAGCCCCCAGTCCTTGGCGAGCAGCTGCGCGACTTCGACGTCGGAGCCGGTCGGCTTCATGCTCGAGTCCATCATGCCCGAAGGCGGGATGGCGAGGTCGGTCGAGATGCGGATCTTCTTGGCCTGCGTGATATCGTCGAGTAAGTCGGCCGATGCCGGCGTCGCCGCCATCATGACGAGGCCACACAGCGCGGCGGCAGCACCCAGCAATGTCTTGTTGGTCATTCCTAGTTCCTCCCTATTATGTTTTTAAGTTGCCCGTGCCCACGAATTGCGTGAGTTCGGGGGTCGTCGGCGACGTCAGGATCGAGGCAGGTCCGGTTTCGTGAACCTTGCCGCGATGCATGAAGACGATCCGGTCGGCGATGCCTTTGGCAAAGCCCATCTCGTGGGTGACCATCACCATGGTCATGCCATCAGCCGCCAGCTGCTCGATCACCTTCAGCACTTCGCCGGTGAGCTCCGGATCGAGCGCGGACGTGACCTCGTCGAACAGCATCACTTTCGGCTGCATGGCGAGCGAGCGGGCGATGGCGGCGCGCTGCTGCTGGCCGCCGGAAAGCTGCTCCGGGTAGGCGTGAAGCTTCTCCTCGAGCCCGACCTGCGCCAGCACTTTTCGCGCAAGGTCTTTGGCCTGCGACGCTGTCATGCCCTTGACGGCACAGGGCGCCAGCGTGATGTTCTGCTCGATCGTGAGATGCGGAAACAAATTGTAGCTCTGGAACACGATGCCGACGTCCTGGCGCAGCGCGCGCAGGTCGACGTCGGGACGGTCAACCCGATGTCCGCAGACGACGATCTCGCCGCCGTCGACCTTCTCGAAGCGGTCGATGCAGCGCAGCGCCGTGCTCTTGCCGGAGCCGGAGCGGCCGATCAGCGCCAGCACCTCGCCGCGCTCGACGGCAAAACTGACACCATCGAGCACCCGCAGCGAGCCAAAGCTCTTCTGCACGTCGCGGAGCAACACAATCGGTTCGGAGGCGGAGGCGTTCTGCTGCATGTTCAGGCCGGTGCAAGGTGAAACTTGCCACGCCCCATGCGACGTTCCAGCTTCTGGCTGAACAACGACAGGGGATAGCACATGGTGAAATAGGCGACGGCGATGATGGCGTAGATGACGAACGGCTCGAAAAGCGAGTTGTTGACGATCTGGCCCGAGCGCATCAGCTCAACAAAGCCGACGACGGAAGCGAGGGAGGTGTTCTTGATGATCTGCACCATGAAGCCGACGGTAGGCGGCGTCGCGATGCGGATCGCCTGCGGCAGGATCACCTTCATCATGCGCTGGGTCCGGCTCAGTGCCAGGCCTTCGGCAGCCTCCCATTGCGGCTTCGGCACGGACTGGATGCAGCCACGCCAGATCTCGCCGAGATAAGCGGCGACATAGAGTGTCAGCGAGGCGCCGGCGGCCGTGAGCGAGGAGACCTTGAGGCCGATTGCGGCGAGGCCGAAATAGCCCAGGAAGAGGATGACCAGCAGCGGTGTGCCCTGGATGAGCTGGACATAGACGCCGCTGGCGATCCGCACCGATTTGAGCGGCGAGATGCGTGCCAGCGCAATCACAAAGCCCACGATGCTGCCGCCGATCAGCGCGATCACGGATAGACCAATGGTCCACAGCGCGCCCTGGCCGAGGAACATCAAATGGTTAATGTTGAGATGTCCGCCCATGGTCATCTCACAACGGTGTGCCGAGCCGGCGACGGCGCGGGAACAGCACGAGGCCGAGGCCCCAGAAGCCCGCGCGCATCACCAGCGACAGGATAATGTAGAGCACGGCGACGATGATGTAGGTCTCGAACGCGCGATAGGTGTCCGACTGAATGTAGTTGGCGACGGCGGTGAGCTCTTCGGCGGAGATCTGCGAGCAGACCGAGGAGGCCAGCATCAACAGCACGAACTGGCTGGTCAGCGCTGGATAGACCTTTTCGATCGCCGGCAGCAGGATGATGTGCCAGTAGATCTGGAGGCGTGACAGCGCCAGTCCTTCGGCGGCCTCGATTTGTCCGCGTGGAACCGCCTCGAAGCCGGCGCGCATGATCTCGGCGGTGTAGGCGCCGACATTGATGGTCAGCGCGGCCACCGCCACGGTAAAGGCCGAGAGTTTCAGTCCCAGGCTGGCGAGGCCGAAATAGACCAGGAAGATCTGCACCAGCAGGGGCGTGTTGCGGATCGATTCGACGTAGACCTTGCAGGTGCCGGCGATCAGCGCGCTGTGCGAGCCGCGGCCGACGGCTGCAAGCGTGCCGAACAGGGCGCCGAGCACGGTCGCAAAAACCGCCAACTCCAGCGTCAGCGCGGCGCCGGCGAGAAAGCTCGGCCAACGCTCCAGCACTGCGGGGAAGTCGAGTTGGAGGCTCATTGTGTCAGGTTCAGCCGGTGGTCTGGTTGGTCATGCGGTCATAGACGCGGAAAAGCGCCTGGTTGCCATTGTTGCCTTCGCCATGCGCGCGCGCGTCCACATATTGGCTGGTGACGAGCGCCGTGCCCGGCAGCGGCACGCTCAGCGCCTGCGCGTGCTCCTGCACCAGGCGGAGGTCCTTCAGCTGGAGATCGATCCGGAAGCCGGCGGAGACATCACCGGCGATCATCGCGGGGCCGAGCTTGTCGAGCATCCAGGAGGCGGCGGAGCCTCCGAGCAGCACTCGGCGCAGCAAATTGAGATCGAGGCCCGAAGCGCGCCCGAGCGCGAGCGCCTCGCAGATGGCCTGGATGTTGATGCCGCAGATCAGCTGATTGCAGAGTTTGACGGTCTGCCCGGCGCCGGACGCGCCGACATGCGTGATGGTGGTGCCCATCGCGCGGAAGAACGGCTCGGCCTGCGCGAAGGCGTTCGCATCACCGCCGGCCATGATCGAGAGTGCGGCGTTCTTGGCGCCCAACGGCCCACCCGAGACCGGCGCGTCGATGAAGCTGACGCCAATTTTTTTGCAGGTCGGCATGGATGCGGCGGACCGCGACCGGCGAGATCGTGCTCATGTCGACGATCAGCTTGCCGGGGGGCGGCGACTTCAGCAGCCCATGCTCGCTGTAAACAGTCGCCTCGACATGGGGCGTGTCGGGCAGCATGGTGATGACGATGTCGGCGCCTTGCGCAGCATCGGCCGGGTTCTTGGCCCGGGTCGCGCCTTCCTGGACGATATCGGCTAAGGCGGCCTCGTTGAGGTCGAACGCGTGCACCGCGTGCCCCGCCTTCAGAAGGTTGCGCACCATCTCCAGGCCCATCGTACCGACTCCGATGAAGCCGACGCTGCCCTTGTCGTTCCGTCCCATGCTATTCGTCCGTTTCTAGGTTAGTCCGCGATCAGCGCGAGGCGCTGGTCTTGTCGATGTCGCCGACGACGGCCCTCCTGCGGTATTCGTCGCCAATGGCAAAATGCTTGCGCAGTGTCGCATCCGCTCGCTCAGGGTCGCGCGCGATGATCGCGTCGAATATGCGCCGGTGGTCGTCGATGAGGTACGTCTTCATCGACGGGAAGGCCTGCACCAGCTTGCGGCGGCTGCGATGCGAATGCGTCAACAGACCCGCCAGCGACCCGTGCAGGACGGTCAGCGTCTCCGAATGCGAGGCCACGACGATTGCGCGATGGAATTCGAAGTCGGCCATGCCGCCGGCATCGGACTCGTCGATGGTGTCCCCAATTTTCGCCAGTGCACGCTGCAGCCGTTCGAAATCGGCAATGTTGGCGCGCTCGCAGGCGAGGCGGATCGCCTGGCATTCGATCGCGACGCGCGCCTGCATGACGTCGTCAAGCATGTCTGCCTGGTGGGCAAGGGCGAAGGTGAAGAAGTCGTTCAGTACCGAGACGTCCGGCCGGGCCACCACAGTGCCGATGCGGTCGCGGATCTCAACGATGCCGAGCACCGTAAGGGCACGCAGCGCCTCGCGGACGATCGGCCGGCTAACGCCAAGCAGGGTGGCGAGCTCGCGTTCCGAGACCAGGCGGTCGCCCGGCCTGAGCGAGCCCGCGAGCAGGCGTTCGCGCAGGAAGGCAAACACCTTCTCAAACCCTTTTTCGGCTTCGACCGCGCGCTTAAGCTCCATCCCGATCTCGCTGGTCTGATCTTGGTCAGACCAGTATGACGACAAGCTGACCTCGTCAACTCTTTTGATGTGGGGCTATCCGTGGATTCCGGTTTCAGTGCAAGTCGGTCGAGGTGGGGCCGTGTAGCGCGCGGCCCCGGAATCAGGCGTGGCTTGGAAACGCGCCTCCTTCCGTTGTGCTGGACGGCTGAGACCGGGCAGCATGCGGAAGGCACCGAACCAAATCCCTTCTTCGGCCGTTTCGAGTCCGACCCACAACTTGTTGGATTGTGGAATGGAGAAAGCCTCCCCCACTTGGCAAGAGGATCGTTTTTTGGAAATTGACAGATCTTCGTGTTGTCCAGATCCTCGACAAACCTCGGGAGGGCTCTTGATCGAGCGGTGTGTTGGCGATGTCTTCAGGATAGTCCCCGCGCCTACGTCAGCGTCCAGATCCGTCCATAATGCGGCGGGATATTTAGATCTACTTGCTGAAGCGAAGGCACGTTCCTCAGGTCGAGAGCGCCGCCATGCAGCTCTTCGACGTAATCCCCGGCCATCGGAAACCAGAACGGGACGGTCCGGTCAGTCTCTCCAAAATTCACGGCGATCAAGGTGTAGCGACCACGGTCGTAGCGGGCGAAAAGAAGCACTCCGAACTGCTGATATCGGTGCCAGTCATTGAAGAAGAAATACGTGCCCTGACGAATGTGGTCGCGGTGCCGCCGGATCCGCAGCAGCTTACGCACCAGGCTTAGGGTGGGCCGTCCTGAATCATCGTAGAAGAAATCCCAGCGCATGGGCCGCAGCAGCGAGACGCGGCCCATTCCGAAATCGGGCAGAAAGTAGTTTTCGGCGAATTCCTCGCCTTGCCAAAGCATCGGAATTCCTTTGCTCATCAGCAGGCCGATCAAATAGGGCTGCAGCATGTACCAGCGTGCCCGGTCTCCCTCGGCGAACAGCGGATTGCCGGCTTCGTCGGGGTTGGAGGTGCCGAAATTGCACAGAAAGCGCTCGTGATCGTGATTCTCGATGTACTGGAGCGCGGTCTTGGGGATGTCGTCGCCGTTGACGGTCTCCCGGTCGGGGTAGCCGAAGAGGCCAAGCTGCAGGCCGAGGTCGGCGAGCCGGCCGCGATCCCCCTGGGCTACCGCGCGTGCCGCGCCATAGGTGCCGTTCTGCCACGTGCAGTTGGAATAGGTCGAGCGCAGCACGTCCTCCGGAGCTTCGAGCTGTTCGGCCATCTGCACGAGAGTCAGCGGCCTGCCGGCCGCTCCGTCGAAGCGGCTCCAGTACGGGCGACCTGCCGCGATGTTCGCCTTGGTCAGCTGGTGCGTCTCATAGACCAGGCTCGCATAGCCCACGCCCATCGGCCCGTCCCAATAGTTCGGGACGCAGTCGTAACGGAAGCCGTCGACGTGATAGACCTCCAACCAATGGTGATTTGCCGTGTAAAAGAAGTCCCGCGTGATCGCCCGATTGAAATCCGTGCTCTTGCCGAAGTTGCTGAAGTAGTCCTTGGCAAACGGCCCCATGAACGGATTATCGCGGTACCGCAGCCGCGTGTAGGCGTCGTAGTACGGGAAATCCACGCCCGTATGGCCATAGACGACGTCCACGATCACCGCGATCCCGTGCTGGTGGCAGATGTCGACTAGCTGCTGGAAATCCGACCGCTTGCCGAAACGCTCGTCGACGCCGAAATAGCCGATCGGCAGATAGCCCCAATCGACCGAGTTGCCGACGTTGGACAGCGGCATGATCTCGATGACGTTGATCCCGAGGTCGGCGAGGTAGGCGACCAGCCCGCGAGCGCGGTCGAGGTCGTTGCCAAACTCGGCGATGTTCACCTCATACAGGATCAGGTCTGCCGGCGCGGGCGTTCGCCATTGCGCCTCGCCGGCACTCCAGAGGTAGGGCTGGTAGCCCAGAGTGAAGGCGGATTGCCTGCCGACACCAAACTCGCGCGCAAATGGGTCGACGATCCAGTCGAGCGTTCCGACGTTCGGGTTGGTGATGGTGTAGCGATAGACATAGCGACCCGGACTGCCCCAGGGCGAGCCCGGCACCGCGGGCGGCGTCCCGGCGACGGGGACCGTGACCGACCAGAAGTCGCCATATGGAGCACGAACGCTGTGCGCCAGCCGAAACTCCCGGGCCGGCATCTCCTGCAGGAACTGGTCCGCCTCATGGATGATCTTCACGGTGACGACGTTGCCGTCAGCCGCCGACACCCAGGGCATCCAGAGTCCGAACGTCACCGCGCCGTTGCTTTCCACGGCGCCCAAGGATCCGAGTGGCATCAGGTTCATGCCACGAGACCCTCCAACGACTTCCACTGAATGTTGCGAAAGAGCACGCGACCCGTATGAGTTTGCAGGCCGATGAAGCGCGGGTCCTGAGCGGTGGACGGCAGCCCGCGGCGCGGGGACTGCGGATCGCCCGCGAAATGGAAAATGTTCACCGTCTGCTCGTTCAGCGCGACGGTGATGTCGGCACCATCGACGGTGATCTCATAGCTGTTCCATTCTCCCACCGGATGGACCGTCAGCGGACCGTCGGTCGGCCCCTTGAAGGAGTAGACCGCACCCGTCCTGTGGATGGGCGCATTGTCCGGCCGGGCCAGTTCGTCGATCTGAATCTCGAAGCCGAAGTTGACGCCGACATAGGCCGTGTTGTCGTAGCCCTCGTTCCGGGGGTCCGGGAAGCCGATGAAGACGCCCGAATTGTCGTCCGGCGCCGTCGTCATCCATTGCAGCCGCAAAACATAGCGAGGCGGCGTCCGGCGCTTCAGCCAGAGCAGCCCCAGATCGGTCCCCGTTCGTGCCTCGAGAACCCCGCGCCGGACCCGGAACGAGCCAGGGTCGTCCCGGCCGGGCTGGTTGCTGATCATCGACATTGTCCAGTCCCCGAGAGAGGTGCCATCGAACAGCGTCTCGAAACCCGCCTCGGCCGCGAAGGCAGGAGGCGTCATGATCAGGTCGCCGGTGCGGCGCGAGAGCGCTATCCCGGTCAGCATCGGGTTGGGCGAACCGATGCTCGGGAAGAGCGCCGGGCCGGCCGCATACAGGTTCTCGGTGTGATGGAAGCGTCCGTTGCCGTCCGTGACGCTCGTGGTCGGATCGGTGCCCATCCAAAGTGTCCCGGCTTCATGATGGGTCGTCCCGAGCCCGTCCTGGTTGCTCTGGAGCACCTGCATGGGCTGACCGTTGGCCAAGACGGCGGCGACCTTTTGCATCGCCGCATCCATGACGGCCCAGAGATCCTGATCGCGCTGCGTCGGTGTCAGCGCAACCGATGCACGACGAACGCCGTATTCGTCTGTCCGCGAGCTCAGATCGACGCGGCCTGGATGAGCGGCGGGATTGGCCGGATCGGCGGGCTCCATCTCTCCGAGCCCTCTGATTGCAATTGCGACATGCGTGTCGGTCGAGGTCTTCAGCTGATCGAAAAAGCCGACGTCGGGCACCTTGCGGTAGAGCTCGTCCTCGGCGCCGCTGGTGTTGCCGCCGCCGCTCGCGGAGATCTGAAGGTGGAAGTGGCCGATCAGATCACCATTCGGGCGCGTTGCCCGTCCCTTCACGAACAGGGCCGCAGTCTGCAGCTCGTTCACCGCCGGCGAAAGCCCGGAAATCGCCGACCGCGGCACGCGGATGACAAGGTTCGAGCGAAGGTGCGCAATCAGATTCTTGCCGATGAGCGACAGGGTCGGAAGTCCGGTGGCATCGAACGATGCGAGAGCCAGCCGCGCGTTCTCGATCGTGCCGAGCGCGATGACAACGGCACCACCGGGTGCCAGATCTATCGGACCTCGACTGGTGTCGATGCCTGAGATGCGCCAGGTCCCTGCCGCGGTGGGGACGCTGCGCAGCGTCAGCACATGCGTGTCGGGCAGCACCATGAATTCCTTGACCGAATCATTGCCGTTGGAGTCGCTCGCCGCAGTCCGAGCCGCCTTCATCAGCAGCGGAACGACGCTGAACTTGTTCAGCGGGAAGAACCCCGCGTGTGGCGGGCGCGCCTGCACAGCCAGCGGCGCTTCCAGCTTCAGCAGGTTTAGGAGGTCGTTTTGCGAAAGTCCGCCGCTCGACGACAGGCCAAGCAACTGTGCGGGGTCGGCGCCCGACTTCAGCAGCGGAGATGGCGGGAGCGCGTCGAGCGCGAACGCTCCGGGCACGCTCGACAAACTGTCGAAGAGCCGGCGACGCAGCGCATTCTGCAATTCGCCGAAAATGAAGTCGTTCGCCTCGTCGACACCGATCTGGCGAGAACTCTCATCGAAATAGCGGCTGTTCAGATCGACTACGGTGTTTGCGGGCCAACCCAACATCTCCTCGTCCAGCAGACGAGGCGACCAACCGCCCCAATAGAGCGATCTGCCCCCGAGCGTGTACGCTAGTCCTTTGAAGGGAATAGTCGACTTCCATGGAATTCCCCAGACCTCGTTGCGTGGGGGCTCCGGCTGCGGCAGGCTTTCGTTCAAAAGGAACGGATTAGCCGGATCGGCAAACCCTTGGATCCCCGTGTTCTGAACATGCTCAGGGACGGTGAACATCCCGGCATCGACGACCAGCGTCCTCAATCCGCCACCCGTTTGTTTCTGGCGGAACCACAAATGCTCAGCCATCGCAGAACCGAACGTCCCGCCTCCCACGATGATGAAATCGAACGGACGCCCGCCTGCGGATTTCCAGGCATCAACTTCCGCGAGATTGTTGCAGAGATAGCGGCCTTGAATGTCTTTGGTGAACGAGGTCGTTTCCGTAGTGATTGGCATTGCCCGTCTCCTGGTGCAATCCTCGGACTCGCCTGAGTGTTAAGACACGGCTTCCTTCAACCTTAAATGAGCTAATTCACAGATTGCTCTTCTTTCACTGCCGAGGCCCGGTGCGACGACGGCCTCTTAGGCCGCCAAGTTCCAAATCCTCGCACAAGAGCCCGGAACCTGTTGAGTCAGAAACGCTGAAGCTCCGCCGAATTTCGCGCAAGCTGCTGGATACCGTCCACGCCCCCAGCCCTGCTCCGCTACTACGTCGCGAGCCACCGAACTGGTTGCGGCATTCGGCTTTGCCATCTCGATCACCTTGAAGGATGCGGACCAACTTTCGACCAATGGCCATATCCGGTGACGCTGTGGCGGGCTGATGCTGTTCGCCGAAGTCCAAAAAGCTGCGCCCCGGCATGCCGATCCAGACCGTGATGGACAGTACCGGCGACAGCCGTCACTTCTTCGACTCGGACGATGCACGAGAATTAGCCAAGGCGGAGCAGCGGTTCCGCGAGCTGACGAACGTCGGCTTCACCGCTGCGGTCCGAACCGGTTCAGGTCAGGTGTCGCAGATCCGATCGTTCGACCCCACGGCGGAAGAAACTCTTTTCTTCCCCCGGCTGGTCGGCGGCTGAATTGCTGAGCCGTGTGGCTGTTCAGGCCGTCGCGGCCGGATGAACGCTCACGGATGAGGGCTGCAAAGGCGCTGTTCATTAGACACGGCGCCGAGAGCACTCCGGAAGGACGCGCGCTGCTGCTGCTGCGGCATTACCTCTCGCCTGTCCAACGGCGGCAATTCGCGGAGAAGGGTTATTTCGAGGTAATCGGTGGCGACACGGGGCAACTGCTACAGAATCTATGCGGGAGCGGCTGCGAATGTCTGCGAGGTCGGCGAAAACGGCCGTCCAAGGATCGGCTTGTGTTTCCTGCCCGTTGGCGACCTTCCGATTGGAGACGTCATGCTGGCCCAGAAGATCGCGCTCGAAACGTGCGAGGGCAGCGCGCTCGCAGTAGCCCGAAAGTTCACTCCCAGCGGTTTCTTGTTCAGCCGGTCCCGCCCGCTTCGGTAGCGGCGGCGTTGCGTCGCGCGTCGGTGGCGTCGCGTGTTGCCCATCGCCGCTGGCAAACCGCAGCGGTAGGCCTGGAGCGATAGGTAGAGTGGAAGTCCCACTCAGGGGCCGACAGCCGCCTTGACCCAAGCCGGACATTCGATGCCAAACACTGGCGTTCCGCACATCTCTGCCAGGAGGTGGTTGCAACAAACATATCTCAGATCCGCATCGAGGAAGAGGATGGCCAAGCTCACCGGCGCGAGGTGAAATACCTCTGGCTCAGTCGCGGCCTTGTTGTTGGTGACCTGGTGTGACGCATGAACCCCATGGCCCTACCGCGACGTCACAGAGGCCCCAAAGATACAATGTAGGCACACACTGCTCCAGAACCTCACGCATCGCGAGAAGTCCCTTACAGAGGGGCGCGGGAACTACCTCGGGGGCCGAGAAGGCAGCATTCGCAGGATGACCGATCGGCTGCCGGTTCAAGGCCGAGCAGATGACCTCGATCGCGGTAGTCTAGTGCTCCAATCGGCACGCAGGCGACGATCCGGCGCTCGGAGAAGGAGCTGTCGAGCTCGGCTCGAATTGGATGCGCGTTCCACAACTGATCACGAAGGGAGCTGCGAGATCAGCGGTTCTCATGGAAGCATCTACATTGACCCCCTTAGAGCCGCGAGGCACGGCCACTCCAGCGGAGCCAAGGCTGGGGTGAGAACGGCATGCGTAACATCCTCAAGGGACCTCGCAACTGACCATGACGCAACCCGACACCGGAGCGGCGACCGTTACGTGAGAACAGCGCGTCCGTTCAACTCACTCGCGGTAACGACAAAATTCGTCGCCGTTTTCATATTCAAAGCAGATTTTGACGCGGCGCCGCGGCCGATCCTCATCGCGGAATCGCGAGCGACGGTCCATATCTTCATCATCGCGCTGCGTCCGCCAATTGCCGCCCGTGGTGCGATGGTCCATATCTTCCATCATACGTCCCATATGCTGCTGACGCATGCGGTCCATACCCGTGCGATCCTCATCGCGCTGTGTTGTCCAGTCACGCTTAACGCGGGTATCTTCAGCGGCCTTACGCTCCCTCTCGCGCGCCTGATCGGACTGCTGCGGCGTACGGTCCGGCTGAACAGGAGTCGTCTGGGTCTCGTTCGAGCCGGGTGCAGTCTCGGGTTGTTGAGCAAGGGCGAAGCCGGAGACTAGGAAAGAGGAGAGGAACAGAACGGTCGCTGAAGCTGACTTACGCATGTCATATCCTCGTGGCAATTCTCCTCAACCGAGCGAGCGACGGATTGTTTCTGCTAAGGCCGCACTTTTTTAAGATGCGGTGCAAGGTGGCAAGGCGGCAAGGAAGCAAGGAAGCAAGGAAGCAAGGAAGCAAGGAAGCAAGGAAGCAAGGAAGCAAGGAAGCAAGGAAGCAAGGAAGCAAGGAAGCAAGGAAGCGTCCGCTCAGCACAAGGCCGGCGGAAGGAGCCGCTCTCCGCCGATATTGCAGCGCGGAGCTAAACGCTTCCGGTTTGAAACGACAGTTGCTCTCGTGGGCGGAAACGGGCCCTCCATTCAAATGCGGGGTGCTGGGCGTGGTCAGGGCCGCCGGAGCGGTAGCGGCTGGCGATACCGCGCGGGTTCGGGTCCCGTCCTCCTCTTTTCGCGCGTTGCCGGCGCTGTAGGACACTTCAGGAGGCGCTCGCCCTCGCTCGTTCGCGCGCCTCGCGCCGCCGTTCGCGACGTTCGCGGCGCCGCTTGGCACGGTCAGCGGGTTGCCGCAGCGGAGCAACCTGCGTCGCAGCGACTATCGGCGCCGGAGCCTCCTCGACCAAAGACGCCTGGATCGGTTCGGTCGCAGCGGGGCGGGCTTCCATGAACTCGAGCACTGCCCGTCCTTTTGCCGTGATCTTCCACCCGCCACCGATCCGTTCGACCAGCCGGTGCGAAAAGATGTCGAGATCGGGCACCCGCGCGGCCAGGCGTTTGGTCCGGTCCGCCCAGTCGCGACCGCTGGTCGCCAGGATCGCCATGTCGCGCTTGAGGTCCTCCATCACGGCGAAGCCGTCCGGATAGCTCACCAGGATCTTGAGGACCGTCACCTGGAAATTCACGCCCCCTCCGGATCAATCAGCGCCACATCGTGGGTGCACGGGACAGCGCGTCGTGGCCGACCCGCCTTAGCCCATCGGGCGAAACCTCGCCTCTGGTGGCGGCCTCCAGGATTTTCGAAGCGACGTGAGTCCGTGCTCCAATCTCGCGGTGCGAAACGCTTTCGCAGACGTCGTCCAGGACCGCGCGCAAAAGCGCGGTTGTCTCCGTATCAAACATGAGGCGCCCCAGAGGGAAAGGGGTAGCGTAGCCCGGTTTTGCCGGCTGGGGATTCAGGCATGTTAAGCTTCCGGGAAAAATGCAGTCGAAGGTATGAGGGAGCCAAGAGTGTCGGGGGCGAGTGTGATTGCGGCTCCGGTCGGTTCTTGCCGGCGGACTATCTGGTTCTCTTGCTGGAGATATCATCGGCTTCGAAGCCAACGCGCTGCATCAGACTAGAAAGCGGTATCAACCCGAACGCCATCATCCCAGCAGAGACTGCGAAAAAGTTCAGGTCGAGACTCGCATTCCAGCGTAGCAGCAGATAACCGCCCGCAGCAGCGATCAGCGCGCGGGTCAGAGCTCCGAGCAGCGAAGGCGCGAGCCGCCGGGTGGCTTGGCCTACACAGTACAGCACAAAGCCGAGACCGAAGAACCCAAAGAAGGGGCCGACATCGTGCAGGTACTGCACGCCCGCCTGGATGGTCCCGGGGTCGTCGTTGAAAAGGCCGATCCATTGGCGCGCTAACAGCGCGCCGACGAGTCCTATTGTGGCGGTCACCGCAGCGCCTATAACCGCGCCCGTCCAGGCGGCGCGCCGCGCACGCTCGATCAGTCCGGCGCCAAGGCTGGCGCTGACTACCATGCCGACCGGGCCGCCCACACCGTAGGAGATCGGCACAAGCAGGAACTCTAGACGTGAGGCTGAGCCATACCCTGCCAAAGCAGCGATACCATGGGAGCCGACGTAAGCGGTCACAAGCGTCAGCGTTACATTGGTGCTCGCCGCGATGATGGCAGAGACGCCGCCGATCTTGAGGATCGTCAAGGCAGGCGCGAGCGCCAGGCGCGGTGGGGTTGGCGAAGGCCGCAACAAGCCCATATGGCCCCACAGGTAGATTGCGTAGGCAAGTGTTCCGAGAGCGTAGTTGATCAACAGTGCGACGCCGCCGCCGATTGGGCCAAGCGCGGGAATGCCGAAGCCGCCGAAAATCAGAAGCGGTGATAGCGGCACCAGCAGCGTTGCGCCTGAGCACACTACAATGACCGGCACTCGCAAGTTTCCGGTGCCGCGCACCGCCGCCATCAGCAAGTTGAATGTCCAGATCAGCGTCGCTCCGCCAAAGACCACCGTCGAATATTGCAGGGAGATCTGTAGCGAAGCGCCATGCCCGCCCATCGCACGATAGATCAAGGGCCCCAGCCCATACATGAATGCGGTGGTTGCCAATCCAAGCGGCAGCGCCAACCCGATCGCGTACCAAGGGTAGGAGCTTGCCTCGGCGAATTCGCCGCGTCCTAGCGCCCGCGCCACCGAAGTGACGATACCACCGCCTGTCGCACCCTGGGAGATCGCTACGGTAAGCGCGAGCAGCGGGAAGACCAGCGTCACTCCGGCGAGAGCGTCGAGCCCGAGCTTTGCGATGAAGTAAACCTCGAGAAGTCCCATCAGCACCTGGACGAGCATCACGGTCGAATTCGGGACCGCCAAGCGGAGGATCGTCAAGGCGACCGGATGGCCTAGCAGCGCGTCAAGTCGGTCATCGCGCAGCGCCATGCGCGCCGTGTGCGGCTTTGAATCGGCGATATTCGCGGGTCCGTTCACGATCACTTCCTCTCGTTGCGGAGAGCGACATGACCACGGCCGCCGAACGCGGCCCAACCATATGAATTGACACGCTCTGTTAGCAAAACTAACAATCTAAAAATGGTCCGTTTACCGCCACTCGAAGCCATGCGCGTGTTTGAAGTCGCCGCTCGTCATGGCAGCTATTCCAGAGCGGCTGAAGAACTTCACATCACTCATGGAGCGGTAAGCCAAAGGATTCGGCAGATCGAAGAGCGGGTCGGGATCAAGCTTTTCGAGCGAATGGGGCACCGAATGGTACCCACGCCGGACGGGCGACGTCTCTATGATCGAGTTGCGCGCTCGTTAGCCGAACTAACCGGGGCACTCACTTCGCTGAGATCTTCCCCCATGGATGCCGAAGTCACGGTGAGCTTGCTACCGGTGATGGCGGCCCGCTGGCTGTTGCCGCGCTTGCCCCGATTCAACGAGCATTACCCCCACATCCACGTCAACGTGAAGTCGGATCGGCAACTCGCCAATTTCAAGTCGGACAAGGTCGATATCGCGTTACGTCTCGGCACCGGAACCTGGAAGGGGCTTCACGCCATCCGGCTGATGGACGAGGAGATCTTCCCGGTCTGCAGCCCGCGCTACAACGGAGGGCAGTTCACGCGAGACCCGTCGGCATTCGTGAATGAGCGGTTGTTAATCGATCCGAACGTCCCCTGGTCGACCTGGTTCAAATCGCTCGGAGTGCAGATCGACCGGAAGATCGTCGGCAACTCCTTCGCCGATGCGAATCTGCTGATGGAGGCGGCGATCGACGGGCAAGGAATTGCGCTCGCGCGCCGCTCGGTCACTCGCGCCGATCTGCTCAACGGCAAATTGGTCCGGTTGTCCGACCATAACTGCCGCCTGCCATTATCGCACTTCCTCGTTCATCCGCCGTTGCTAGAGAGCAATGCGCCGGCGATGGCGTTCCGTGATTGGATGCTGGCGGAGGCCATGGAAGGCTTGGGCTTGCAGCACTAGGTCCGCATTCGCCTCCAAATCGGCCGAGATTGACGGCCGAATCGGCCGAACAGGTGGTACACACCGGTGGTCACAAAACTCGGCCGGGCTTTTTAGGAATCCTTGTTTTCCGCGGATTTTCGCGCATTGGGGGCATCGGGGAGAGATTCCCACTCTCTCCGCCGCCCGAAGCTGTGACACTAGGAGAGGCGTTCCGACCAAACGTGCCCATGCCTTGGTGGATAGCCACCTGCTAGATCGCGAGCAGACGTCATGGGGTCGTAGACCTCCGGAGCGTCGCAAACGAGCGCCATCGCGGACCACGTGAACAGCCGGAGGCTGCTCAGAACCCGAAGCCGGGCGTTGGTGTATCGGCAAAATATCGTCCGAGGGCGGCCTGATATGAGCCCTGAAAAGCAGGATTGGTAGCCGCGTCGATGACCTGATCGACCACCGCCTCCTCGATGGCATGACTGGCTTCGGGTGGGATGACGCAGGTACGACTTGCGCAGCAATTAGTGTGCTCGTCCTGCAGCATCATGCGCACCGTACGACCGTGTTCCGCGGTTTCACGAGGCAGCAGATATTTCGTTCCAGCCTCCTGGAGCCCAATATGGAATGGGGTCTCGAACAAGAGGCATTTGCCGTCGGCCTGCCGGAGGATGCGCCACGTCAGGATCATTGCGTTTTCTTCCCGCGCGATCGCCACCTGCACCCGGCCTGTCTTGAAGATTTCGATCTCCTTGAGGGTGGGCCTCGTCAATTCGCACACCGTCATCAAGCTCTGCGGCGCAATGTGCCCTCCAATCAGGATCGCGGACGCTGCGCCTGAAGGGATGACAAGACCGGTCGGTTTACCAACTTTGAACTGGCCGTCTGCTACGCCAAAGATCTGAGCGGAGTACCGGATGCGGGCCCTCAGCTCCTCCACAGAAGAGCGAGCCGGGCCCTCGTCGCCCTCCGGGCCCGAGCTGCCGACGACCACACCGAACCCAGGAAGAGCTTCGCCCTTGCCGAGCGCGAAGTACGCGTCGAAGCGACCCAGCGCGTCCTCGTTGACGTACAAGATATCTCCATTGCGAAACCGGGTGACATCCTGGATGCAGCCATGGACGACGTCCTGAATCCCCTTCAAGGTCTTCGGAATGTCCTTTTCGAAGATATCGCGCCGGTATGGATCGACAACTAGAACTCTCATTTGAGACTCAATTTATTGTAACGTCCCGCGCAGCGACCTTTGGATCGCTGCGAATATCCGGTCCGTCTCCACTTATGCTGTCGCTTCGAACGTCTATCTCCCAGCGCAGCAAGCTCCAACAGTCATCTGATCCGATTCTTTTTGCCGACGTCGCCTTCCGGCCTTTTCAGCCTTCCGCCGACCTGCGCGCTCGCCCCCGCCGAAGCGTCGCGCTATCGTGGGTCGCTCGCCAAGCATGGCTTCGTCGCTAGTCCGTCAAGCGGCCGTGCGCCGGGCGGCCCGGTCGTCCTTGTCCGCGGCGATCTGCTGCGGTGAGCGCCGCGTGCGCTTGAGAGGCGCCGACGGCCGGTTCAAGGCGGGCACTTTGAATCTCGGGAAGAGGGCCATGCGAGCACCGGCACCTTCCGTTTGCCGTACCGCGCCCCGGTGCCGCTCTTGCTTTCGTGGCCGCACATGTAGTCGCACAACTCCGGCTTCATGTTCGTGCCGCGCACGATCTCGCGCCAGAGGTGGCGCCAGCCGTGGTTGGGTTGCACGTCGGTGATTTTGAGCGTATCGCGCACCCATTCTCCCAGCCGCTCGGCGACCTTGTGCCATTGGGGATTGGCTCCCTTTCCTCCGCGAGCGCGGACGGGATCGTAGAACAGCGGCTTGCCGAGCTTGCGGCGTGCTTCGACGTAGACAATGAACTTCTGGTCGAGCAGATGCTTGTGCACCGGCACGCGGCGCAGCCGCTTTCCCTTCGTGATCTCGGGTCTCAGCACGAAGCACCAATGACCGAGAATCTGCTGGACGTCGGACGGCAAAAGCGAGGTGATTTCGTTGACGCGGGCGCCGGTGTAGGCGCAGATCCAGGGGACCCAACGCCTAGCCGCCCTCGTCTCGGCGGAGATCAGGTGCGACGGCGTCGCGACGGTCGCAGACAGGATCTTCAGCGCCTGCTCCGGATCGAAGCCCCGCTCGTCGTCCTCTTTCCATGCCTTGACGCCCTCGACCTTGATCCCCGCGAACGGATTGATCTCGAGCCGCAGCGCGTTGAGCATGTGGGTGGCAATCGACCGTGGAGCGGCGAGCCAGACGTCGCGCACGGCCTTCGGAGCGATACCCTGGCCGATCATGTAGTCGCGCCAGCGCACCGCGTCCTGCGGCGTCACCCGCGCGAGGTCCCGATGCTTGATCCATTTTATGAAGCGTTCGATGACCGGACGCCATCGCTTGGCCGTCGGTCCGTCGAGTCCTCCCTTGATCCGCGGCTGACCGCAGTAGAGCTCGAACGCCTCCATGATATCGATCTTCGGCTTCGATCTGGTCTTGGGTAGCTCAACGAGCTTCTTGTTCTCGCTGTAGTCGCCCTTGGAGGCCCTCGCGACATCTTTGTATCCCTCGCGCCTGGCCTCCAGCAGCAGCGGCTTGAACTTGGCGATCAAGGCGTCGCTTGGCGGGTGGCCACCCTCCCGCGTCAGCACCTCGCGCGCCCATTGGTCGAGAGCTTCCTCTTCGTCCGGACCGTCGGGGTCCGCCGCGAGCGCATGCCAGCGCAGCGCGCCGAAGCCGCTGCCGGGTTCGGCGCTGTGGGCGTCGCGGATTCGGATGTGGGTCTCGCGCTGGATGGCGTAGAGATCCTGGTGGGTCAACCCCACCGCCGAAGCCTTGGAATCCCGCTTCGCCTCCAGCGCCAGATCCGCCCACTCCCGCTCGAGTTTGATGGACTCGGCGACGATCCGCTCGTTCGCGGTGCGGCGATCTTTAGTCTTCAAGGACCGCCACACCTCGGTCTTCCCGACCAGGGCGCGGTACCGGACGGGCACCTTTTTCCGGATCCAGTAGACGTTCTGTTCCTTGCCGTTGGCCTTCTTGGGCCTGATCGGGGTCGGCATCCTGGTCGTTCCCATTGGTGGAGACCCTCGGTGTAGAACCGACGGCTCAAGGAACGCCCAAAAACACAGATAAACTTGTATCTACCGGGCCTTTTCGCACGCGCGGGAGAGAGCCCCTCCCTCTCCGCCATATTAAAACGGCTTCGAGAAAGCCCCGTAAAATAAGGATTACTGCACGCCAGAAGGCCCTGGTGTAGCCCCGGGGTGTAGCCCCACGGCACCCCTTATTTGGCATGCGGAGGTCCCGCTGGCAACCTTCGCTCGCCAAACACGGACGACGCTTCATAGTGGGATATCGAACGCACGGCTCGGTCAGGCGAATCTTCCGACATCCAGAAGCGTTCGGTTGAAGCCGGCCGACTGCCTGTTCCGCCGCCACCGAATGTCTGTCGTCGAATAGTTCGAGCGACGGCGCACAGACAATTTCGGCACATACGCCTTCCTCGGGCAGGGCGAGGACAACGCGTTCGGCAGCTTCCCGAACCATTGGAGGCACGTCTTCGCGGATTCCCCGCTATCCGATATTACCCCCTTCCTGCGTCACAGCTTTGCATGCATCGCCAACGATCTCGGCTTTACCGAGGTGACCATTGCGGCACTGATCGGCCAGACGGTGTTGAATTCAAGCAAACTGTCTACGCATCGGATCGCGACTCACGAAAAGCCGCCCTGGCCCGCTTCCTCAAGAGGGCTTCGGGCGATGACCCAGGGAAGGCCGAAGCGGAGCGCCGTCTGGCGGCTTAGGCCTACGCCGGACCTGTCGCCTAGCCTCAGCAGCAGCGACAAACTCCCCGAAGGCTGACGGGACGGTCATGATTCCGGCATTCGCGACAATCCAGCGACGGGATGTCAAAAACGAAATCGGCTGCATCGCAGCCTGATTTCATAAAGGGGAGCATTGAAGCCGGGCCAACGCATGAGCCACGATGGGTTGACCATATCCTTCTCATCGCCCCCAACGGTCCTGCCATATTTTCTCGCCGATCAGACAAGACACCCGCGGTTCCTTCTCCGCAACCGGGACGGTTCGATGGTTCGGGGTCTTGCCCGCGACCTCAAGTATGAGTTTGGCCCGGATCGCCTCTTTGAACTTGTCGCGGTCCTTGATCGACACCACGAACGAGCCCGGGCCCCCGATCACGCAGTCTTCGTAGTACCAATCGAGGTTGTCGATATCCATGGTGGAATAGGACGGCTCCTTCACCATGATCGGCAGGCCGTTGATGACGATACCCTTCGCCAGCGCGGCGTCCCGCGGGCCGGCGACCGGCTCGCCGTTGTTGTTCGGCCCGTCGCCGGAAATATCGATGACGCGTCTCAAACCCCGAAAGGGATTTTCGTCGAATAGCGGCATCGCGAAATTGATCGCGCCGGAGATCGACGTGCGCGAGCCTCGGCGAACCGGCGTTTTCATGATCTCATTGGCGACTGCATCCGCCGATTCCGGGCCGTCGATCACCCGCCAGGGAATGATGATCTTCTGGTCGCTCGATGCCGACCACTCGAAATAGGTCACTGCTATCTTGCTGTGCGGGCCGGACTCCATCGCCTGAAGAAATTCTTTGGAGACGACCGCCTGGGCATAGCCCTCGCGCTGGACCGCAAGCTCGTCCAGATCCATGGAATAGGATACGTCGACGGCGATGACGAGTTCGACATCGAGGGATGGCGAATCCTTGGTATCCGCAAGTTGAGGGGTGGAGCTTGGTGCAGCGACGCCGGCAACGTCACCGCCGGCCAAAGCCGCTGCGATCAGCACAGACCCGACCGAGATATACCAGCGCATCGGCTGCCCTCCTGTCGATTCAACATGGAGCAATGGTGACACGCAAAGTGCAGGGCGAAAGCGCAAACATGCACCACCCTTCACGTTCCGGATAACCAGATCGGATTGGCGAAGTCTGCTCAAATCGGCTTCTCTTGGCGCGGGACGACCCCGAGCGCGAGGCAGTTGCGGCGATGAAGCTTGCGGCATGGTAGACTAACCCGGCGCGGGGTGCTGCTGAGCAGGCGGCGCTCGCGGCGATGTATCGAGCATGCAGTCTTCATCCCCAGCCTATAGGTCCGGAGGCACCGGTTAGCTCTTCGGAACAGTCTGATCCAAGTCCCACGCGAGCATCTTCGCGAGCGTGCAGAGGCGGGCAGCTTTGTCCTCCAGACCATAAACCCGTCGGTGAGAATGCGTACCGGCGTGCTGCACGCGTCTCTCGCCAAGCTGCCGCAAAGGCGCAGGGCGCTCCGGCAGGATTATCCCACAAGGGCCGGAACACGTGGACAAGAAGCCGACCAGCAATTTTCGAATCCCTGGCCTGTGGTAAAGGCGTGGAACGCGAGGCGCGTCACTAAGGATTCGTTGGGCGCCAGGAGCGAACGCGATGCTGATGTTCAAGGAAAGACTTCCCGCGATTCGGACAAGCGCGGCTGGGCCATCTCGGTGCTGCGTGAGGTCGGCGCCATCCGCGAATGCGAGGAGCACGGCTGGATGCAAGACCGCGCCGACCCGCACGCCTGCGGGCGAGCACTCGAGATTGCACTTCGGGACCCGCCGGCCGGCGTTTCACGGAAAGCGGCCGTCGCCGAAATCGGCGACGTGCTGGACTCGATCGGCGACAGTTGCCCCGAGTGTCCCTCCGAGGTCGAGTAGGCGGTGTACTGATAACCTCGAGCGCCGCCAGTCAAGGCGCTCTTGACATCTGCCCTTACGAGCGGCGCAAAAGGCCACATGGCTCGGAGGTCTAACTCGGCCGGAGATTCACTCCCGGCTGACGACGTCTTGAAGAGCCAGTCCAGCTAGACACTACGGTGATGTACGGTCACCCGCAGCCGAGTGAGTTCGATCCACGCCAGCGCTACGTTGATCCATCTCTGCCGTTCGGCGCCATCGGCTTCGGCGGGGGACGTCGCTTATGACGCTCCCGTACATATAGCATCGACGAGGCGCTGCGGGAGTTCGCCAAACAATATCTCCATTCCTTCATCGATCGAAAGGACGTGGCCTTCGTCCGCATCATCGCCAATGAGAGTGGTCGATTTCCCGCACTCGCCCGCCTGTTCTATGAAAGCGGTCCCGAGGCAACGATTCGGCGGCTCTCTCAATTTCTCGAAGACGCCAGGGCCGCAAAGCTCCTGGAATTTGGCGACTCGACGGAAGCCGCCAAACAATTCCAGAGTCTCGTCCGGGGCGAGCTACCGCTGCTGATTGTGCTGGCCTCAATGATCTTACGGATGAGATCATCGAACAGGAAATCGAGGCAGGGCTGAAGTTCTTTCTGAAGGGCTGTCAGGCTTGTGCCTGAACCGCCAGCGCGGCATGCGCCATTTCCGTTCTCACGTGGACCTAGATGATGCCATTCAGCTGGGTCGACCTGCTTTAGAATTGCGGTCTAGGCGTCCCAAAGTTGACTCAAGGTCCGTCTGGGCTGCACGAGAGCACTCAGGGCTTCATGCGGGTCAGGAGCCGATCTCGGAAGCCGTATTGGTGTACTAGTGCGGCAGCTGCATGCAATGCGGCGACCACCACTGTCGTATTGGCTCCAATTCCATGCCAAGCCTGGATGGCACGAAGAGTCGCCGGATTGTGCGTACCGAACTGCGGGACCGGCCACGTCCCGAAGAGGGTAGCGCCCCTGTAAGATGCATCGAGTGTTCCCAATAGCAACACCAGGGCGAGGAGGAGGTAAAGGCTACCGTGTGTGAGTTTGGCTATGACTTGTTGCAGTCTGCCCCTGACCGGCGGCAGAGTGCGGCCGAATCGCATCCGCCAAACAACTCTTGTGGGCAGCACAACGAGCAGGATAGCTCCGACCACAATATGCACAGACCACATCGCAGCACGATCTGCTCTTGGAAACCAATGGGCAGTCTGCCCAAGAACCCACAGCATCAAAACGAGGGCGACCGTGATCCAATGCAGCCAGATGGTGATCGGATCATAACGAGCGACGTCATCGAACAGATGTTCTTCTGTTGCCGTCATTGGCCTTCTTACCTCGTGATGCGTCTTTGTTGGTCGGCACTCCGCTGCAGCCGCGATCAGAACGTAGGCCGATTAGTGAAACCCCTCGACTGAAAATCGCTGTTCAGACACTAAATCTGAATTCATACTCCGGTCGGTGAGAATGCCATTGGCAGAGTGTAGCGGCCTTCTATGCTTCGGCTCCTGAGCTCATCTCACCTGCTCAAGATGCGGCGCATCGCCCGTTCAACGCGGCAAGCAGGGGCGGCGCTTTGCAACAGCCGCACGATGCCTTGCCTAGTTCTCGGGCGAGCGTTAGCGATGCCGAGGCCGCACATAAATGTTGCCTCCGGCGAACACCGGAGCCGCACCGCCGGCTCGCTCCAGGCCCATTCTGCCTGCAGGTGTCAAGGCCCCGCCATTCAGCACATCCGGTTGGGATACATCGATGCGAAGGCCGCAGGCTCTTGATCCGCGAAGGACCATGCTGCAAACGCAGATGGAATTGTCGCCATCGAGATCAGGGCCGCAGCGGTCAGAATCTTGAAAACAGTCATACTCGTCTCCGTTGTCTCACTCGTGCGGAGAGTTCGCGGCTTGCGATGACGGCTGCTCTGTCAGTGCGTTTCCTTGGAAGTTTCTACGCGAGTGATGTAGGCATTCCTCGCAAGAACCCGGCGTTGTTGCGGATCACTCTTCCGAGAAGGTGAAATCAAGTCGGGGCTGCTACGCCATTTATCGACTTATGTTTGCTGCGCGCAGATGCGGGAATGCCTACGGTACGCAGTGAGAGCCTCAATTGTGCGGGACATCGTTAGCGTTTGGATCCGATGGGGAAGCCCTGCTCGGTAGGCGGATTTCGACGACGCCGCGGTTAAGAGCCTGATGGCACGAATTGCATGCGTCGGTCAGGCCGGCGTAGGTCTTGGCGAATGCCGTGCCATCCTTGGCTTGGATCGCATTGTTGAGCTCCCTGAACGGCTGTTCCATGACGGAGGCAATCATCTGCGGAAGAGAGGTCTGCTGGTCGGTTGGATGGGACCGCCCGAGCCGATCGAATGAGCCACGGAGCGCTCGAAGTTCGTAGGCCGCAAAATCCCAGTTTCCCTCCTGCTCGGCTCGCCAAAGTCGTTCGTGCCGCGGCTGGATCGTCTCGATCATCAGATCGCTGATGCTCGGCAGATATGGGATAGCAGCAGGCGAGGGCGCTCCAGGCCCGGCGGCGACGCTGCGCGAGCTCACAAGAGCGATCGCCAGGAAGGCGGCCAGGGCAATTGCGACCATAGCAACCAAGATCGGGCGGCGCCGGATGTGTGCTGCTCCTGGCTCTATCATGAGCGCACCGGAAGTGTGGGCCAGGCCTCGTCAGGGAGGTTAATAACAACGGGCGTCGCGGTGCTGCGCACGACGATCCATCGAAACGGTTCCTGCTTCGAAGGATTGATCTCCATGTGCAGCAGGAAGGCGGGCACATGAATGAAATCGCCGGCCCTCGCCTTCGCGACAGTTTCGCCTCTCTCGCCCCAGCGGATCTCGCAGATGCCCGAAAGAACGTAGGCAATCGTCTCTTGCTCTCCGTGATGAGGAACACCGGTTTGTGATCCCGGTCCCGCTTCAAACAGTCCACCCCAGATGGCCGAAGCGATATTGAGCTCCGGTGCGATCGCGGCGTGACGCTCGCATCCCGGCGTCTGCGCCGTTCCCCGATCGAATTGGGCGGGGCTGACGATGTTGATTGTCGCAGAAGTAATCATGGCGTCCCGAAGTGATTTTTGATGCTCACTTGGTAAGTTAGCTCGCCTCGACTAGAGAACCATTATATTCCAGTTTAATGATCTGGCTGGTAGTGGCATACGCAGCTGAGGTGCCAAGCTGATCAACTCCCCAGTGCCGGTCACCGCCGAAGCCGCGCCGAGCTCTTTGAGCATGCCAACTCTCGCTTTAGTAATGCTCAGCTGTCGAACCGATCTTGCCGCGAAATACGAAGTAGTTGATCGCGGTGTAGAGCAGCATCAGCGGGAAGACGAACAGGCCGGCGCCCCAGAACATGAAGGCGAGGCTCGCGTGAGGCGCGGCGGCCTCATCGATGGTGATGGCGAACGGGATCATGTAGGGCCAGAACGAGATCGCGAGCGTGCCGAACGCGGCCACGAAGATGAGTGCCACCATCGGAAACGGTAGTGCATCCTGACGAAGTCGGACGCTTGTAGCGAGCATGATGGCGGCCAGTGCGCCGGCTATCGGGAAGACAAACAGGGCAGGTCGGTCGAGCCAGCGCGTCATTACCGGAAGGTCCTCCGCCAAGGCGTAGCCAAATACGATGGCCAGGAAGGCGAACAGGGCCACCGACAAATAGGGAATGAAGCGATAAGACGCCTCGCGAACGTCGGCCTCACACTTCCGTACCAGCCAGCAAGCGCCCAGCAGTGCGTACCCAAGACAGAGCCCAACGCCGCACAACACCGAAAACGGACTTAGCCAGCCGGAGGCTCCACCGACATAGCGCGCGCCGACTATCGGAAGACCCTCAACCAGTGCGCCCACCATCAGGCCCTGCATGAATGCCGCGGCCAAGGAGCCGCCCGCGAATGCAGCGTCCCAGATCCACCGCATCCGTGCTGCCTTACCACGAAACTCGAACGCGACGCCGCGCAGGATCAGTCCGGCCAGCATCAGCAAGACCGGCAAATAGAACGCCGAAATCAGTGTCGCATACGCAAGCGGGAACGCTCCCCACAACACGACGCCGGCGCTCACCAGCCAAGTCTCGTTGCCGTCCCAGATCGGCGCGACCGCGTTCACCATCGCGCGTCGTGGCGCCTCACCAGGGTGATGCCGAACAGAATGCCGACGCCGAGATCAAAGCCGTCCAGCAATACGTAAAGCAGGATGCTGATCGCCAATACCGCGACCCAGAACATCACCATCGCTATTCTCCTGCGGTGAGCGGAAGGGCGGGGTTGCCTTGAAGGTCGGCCGCCGACATCGGGCGATTGGGAATGCCGGAGGTCGCCATCCCGAGGCTGCCTGCGGGGCCTGTCCGCAGCAGGCGGTAGATGTAGTAAATGCCGAACACGAAGATGAAGGTATAGAGTGCGCAGTACACCAGGAGCGAAATCGCGGCCGTACGAGTCGTCAAAAAGGGTGTCATTGCATCAGCGGTGCGGAGCAGCCCGTAGATGGTCCAGGGCTGGCGTCCGACCTCCGCCGTGAACCAGCCGGTCAGCGTCGCGATGAAAGGCAGAGGAAAGCTCAGAAAGATCGACCAGAGCAGGAGCGGATTGCGGTGAATCCGGCGCATCCAGCACCGGTAGGAGCCGAGCCAGCCTAGCGCCAACATCAAGAGGCCGCAGCCTACCATGATGCGGAACGCGAAGAAGGGAATGAGTACCGGTGGCCGGTCCTGAGGCCGAAAGCTGGTCAGGCCGACTTCCCTGGCATCAAAGCTCATGCTGCCGATCAAGCTGCCGAGAATCGGAATCTTGATTTCGTACCGATTGGTCTGCGAGGCCGCATCAGGCAGAGCGAACAGAACCTCGCCCGCGGGCTGCTCGTCGTGCCAACGGCCCTCGATCGCCGCGAACTTCGCCGGCTGGTCGTCATGCGCGTAATCGCCGACGAGATGGCCAAACAGCAGTTGAATGGGAAGCAGCACGGCAGCTAGATACAGGCCCATCCGAAGCATGATACGGGCTTCCGGGGTGTAGATCCGTCTCAGCACGTACCACGCTCCCCTGGCAGCCACGCAGAACGCGCCGGTGAGATAGGCGGCGAGCAACATGTGTGGGAAACGCACCCAAACCACCGGGCTGAAAATGATCTTGAACCAATCGACCGGAATAAAGACGCCGTTTTGCATGGCGTAGCCCACCGGCACCTGCATCCAGCTGTTGTTGACCATGATCCAGAAGGCTGAGAGCGTCGTGCCCAGGGCCACCATGGCAGTGCAGAAAAGATAAAACCACGGCGGAACGCGCGACCGGCCGAACAGTAGAATTCCAAAGAAGCTCGCTTCTAGTGCGAAGGCGGTAAAGCTCTCGTAGGAGAGTAGCGGCCCCTGAATCGGCCCCGACATCCGGGAGAGCTCGCTCCAGTTGGTGCCAAACTGAAACGCCATCACAATTCCGGAGACGACGCCGAGACCGAAGGCAACGCCAAAGATCTTGAGCCAGAACTCGAAGAGCGCGCGGTAGGCGGGACGTCCGGTCGCGATGTGCAATGCCTCGAGAATCGTGAGCCACGCTGCAAGACCGATCGTGAACGATGGAAAAATAATGTGGAAGGAGATGGTGAAAGCGAACTGAAGGCGCGACAGAAGCAGCGCTGTGAGTTCCATTGCTGCCTCCCTCAGCGCCAAAGATTGGACCGGGCGAGGTCCACGACCTCGTCGCTGCGTCCGCTGATCACGGCCTTGATCATGTAAAGGGTAAAGCCCTTCGCCATCTCCAGCGTGATCGACGGCGGCATCGCGAGCTCGGTTCGGTTCACAACCGCATCGATGAGAACTGGCCCGTCGTGCGCGAGCGCCGCAGCGATTCCATCATCGACCTCGGCGGGGTCTTCGAGGCGAATGCCGCGAATCCCGACGGCTTCGGCCATCGCTGCGAAGTTCGGATTCTTGAGCTCGGTTCCATAGTCAAGAATTCCTGTCGACTTCTGCTCGAGCTCGATGAAGCCCAATGCACTGTTGTTGAACACGACGACCTTCACCGGAAGGCGCTGCTGAACGAGGGTAAGGAAATCTCCCATCAGCATCGTGAAGCCGCCGTCGCCAGAGAGCGAGATCACTTGCCGACCCGGACACGCCGCTTGCGCACCGAGGGCTTGCGCCATCGCGTTGGCCATGGAACCGTGCCAGAATGATCCGAGTAGCCAGCGCTTGCCGTTCATCTCGAGATAGCGGGCGGCCCACACTGTCGGCAGACCGACATCGCAGGTGAATACCGCATCTTCGGCTGCCTGGTCGCTGATCGCTTTCGCGACCTGCTGAGGGTGGATCAATCCGCCGCCCGGCCTGCCGACGGCAAGCTCGTCAAGCCCCTTGCGCGCCTTGGCGTAGTGTCGCTGGGCTTGCACGAGATGCGCAGCGTCGGTCTTCTGCGTGAGCAATGGCAGCAACGCCGCAAGCGTCTCGCTCACGCCGCCAACGACTCCGACATCGACCGAGGCCCGGCGGCTGATATTCTCGGGCCGCAAATCCACCTGCGCAATGCGCGCACCGCCCGCCTCCGGATAGAACTGCCTGTAAGGAAAGTCGGTCCCCAGCATCAACAGGACATCGCAATCGCGCATGGCGTAATAGCCGGAAGAAAAGCCGATCAGCCCTGTCATTCCAACGTCATAGGGATTGCTCCATTCAACATGCTCCTTGCCGCGCAAGGCGTGCACCATTGGTGCTTGGAGCAGTTCACCGAGGGCGAGCAGCTCGTCATGGGCGCCCGCGCATCCTGAGCCGCACAAGATCGTCACGCGGCTCGCGTCGTTGAGCAATTTCGCCAGCCGATCGAGATCGGCGGGAGCGGGTGTGACGACCGGAACAGGTGGTAGCAACATTGCGCGCTTCGGCGGTGGCGCCACTGCAGCGACCTGCAAGGCGACGTCCCCCGGAATGACGAGGACTGACGCGCCGCGCTTGCCGACCGCCTCCCGGATCGCGGTCTCCAAGGCGCGCGGCATCTGGTGGGATCCGGACACGAGCTCGCAGTAGTGGCTGCATTCCCGAAACAGCTCTTGCGGGTGCGTCTCCTGAAAGTACCCGCTGCCGATTTCAGGTGAGGGAATGTGTGCAGCGATCGCAAGAACGGGCACGCGCGAGCGGTGGCAATCGAATAGTCCATTGATGAGGTGAAGATTGCCGGGTCCGCAACTGCCCGCGCACACAGCGAGTTCGCCCGTCAGATGCGCGTCGGCGCCGGCGGCAAAGGCCGCCACTTCCTCGTGCCTGACGTGAATCCAATCGATCTTCCCATGGCGGCGAATAGCGTCGGTGAGGCCGTTGAGACTATCGCCGACCACGCCATAGATGCGTTTGAGTCCCGCAGCCGCGAGGGTTTCCACGAACTGGTCGGCGACTGTTTTGGTCGGCATTAACGCCTCCTCTGGAAAAGTGAGGACGAACCTGGAGGGCAGCCACCGCCGCTCGCAGAATCGCCCAAAGTTCTGTCCAAGAAGATAGCGAGGCTGGCGCGCGGAGTTATTAAATTGGCTTTTAGGCCGACTAAATTCGAGTTTACAAGCTGTGCGGCGGCTTCAATTGGCTCGGCCACCATGGCCCAGAGGTTTGCGACTGTTGAGGCGTCGAGAGATTGCGCCGTTGTCCCCTGAGGCTTTTGAACGCAGCGCGAAAGGCGTGGCGACGAGCTATGGCGCTATCCTGTGAATGCGCGTTCGCAGCTGGCCACATTTTTGCAAGCCGACGCGCAGAACGTCGGCTGTGCAATGCTATCAGTGCTCGTTAAGCCTGTGCTCGCAGCATCGAGTCAGTTGGTTCGGAAAAACCAGTCGGAGCTTCGCCGGAGTCAACAGCCCGACAAATGGAATTAATCATCGTATCCACCTTCGCCTCTTCACGGTCGATGGCGGGATTGGTCCCCAGCAAAGAGCCGTTCATGCGATGGCCGTTGCTCACGGCGTCCGACGACAGCGCTGTACCCAACGAGTTGGTCCCGGGTGTAGCTGCGCTGGAGCCGAAGACGCCGCCTGTCCTGAGCGTCTGATGCGAGCCCATTCCCCCATGGGCGAATGTCGGGTTGGTTATAAGACCGAGAAAGGGGGCGACTAGGAGAACACAGATCTTCTTCATGACGAAAGTCCTTTCATACAGAGAAGTAGGAAAGGAGCCGCAAGCGCAGAGTAACGATTCGTTGTGTGTAGATTGACCGTCAACCGGGAGCTTGCTTCCCTTGGGCAGTAACTCACAGCGCGTTGAACGTCCGTGAGCGAATATTGCATTTCGAATCCCGGCATCGACTCCGACCTGTGTGGGTGAAAGCCAAATGGTTTGGCTTCACCCTTCATAGGAGTAGTTCGATGACCAAAATCAAGCTGTTGTCGGCCGGACTGATCGCGACCGCGATGCTTGCGACGCCCGCCATGGCTCGCGAGCACTACGTAGCCCAGCGGCATGTGGCGGCGGCTGCCTCCACGGCCGAGCGTGACGTTGATGGGCGTGTGTGCGTTCCTGCCCCCCGCGTGGGCGCATTTGCGACGGCGCCGTGGACGGGCGACAATGTCCCTTGCGAGCCTCAGCCGTTTTGAGTCGATAAGCCGCGCGTGCCAACGTTGGCTTCCAAGCAGCATTGGGCTGATCCATCATTCGGTCAGCCCAATGCCGTCCGACACTGCTCTCCCGACGAGAAATAGGACCGGCAGGAACATTCCAGATCGATCGTTCGATCGATTGCGACACGTTTGAGCAGACTTGCGGCCCGTGCGGCTGCGGGACCTTCTGCACAGGGTCGAATCACCCGCACTCGATCGCTCAAGCCTCTCTTGACTCCGGGCGACTGCGCGGATCCGGACAACCGCGTGGAAACGTCATCATGATCCCTCTGTGGATCTCCGGGACGCGGCCATATTCCGGTCTCCAGAATGACATCCAGAACGCCCGAGACAGCGTGGGTACCGGAGAAATGAAGCGTCAGGCGATCGCCCCGCTCTCCAGCGTGCGATTACGAACGTCGCATTATCGGCCTCACTCGTGTTGCGTCCAAGGCGCTCCGGCGAGCTTTACGGTCCCGCGCAACCCCGAACCGGCGGTGATAGGCCCGCCGCCGTTGTCGAAGGAAGCTCTATGCCGCTTCCATCTGTTTATTGCGCTCCTCCGGCTCGGAATTCGATGCCGACCTGTCCGGCCTGAGGTTCCTCCTGGCGGCCCGCTTGACCTTTTCAAAGGCGCAGGTTTCGATTTGCCGGACGCGCTCGCTAGAGATCGACAGTTCGCACGCCAGGACTTCAAGCGTGGCAGGGCGGTCGTTTAGCCGGCGCGCCTCGAACACGCGTCGTTCGCGTGACGTAAGAGTATCCACTGCGGCGCGCAGCGCGCGTGCTTGCTGCTCAGATTCATCATGTTCGGCCAGGAGCGCCTCCGCCGTCAGCGATGGGTCGACCAGCCTCGACTGCCAGTCCGCCGTCTCGCTATCTTCGCTAACCAGCCTGTTTAGCGACAGGTCGCCATTCAGTCGGCGGTCCATCTCCAGAACGTCGCGAGGCGAAACCTCCAGCCGCTTAGCGATGGCATCGGCCACCTCCGGCGTGAGGCTGGACGTCTCGCTGGCAAGCTTCCTCATTTCGCGCCTGAGACAGAAGAACAGCTTCTTCTGGGCAGCCGTCGTTCCGATCTTGACCAGTGACCAGGATCGAAGAATGTAATCGTGAATCGTAGCCTTGATCCACCAGAGCGCGTAGGTCGAGAAACGTGAGCCGCGACCCGGCTCGTAACGTGTTGCGGCCATCACCAGACCGAGATTGGCTTCGGAGATGATGTCAGCGAGCGGGAGACCATATCCGCGATAGCGCTTCGCCACGCTCGCGGCGAGCCGAAGATGGCTAGTCACGAGGGCGTCGGCAGCGGCTTGATCGCCCAGCTCTTGCCAGCGGCGCGCAAGCTGCTGCTCTTGCTCGTGTTCAAGCATTTCGAAACGGCGGATGGCGCCAGCGTACCGTCCAAACGGGGATGACTCCGTCCGATTGATCGCCGTGGTTTTCAAACTGGTTTGCGCGACGGCTACGTTGCAGTCCTGCATGATGCAGCTCCGATGATTGAGCCCAGCATCTATGGATTAAGGAACGACCTACCGATGCGCTATTAAAAGGCAATTCCGGTGTTTAAATTCGCTGTTAGCTGAACTGGGGCCGACCGAGTGCGCGCTCGGCGCAGGTTGGTGGCGGGAATCTCAAGCCGCGGTGGAGCTTGACGCAGCCTCCTGCGCCGGCGCGGGCCGGCCCCGGAACTCTGCTGCAGGCGATCAAGATAGAGGTAGACCAAGGCGTGGTGAACAGCGTCAGCAGCTGCGCCAGCGTTTGCCGTTCTTCGCGAGATAGCGTGCGGCCCACCTGGTTGGCAGGCCGACATCGCAGGTAAAACTCGAATCCTCGGTCGCCTGGTCACTGATCGCCTCGGCGATCTGCTGGGGATTGATCAGCCCCTTTCCAGCAAGCTCGTCGATCGCCTTGGCACAGTGGCGCTGGGCCTGCTCGAGATGCGCCGCATCGAACCTCTGATTGAGGATTGCGAGCATGCCGCAGGCCACATCCGCCGCGGCCCGGCCGTCGATATTCTCTGGCCTAAGATCCACCTGTGCTATGCGCGTGCCACCGGCTCGCTTCGCTACGTGTTCACATCTCGATCCAGGTCGATAAGCATGGAACAAGCAACCCCCGCCGGCCGGAAGTGGAGTTGCACTTCACCGTAATGATCGAGAGCCTTCGTAATCAGGCGCGAACCGAAACCGCTGCGCTTGGGCTGCTTCACCTCCGGCCCGCCATCCTCGTACCAGACAAGGGCGAGCTTACCGGGGGCGCCGAGTGCTTGCTGGATCTCCCAGGTGAGGTTGACAGTCCCGGCTGTTGAACTCAGCGCCCCGTATTTCCTAGCGTTGGTGGCGAGCTCATGAATGACCAAGTGCAGCCAAAGTGCCAACTTTGATCCAATTTCCACATCGGGTCCTCCGACAACGACCTGACCGCGTGCGTAACAGGGACGCATCGTCTGCTCCAGCAATTCAGCGAGCCCAACTTTCGCTATCTCTGATCGGGACATCACTTCATAAAACTCGCTCAAGCCGGAAATTCGGGCCATCACCTTCTCGCGATAATCGTGAACGGTCCGTGATCGCGTCTGTCCAAGTATCGCTTCGACCATGGTCAGCAGATTACGAATTCGGTGATTGGCCTCCTGGAGCAAAAGAGGGAGGCTTTCGCCATTCATTCGAAGTTGCCGACCTCTGTCGCCGGCGGTTGGAGGGAAGCTCAGGATTCCGGAGGTCCCGTCCAGCTGATATCGATCCATCTGATTTCTTCTTGGCTACTGCAGATATGGGGACACAATAGGCCGCCGAAAAACTCAGGCCACTAAACTCGCGTTTCCTGCACTAAATCCAAATTTAGCGGCGCTTCGCTACTCGCTCGTCATCCGATCTGAGAATCGGGATCGATATTCTGCCGGTAGTCCGGCAGCCGGTCGCGGCTGGCAGATACTCAGTGGACCTGACGAGTTCACTCTCGGACATCCCGAGGGCCTCTCCGGCACAGGCTACGATAATCGCCGCCTCGGGATGCGGCGCGAGCCCCCGATCCGTCAAGCGCACGCGGACCTGCTGCTCGTCCTCGGGATGACGCGCGCGGGCGATGTGGCCGATGCCTTCGAGCCGCTTCAAGATCGGGGTTAATGTGATTGATTCGAGAAAAAGCACGTCACCCATTGCTTTAACTGTGCGGTCATCCTTTAAGCGGAGCACGACCACCATGAGGTACTGGGGATAGGTAAGTCCTATTATGGGACGCCTATGCTGGTTCTTTTTAAAGTTCGAAATCTGACCTAGTGAACGCAGCTCCGAATCCGCCGTCGAACGCCTTTTGCAGTCCGCTTGACCTTTACAAAGGCGCTAGTCTCGATCTGCCGCACGCGCTCGCTGGAAATCGAGAATTTGGGCGCCAATTCATCGAGCGCAGGGAGCTTGTCGCTCAGCTGCCTTGCTTTTAAAGACCCGCCGCTCCCGCGTTGTCACCGCATCCAGTGCCGCGCGAAGTGCGCCAGAGTTCCGTGCTGCTTCGCGCCCCCCGGCCAGAATCATCTCGGCGTTGGGCGATAGGTCCGCCAGCATTGATTGCCAATCCGTGTGTCGTCCTCCCGGTTGACGGGCCTCTTCAGCGAGAAGTCGCCACTCACTCGGCAATGCATCTCAATCACCTCGCGAGACGTCACGTCGATCAGGTGAGCTACTACTTCAGCTTTCACCGGCTGTCTCGGTTGCGAGATTGCTGATTTCGTGCCCTGACGCGGGAGAACGCGACCTTGTGGCCCCGTCGTTCCGATGTTGGCCGGGGACCAAGATCGAAGAATGTAATCGTGGATCGTAGCCTTTTCAAACTGGTTTGCGCGACGGCTACGTTGCAGTCCTCATGATGTAGCTCCGATGATTGAGCCCAGCAATCTCATGGAAAGAGCTGCTGACGCGCCAACAAAGGGCAGTTCCTGTGTTTAAGTCTGCTGTTAGCTGAACCGGGACCACTCGAGCAGCCAAAGTCAAGGCCGCGCTGATTGGAGCGCGACCGAGTGTGAGATCGAGCGCGCAGGTTGGTGGCGGGAATCTCAAGCCGTGGTGGACCGTGACGCAGCTTCCTGCGACGGCGCGGGCCGGCCCCGGAACGTCTGCTGCAGGCGATCAAGATAGAGGTAGACCACAGGCGTGGTGAACAGCGTCAGCAGTTGCGAAAGTATCAACCCACCGACGATCGTGTATCCGAGCGGCTGTCGTATCTCGGATCCGGTACCGGTGCCCAGCATCAGCGGCACCCCGCCCAAAAGCGCTGCCATGGTCGTCATCAGAATAGGTCTGAAGCGGAGCACGCAGGCCTGGTAGATCGATTGCTCGGATGTCAGCCCTTCATTGCGCTCCACCTCGAGGGCGAAGTCGACCAGCATGATGCCGTTCTTCTTGACGATGCCAATCAGCAGAATGATCCCAATGATCGCGATCACGCTAAGATCCATATGCACGACGATGAGGAGAAGCAACGCGCCGATGCCGGCGGAGGGCAGGGTGGAGAGGATGGTGATGGGATGAATAAAGCTTTCGTACAGCACGCCGAGGATGATGTAGATGACGATCAGCGCCGCGAGGACCAGCACTAGCTCGCCGGAAAGCGCTGCCTGGAATGCGTTCGCGTTGCCTTGGAAGGTGGTGGCGAGCGAGAGCGGCTTGCCGCTCGTGCGCTCGAACTGCTGGATCGCGGCAACCGCGGTGCCCAGCGCCACCCCCGGTTTCAGGTTAAACGAGATCGTGGTCGAGGGGAACATTCCCTGATGGTTGATGACGATCGGCGCGGCGGTGACGGTGCTTTTGGTGAGCGTGCTCAGCGGGACTTGTTGTCCGTTGGAAGAGTTGAGATAGATCTGCTGCAGCACGATTGGGCTGGTTTGGAAGCGCGGAAGGACTTCCAATACGACGTGATACTGGTTGAGCGACGTGAAGATGGTGGAGACGATGCGCTGGCCAAAGGCGTCGTCGAGCGTATTGTCGATGGCCGAAGGGGAATCCCGAAGCTTGACGCGACCTCCCGGTTAACGGCAACATCAAGGCGCGGCCCGGCGTTCTCCTGGTCGGTCGTCACGTCGGCAATTTCTGGAATGCTCTTCAGCTTGTCCAGGAAGATGGCCGACCAGTGATTGAGCTCGTTCTGGTCGGAATCGGTCAGCGTATATTGAAACTGGGTCTTGGCCAGCCGCGCACCGACCGTGATGTCCTGGGCGGCTTGCATGTAAAGCGTGATGCCCTCCACCGAGGCGAGCCTGGTTCGGAGCCGGTTGATCACTCCGTCTGCACTGGCGTCGCGCTGCTCGCGCGGCTTGAGCGTAATGAAGACGCGTCCCTGATTGACCGTGGCCACCCCGCCACCGGCGCCGATCGCGGAGCCCACGGACAGGACCGCGGGATCCTCGACCACCTTGGCGATGACGGCATGCATGCGCTGGCTCATTGCGGGGTAGGAGATATCCTGTGCGGCTTCGGCGACCCCGACGATCAGGCCGGTGTCCTGCTGCGGAAAGAAGCCCTTTGGAATGACGACGTACAGATAGCCGGTTACGGCGATGGCCAGGAACATCGTCATCAGTGTGATGAAGCGGTGGCGTAGCGCCAGCTTCAGTCCACGTTCATAGAGCGCAAGCAGCCCGTCAAAGGCGCGTTCGGACTGCCGGTAGAGCCATCCATGATTGCCCGTGTCATGCTTGAGCAGGCGTGAGCACATCATTGGGGTCAGTGTCAGCGAGATCACGAGCGAGAGGATCAGCGACACGCTCACCGTGATCGCGAATTCCTGGAACAGCTTTCCAACGTAGCCGCCCATCAGGAACAGCGGGATAAAGACCGCGATCAGCGACAGCGTGATCGAGATGATCGTGAAACCGATTTCGCGCGAACCTCTCAAAGCCGCCTCCATCGGACTCAATCCGGCTTCAAGATGGCGGACGATGTTCTCGATCACCACGACCGCATCGTCCACCACAAAGCCGATCGCAATCGACAGTGCCATCAGCGAGAGATTGTCCAGGCTGTATCCTAGCGCATAGAGGGCGGCGAAGGTGCCGATCAGCGATAGCGGTACGGTGATGGCGGGTATTACCGTGGCCCAGAAATTGCGCAGGAAGACGAAAATGACCATCACCACAAGTGCGACCGTCAAGAGCAGCGTGAACTGCACGTCGGAAACGGAGGCGCGAATCGTCTGAGTGCGGTCGGACAGAATATCGAGCTTGATGCCCGGCGGCAGCGCGGCCTGTAGCTGAGGCAGCTGGGACTTGATCAGGTCGACGGTCTGGATGACGTTGGCGCCGGGCTGGCGTTGAATGGCCAGGATGATCGCCGGTTGTTTGTTGACGAAAGCGCCGATCTGGTTGTTCTCGGATGCTTCGATGACGTTGCCGACGTCGCTGACGTGCACCGGTGCGCCGTTGCGGTACGCGACGATCAGGTTCTTGTAGGCGTCCGGCTTGAGCAGTTGATCGTTGGTACCCAGCGTGAATGTCTGGTGCGGACTGTTCAGCGTCCCCTTCGGCTGATCAACATTGGCCTGCATCAGCACGTTGCGAACGTCTTCCAGGCCGATGCCGCGATTGGCAAGTGCCTGCGGATCGACCTGGACGCGGATCGCCGGCTTTTGCTGCCCGCCAATACCGATCAGGCCGACGCCGGAGATCTGGGAGAGTTTCGGCACCAGGATGTTTTCGGTAAAGGCGTCCACCGTCGTGAGCGGCAAGGTGTTGGAGGTCAAGCCGAGCACCAGGATCGGCGTGTCCGCAGGGTTTACCTTGCGGATGGTCGGAGGGTAGGGAATTCCTGTCGGCAAATATGGCGTCGCCGCATTGATCGCGGCGAGAACGTCGGTCGCCGCGCTGTCGATATCGCGGCTGAGATCAAATTGCACGGTGAGCTGGGTGTAGCCGAGTGCATTCGCAGAGGTCAGCTGCGTCAAACCGGGGATCTGCGAAAATTGCTGCTCAAGGGGTGTCGCAACCGACGAGGCCATGGTCTGCGGATCGGCGCCAGGCAGCCTCGCGGTCACCGAGATCGTCGGGAAGTTGACGTTCGGCAGGGAGGCGACGGGAAGTAGGCGATAGGTGACCAGTCCGCCGAGCAACAGCCCGGCCATCAGCAGCACCGTCGCGATCGGCCGGTGAATGAACGTCGCGGATATGTTCATGGGATTTCCTGCTCGACGGAGTTCTGGAGATCTGCTTCCTGCGCTGCGCTGCCCTGGAGCTCCTGCACGCGGGTACCAGGCTGAAGCCTGTATTGCCCATCGACCACAATCTTCTCGTTGGCCTGAAGCCCTGAATCGATCAGCGCGCTGCCATCGCTGATCTCGGCGACCCTCACTGGCCGCGTCGTCACGGTTTCGTCTGCGCCGATCATCCAGACGAAGGGCCCGTGTGGTCCCTGCTGAATGGCTGAGGCGGCAATGGTCAACCCGTTGTGGCGGGTTTCGAGAAAGAGCCGCGCATTGATGAGTTCGCCCGGCCAAAGCATCCGTTTCGCATTAGGAAAGCTCGCCCGTAGCTTGATCGTGCCGGTGGTCTGGACGATCTGGTTGTCCAGCAGATCGAGCTTGCCCTCGTCGAGCTGGGTCTTGTCATCCTGACTGTAGGCGAGCACCTTCAATGGTCCCTTGGCCATCTCCCGATTGATCTCCACAAAGTCGGTCTGGGGAAGCGAGAACAGCAATGAGATTGGCTGGATCTGGGTCACATCCACTAGGCCAGCTGTATCGGTCGGATGGATGATGTTGCCGATATCGACCTGGCGAAGGCCGGTCACGCCGTCGATTGGAGATGTCAGCTGCGTATAGCTCAAGTTCGTCTTCGCTTGCTCGATGACGCCCTCATCGGACTTCACCATCGCCTGAAGCTGGGCCAATTGGGCCTTCGTGGTATCGACGAGCTGCGTGCTTGCCCAACCGTTCTTGGCCAGCGGCACGTACCGGTTCAGATTGGCCTGTGCATTGTTGACTTGCGCCTGATCGCGATCGCGATTGGCGATCGCCTGATCGAGCTGCGCTTGATAAGGGCGCGGGTCGATCTCGGCGAGGAGATCGCCTTTTTTGACGGTCTGTCCCTGCGTGAAGGCGATCTTGATGAGCTGGCCGGTGATCTGGCTGCGCACGATGACGTTGTTATAGGCAATCACCGTGCCTACGCCACGCCGGTAGATCGGCACGTCGTGACGAACCACCGTTCCCGCCACGACCGGCACCGAGTCCGGCGCAACGCTTACCATGTTTGGTTTGGACGGGCGGATTTGCCGAGCGGCCAATGCAGCTCCTCCGGCAACGACCACGCCAGCGAGAATAATGAGCCATAGTTTGCGCATGCAACGCTCCCCGAAGCAATCAGCAGCCTGATGAAGATGAAAAGGTGTTCGTGCCGGTAGCACCGGTCACCGTGGAGGCGATGGAGGCGGACGTGCATGACGTCGCGGTCGACATGTTAGTGCCGTACGCAACGCCCGAAGTGTTAGGTAGAGGTACCGTTGTCATCGGGCTTTCGCCGCTGGTATCGGCCTCCGTTGCACCCAGCGGGATCGTGCTGCCAACCACGCCCGCCGTCGAAGCCGCAGGCTGGCTTGAAGAGGCTGTGCTGCTTGATGTCGTGGCGCAGCTTGAATTCGGTGTCATGCCGCCGCCGTCGAAGGTCGATGACGAGGATGAAGCGCTGCTCGTTGCACCCGTAGAAGATGTCAGCGACGTGCCCATTGCGCCCGTCGAGCCAGTCGCATTGCAGGACGCGCCGATTGTCGGACCTAGACCGCCGGAATCGATTTCGGTTGCCCCAAGCGGGACGCCGGCGCCAGTAAAGCTGCTACTCGTTCCGTTGGAGCCCAGTGTGCCCATCGGGGAAGTCGCACCCATTGCTGAGGGGCCGGTGGTCGTTTGCGCGTCGCTGGCTGCGCTGGCGCAAAGCAGCGCAAGCGCTGCCACGAACAATCGTCGCCGCATCGGCATCTCCTGATCATCGATTTGCAAAGCGCCGTCTGAACCAACGAAAGTTCCGTTGAACCGATAGGAGCGGTTCGACGCGTCGGCTTCCAGGCGCCTTAGGTACGAGTAAAAGTACGCGGCCGGCGGATTGGGGCCACTAAATTCTCTGCGGCAAAGTTAAACTTGAATTTAGGGCCGGCTATCGCCAGGCGCCTGGGCAGATCTGCTCGTACAGACGCGTCGCGATGCTCTCAGCTGACTTGCGGTGGAACGCGCTCGAAGACGATCTCCGCAACGCAACCCCGTCCGGTTGGCGCTGGCGACAGCCCGAACTGAACTCCGTGCAATTTTGCGATCGCAACCACCAGGCTCAGACCCAATCCAAGCCCAGGCTCTCCGCGGCTTTTGTCGGATCGATAGAAGCGTCTGGTGACGAGGTCACGCTCGCTCGGTGCGATTCCGCGCCCGGTGTCGCTGACGTGCACGATGCTCTTTTCTCCGATGCAGCAGAGCTTGAGCTCGATATGCCCGCATTCCGGCGTGAATTTCACGGCATTGTCGACGAGATTTGCAATGGCCTCGAACAGCAGGTCGCGATCGCCCTGAACCACCATCTTCTCTTTGGCTTCTACGACTAGCATTACGCCTTTATCTTTGGCCATAGGCTCGTAGAGCTCTCCAACGTCGCGTACCAACTCCGCCAGGTCGACCTCCCGGAACCCCTCCAAACGCCGACTATGCTCGATTTCGGTGATGCGGAGCAGGGCAGTGACCATCGTTAATGATTGGTCGAGCCCGCCGATGGCGCGATCGACAGCCTCCTTCAGCTCGTCAAGAGTCTTCGCTTTGTGCCGTCCGCTCTCCAGGGTCATCCGCACATTCGTGAGCGGCGTTCGCAGGTCGTGAGCGATGTCGTCGCCCACTCCGGCAACACTACGCAGAAGCTCCTCCGTTTCATCCAGCATTGCATTGATAAGCCGCGCCAGCTCGGTGAAGGGAGCCCCACCTTGTTCCGGCAAGCGTTCGCGCAATTCGCCCGCCACGATGCGTTGGATCTGCCGGTTGTACTGGTCGAGCCGTTGTTGCGTCCTGATGCTCAGGAATGCTCCAAACAGCGAACCAAGGCACAGCGCCGGAATAAGCCCCCATGCGACTGCTCGCTCTATCGTGCTGCCGATTTCAGACAGCTCGTCGGTGTTCCGGCCGATGAGGAGGATCGCTCCATCATCAAGCTTGCGTGCGACAACGCGCGCCAACTGTTGCTCGCGGCCGGCGGCGTCGATCCGCACCACTGAAAGCGGCTGTGGTGGGGTGTCTGGCTGTAGGTTGCGCGGCAGACTTTCAATGTTTCCGATCACACGGTTTCCATGTGCGTCGAAGAGGCCGCCGAGCTTCACCCGCCGCGGATCCCCGTCGAGGTGTTGCTGGAGGGCTTGGTGCCGCTGCTGTGGAGGAAGGCTGGAGAACGTATTTGCGCGATCGATAATCAGTCGATCGACACTCGCGGTCACGTATCTGGAAGTCGGCCAGTAGATGAAGGCTATGATCAGGAAGACGCAGATCGCGAACGCGCCGATTGCGACCATGGTCCCGCGAAGAATGGTCGATCGGAAGGCTCTCGTTCGAATAATCTTAGGAAGGGGCACGCAACATAAATCCTTCCCCCCGGATATTGAGGATCATCGGCGGCTGGCCGGCCGGATCGACCTTGCGGCGGAGCCGGCCCATATGCACGTCGACGAGATTGCTCTGCGGCACGAACTTGTAGTTCCAGACTTCTTCAAACAGCATCGCTCGGGTGAGCAGTTGGTCGACCCGGCGCATCATGTATTCGAGCAGCCGGAACTCGCGCGGCAAAAGATCAAGCGGGCGACCCCCGCGCGCGGCGGTACGCTCCAGCAGATCGACTTCAAGTGGTCCGACCCGCAGCACGGTGTCGCGGCTTTCACCAGGCCTTCGCAGCAGGGCCTCAATCCTCGCAATCAGCTCCAGGATCGCAAATGGTTTGGTCAGATAGTCGTCACCGCCGGCCCGCAACCCACGAATTCTGTCATCCACCGCTCCGAGGGCGCTCAAGACCAGAACGGGGGTGCGCACCTGCTCCTGCCTGGCAACCTCGATGATGGTCAAGCCGTCGATTCCGGGAAGCAGACGGTCGACGATCATGACATCGGACCCGCCTGCGCGCGCTTTGTCGAGTCCCTCAATGCCCGTCGCCGCCCGGTCGACCTCATATCCACGGCCGGCGAGTTCAGCCGCGATCTGCTGGGCGGTCTCGTCGTGATCCTCGATCAGCAGCACCTTCGGCATTGCGACTTCCTTTGCACCACGGCCGCTCGCATGGCAGGAGCCTGCCCAATCGCCACAGACAAGGCTGACCGTCTGTTGCGAAATTGTACAATAATCACATAGCCCTAGCACGAAGCCGAGCTTCATTAAATCCAGTTTAGTCTTGTAAATTCGACTTTATGGCGCGCGCCTGCATGGACGAGGCCGCTCGTGTCTCGCAGAGGCTTTCAGGTGAGGCTCGCCACTCTGGTCAGGGCGGACGTTGGCGAACTCACAAGCGCGCTGTGGCGTGTTCAGCTGGCGCGGAGGGCCGCCAACACTTTGGGCGGCGTGAACGGCACCGAGCGCAGGCGTACGCCAGTAGCTTCGAACACGGCCCCGGCAATGGCCGAAGGGACGACGGCGCAGGTAGGCTCCCCGCCGCCCCAGGGGACCTCTTGCGGGCGATCGATCAGATCGATCACGACCTCTGGGATCTCAGGGAAGGTCAGAATAGGATAGCTGGCCCAATCAAGGCTGGTGACCATGGAGCGATCGAAGGTCACTTCCTCCTTCAGGATTCGGCTCACGGTTTGGACAACGCAGCCCTCGATCTGATTGCGCAGTCCGTCAGGGTTGATGATCTGGCCGCAATCATGCGCCACGTAGAAGCGTTTCACCGCAACGGCGCCAGACTTGCGGTTGATTTCCACATCGGCGACGGCGCCGACATAGGTGCGCATCAGCTCGTATTTCACATAGGCAAGCCCGCGTCCCGTGACGACCTCGGCATTGCGATCCGGTTTTCGTCGCTCACGCCATTTGCTGAGCTTAGCCAGTCGCTCCAGCAGTTCCTTGCCGCGCGCGTCCGCGAGATGTTGAAGCCGAATGTCAAGTGGATCCGCGCCAACGCTCGCCGCAATCTCGTCAAGGAAGGATTCGTTGGCAAAGGTATTTTGCAGGCGCCCGGGCGAGCGGATCCAGGCAGGTCGCAGGGGTGTCGACTGCAATCGGTGGGCGGTGGTCGTGACGTTTGGAATGTCATACGGAATCGAGAGATCGTTGAGCACGCCGCCAGGGCTGAGCTTGCCGAGACTGTTGAGCCCGGCAAGGTCAGCGCCGGTGAGCGGCACAAAGGTCGCCGATCCGTCAGGCACGAACAGTTCGGATTCCCACGCCGCCAGATTTCCCTGCGGATCGACCCCGGCTCGCATGTCGAGTAGTGTCGGCGGTCCCTTGGGATCCCAGCCGTGCTCGTCCGCGCGCATCCATTGCACCCTGACCGGCGTGCCGACCGCACGCGCCAGCAGCGCCGCGTCGGCCGCGGCGTCCTCGTGCCCATTGCGGCCATAGCAGCCCGCGCCCTCGACATAGACGCAGCGAACGTCCGCGTCGGATAATGCCAGCATCGCAGCCAGTTGCTTGCGCAAATCGTGTGTCGCCTGCGAGGCGGTCCAGCAGGTGAGCTTGCCATCGGTAAAGGTCGCCACGGCACAGGACGGGCCGATCGAGCCGTGGGTGTGGATCGCGAAATCATAGGTCGACCGAAGCTTGCGTGGCACGGCACCAAGGACCGCACGCGAGCTGCCGAGGCGGCTGGTGACCTCGTCATGCACGACACGCGTATTGCGTACGTGCTCCCAGATCTTGCTCTGGTCCGGGAGGTCACTCCAGCTCGACCAGGTCACCTTCAGCTGTTGCGCGGCCTTGATTGCGCTCCATTCGCTTTTGGCGACGACGCCAAGAAAGTTGCTGATGCGGACGATCTTCATAATTCCAGGTATGTCGGCGATTGAAGACTCGTCATAGGAGACGAGTGTCGCACCGAACCCCGATGGACGCACCACTCGGCCGTGCAGCATCCCGGGGATTGTGAAATCCTGCACGAAAGTGAAGCGGCCATCCACCTTGTCCGGAATATCCAGGCGGCGCACCGGCTTGCCGACGACGGTGTAATCGCCAGGCGCCTTCTGCGGCGCGTCCTTTTCGATGTCGAGAGCAAGGCTCGTCGGTTCAACGAGACTCCCAATCGGCAGCCGTTCGCCGCCTGCGGCAGTGACGACACCGTTTCGGATCGAAAGCGTGGAAATGTCGCGATCCATCTGCGCGGCCGCGCGGCGCAGGAGGGCTCGACGCGCCGTGGCCGCAGCGCGGCGCAGCTGCATGCCGCCGTTCTGAATCGAAAAGCTTCCGCTGGTCGTGCCCTGGTCCGGCGTGAGCGCGGTGTCGCCTTCGATGAGCGTGATCTGATTGATGGAGACGTCAAGCTCCTCCGCGACGATCTGGGTCAATGCGGTCCGCACGCCGGTGCCGAGATCGACCTTTCCGGAATAGACCGTCACTGTTCCGTCGTGTGCGACAGCAAGGAAGCCGTCGACCCGATCGGTCGACAGGGATCTTCCGGCGGCGGGCGTAGCGGCGCGTGCCATCGGTAGGCTGAAGGCCACAATGAGCGCGCCACCTGCCTGCAACAGCTTGCGCCGATTGATCATCTCGTCCATGGCGTGTCTCCTTACGAGCTTGCCGCAGCGCGCATGACCGCGCGCAGAATCCGCAGATGCGTTCCGCAACGGCAAAGATTGCTCGCCAGTTCTGTCTTGATGTCTTGCTCGCTCGGTTTCGGATTGCGCGCCAAAAGGTCCGCCGACTGCATGATCATGCCGTTGATGCAGTAGCCGCACTGGACTGCCTGCTCTTCGATGAACGCGCTTTGCAGCGGATGGGGATTGCTGGCCGTGCCGAGGCCTTCGAGCGTCACGATGCGGCCGGACACTGCGGACAGCGGTGTAACGCAGGACCGAACTGCCGTTCCATCGACGTGGACGGTGCAGGCGCCGCATTGGCCGAGGCCGCAACCGAAGCGCGGTCCATGCAGACCAAGCTCATTTCTCAACACGTAAAGCAGGGGAGTATCAGGATCGTCGACGGTTATTGAAGCGACTTTACCGTTCACGTTCAAGGAAGTCGTTGCCATCGTACAATTCCTGCCTTGCGCTCCGATCGCCAAGCCTCTTGCCGGGTTGGAGCGCGATGACGCCGCGATGAAAGAGCCGTAAGTGCCGTGCACCGAGCGGGTTAATGACAGGAGCGAAGTAGGGAGGTGGCGCACTCGCCCCAAGCAAAAACTTTAAGCATCAATTTGAATTGAGCGCTCGGTAGCTCTGCGTCCGACTGGAGCCCCGCTCATCAAACCTAAATCCAAATTTAGTTGAATGCGCCATCTGGTGCGCCGACTTCGAGAAATCGAGAGCCTGGCATTTCATCAGTCCGGCTGGGCAACGGGTCATCCCTTTGGAGGTCAACATGGCACTTTCCTCGCGCACAATCTTGCTCTGCACGATGCTGCTAACGGCTGCAGCTTCGCCTTCGTGGGCACAGAATTCAACAAGCGCGAACCCTGGCACAGGCAGCGCCGGTCGCAGCGAGCAGCAATTCATGGTCGACAATGACCTGGCGATGAGTGACATGACCAGAGCGATGCTTGTCAAACCAACTGGTGACGTGGACCGTGACTTTGCTGCAATGATGATTCCTCACCATCAAGGCGCGATTGATATGGCGCGCGCCGAGCTGAAATACGGTCACAACGAAGACCTTCGGCGGCTGGCGCAGAACATCATCGCGCAACAGCAGCAGGAGATATCAATCATGCGCCGCGCCACCGGGGAAGCTTCGCAGGCAAGCGACAAGCCGTTGCCGCCATCGAGGCCAAAGCCCGATGCTGCGAATCGTCCAACCGCAATGAACGCGATGCACATGAAGTGAATTCGAGCAAATCCCGCTGTGGAGCAAAGGCGAGCAGCCTGCACAACGCGCCACTGAAGGAGATCGCCGGATCGGTAACCAAGAGAAATGACGGCTAAGCTAAAGGAGCTTTGCGATGAGCGAGAATACTCGCGATGAATTCCAACCTAACGGCAATGGTGTTCGACGGCGCGCGGTGCTGGTCGGCGCGGGGCTGGCAGCAACCGGGTTGGCGCTATCAGGCGGCGTTGCAGCAGCTGAGCCAGTAAAGCATGCATCGGTAGCCGAGCCGGTCAGCGGGCCCTATCCGAAACCTCCTGCCGGAAGAACCGCCGGGCCGATCCTGCCAGGGCGCGGCTCGGCGCTGGTCGGCAAGATCGCGGTGGTGACCGGTGCGGCCCGCGGAATTGGCCGTGCGATTGCCATCGAATTCGCTGCCAACGGTGCTGATATCGTTGCCCTCGACATTGCAGGACCGGTCAGCCCCACTGCCGATGCAATTCCGGCCACGGAGGCTCAACTCGCCGGGACAGTATCGGAGATCGAGAAATATGGCCGGCGCGCCACCGCAGTCAAAGCGGACATTCGTGACATGAAGGCTTTGCGAGCAGTTGCCGAGAAAGTGGAGCGTGAACACGGAAAGATCGACATCGTTGTCGCCAATGCCGCCATTCAGGGGTGGAAACCGCTGATGGAAATGGACGACATGGACTGGCGCGACCAGATCGAGAATAATCTCAATGGGACTGCGAATACCGTTCGCGCCTTTGGACCCAAGCTGGTCGCCCGCAATCAGGGTCGCATCATTCTGCTCTCTTCGATGCAAGGCAGAATGGGCACGATGGATGGGGCAAGCTATTCCGCGTCAAAATGGGGCATCTTGGGGCTGATGAAATCGGCGGCCCTGGAGCTCGGTCGGCACAACGTCACCGTCAATGCAATCTTGCCGGGACTGGTCGGCACGCCTTTGACCTACAATGAGCAGCGGTTCCGGGCGGCAATGGCACAATCTAACCGCCAACCCCCGGCGCACCCGACCGCGCAGGAAACCTGGGACGCTCGCGCTCCGACTGTGCCGCTTCAGGTGGGATGGCTGCAGCCCGAAGACATCTCGCCGGTAGCGGTCTTCCTGGCATCCGACGCCGCTGCGCTGGTAACCGGCAGCGAATTTGCAGTTACCGGTGGAGACGCGGCCAAGGTCAGCTGATCGACACGCGCGAATACGCGTGCTGCTCGTGTGGTCGGGCGGCACGTGCCGAAGCGCTCCACAGTCTTCTGCACATCACCCGAATCTGTAGCGCGGTCGCGGTGGCGCGAAACAACTGCCAACGTGCACGTGCACATCAGCGCGTTTTCATTCGCCACCGAAAGCGGGGATGCGCATCGAGCGCAGCAAATGCCGCTTCAACGCGTCCCAAGCTATGAAGGAAAGTTTAGTCACCTTAAGGTCTATTTAATGGTGCCGCCACGCGGTCTGCTTACCTCCGTTGCATCAATAATCGAGTGAAGTCTCCCCGCGGGAGAGTTGCTCATCCTGGCGACGAAAGGCGGACGATAATGGCGAACATCGATGAAGTGAATTCCGGCTCCCGCATTGAAATACAGTCGGGGAATGGCGCCCGCCGGCCGACTGTTTCGCTCCGCAGCCGCCTTCGTGCATGCCGAAGTTTCCTGCTCACGCCAGGCTCCAGGCCCGAGCGTTTTGCCAGCACCCGGGCGTTCGGGGGCGATGCTATCATCGTCGATCTCGAGTCGACCGTCGCTCCTGACGACAAGCGCCACGCGCAAGACGCGGCGCTGGCCTTCTTTCGTGAACCGCCTGCAGCCGATTTCATGCGCATCCTTCGCGTCAACAGTCCGCGCTCTGCGATCGGGCTGCGTGACCTGCTGGCCCTGCTCGAAGCCGGCAGCCAGCCCGATGCAGTCATACTTCCCAAGTGTCAATCGGCGGACGAAATCCGTGTCGTGGTCGATATCCTGGATGGCTCCACGATCGGCATCATCCCCATGGTCGAACTCGCCCGGGCGGTGTTCGTTGCCGAGCTTATGGCCGATGCCCATGAGCGTGTTTGCGGCCTGTTCTTGGGTGGCGGCGATCTCGCTGCCGACCTCGGCGTGGAAGGCACATGGGAAAACCTGCTGTATGCGCGATCCAAGTTCGTGGCGGCGGCGGCCAGCACCGGCCTTGCTGCTATCGACGTGCCCTACTTCAAAGCGGACGAGGCCGGGCTCAGACAGGAAGCGATGGCGAGCCGCAAACTCGGCATGACAGGAAAGGCAGCACTTCACGCCGAGCAACTCGCCGTCATTAACACCGTCTTCACGCCCTCGCCGGACGCCGTGAGCCACGCACGTTCTGTCGTCGCTGCCTGCGATACCGCCGGCCGTAGCGCGCCGGTTCTAGCCGGCCATGTCTTGGAGCCGGCAATGTTGCGCGAAGCCGAGCGCATCCTGGCGATCGCGAGGAAGTCGCATAGCGTCTTGCAGAAACCTCACTGAGGTAGTTCGCGAGATCACGCCGAGAATACGCCGCGCAAGACGAATCCGACTTCAATCCGACTGGCGACATGAACCCATGCTCAACACCATCGCAACGACTCTCGTGCCGGTCGCGTTCGTCATTTATCTCGGCTATCGCGCCGGAAGCCATGACGCCTTTGCGCGGACGGACCGAGCCCTGCTGACCCGGCTGGTTCTCACTTGGCTTTTGCCCCCATTGCTGCTTGCCGGAATTCTGCAGACGCCGCGCGCGGATCTGACCAACTACAGAATACCGCTGCTCTTCGTGGTGGGGCTTATGGTCCCATATCTCACGGTGCTACTCGGCTGCCGTTTCGTGCTGCGCTACGACCTGCGAACCTCCACGCTGAGAGCGAGCCTGCTCGCCTTCCCAGACATGGTGTTCATGGGAATTCCGATCCTCGGACAGTTGTTTGGACCCTCGAGCCTGTATCCTATTCTCATTGCCAATCTTGTCCCGTCCCTTCTCATTCTTCCCCTTACGACTGTGTTGCTCGAGGTTGGCTCGGAAAGGCAACAACGCGCCGGACCGCGAGCGTTCTTCAAAACGGTCACCAAGGCATTACGCGAACCACGGGTCTGGGTGCCATTCATCGGCATTGTCCTCGTGCTTCTCGATCTGCGTATACCCGAATTCGTCATCAGCTCGTTGAATCTCGTCGGCAGCGCGACCACCGGGATTTCCCTGTTCGTCGCCGGTCTCATCATTGCCGAGGAAAGGGTTGAGCTGACGAGGGCGGTGGCCGTCGACGTTCTTATCAAGAATCTGGTGCATCCCGCCGCGATGCTGGCCGCCGTATTGGCCTTCGGAGTGAATGGCGTGCTCGCGCGGGAGGCTATCCTCCTGGCGGCGCTTCCTTCCGCCGTTATCACGACCATGTTTGCGGAACAGCACGGCATTCTTGAGTCCGAGTCCTCGACCACAATCCTCGCGACGCGGGTGCTCGCCTTCGCCACTATCCCGATCATGATCGCGGCAACGCATCATCTGGCGGACGTCTGAAAACAGGTGCGCCATGATTGTAGTTGATGAGTTCGCCACGATCCGTCCGGATGACGCCTCCGACGAAATGGTCGAAGTCAGAAGCTTGCTGGCTGCCAATCATCTCGGGCTGGATAGCCAGGTCGAGGCATTCGTTGTGTGCCGCCGTGACGGAAGGATCGTCGCGTGCGCCGGCCTCGATCACAACGTCATCAAGTGCGTCGCCGTGGCAGATGAGTTTCGCGGTGAGTCGCTCAGCCTGCGCCTCGGCAGCGAGACGGTCAAACTGGCGGCCGAGTGCGGCCAGTTTCATCTGTTCTTGTACTCGCCCCCGCATAACCTGCCGTTTTTTCGCGGTTGGGGTTTCTATCCGTTGGTTGAGGTTCCCCAACTCGTGGTTCTGATGGAGAACAGCCCGATCGCGATCCAGGCCTACTGCGACAGGCTGCGTCAACAGCGCCGGCCGGGACGCAAGATCGGCGGCATTGTCCTGAATGCGAATCCTTTTACGCTCGGCCACCAATACTTGGTGGAGCGGGCCGCTCACGTCTGCGATTGGCTCCATGTATTCGTGGTCAGGGAAGACGCGTCGTTGTTCTCGTACGCCGATCGCTTTCGGCTCGTGGAGGCAGGCGTAAAGCATCTCGAAAGAGTCAGCCTGCATCCAGGCTCCGAGTACATCATTTCGCGCGCGACATTTCCTGGCTATTTTCTGAAAGATCAGGCGCTTGTCGATCATAGCTGGGCCGCAATCGATCTGCTGCTGTTTCGCGAATACATCGCGCCGGCGCTGGGCATCAGCCATCGCTATGTGGGTACAGAGCCGCTCGACACCGTTACCGAGAAATACAACGCCGACATGAAGCATTGGCTGCAGTATGCAGCCTCCTCGGCCGCTTCAGTCACGGTGATCGAAATACCCCGGGCCTCCGTCCGCGATGTCCCCATTTCCGCATCCCAGGTCAGGCGATTGTTGGCGCGGGGGAGTTCCCCGCCATGCAGGACCTGGTCCCCGCACCGACTTTGCAATTTCTTGAGCGGACATTTTCCGCATCCCGCAACGTCACTAAGGAGACCGAAAGACAATGAAAATCGTCAAGGAAGCTATTTCCGGCACTCTGGAATCCGGCGACGTGCTGGTCAGGGTTGCTCCAAGCGAAAACGGCACGCGCGATATCGTGCTCAGGAGCGAGGTAATCAAGCAATTCGGCAAGCAGATCAGGCTTGTCGTCGCCGACACGCTTGACAAACTTTCGGTCAGCGCTGGCTCTATCGTCATCGAGGACAAGGGCGCACTTGACTGCGTGATCCGGGCGCGTGTCCAGGCGGCGGCGTTGCGCGGCTGCAGCGTGGAAGAGCTGGACTGGCGGAGGCTCGCATGAAGCTGCGCCGCAGTATGCTCTTCGTCCCCGGTGACAACGCCGCAATGCTGAGCACATCCTTTGTCTACAGGCCGGATTCGATCATGTTCGACCTGGAGGACGCCGTGTCGCCACGCGAGAAGGACTCGGCGCGGCTTTTGGTGTTTCAGGCGCTGCAGCATCCAGCTTATCGCGACATCGAGACTGTCGTGCGGGTCAATTCGCTCGAGACCGGGTTCGGACTGAAGGATCTGGAGGTCGCCGTTAGGGGCGGGGCCGACGTGGTGCGTCTCCCCAAGACGGAGAACGCTCAGGCGATTGGTGAACTCGAAGCGCACGTGGTGCGGATTGAGCAGGCGTGCGGCCGCGCGGTCGGCGATACCAAGATCATGGCCGCAATCGAGTCGGCGAGCGGTGTAGTCAATGCTGTGTCGATCGCGACGGCATCGCCTCGCATGATCGCAATCGCAGCGGGCTTCGATTACCTCGTCGACATGCACACCAAGCGCAGCAACGGGTGGCAGCCTGAGTTGTTCTACGCCCGAGCCGCGGTGCTCCATGCCGCCCGCGCTGCGCGGATCGATGCCTTCGATGTGGTCTACGGCAACGTCAGCGATGACGATGGCTTCCTCCGCGAGGTCAGGATCGCGAAGCGGCTCGGGTTCAACGGCAAGTCGCTGATCCACCCTAAGCAGGTCGAGCTTCTGCACAAGGCCTATGCGCCGACTACAGACGAAGTGAGCCGTGCGAAACGCGTCATCGCGGCGGCGGACGAGGCCCACCGAAAAGGGCTTGGGGTCGTTTCGCTGGACGGCAAGATGATCGATCCGCCCGTCATCGAAGAGGCCGAGATGACCTTGCAGCTTGCCGATGCATCCTGAAGGAAACCACGATCATGAAAGACGATGCTATGACGACCGCCATCGCGTGCCTGGCAGCGCAGGAGTCCGCGTTACCCAAGCTGCAGCCGTTCACGAGCGCGAACGCCCAGACGCCGTTTCTCGCAACCAAGGAGACGAAGTGGCACCGAAAGATCTGCGGATCGCTCGAGGAGGCGATCCAGCGGTCAGGACTGCAGGATGGGATGACCATTTCGTTTCACCATGCGTTCCGCGAAGGCGACAAGGTGGTCAACACGGTTATCGATACGCTCGCCCGGCTCGGCTTCAAGAACCTGACGCTCGCCTCGAGTTCGCTCCTGAACTGCCACGATCCGCTGGTGGAGCACATTAAGACCGGAGTCATCACGCAGATCTATACCTCCGGCATGCGCGGCAAGCTGGCCGAAGCCGTCTCGAACGGGTTGATGAGGAATCCCGTTCAGATCCATTCGCATGGTGGCAGGGTTCACCTCCTGCAAACCGGGGAGCTGAAGATTGACGTCGCATTCCTCGGCGTCGCCTGCTGTGACGAGTTCGGCAACGCCAATGGATCGCATGGCAAGCTGAGTTGCGGGTCACTCGGCTATGCCAAGGTCGACGCCGACTACGCGCGGCAGGTCCTTTTGCTCACTGAAGAGCTGGTCGACTTTCCGAACCGCCCGGTCAGCATCTCGCAGGATCGCGTCGACCTGATCGTCAAGCTCGATCAGGTCGGGGACCCCTCGCTGATCAGCGTCGGTGCTGCCCGGGTCACAAACAATCCGCGGGAGCTGCTGATCGCGCGTCGGGCAACGGATGTCATCGAGCATTCCGGGTATTTCATTGACGGTTTTTCGCTGCAGACCGGCTCCGGGGCGGCATCGACGGCCGCCACCCGTTTTCTCGAAGAGCGCATGAATTGCAAAGCCATCAAGGCGAGCTTCGCGCTCGGCGGCATCACGGGAGGCATTGCCGATCTTCACAAGAAGGGCCTGATCAAGGCTGTCGTCGACGTGCAGTCGTTCGATAAGGATGCGGCGGAATCGCTTCGTACGTCCAGCGCGCATCTTGAGATCTCTGCCAATGAATACGCCAATCCGACCTCCAAGGCGGCCTATGTGGATCGCGTCAATGTGGTGATCCTGAGCGCGTTGGAGATCGATGTCGACTTCAATGTCAACGTGATCACCGGCTCCGATGGCGTCATGCGCGGCGCTTCCGGCGGCCATTGCGACGTCGCTGCTGCCGCGGATTTGACCATCGTGGTGGCCCCCTGGTGCGTAGCCGCATTCCAACGGTGGTCCGCCATGTGACGACACGGCTCACACCTGGCGAGTCGATCGATGTCTTGGTCACGGATCATGGGATTGCGGTGAACCCGACGCGTCCGGAAGTCGAGAAGCGGCTACGGGATGCTCGCCTGCCGATCATGACGATCGATGAGTTGCGCGAGAAGGCTGTCGCACTGACCGGCGAGCCGGAGCCGCTTGAATTCACTGAGCGCATTGTCGGCATCGTCCGTTACCGGGACGGCAGCGTGATCGATGTGGTTCGGCAGGTGAAAGGCTGACCATGCGCGCGCAGGTTCGGACGGTCAACGCGGCCGAAGTTGGTCTTGAGGAGATGCTGGCGGCCAGAGAGGAGCGGGCAACTCGCCAGGCCGCTGCTCTGGCGCGGTTTGGCAAGCCGCTGGTGTCCATGACCATGGTGATGCCGGGGCCGGTCAAGGACGGCCTATTGCCGCGGCGAGTGCTCGCAGTGGCCGTTCAGGACATGGAGACTGCGTGTCGCGCGAAGGGCTGGCGCATCTTGTCCCGCAAGGTCTTGTGGCAAAAGGCCGGCCCCGAGGCGCTCTCCGTCATCGATGCGGACGCGCTGTTGCTAAAATCGGCGATGATCAAACTAGAAGACCATCACCCGCTGGGACGGCTCTGGGATCTCGACGTGATCGCGCCCGGGCAAGGCCAGCTGTCGCGTCAAAGTTTGGGGGGTCGCCGCGCCGGTGCCTGGTATGCGGCCAGCCGGCCCGTGTTTGCGGCCGCTCGCGCCGGCATCCGCTCGGGCAACTCCTAAGCACGATAGGCAGGATCGTTCATGAATATGATCTTCGCGCAGTCACTTAGTGCACCCTCCTATTCGGGCCGGCGTGGACGTGAGGCGTGCATTGGCGATGCCATTGCCGAATATGCCGATCAGGCGCTGCTCACAGAGCTTATGCTCACGCCAAAGCCCGGCTTGGTTGATCGCCGCAATTCCGGTGCTCACCGTGACATGAATATCGACACATTCCTGGCCAGCGCACGGGCCATTGCTCCCTGGTGGTCGCGGTTCGTGGCGCTAGGTTATTCGAGCGCGCATGTCAGCGCGGGCGCCGCGTTGCCTCTGGTGCGTCCCACGGGCGTGGTGTGCGAGCAAGCGATGTTTCGAGCAACGAGCGGAGTCAACACGCACAAGGGGGCGATCTTTTCGCTCGGCCTGCTCTGCTTTTCGGCCGGCCGTCTCCAAGCCCGCGGTACAGAAGTGAGCAGAGAGCGCTTGTGCGGTGAGGTTGCCAATATCTGCGTCGGTCTGGTCGATCGAGAGCTCAACCGCGCCGCTCCGACGCAAACGGCAGGCGAGCGTGTCTTCCGACGTTTTGGATTCGCGGGGGCCAGGGGTGAAGCGGCCTCCGGTTTTGCCACGGTGCGCACGGCCGCACTGCCGGTCTATGACCGCGTGCGGGAGGACGGTCTCGACGAGGGCACGGCGCTTTTGCATGTGCTGCTGCACCTGCTCGCGGTCAACAATGACACCAATCTTATATCACGCGGAGGTCTCGCCGGCCTTGACTATGTCCAGGCTTACGCCAGACGGCTTCTGCGAGACGGAGGCGTTCTAGCGCCCGGCGGGGTGGAGAAGATGGCGTTATTTGATGATGCACTGATCGCGGGTCACCTCAGCCCGGGCGGGACCGCAGATCTGCTGGGTCTGACCTGGTTCCTGGCTCAATTTCCCAAATGAAGGCAGGGGTTGCGCGAGCTGCTTGCGGTCTCTGCTCTCGAGGGCCATTCTCGACCGCCTGGCCAACATCAATAAGGCGGTGCCGTTGACGTGCAGGTAGGCGAGGAGCGTTGGATCGAGCGCGACGTCGCTCCTTTGTCGGTTAGGCCGCCCTATTGCGGGCCGGCGGTGACATGAATTCGGGCCCGACTGGATCGCGGATGGTGGCTTCGAGGATGCGATCGATCTCCGCTTTCGTCGCGGCGTCGATATGCCATCCGCTTATCTGGTCCACCGGTTGCAACTGGTCTGGATGGCGGGCGCCCCATAGCGAGCTCGTAATTCCCTGGTCAAGCATCCAGCGGATCGCCAAATGGATGACACGCTTGCCGAACCGTTTTTGAGCGAGGTCGTCAAGTTGTCCGACGGCGGCAAGATATTGTGCAAAACGAGGCTGCCCGAATTTCGGATCGCTGCCGCGAAGGTCATCGCCTGTAAACGCTACTTCAGCGCGCATGCGGCCGGACAGGAGGCCACGGCACAGCGCGCCATAACCGAAGGTCGCAATGTTGTTTTCGCGACAGTAGGGCAAGATTTCTGCCTCGATGCCGCGCTCGAAGAGATTGTAAGGGGGCTGCACGACATGCAGTGGCGCAACCCTACGGAAGCGCTCCATCTGCATCACCGAAAAATTGCTGACGCCGATTGCGCGGATCTTGCCCTGCCGCAGCAAACTGTCCATCGCCTCGGCAGTCTCTTCGATCTCCACAAGGGGATCCGGCCAGTGCACCTGGTAGACGTCGATATAATCGGTTCGAAGCCGTCCCAAGGAGTCGGCGACCTCCTTCAGGATGCGTGCTCGGGAGGCGTGCGGGACACGCGTCCCTGGCTCCACTCAAGACCGACCTTGGTTGCAATGACCACGCGTGTGCGTAGATTGCCTTCTGCGGGCGCCTGGCCGACGAGCTCCTCGGAGTGCCCAAATCCGTAGGCGGGAGCGGTGTCGATCACGTTGACGCCGCGATTGATGGCGGTCCGGATCGTTGCGATCGATTCGGTCTCGTCGGTCCCGCCCCACATCCAACCGCCGATCGCCCAGGTGCCAAGTGCCACGCGTGACACGTTGATGGTAGTGCCGGGAATGTTGACACGTTCCATTTGCAGCTCACCCTTATAGGTTCGATCGAGCATGAAGCGGCTCCTGTTGTGTTGGGCTTTCGAACTTTGTGTTTGCAGGAGATTTCCCGGGCGCGACGCTCAGTCCGGCCTCCTCGGAGGCCAGCAAGCCAAGCGCAGACCAATCCAGCTCAGAATATCCGCGCGCTATCACGGTGATGAAGCGGTCGCGAACGACACTGAGAGTAGGCATTGGTACGCCTGCCTGCTCCGCCTCCTGGAGCACCAGCCGCATGTCTTTGAGCGCGAGTGGGAAGACGAGGCCGCCGGTGCGGTATTGTTGTCCTGCGATCTTGCTGCCATAAATTTGATGGAAACGGCTTCCGAACATTGTGCCGGTCATAATGGCCAGCAGTTCCTCGGCATCGAGCCCGCGTTTGCGGACGAGCGCACAGATCTCCCCCAGGATTTCCAGATTGGCCGCGATCATGGCGTTGCCGGCCAGTTTGATCAAGTTGGCCGTCGCCGGAGTGCTGCCCACGACAAACGTATGCTGGCCGAGCAGATCGAACATCGGCTGGCAGCGCGCGAGCTCCGGCGGCGCGCCGGCTGCAATGACAAACAGTTGGCGGGCCTTCGCGGCATCAGGATTTCCAAACACCGGGGCTGCAACATAGCTCTGACCATTTCGTGCATGTTCGCTTGCCAGCTGGGACGCCGTTGTGGGGCTGATCGTGCTCATCGAGAGATGGATTGCACGCGGCATCAAGCCCATGAGCAGGCCGGCAACGCCGAGATCCTTTCGACCAAACGCGATCTGTTGAACGGCTGCATCGTCAGGCAGCATGCTGATGACCAGCTCGCACTCGAACAGGTCGCAAAAGGTTGTCGTCGGCTCAAGGCCGAGCGCCGCGAGGATTCTTTTTGCTCCGGGCGCCGGACATAGGCGACCACGTCTTGACCGGCAGCAGCGAGATTTGCCGCCATCGCGGTCCCCATTCGTCCGAGACCGATAAAACCGATCCGGCCTGCGTACAGCCCGCGTCGTCGGCTGGCCCCCGAATTCGCCTCTGCATTGGCCATTGACCGCTCTTCCTAATGTTTGTTCGTGAGACCGGATCGTCACGCCGTCGAGCACATTCAGGGTCGACGTCCCGAACACCGAGTTGGTGGCGCCGGAGGCAAATCCAATTAAAAAAGAGTTCAGGTGGGGGGAGGCCGTTTGATCCTGACGAGAGCGAGTGCGACGCCTTGATCTTTGCTCTGCATTCGAGGAGCCTGCCCCCGAGCGAGGCGGCGAGGGATCGGCACGGCAGCGGAAACCCTCCACCCGATACAGGTAGCTCGTTCTCGCCGTCAGCCGCAGTATGCTGGCCAGAGATTGCGCGGACGGCCATAGTAGAGATCGTAGCAGTCAAGGCCGTTGTCGAAGATGGCACCGTACCTCGGCCAGACGCCGCCGAAACGGTGCATGGAATCATGGTGTAAACCCGAACCATAGGCGCCCACATGATTACCCGGGCCGATGCGGCCGCCGCCAAAACCACCCATGTGCGTGCCACCGATTGCACCCATATGGACACTTCCACCGAAACCGCCCATATGACCACCTCCAAAGCCGCCCATGTGGCCGCCACCACCACGTGCCTCTGCCGTCGCCGTAAGCAGGCTTGCCGCAAATGTCGCCGCAACCAGCATTGTCAACAGTCGTTTCACCACGTCATTCCCTTTCCAGTTGGGCGAACCTCAGATTTTCAGCGTTTCGAGATCAGATCGAATGTTCTCTCTCCGAAATCACCGCCGGTATTGGCTTCTCTGTCAGCAAGTGCGAACCCCGGCAGGCCGTTCAAAGGAACATCTTCTCACGCCGCTTCAAAACGACGAGAGGATTTCCATAGAACGAGGGATCACCGGACTTGTTAGCTTTCTCCTTTCTTAGTGCCGCACGCCTGCATGAGCGTCTGCCGATTTTCCCGTGGCGCACCCGACGCGATGTCGATCGGCCGACGCACAGCCGGTCTACGCAAGCAACCGACTGACGAATCAGCTGCATGTCGAGAAGCGCTCGACGCCGCGCGTGGCTCAACGGTCGACAGGCCGTTTTGTCCCTCCGCCGATTGAGTGGATGGTCGACGCGAGCGGCTCACAACGCGTTGAATGGTCGCGAGCAAGTGTGCGTTTAGAAGCCAGGTATCTGCTCGCATCTCGTCTGAAGCGGCTCAAACGTCTTGGGCCGCTTGCATCCAGTGGAGAAGTTCGATGACCAAAATCAAGCTAATGGCGGGTGCATTGATCGCTACCGCGATGCTCGCAACCCCCGGCGCGGCTCGCGAGAGCAACATTGCTGAGCGGCACGTCACGCGTGAAGCCAATCCAAGCGCTTTCAATCCCTTCCCATCTATCGACAGCCGGGCCGGCATTCCAACGCACCACGTCGACGCACCTGAGAGAGCCCCCGGGGGCGTTTGCGACTTCGGCGATAACCCGATGATATGCTGATATCGGCGTACTGCGGCATGGGGACGACTCTCAAGGTCGGTTAGGAGGTCACCGTTACAACCGGACGCTCGTTCACGGCGGACGAGCTGGTGAGAGGCGCCATCCAGCCAAACACGCATCGGATGCGTGCGCCGAAGAAGTGATCATGACAATGTTGGCCAATGATGCAGCGATCGAGAGTGTCGCCCTTGGATATCCGGGCTGCGCACCGACCTCCGCAAGCACGCAATCCGCATTTCATCGAGTACCATCGGCGTGGCTCTTTGCGGACGTCTCGCCGACCATGTGGCCATCGGTCAGCGCTTCGTTGCGGCTCCGGTGATTGGGCGTCCATTGTCGCGGCGGCCGGAGAACCGGCCGTGGTTGGCGACTGCGGTCAGGGCACCATCGCGAGGTGAATCCGCTGTTGGATGGAAGCGGCCCACCGGCGTTCGTGAGGACCGATCGGCCAAAGGCGGCGAGCCTCGTTAGGCGCAGTTGAATTTTCTGATTACCGCGGCAAGCGAAGCGCGCGGCAATCAATCGGGCTTATCGGCAACCGAAGACGCCGACGGTCCCCTCCCGAAGGGGGCGAAGAGGGGAGTGCTGCAGCATGGCGAAGGCCTACCAGATTGCAGGAACGTATCAGCCATCGCCACAAGATGGGCACATTTCTCCCTTCTCCAGTTCCCCTATCTGGAGCCAATCACTGTGAAATCATTCCTTCTTTTGTCTGTCGCCCTCGCCGCGATGACCTTGGTCTCGTCACAAGCGGTTGGGCGAACCATTTCCGATGAGCAAATGATGAAGCTGGATCTCGGGGCCCGCGTCGAACAACGCTGCAACAGGCGCGCGATGGGTCTTGTTGGACGCGAGCACCGCGGCTTTCACCCGGACGAACTCGTTGCCTACGCTTACGGCGATCCTCGAAGCTCAGGCACCGTCGTTGATGCGTCAGGAGCGGCTGTCCGGAGCGGCAACGCCTGGTATCACCTCGCCTATTCGTGCCAGACCTCAGCCGATGGCCTCAACATCGAACAGTTCAAATACTCGCTCGGCGGCGCCATCCCCAAAGGCGATTGGGCCGAACATTACCTCGTTGCACCTTGAGCCTACGTTGGCAAGGTTGCCACTTAATCGCACCACTGGATGGGTTAGAAGTCATGACTTATCGTGCGCGTACTTCTCCAAAGCAACCGACTACATCACTTTCTCAGGGCCCCCGCGAAATATGCCCAGCGACCAGCACGCACACACCGTAGGACCAGTCAGCGACACTGACTTGCGTATTCAGTCGGGCGCCGTGTGAAGGTGCCGAAAGCGAGTACGATTCTCCGGGCCCTACGCAAGCTGAGGCATTATGCCTCTTGAACGAGCGTGTCGAGATTAGCTTTGGACCCGCAGCAATCGGCCATCGCAATGCCGCCAATTCCCAAATTGACTTGGACTATCGTTCTACGGGCGAGCCGTGCAGGTCAGCTAATGGAATGGTCCGGCCGTGCTCCCGCCCTGCCAGTACGAGAAGCTGGCAAGGGGCGCCCAAGACAAGGAGCACACCATGTCTCAGAAACTCGACGCTTCGCCCCGCCGTCATCGGCATCGATATCGGCAAGAACTCGTTCCACATCCAAGAACTCGTTCCACATCATTGTCCAGAATCAGCGCGGCGGCATCGTGCTGCGGCAGAAGTGAAAGCGGGCACTGCGCGCGATGGCTTACTTCGGAGATTGTAGGCCAGGAGAGGTCAGCCAATCGCTGATGTGCGCGCCAGTATTGGCTAACCGTGCTTTTCTAAGAAGGGCCTCGCGTTCCGCACCTGCCGGTAATGCGCTGGCCTGCTCCTTTTACCTTGTTGCCAGTTCGCCCAATCGCTCATCAAGGGAGTGGGTTTGCTTCACTGTGCGGCGGCGCTCCGTCATGGCGCTTTCCTCGGGCGGTTAGCAACTGACTCCAAAACGAGAAAACGTAAGTTCAGTTCCAGCGCCGGAACGAACTTAGGCCACGGCCAAGATCAAACCACGCTGAATGCCACGACCCAAGCGAGGCAGCTAGTGTGACGAAGCAATCTGCGATCTCTTTCAGCGGCGCCTCAACTCCCCTTCTTGGCAATTGAGAGGCGGACTTGGTCTGTTCTTTATAGTTAAGTTCTTTGACGTATCTCATCGGTCGGCTCCAACTAGGCCGCTCCCCATTCGACTTGGGCCAGCAAGGGCTAAAAAGACAGCGCCGGTGAGTGGCAAGAGAACAGATCGGCAACGCGGGCACCCGCGCGGTGGAGTCGCACCTAGCGACACCGTTTTTATCAGTTGGAGGATATGCACTCGTCCTGTTTGTGCACGACATTAATGGACCTGTTTTGACCGGGCTGGCGCTCCCGCTGAATCCGAAACTTAGATGAGCCTTGTTTTGGAGCGGATGGACAAAAGCTTGCTCGGAGATCCCGCAGGTGCCGACATCAACCGGACCTGCTCCTGCCCCCATCTGCGCGGTTGACGAAGAACGGCCCCATCTCGAATTCCCTCAAGCCCTGCCATCTCGGCGAGACACTCGAGATTTCCCGGCGGGCTTCTCAAGGAAGACAGAGGATGGCCAAGAGACTGGCCGGAACGAAGGCACGTGCGATTGCCCGTAGAGAACCGAGGCAATTGCCTTGCCTCGAATTATAACAGCCCCAGCTTACCGTACCTCGGCCCCGACGATCCGTGCGTGGACATATGCCGCGGATGAGCTGATGCTGATCAATGCTCGGGTGCAATCTACCGTCGTGTCCGAACAGCTCTTGCTCTGCTGCCTGCTCGCCGTCTTCTGCCGGTCGTTCTCGCCTGGGTGTTTAGAAGGCGATTTCGAAGCTTCTCTACCTCTCTAAGCTCGGCGATGAGCGCTTGGAGTCGTGCGTGCAGAACTGCACAGCTATAAACTTGGCTAATATTCGTCATTACCTGCCCCGGAACATGACTGAAATAATGAGCCACGATAAAACAGGATAATTGAGCAATCGCTACTTGGTACGCTTAGTGAGCTACAACTGTAGCCGCCAGATGCTCCCAGTACTCTGCCTCTGCGAGCAGCTTCCAGCTTCTCTCAGGATGAAGCGCGGCAGTCTGTCGGCAAAGCGACGCCATTGCCCGAAGGCGGCGGACAGTTTCCATTTCCAACCTCCCGTGTTTTCCCCAAGCTTATTTTTCAATTTTGCGAAGGAGTCATCATGATTATTAGATATAACTAAATTTGGCTTTCACGGCAGCGAGTTTAGTTCCGTCAGAGCATCAAAGCGGAACTACTTTCGCTTTAGGCTTCACATTATTTTCGAATGCTATTTGGTGCGCATTCTCGCGCGCGGATTTCGCAGCTCGACGTTATCGATCGTGCGAAGTCGTGCAGCAAGATTGGTCGTTGCTCAGCACCTGAACCTTACTAGCGATCAGCCCGGCGCAAATGCCGGGCCCATTCTCAAGCTCATCCCGCGGATACGCGGATATAGCTTGGACGAACGACCAAGTGCGGTCAGAGGCTGGACCAGCGGTCTCGCTCGGGATTACTCTTCGAGAACGCTATCATTTCTGTTCGGTCCCGCGATGGTCTGACGCTCTGCGGTCTGCTGCGGGCGATAGCGCGACTCGCGCTGAACCGGGCGTTCGGATGGATTTCGACCGATCTTAGCTTGGAGCTCGATCAGATCGGTGAACACGTCCTCCTGGCGGCGCAGCTCGTCGGCGATCATCGGCGGCTGGCTCGCGATCGTCGAAACGACGGTGACCCGGACGCCACGGCGCTGCACCGCCTCGACCAGGGGCCGGAAGTCTCCGTCACCGGAGACCAGCACCATCTCCTCAATATGCGCGGCGAGCTCCATGGCGTTGACAGCGAGCTCGATGTTCATGTTGCCCTTGAGCTGCGCCGGCCGCCAGCGTCGATGAACTCCTTGGTCGGCTTGGTCACGACGGTGTAGCCGTTATAGCGAAGCCAGTCGATCAGCGGACGGATCGAGGAGAACTCTTGGTCCTCGATAACCGCCGTGTAATAGAACGCGCGCAGAAGCGTACCGCGGCTCTGGAATTCGGTCAGAAGGCGCTTGTAGGCGATATCGAAGCCGAGCTTTTCGCTGTGGCGTACAGATTTGCTCCGTGGACGAAGAGCGCAATCCTGGTGGAGGCTGACATGATAGTCTCTAGCCGCACAGTGCCGCGCTGCGGGTCCGTGCAAGTGAACCCGCCAATGAAGTGGGAGCTGGCGCGTGTGCGCCAGCGAAGGCGCGATCGCGATCTCTGGTTGGGCGAACAGCCGAGCCGCGGCCAGATACAAGGCGGCCAGAGCGCTTTTCCTCATTCTGCTCCCGGCTCCGTGGTCTGCTGCGATCGCGGTGCGCGGATGCGTGAAACCGCATGCACAGTCGCAATGCCCTCCCGCGATTGTGCCGGGTCGGAGCGCACCGTTGCCTACATAGAAGACCAGGTCGCCAGAGCGCGTGGAGCGAAATCGTGATGCACTCCCGTGATCCGGACCTGCGGTCCTGAGATGAAAGCTCCGCTGCGCGCAACGAAAAGCGCCATCCCTTAACGAAATGTTCGTACCCACTGAGAGCTTCAATTGTGCGGGACATCCTTAGCATTTAGATCCGATGGGAACGTCCTGCTTAGCGTGAAGGCCAAACGGAGCAAACCCGCTGCCAAGCCACGGCCTTCCAAGGCACGCCCTTCCAAGGCACGCCCTTCAAGGAGTCGCGCCGGTCGCACTGGGCGGCCGCCGCGAGAGCTCGCCGGGGAAGTAGAGAACCGCGTCCTGGATGCAGCGCGTGAGGTCTTCCTGGAAAACGGCCTGGCCGGCGACAACGGTCGACGAAATGGCCGCTCGCGGCCGGGCGGGCAAGCGGACGATCTATGCCCGATTTCCGAGCAAGCAGGCGCTCTTTACGGCCGTCGTCATGCGCAACGTGGCGGCCAACGTCGCGAGGTTTCAGACGCATGTGCCAAGCGGGGCAAACATCCAGGAGCGTCTTGCAAGCGTCGGCGCGGCCATCCTGCACTGGGCTTTGGCAAGTGATACTGTTGAATTGATGCGCCTCGGTATCTCGGAGGCGCGACACTTTCCGGATCTGGCGAGCCGTGTCCATCGAATGGCGAGAGACCGGGGCACAGAAGCGGTGGCAAAGCTGTTGACTGAGGTAGCAGGGGAGGACGAACTCGGCACCGCGCCGGCGTTCGCTCCCGAACGCCTCCCGACCACAACCCGGTTCTTCCTCCATTTGGCGCTACTGCCCCTGCTGATGCGGGCGCTGTCCGGAGAGAAAGCCAAGACGCTGCAGCACGAGGTCGGGCCACATGTTGCGCGCAGCGTCTCATTCTTTCTCGCCGCGTGTCGGGTGGTGGTGGTGGACTGAGTTTCTACCGATCGGCTCGGCGCTCCCAGCGGCGAAGCCACCGCTTAACTCCGAGAGATCAGCCGCGTCGCGCGGAGTTAGGGTGCGGGAGCCATCTCGAAGCGGCGGGCTGGCGCGTCACGAGGCGTGACCTCGAGCGAGACAAGCTAAAGTACTCCATTTCGCTGGAAGACCATTTGGGCGCGCGTCGTGAGATTGCCACATCAGAGATAGCGAACGGAACGTCAGGTGGTGTTGGCCTGCAGGCGTGCATCGAGGATGGCAACTCAATGGATTAGGACAGGTCCGGTCGGCGGTGCCGCGGGGGACGATTCTGAGCGCCCCGTTCGATCTGCACGCTGAGCTGAAGCCGGACACCCGTCGAGCGCTGAGATTTACGACGTTCCGGGTGCATCCGCCCAAATCGCTTTGGAGGCGCGCACGTAGCCAAGGCGAGGAAGGGTATGCCCAATAGAAGGGTTGCCAAACACCAAGGCCAACTCGACCGCATCTCAGACGACATGTCCAGGAACGACCGCGAGGCCTGGATCTTCGGGCGCAAGTCGATCTTCAAGTACATCCTGTATTTTCTAGAAATCGCCGCCTTGGGTTTGGGTATCTTCCACCTGACGCATGGCCTCGCACTGCAAGCCGCCGCCGCGTGGTTCGGTATCGAATTGATGCTGATTATCATCCACTTCTTCGCATCGGCGCACGAGAAGCAGCTGCACAACAATCATGAAGAGCGTGTGCGAGAGCTGCGCGACGAGCTCTGGTTTAAGAGGAGGATATGTACGGTACCGATCGAGGCGTTCAATTTACGCGTTCGTCGTTCGTGCTGGCGAGTACGGCGTGGTCACTGAACACACCCCGGACGTAAGCACGGGCACTCGCAGATCTGGGAGCATGGCCGCACTCCGTACGGGCAGCGTGTTGGCCAGAATCCATATCGAACTCAACCGAAGTCCGCCACTAAGGCTAACCTCTTGATGGGGCCATTTCTGTCGCGGCGCGTCTCGCCGTAAAAGCCGTTCGCTTCCGTGCTTTGCATGTGCAGCTCGCGCCCCCTGGGGCCCCCACGGTCCGCTTTGCTCCGCTTGATCGCCGAGATCGAGGGCGGCCATCGAGGCCGCCATTGGGGCGGGCTCGGAAATCGATAAGGAGCTTTCCATGACCAATCAAGCCTCTTCATTCCGCCCGACGCGCCGCATCTATGCCGTCACCAAGAACGGCGATAAAAAGATCTGGCGATCGATAGGTGCCTTGTGGCCGCACCGCGACGGGAAGGGTTTTAATCACAAGCTCGACTGCCTTCCGCTCAATGACGCCGAGATCGTGGTCCGCCAAATCGACGATGAGGCGGAGGAGGGCGCCCGTTAGCGCCCACTTCAGGTAGGCAAATCTTTGGTGGTTGACGCTCGCGCTGGCGCCCGCAAGAGGCATCCCTCTGCCATTCCTCGGCGACAAGAACCGTTTGCCGCGTTGGAGACCAAGCGACCAAGAAGCAGATGTGATTGGGCTTTTAAGGCAGCTTAGATGATGAACTTGGGCCGCACCTCCGTGTCGGGTCTCGCAATTGCCGAGCGGCGCTTGCGGGCCATGAACGGACTCTTGCGATGAGATAGCTCTATTCAATCACCTCGTCAGCGCGAATGAGTAGTGGGGACGGCACTGTTAAGCCGAGCGCCTTGGCCGTCTTCATGTTGATCACCAATTCGAATTTGGTCGGCTGCTCGACCGACAACTCGGGAGGCTTGATGCCTTTGAGGATCTTATCGACGTAGCTGCCAGCACGACGCAATAGATCGAATATATCAGGGCCGTAGACGACCAAGCCGCCATCCGCGAATTGTCGGAAGAAATGCATTGCGGGCAGATGATGTTTCGCCGCGAGCGCGATAACTCTTGGGGCTTGGCGAATGATCAGAACATCGCCCAAAACAATCATTGCATCGGCGTGCTGGGCGGCGGCCGAAGCAAAGGCGATATCAAGTTCCTCGTCCGTGGTCGCTCAACTATCGGCAGAGCCACGCCCAGCTTCCGCGCTGCGCTTGGTTCGGCGTAGTCGTCACGAAAGACAAGGTGAGGTCCGGGGATCGGCTTGGACTTCGTGCCGCGATCACCGTTGAACGTCGTCCAGATACCAGCGAAGGCGAACAGGGGCCGGTCATCATTGAGCGCGATCCACACCACGTCCTTTTTCTTCGTCTCCGGGTGCGGCTCCGGCGCCTACTCGGCGAAGCTGTTGGCCGGCACCAAGCATCCGTACTGGGGCTTCAGCCAGCCGCGCCAGTGCGGCGATAACGTATTGCGGATGTTGGTGACAGGCGGCCCGCCGGTCCGGGGCGGTGGCGGCATGCCCCAATACATCAGTTATCGCCCCTCGGTAGCTTCGCGAACGGCCCGACGGAGCTTGACTTCGATGCACCGAGCGCAGATCAGTTCGCCGTCACCGGCTGGCGGCGCAAGAACGGTTAGCTCTTCAGGTGCGAACTTTTCTTCGCAGTGATCACAGCGGGGGATTTCAAGCATCCCCGCATTTGCTCACGCAGTTGTGGCCGAAATCAGCAGCGTCTTCACCGGACCGCTCGCAAGAGCTTGATCAATACCCACGGCTGAGCTTGCACAAAAATTCGTTCCCAATCCGGAACGCCGCTGAAGAAATCCCGGACGTTGCAGATTTACAACCCGCGCTGCCATTCGAGATACTAAGCTCGTCATTCTTAGTTCTATATGATCAGCGGGGGCGCAAGGTGTTTGATGTCTATCGCAATGACAAGCGCGACTTGCTCGTTCTAAGTACGGGCTCTCCCGTACCCGTGCTTTACTCTGCACATAAGTGGCGCAAGAGCAGGAAACGAGTTCTCAAGGTCAGCCACGAAATCAAGTCAGCCGTTCAGGCACAAGGGTATTACGTCCGCAGACTGCGGGTCACCAAGGACCGGATGATCGAAGTCGAGTAGATCGCCGGCCGGTGTTCTCGTTTGCGCAATCTCTGTTCGATCACCAGCAACCAAGCCGCCATTATCGCGCTGTTCCGCGTCGTCAACCGCTATGTCGGCAACCTCGCACCGATGCCGGGTGTTTCAGAACTTTCGCGTTTTTCGGAGGATGTAGGGTGCGAGATGGTCTGCGGGTGGGCATGCCACCCAGCACGGGCAGGCCGCCCTTACGTCTCAACGGAACTCCACGAGCGGGCACGTACGAGATTTTGGCTTGTTCCATTGAACCTTTAAGCGAACTGTCTGACGAACCTTCAATCGGAAACCGGAGGTTTCCCATGAAGCATCTGATCTCATCTGCATTCGCGGCCGTTGCCTTCCTCATTGTTGCAACCACTATGCTGTGGTCTTACACACCTTCGATTGAGCGCCATGTCACCCGTACAGCCATAGGTCATTGCAAGAATTTCCACAGCTTGGCCGGGACAAAAGCGTCCGAACTATTGCCTTACTAAGCGGCGGTAATCCGTGGAGACGATGTTGACCTGCAGGTGCTGGATGCGCACCCCCACATGGGAGTAGGCGAAGGCGCTGCAATGGCCCGTTGCCGGATGATGTGCTCAAGATCGTTATGCGTGGGGCCGAGAAAGAAGGTAATCGGGCGGCTTGAACCGCGTACTGCTTTGGCAGCTTAGCTCGTAGCCGCCTCATCCAACCGCGCCAGCCCAGCCTCGATCACGATGATATCTTCCTCGATCTGCTGGACGGTTGCCCGAACATCAAAATCTGTACGTGCCTTTAGGTCCACGGCCAGCTTCCGGCGCTGCATGCGCAGATCATCCAGAGCCCTCCGATTGTTCAAGCGAACGTAACCGTCCACAATCAGCTCGATTGCGTTTGGCATTCCCATCCCCCTGTCGTGATCGACCGATACCGAACCGCTTAACTAGCGACACCCTTCAAAACGGCATCTCGTCGCAAGGCGTCTCCAGCAACCGTCAAATGCGACCCTATGGCCAACCCGAGGCGAGCCAACGTCAGGAGGGCAAGCGGCTCACACAGTTCAATGGAAAGACCGGCTCCCAATATCGCAATTGCGCGTTGTTCATCCCTATCGAGATCGGCCCATGAGATGCCGTCCATGATGCGTCTCCGTCGCAAAGAACTATCTAAAATCCAAACGCATGACGAATTTGCCGCAGCATAGCCATCGCCGCGTCGGTGTACCGACCGTGGGTTAGGTATTGATCGATCTGCGCTGTACTGATCAGCGCCACAACTGCCACCATGAAGCCCTTAAACATTGGGCCTCTCCTACAAGAGACCGCCAACCGGGCGTGTCGAAGTATTGAACCGTTCTCGGAATGCGCTGCTGTATGTGACGACCTAATACAGCAAATGGTGACAGTCACTAGTAACCAGTTCCTTAACGGCGCGATGTCTGGATGGGAGCGCCATGGAAAGAGGCGAAGGCATTGCAACGGCCTTTGCGAGATGATGCGCTCAACTCGTGATCGTGGCGATGAAGGAAAGATCGAGCGATAGTACGAGGGTCTGAACACTTGCCCCGGTGTCCTCCGCCCCCATATCCGACGTATGCAGCTCACCGAAATCCAAGACCAAGCAATCCAAGCCCGCATAGCTCTAATCGTCGGCGCAAGGACGTTCGACCGTCTGTTCGCAGGCGTGCGGTTCGATGAAGTCGATGGGGACATCCTGTTCGTCTACGCCAAGGACGAGGACACCGCCGCCAAGATCGAAGATGAATTCGCGCTGCACATATCGATCATTGCCTCAAAGATATTGGAGCGCGAGATCAACATCGTGATGGTATTGCCGAGACAGCTCGTCAGTTGAGCTTGCGAGTGAGACCGGGGGAGCGGCGGTGGCGTGCCGATGTCCGATCTTTTGCGAAAGCCGGTCTCGCGCGCCAGGCAGCGGTTGGTGTTGACGAGGTTGCCTGAGCGTTCAACGGCCCTCACGCAGCGCGCGATCACACGCGAACAAAGTAGATTGTGGCGACGCATTTCGACCCAATGGGCAGAGGGGCCATTAAGGCTTCCTTGACCAAGTTGTTCATATAACGAGGCATATTATTCCTCCGAGGAGCCGATGAAGGTCTGGGTCAGCCTGGCTTTGCTTGCGGTGCTTGTGCCGCTGGGGCTGCGCTTTGGCTCGACGGTGGCGGAGGAATCAAAGGAGGCGGCAGAGATCCGCGCCAAGTACAGTCGGCCGGCGGCGATTCCTTTCCCGGACCGCAATCCCTACTCGGCACCAAAAGCGGCTCTCGGGAAGATGTTGTTCTTCGATCCGTTGCTCTCGAGGTCCGGTACCATTTCCTGTGCGACTTGCCACAATCCGTCGCTGTCGTGGGGAGATGGCCTTGCGCGTGCGGTCGGGGAGGATCCGAAAGGCCTGCCGCTTCGTTCGCCCACTCTGATCGATGTGGCGTTCACCCAGCCGTTGGGCTGGGACGGGAAGTTCAGGGATATCGAATCCGTCACGTTTGGTCCGATCACGGGTCGGGCAAACATGAATCTGACAGAATCGGAGTTGATTGACCGTCTGTCCACCAGCTCGGCCTATGTCGATGCCTTCGCAAGCGCCTACGGGGATAGTGCGATCACCCGGCCCAGGATCGAAGCTGCCTTGGCGACCTTTGAACGCACCATTGTCGCGGAGGAGTCCCCGTTCGACCGCTGGATCGCTGGGGATGAAACCGCGATCAGCGCGGCGGCCAAACGCGGCTTTGCGCTCTTCAACGGCAAAGCGCGTTGCTCAGACTGCCACAGTGGGCCATCTTTTACCGATGGATCGTTTCAGGATATCGGCACGGCTAAAGACGGTGATATTGGCCGCGGCCGGCTGTTTCCGACGTCACAAAAGCTCCGATACGCATTCAAGACGCCGACATTGCGCAACGTTGCGCAGCGTGCGCCCTACATGCATGATGGATCGGTCGCAACGCTAGAAGAGGTCATCGAACTCTATGACCAGGGTGGGATTGACCGTGCAAGCCGGTCCCCTTCGATAAAACCTTTATCTTTGGCAGCAGAGGAAAAGACCGAGCTAGTCGCCTTTCTTCAAACGCTAACTGCGTCGTGCCAGGCCACGCCTTTTCACAACTTGTCGCGCTGACGAACTACCGCCATCGGGTCGTCGATATGAAGTTAGTGAACGTGCGGCAATGCCGACCCCAGCAGGCCAAAGCCGAGGATAACAAGCGCGCCTGCCCAAGCCTCCACGGTCTCAGTTCGCGTAGCGTAGCGCTTTGCTCCGCGGACCAGCACCGAGCCTACCGCCACACGCGCCGCACCTAACGCTTCCAACATGGATTGCTCCAACTATCCCGTTTTGTCTGACGTTCAGTACGACAGCCGGATTGAAGGCTCGTCCTCGAAATCTATCAAATTTGAAAGGACTTGCGGCGGCGCCCGCCCAAATCGGCCCCATTAACCACCCGTCAATCACCGGCTGTGCGGACGGTACAAACCCCAAAATTTATGCTAAGGTGAATAGATCGTTAAGCCGTGCCTTCCACGACGGGCGGATTTCTTAAAATGTTGAGGTCTTTGGGGCGGGATGCCACATCGGTGTCTCGGGGAGTTGCCCTGGTTGCCAGGTTTATCGCGGTGTTCTCCGTCTGGGTCTTGGGGACCCGAGCTGCCAGCGCTCATGTCAAATGGTTTTGCGCTTATGACGCTGCCGGCCAGCCGCGGGGCCTTGAACACGTTCTGTGCCAGGATTTTGAACTGCTCCTAGGGGTTGCGGTGCTCTGGTTCTTTTCCGGCTGTGTGGTGGAGCGCACGTCTCTGGGCGAGCTGACGGCCCGCTCACTCAACAGGTTCACGGAAGGCTTGCGCCTGCACACCGAGGTGATGATCCGCGCGGTGTGCGGCTTTTTCTTCATCTCGCTCTGGGCGGTCGGAGGTATCATCTTGACCCCAGAACTGAAGACGACGTCCGCATGGGTGGGACCTTTGCAGCTCGCCATCGCCGCCGGCCTGCTGTCGCGCCACACCGTGCCGCTCTCTGGGGCGGGGATAGTGGTGTTGTTTGGCCTCGCCGTGCGCGACTACGGCACGTTTCATCTGGCCGACTATCCGATCTTTCTGGGCCTTGCGGCCTATCTCGCTCTCACGGGGTTGCAAAAGAATTTGTTCGGTTTTCCGGCGCTCGACGTGGTGCGCTGTGCGACCGCCGTGACCTTGATGTGGGCCTCGATAGAGAAGTGGGCCTATCCGGAATGGAGCTTCCCGCTTCTGATCGAGCACCCCGGTATCACCCTTGGGTTCAACAACGAGTTCTACATGCGGGCTGCGGGCATGGTCGAGTTCACACTCGCCTTTGCCCTGGCTTGGACGCCGCTGGTTCGGCGCATCGCGGCGGCAGTGCTGCTCGGAATGTTCATCAGCGCGTGCTTCGAATTCGGCAAGCTTGATGTCATCGGACATTCGGCGATTATCGTCGTCCTGGTCGCGATCCTTTCCGATAATCGGCCGACAGAGGCCGACGATCGCGCTCCGTGGCTCGCCCCGGCCGGATTGTGTGCGGCGCTGACGGTTACGCTCTTCGCCTACTATGTTGGCCATGCCGCGATCTTCAACACGGCGGTACTTTAGAATCCTACTTTGTGACGTGCACGCCAAGCTTCATCTTGGGATGAATGCCACACATGACCGTGTAGTCACCAGCCACCGAAAAGACGACGTCGAATTGGCTGCCCGGCTGCTGATCGCCGGTGTCGAAGTCAAAGGTCTCCGCGCTCAAATAGGCGTGGTGCAAGAGCTCACCATCGTCGTTAACAAACCGTAAAGTCTCGCCGCGCTTGATGATGATCTCTCGCGGCCTGAATTCTCGATCCTTTTGCGAGATCGTATAGGAAGTTGCGCCAAGAGCGGCGCCTGCCAGCAGTCCCCCGGTGACCACGGCAGTGATCTGGAGCCCGAACCTGCCTTCGCGCAAAGGTAAAAGTCTTGCCACCATTTCAACCCCGCTGAAACTTCAACTTTATTAAATGTCCGGCTTGGCTCAAATCGTCCGAGCGCGTGAGTACTCCGTACTTTATCACAGCTTGATCTTAACGATTTCCGCATCCCTTCTAGTCATTACTAGGGAAATTTGAGGCGGAGGCAGCCGGCTGCGTCCGCGCCCTATGTTTGCAATTGTTTGTTTACAGCGAAAGACATCGCGATGAGTCTTTTCGTCGGCAGGGCTGTGCGTCAACCGAAAGCGGTTTTTGACACGCTTCGGTCCACAAGCGCCTATCTGCCACGGCTGCTTGAAGCGCGCGGCTCGATCTGAATAGGCATTTTGCTCTTTTGTCTCGCGATGAGCGCCATTGCAGCAGCCCTCGGAGGCTATGCCACCCTTGGTATCCGGCATGCCGGCGACCTGGTGGCCAAAACCTTCGACGAGTCACTGATGTCGATCAATTACGCACGCGCGGCTGGCGCCGATTTCGCCGCAATGCGCGTGGCGTCGGCACAACGCCTCCTCACCAAGGATCCGTCGGTCCGTGCACGACTTGAAGCCGAAATCAACGAGCTGGCGAAATCGCTGTCGGAGGATGTGACCATCGCGGCGGAACGGTCGCAATCCGCGCGGGCCGCAAAAGCGGCGGCCAAAGTCCAGGAGGCCGCAAAAGCCTGGACCGCGCTTCATCGTCGTTCACTTCAACCGCTTGCTGGCGAGCATGGGAGCGTTGAAGCGAATGCGCGTGAGATCGCCGATCTCGATCAGTACTCCAACGCCGTCAATCAGCAGATTGAACTGCTTGTGAACTATACGGCCGGTGATGGCTTTCTATTCCGTCAACGTGCGCTGGCTGCAATCAGGCGGGATGTGCAACTCAATGTGGCGGGGCTGACTGTTGCCCTTCTTCTGTCCGGGTTGTTCTCGTGGATGTTGGCACGCCGCATCATCGGCCCAGTCGCGATTGCCTCCAAACTGGCAAGGAGTATTGCCGATGGTGACTTGAACACAGACATTCCGGAGGGCGGCGGTGATGAGCTGGGTACCCTCCTGAGCGCAATGGGAAGGATGCGGGACAACATCAGGACGATGGTGGACCGGGAGGTGGCGCAGCGGCGTTCGGCCCAGGTGAGGCTTTCCGATGCACTCGAGAACTCCCGCGAGGGCGTCGTCCTCCTCGATAATGATGGTCAGATCGCCCTATCCAATTCTAGGGCCAGCGAGTTCATTCATTGCTTGCCACAGCTCGTTCACCCGGGCTGGTTGCGGGGAACGCGGGCGTCCAGCGAGGACAGCTCACCAGCACTCATTCTCCGAGACAACTTTAGCGATGTGGATAGCGAGGAAGGTGAAGCCCAGCTCCCTGACGGTAGGTGGCTGCGGGTCAGCCGCAGCGCGACCCAGGAAGGCGGCGTGATGCTCGTCTACAGCGACATTACCGGTTTAAAGCAGCAGAAAGCTGAGCTGCACGCGACGAATCTGAGACTGGACGCGGCGCTGACGCACATGTCGCAAGGCCTCTGTCTCTATGACAGGGAGGGACGGCTGCAGGTGGTTAACCGTCGCTTCTGCGAGATCTTTGATATCTCCCCGGAGCTTGTGCGTCCAGGCATGACGTTCGAAGACGTCCTCCGCCTGAGTGTTGCCGCCGGCACTCATGGCAGTCAGACCGTAGCCGATCTTCTGGCGGAATGCGAGGAGTTCCAGGCTCGCCGCAGGAGCGGCAACTACCTCCAGCGGCTCAGTGAGGGACGCATCGTCTCGATCGCTCATCGCCCCACATCCGACGGCGGCTGGCTCATCAGTTGCGAAGACGTGACCGAACAACAAAGGGCGCAATCTCAAATCGCGTTCATGGCGCGCCACGACGCTCTGACCAGATTACCCAACCGGTCTCTCTTCGGCGAGCGAATCGAGCAGGCCGTCGCGGAGGCCGGCCGGGGGGCGGGGTTTGCCGTATTTTGTATCGATCTGGATAACTTCAAGCAGATCAACGATACCCTGGGACATCCGGTGGGCGACGCGCTGCTTTGCGCGGTTTCCGAGCGGTTAAGCGGGTGCGTCCGAGATGTTGATACCGTTGCGCGTTTGGGTGGCGACGAGTTTGCGGTCATTCAATTTGACGTCCGAAACGCTGAAGAGGCCGAGAGCCTCGCCCAGCGCATCGTTGAGAGTGTCGGAGCGCCCTATGAACTGCTCGGGCATCGCATCATCGTCGGGTGCAGCGTCGGAATTTCGCTCGCGCCAGCGGACGGTGCGACGCGAGAAAAGCTACTGAAAAATGCGGACATGGCGCTGTACCGGTCCAAAATGGACGGTAGGGGAACATGGCGATTCTTCGAGCCAGCAATGGATGCAAGCCTGCAAAGCCGCCGAGCGCTCGAAATCGACCTGCGCGAGGCTATGGACAAGCAAGAGTTCGCGCTGTTCTACCAGCCGATTTATGACTTGCGAAGGGATCGGATTAGCGGCTTCGAAGCATTGTTGCGCTGGCAGCACCCGAATAGGGGGTTCGTGCCGCCCGACCAATTCATTCCGCTCGCCGAAGAAATCGGTCTCATTGCTCCGCTCGGTGAATGGGTTCTCAACCGCGCGTGCGAACAAGCGGCCAATTGGCCCGACGAGCTCAAGATTGCGGTCAATGTCTCGGCGAGTCAGTTTCGTGACCCGAAGTTTGCAGACGTCATCGCCAACGCGATCGACGCATCAGCGCTTTCACCGCACCGCCTTGAGCTCGAAATAACGGAATCAGTTCTCCTTGGCAACAGCTCCGAAACCATCGCGACGCTGCACGAGCTCAAGGCGCGTGGGCTGCGCATCGCTTTGGACGATTTTGGGACCGGCTATTCGTCACTGAGTTACCTCCGCAGTTTTCCCTTTGACAAAATTAAGATCGATCAGTCCTTCGTCCGCGACGCAACGGCGACAAAGGGATCGAAATTGATCGTCAGGGCCATTACCAGCCTCGGAAGGAGCCTTGGTATGACAACAACAGCGGAGGGGGTGGAGACGGTTGAGCAGTTGAACCAGATGAAGGCGGAAGGTTGCAACGAGGCGCAAGGGTTCTTGTTCAGCCGCCCGGTCCCTGCAACCGAACTCGCCTCAACGATCCTGAGCTTGCGAAACGGCCTTAAGGAAAGGGACCGGAGCAGGGCGTTAGCCAGCTAGGACTACGGGATGTCACGGCCTTGACTTCAGCGCGGTCATTTCCTTGCGAGTATATATTGCGGGCCGACGCTATCGCGTCCCGAACTGGCTCGGATGCAAAACAACGCTCCAATATGGAACAAACATCCGTCAATGCAGCAATACCAGTTCCATCTAGCAGTTTTAATTTGCAGCTCTGGCTAGGCGGGCTGTTTTCATTTCCGCCAGACTAGCAGCCATTGACTACGCTCGGAAGCTTCCGTCGAGGCTTCAGCGTGCGTTGACGTCAGCGTCGACGATCCAGTGACTTGCAGAAACCACCTTCGTCAAACAAGCTGGCCAGACTTCATTTCCTATTAACCGATTCAGCGAAAGGTTGCATCATTGGGATTGAGCGCATTTAAGGGGAATCATTGTGCCATTCCTTCGTTTGAGGATCCGGGGACGTTTGATTGCGGGATTCGCGGTGCTGTGCGCAGTTTTGATGGCCGCGGTTGGGTGCACGATCATTGCGGTCGGCACTCTTTCTCACGCCGTCGATCGGATGGTGACTTTGCGTACTCCAGTCGCCATCAGCAGCACTGAGCTGGTTGGCAATCTTTACTCTACTCTTGCGGCCCTGCGCGCCTATCTCCTCACCGGCGATCCAGAAGCCAAAGCTGAGCGCGCCGCAGTGTGGAAAGAGCTCGACGCGACCGTCAGTGCCTTCGACAAAATGGCGATGCGCTTCACCAATTCGGAAAACCTTCGCAATTGGGCAGACGCCAAGGTCAAGTTAGAGGAGTTCCGCGTCACGCAAAGTCGGGCCGAGAGCATTGCATTCACGTCCGACGCGTTTCCGGCCACCAAGCTCCTGCTGACGGAAGCGGCGCCGCGAGCGGATATAATGTTCGCCCAGATCAGCCGCATGATCAACGAAGAGGAGGGGCTTGAGGCGACGGCCGACCGCAAACGACTATTGAAGGCAATGGCCGACACGCGCGGCAACTTCGCCGCAGCCATGGCGCAGATTCGAACTTACTTGCTCTCCGGGGACAAGGCCGAGAAGGACAAGTTCACGCGGCCATGGGAGAATTTCAAACAAGGGCTTGCCGGAGTCGCGGCCCGCGAATCACTGCTCACTTCCGCGCAGCGAACAGCCTTCGATGCCTTTACCAAGGCCTATGGCGAACTGGAGCCCATGCCCGAACGAATGTTTGCGATTCGCGATTCGGCGGGTTGGAACGTGCCGGTCCTGATTCTGGCCACCGACGCCGCACCAAAGGCGCGCGCAATCCTAGACCTGATCGACGGCCCCAAAGGGGGAGATGGAACGCGCTCAGGAGGCATCAAGACCAACCAGAATCTGATGCTGCAGCAGGAAGCCCGCAACGTACAGGACGATACCGCGTTCCTGATCTGGATCGAATGGGCGCTCTTGACAACGGGGCTGGTCGCCGGCGGAGCCATTGCGTTCTTTACCGTGCGTTCAATTACGAAGCCAATTCGGGCCATGACGGGCGCCATGGGCCAGTTGGCAAACGGCGAAATGTCGCTCGTTGTCCCCGGCCTTGGCCGGTCCGACGAGATCGGCGAAATGGCGGGTGCGGTGCAGGTGTTCAAGGACCATATGGTAGAGGCTGAACGCCTGCGTGCCCGAGGCTTGGAAAACGATAAGCGCGCGGCCGAGCAGCGCCGGGTGGATATGCATAGTCTGGCCGATGACTTTGACGCGGCGATCGGCGAAGTCGTCGAAACCGTCTCATCGGCCTCGACCGAATTGGAAGCTTCAGCGAGTACGCTGACCGCAACGGCGGGACAAGCCCAGGAGCTGACGGTGATGGTGGCCGCGGCGTCGGAACAAGCTTCCACCAATGTCAATTCGGTGGCCTCAGCGGCGAAGGAGATGGCGTCATCGGTCAACAAGATCGGCCGCCATGTCCAGGAATCTGCACGCATCGCCAGCGATGCGGTGAAGCAGGCTCAGAAGACCAACGATCAGATCGGACATCTCGCTCACGCCGCGAGTCGGATCGGTGCCGTCGTAGACCTGATCAACACGATCGCCGGCCAGACCAATCTTTTGGCGCTGAACGCCACCATCGAGGCAGCGCGGGCTGGCGAAGCCGGACGGGGTTTTGCCGTGGTTGCTTCCGAGGTGAAGGCCCTGGCCGAGCAAACAGCCAAGGCAACTGACGAGATCAGCCAGCAGATCGACGGAACAGTCGGTGACCGGCCAATCAGTCGCCGCGATCAAGGAGATCGGCGACACAATAGCGAAGATGTCGGAAATTGCCTCCATCATCGCATCTGCGGTCGAGGAGCAGGGCGCCGCGACACAGGAAATCTCCCGCAACGTTCAGCAGGCCGCCCAGGGAACGCAGCAGGTGAGCTCAAATATCACTGACGTGCAGCGCGGCGCTACCGAAACTGGATCGGCATCGACCCAGGTTCTCGCGGCGGCCCAATCGCTGTCGCGCGATAGCAATCGGCTCAAGGATCAAGTCAGCAAGTTCCTAGAGTCGGTCCGTGCCGCTTAGTGCTTGAAAGCAAGCCGGCTCCCCAAAACGGGCTTCGACATGTGCGAATGGAGAGGACCGAAAATGGCCCAGATTCTAGAGTTTTCGAGGGCCTTGCGAGTTGAGCCTTTTTCGACTCAGAGCAAGAGTGCAGACAAAAACAAATTGCAGGCGGATTGGGAAACGCTTCAACATGCCTTGGCCGAGATTAAAAATTCCAGCGAAATCGTACTTCAAAGAACGCCAGCGCTGCTGGAACACCTCGACCAACTTGATATGATCCTCGATAAAGCTCTCGATCGGCCGACGACCCAGTGGATGCGCGCAAAGGTTGCCGATGCCCGCACCGTGCTGTTGAAGGAAAGCCACGAGTTCTCCACTCGAATTGAGGAAATGGTGTCCTGCGCTGCACAGCTTGAAAATAGCGTCAATCTCAAGCGATAAACGCAGCTTGCCATCCACGCGAACGACAAGTTGCCCCCGAAAAACCCCACGCTAGGCGTGGCCGTCGGCGTCGGCGGCGTCCTAGTGTTGGCGAACATAATGTCATCGTGGCTCACGGTCGACAAGACTAAGCATGACCTGCAAGGCACGCCTGTACGGCGGCAAGCACACGTGAGTCCTCGAAGAGCAGTGCCGGAACACTAACCAGCCCTGATCAACGTCGGAGTCTTGCCGTATCAGGTACTGCCGTGACGGTCGGTGCCGTCCGGGGTCTGCTCAGAATGAGGCCGAGCCCCTCGCTGAAAGAAGCTGCGCGACCCGTTCGAGCCGAGGGTGCCGAGCGGAGAGGTGGCTCCCAAGCCCGGCGACATGAGTGCGGTCTGCGCGCTCGCCGGGTCCGAGCAGAGCATCGCGAGTGCAGCTAACGCCAACAGGGATCGCGTCCAAGGCTCCTGTCTTTCTTTCCGCACGACGGGGGCCGCCGTGGCTCTCGCGGGAGTGCGCGGGTACGGAATCCTTCTCCATTGCTGAAGGACGAGATAGGCTTGCCGAGCAGCGCAAGATCAGCGTGCCTGATGAGGGGATCGCCTGTTGGCGATCCAGTTTCGGAGCCCGTCCAAGGTGTGAAACCCGTCGACCCCGTAGCATGGCGTGGACGGAAAAGCAGTCTGCGCCATCTCGGCCAATGCGTGTCCCGGACCAAGGTCCAGTATCGTGCTGGCGCCGAGCTCGGAGAGGGCGTCCAGCGTTGCCGACCAGTTGATGGGACGCGCGACTTGATGAGCGAGCTTTGCCCCTGCAGCGCGCGCTGAGAATATGCGCTCTCCTTCGCTTCCCGCCAGCAGGGTCCGCTGGCTTGCGATCGGGGAGCGTTTGCTCTCGTCGATCGCCTGCTGCAGCGGTTTGCAGGCTTGCTCTAGTTGCCGCGTGTGGGATGCGATTCTGACGGCGAGAAGACCGGCGCGCCCGGCACCCTGTTTTCTTGCGTCTCGGCAGAGCTCGATCACGTCTTGCTCGGCGCCTCCGACGACGAAAAGCTGGGCGGGGTTTTGAATGGCGATTTCGCAGCGGTGCTCTTCAAGCAGAGCTTCCAGCGCGGTCCGATCAAGCCCGCGGACATAGGCGAGGCGACCGGGCTGCGCTGCCGCGCCTTCCATGAGGCGGGCTCGAACGTCCGTGAGCCGCAAGGCCTCCTGGGCGGTCCATATCCCCGCGATGCTCCAGGCCGCCATTTCCCCGACGCTGTAGCCCGTGACGGCGGTCTGCTCGGTCAGGAGGTCGGCGATGCAGGCGTGGATCGCGAGAGCCGATGTGACGGCCAGGATCTGGCTGGGGTGATTGACGGCAAGCTCGTCCGCGCTCCGCGTCCTGACGAATTCGCGCGGATCCGCGCCGAGCAAAGCCGTCGCTGCGGTGAAGACTGGCTCCGCGGCGGGCTGGTCCGCGACAAGATCAAACATCTTGTCCGAGAGCGTACCTTGTCCGCCGCAAAGCTGGGCCAGCATCAGAGCTCCACCCAATCGACGAACAGGGTCATCGCGAGCAGATCCGCCGAGCCGCCGGGACTGAGATTGCGCGCGATGAAGGCGCGATGGATATCGGCGGCGCGCCTGCGCCATCCCGGCGATCCGACGCCGCCGGCGGCCAGGAATGCGGCGGCGCTGGCTTGGGCGAAGCGCAGTCCCTCCGCTCCGCCCCGATGCAGCAGGTTGGTGTCGGTGACAGCGGCGATCAACGTCATGCAGGTCTGGACTCGGCTGGCCTCCTGATCATGTGGCGCAAGGCCGCGCGCTTCATGCAGCGCGGGCAGGGCGATGTCATAGACGGACGGAAAGCCATGGGCGGCTTCCGTCCTGGCGCCGCCGGCGCCATAGCGGCGCGCCGCCAAGGCGCCGTGGCTGCGAAGCGCTGCGGGGCCTGCCAGGATGTCTTCGCTCCAACGCTCCGAAACCAGCCGGCCAAGCGGCTTGCGAACGCCGATGGCGTTTCGGTATCCGGCCGCGGCGCACAGCAGGCCCAGCCCGAAGATGGCGCCGCGGTGCGTGTTGACGCCGGAGGTCGCAGCCAGCATCGCGCGTTCCGCGGCAACGCCGATCGCGCGCAACCGGTTCATGCCGCCACCTTCGGCGCCAGCTGCCGCAAGATCGCGGAAGAACGGCGCCAGCGTGTCGGCGCTGCGGCACAGGAGCTCCGCATCCATGTCCCGATGTGCACCGTCGTCGACATGGCTGACGAGCCCCGGCTTCGGATAGGTCTGCACCTCGAGCTTCAGGCAGTGCGACGCGAGCTGTCCAAGCTGCTCCGGATCAAGTGCACGGCCCGTTGTCCATTCCCGTCTCAGCGCAATGGTCATGGCGCACAACCCGCGACAAAGGCCGCACGCGTTGTAGTGAGGACGCCGGTCGGCCCCTTCACAAGCACTTCGCCCTCGTCCTTCCCGGTCAATTCGCGCCATTGAACGCCGCCGGCGCGAGCTGTGATCTCGCCGTCCAGCCGCATAGGCGCCCGCTTCGCGATCTCCGCAACGGCGGACGGCAGCGTTCTGGCCTGGTCTGCCGAGGACAGTGGCCAGAGCAGATCGAGGTCCGATCCGTCCGCAAGATAAGTCAGGCCGGTGAGGTGCTGCCAGGCCAGGCTTCCATACGTGCGGGTTTCCGGCAGAAGCCGGAGGAGCTCCTCGATCGTCACGCGCCATGCCGCGGGCGCCGCTGCGGCCGCGTCCGCCAACAACGGCGGCGGCGCGGATACCACGATATCGGCCGCGGCGAGCGACACCGCAATGCGCCGCTTGCCGTGGCTCGGCGGCAGCGGCAGACCGAGCGGAACGAGACCGGCGGTGTCGCTGCAAGTGGGCCGCCGAACGACGAGGGGGCGGCCGGCGCGCGCCCAGCCTTCTATGATCGGCTCGCCGGCGAGTTCGGGACGCTGGCTCATCGCGGCCGCCCAGCCGGCAGCCGAGACCTTCACCATGGTATGGCGCTCGAGAGCTTCAGGCATGTCGCGACCCCGGTTGCGACGCCGCCGCAAGCGCGACGACGCGGTCGGCGATCTCGGCTGCTTTCAGCCGACCGCCACGTTCGGCGCCGAGGACGGCGCGCTCGTCCGGCCCATTCGGCCTGCCCAGCACGGCCGCGAGCTGCGGCGCCGAAGGCGCGGTTTCGTCCCAGACGACGTGAATGCCGCCCGTGCGGACGATGTTGTCGAGCCCGGGAGCGAATACCGGCGTTGCTTCCGCCTTGGCCTTCAGGACCTCGATCGGCAGCTTGGTGACCCGCGCCATGGACGGCAGATCCATGACGGCCGGATGCGCCCCCGGAAGAGCCACCAGCGTGCCGGTGGCAAGCGCCGTTGCGATGAACGCGCCGGCCGCGCTGCCGCCGTACAGCAGGCCGACGGTGCGGTGCCCTTCGGCTTCCGCCAGCAGCAGGGCCTTCGCAAGATGAGCAAGATATTCGCTGAGGCCGAGCAGCTCGTCGCGCCTGCTCATGCGCTGGCTGGCGGAATCCACCAGCACCAGGATCGGAGCGCGGTCTTGCGATCGGATGATCTCGATCACATGGCTTGCGAGCACGATCGCTTCGTCCACGCCAAGGTTCTGTCCTTGCGTGATGCCGAGCACGTGGATCGGCTTCCCATCTGCCAATGTCGCCTTTCCTCCGATCATCGCGCCGGTCACCTCGATCTCGGTGCTGTTCGGAAAGAGACCGGTCAGATCTCATCGAGCGTCATCGGCGTTCTCCCTGTTGCCTGCTGAGTGAAGGAATGAGTCCGTTGGAAGGGCGGGGATGTTGGTCGGCTCGTCGACGCCGAGCGCCTGCCAGATCTCCACGGCGTCCTTGGCGTCGCCGAAACGCTGCAGCCGCCGCTCGAGCCGCTTCTGCTCCGCTTCGAGAACCGCGCGGTCCAACCCTCGCTTGGCCATGAGCGCGTCGATCGCGGCCTGGCGGAACGCCACTGCCTCGTCGTCGACGAACACGTCGGCTCCGCCGATCAGGTAGCGGTGCTTGCCGCCCATCGTGCGCCAGACCAGTGCGCGGTCGCGCGAGTCGAACTCCTCGATCCCTCGGTTGGTCTCGATGACCTCGGGCCCGCTGACGCTGAGCCGCCCCTGCTCGGACACGATCAGGCGAGAGCAGGTGCCGGCGATCAGGCTGCCGCCGCCGTAGCATCCGGCGCGGCCGCCGATCAGCCCGATCACGCGGGCGCCCTCCTGCCGCGCCTCGATGACCGCGCGCATGATTTCAGCGATGGCGAGCTCGCCGGCGTTCGCCTCCTGAAGCCGCACGCCGCCGGTGTCGAACAGGATCAGGACGTCTTGCTTGAGTGCGCGCGCGGCCCGCAGCAGCCCGGTGAGCTTTGCGCCATGGACTTCGCCGAAGGCGCCGCCCATGAACCGGCCCTCCTGCGCGGCAACAAGCACCGGCGAGCCGTCGAGGCGGCCGCGGCCGATGACGATGCCGTCGTCGAACTGCTCCGGCAGATCGAAGATCGAAAGATGCGGGCTGATCTCGCGCAGCTCCGGGCCGATGAATTCGGAGAAGCTGCCGGCATCGACCAGCGCGTCGATGCGCTGCCGCGCGCTCGCCTCATACCAGCTCAGGGAAACATCATTGGCTGTAACGGCTCTCATCGTTCCGGCTCCTCGATCTTGCGGATGCCTTGGGCAAGGCGGAGCGCCACCGTGTCCGGCCGGGCGCCGCCGTCATTGACGGAAATGCGCAAGCCCCCCGCCGCGCGGCGGCCCACGAAGTCGCGGACCACGGCGTCCCACACGGCGCCGAAGCCATGGGCCGCCGTTGCGATCTCGATCGTGCAGATGTCCGCCGGCGAGGCGCGTTCCAGCAACACTTCGAGATTGCCCGAGGCAACGACACCGACGATTGCCTGCGCCCGCGTGCCGCCGGCGCGCTGCGGGGCAGAAAGTCTGAAGCTAAGCTTTTCCATGAAAAGTCCTCACCAGTTGCGGAAGCGGCTGGGTGGGCGGTAGAGGCCGCCGGAGGCCCGCATCAGATCCTTGATCGAGCGCGCGGCGAGGAGACGGCGATCGGCATCGAGCGGATCGATACCGAGATCTTCGGGCCGTCGGATCACGCCACGCGCGCGCAACGAGTCCACCATCTTCGCATCGCGGGCGCGTCCGATGTCGGTGTAACCGGCAACGCCGCGGATCGCGTGCTCGCGCTCGTCCTTCGTCCGGCACATCAGCAGGTTGGCGATGCCTTCCTCGGTGACGATGTGGGTCACGTCGTCGGCGTAGACCATCACCGGCGCGAGATCGAGCTTGAGCTCGCGCGCCAGATCGAGCGCGTCGAGCCGTTCGACGAACAGCGGAGCATTGGCCTCGCCAAAGGTCTCGCCGATCTGCACCACCAGCTTGCGGCCCCGGCGCAGCGCCGCATCGGCGTCGGGCGCGGCCTCGGCGCCGGCCTTGAGCCACGGTTCGCTGGGGTGGCGGCGGCCCCGTGGATCGGATCCCATGTTGGGGGCACCGCCGAATCCGGCGATGCGGCTGGTCGTCACCGTCGAGCTGTGGCCGTCGAGATCGATCTGGAGCGTCGATCCGATGAACATGTCGCAGGCATAGAGGCCTGCGGTCTGGCAGAAGGCGCGATTGGATCGCAGCGATCCGTCCGGTCCCGTGAAGAAGACGTCCGAGCGCGCGGCGACATAGTCCTCCATGCCGACTTCCGATCCGAAGCAATGGATCTGCTCGACCCAGCCGGATTCGATCGCCGGAATCATCGTGGGATGCGGATTGAGCGCGAAATGGGTGCAGACCTTGCCCTTGAGGCCGAGCTTCTCGCCATAGGTCGGGAGCAGCAGCTCGATGGCGGCGGTGTTGAAGCCGATGCCGTGGTTGAGCCGGCGCACGCCGTACGGCGCGTAGATGCCCTTGATGGCCAGCATCGCCGTCAGGATCTGGGTCTCGGTGATCGCGGCGGGGTCGCGGGTGAAGAGCGGCTCGACATAGAAGGGCCGGCCGGCCTCGACCACGAAATGGACGAGGTCGCCGGGGATGTCGACGCGCGGCACCTTGTCGACGACCTCGGTGACCTGCGCCACGACGAGACCGTTCTTGTAGCTGGTCGCCTCGACCACCGTCGGCGTGTCTTCGGTGTTCGGTCCGGTATAGAGGTTGCCGTCCCTGTCGGCGCTCACCGCGGCGATCAGCGCGACGTTCGGCGTGAGATCGATGAAATAGCGGGCGAACAGCTCGAGGTACGTGTGCACGGCCCCGAGCTCGATCTTGCGGCCGAACAGCATCTTCGCGATCCGTGCCGCCTGCGGGCCGGAATAGGAGAAGTCGAGCCGGCGCGCGATGCCCTTCTCGAAGATATCGAGATGGGAGGGCAGGACCACGCCCGATTGCACCATGTGCAGGTCATGAAGCTCGGCAGGGTCGAGGTTTGCGAGCGCCTCGGCGAGAATGTCGGCCTGCTTCTGGTTGTCGCCCTCCAGGCACACCCGGTCGCCTGACCGGATCACCGCCTTCAGGAACGTGGGCAGGCTAGGGATCGGGACGACCTTTCCCTTTGCGTGCCTCTGGCCGGCGCTCAGGCGTTCGCCCAAGGCGGCCTTTTGTATACCCCACTCGCTCATTTTCCCTCCTCGGCATGCGGAACTGGCTTCGGCAGGCCTGCATGTATGCGTATTGCCTTTGATCCACAAGTAATGTATGCGTGATCGACCAAATGAGGGCCGACCGCATACACAGGAGGAAATTCAAGATGCTCGTGCATACACGCTCTCCACAAGCTGGCGACGTTGCCGCGTTTAACGGGAGGCGCCCGTGACCATTTCCGGCGTAGCGCTACTCGCGATCTGCACCTTGCTTGGGGTCCTGCTGGGGGACCTGCTTGGGCTCGCTCTCGGTGTGAAGGCCAACGTCGGCGGCGTCGGCATCGCCATGATATTTCTGATCGCGGCCCGGCTCTGGCTGGTGCGCTACGGCCTGCTCAGCAGCGGGCTCAAGATCGGCGTCGAGTTCTGGGGAAGCTTCTACATTCCGATCGTGGTCGCGATGGCCGCGCAGCAAAACGTGGTCGCCGCGGTCAAAGGCGGGCCGGTCGTCGTCATCGCGGGAATCGGCGCCGTCGCGGTGTGTTTCGCGATGGTCGCCCTGATCGGCCGGCTCAGCGGTCGGGTCGAGTCCATGGACGAGATCGAGGCGCGCGAAGCGATCGAGGCGAGCGTACCTCACTTCAAGTCGGGGAGGATCGGATGACCATGATGTCTCACGTTCTCGCCGCGAACGCGCTCATCACCGCGTTCGCCGCTGTCGGGATCCTGATGTGGATCTCCGGGGCGATCTCGAAATACCTCACCTTCGGGCGCATTCACGCCTCGGCCATCGCGATCATGCTGGGTTTGGCGCTTGCCTTTTTCGGAGGCCTCGCCACCGGCGGCGAAAAAGGTGTCGCCGACCTGCCGGCGCTGACCGGGATCGGCCTGATGGGCGGCGCGATGCTGCGCGATTTCGCCATCGTCGCCACCGCTTTCGAGGTCGACGTCGTGCATGCGCGCAAGGCCGGCGCCATTGGCGCCATCGCGCTAGGATTGGGAACGGTCGTTCCTTTCATTCTCGGCGTGTTTGTCGCGGCCGCGTTCGGCTACACCGATGCAATTTCGCTGACGACGATCGGTGCCGGCGCGGTCACCTATATCGTGGGGCCGGTCACGGGGGCGGCGATAGGCGCCTCCTCGCCGGTCGTTGCGCTCTCGATCGCGACCGGTGTATTCAAGGCGGTGATCGTCATGATCGGCACACCCTTCGTCGCTAAGATGATCGGTCTGAACAATCCGCGCAGCGCAATGGTGTTCGGCGGCCTGATGGGAACGGTCAGCGGCGTTTCCGGAGGGCTTGCGGCAACCGATCGGCGTCTGGTGCCTTACGGCGCATTGACCGCGACGTTCCATACCGGGCTAGGATGTCTGGTTGCGCCCTCCATTCTCTACTTTGCTGTGCGCGCGATCATAGGAGATTGAAGGTGAGTTTGTTCAAGATCGCAGCTGATGCGGAAGACGATGGGGGATTGCTCTCCGATCGAATCCGAAACGCACTGACGGACGAGATCGCATCCGGCGCCCTTGCCGCCGGTTCAGCCTTGGAAGAGCAACTGCTTGCGGACCGGTTTGGGGCTTCCCGGACGCCCGTGCGGGAAGCGCTTCGGCAGCTCGCCGTGAGCGGGCTTGTTGAAGTGCGCGGGCGCCGCGGGGTGGTGGTGGCGCGGCTGACACCCGAGCGCATCATGGACATGTTCGAGACCAGCGCCGAGGTCGAGGCGATGTGCGTCAGGCTTGCCACCTATCGGATGACGCCGCTCGAGCGGAGTCAATTGATCGAGCTGCACGAAGGCTCGCGGGCGATGGTCGAGGCGAACGACGTCGATGCCTACGATGCCTTCAACCGGCAATTCCACGAATGCATCTACCGGGCGACGCACAACTCGTTCATGGCGGAGCAAGCGCAGGATGTCCGCTCCCGTCTCAGCGCCTTCCGTCGCACGCAATTGCGCCAGGGCGATCGCATCCGCCGGTCCCGCGAGGAGCACGAATCCATCATGCAGGCGATCGCCGAGGGCGACGGCGAAACTGCGGCGCGTCGGATGCGCGCCCATATGCTGAATGCGGCCGCAGCCTTGAGGCGGTACATCGCTGACCGCTTCGGTGGACAGGACGGCGGGCTTGCGTCTGGCAACGCCGGGAGCGCGACCAGGTGAATACGTCCGCGTATGACCAAGATTTGCGACGGGTGGTTCGCCTCGTTGCCATCCTCAACCTCGCCTACTTTGGCGTCGAGTTCGCCGTCGCTCGCGCTATCGGCTCCGTCTCGCTGTTCGCCGATAGCGTGGACTTCCTGGAGGACGCATCGGTCAACTTCCTGATTCTTGCCGCACTCGGATTGTCTGCCGGTCGTCGCGCCAAAATCGGAATGATGCTCGCCGGTATTTTGCTCGTGCCAGGCTTGGCGACACTCTGGACAGCCTGGGACAAGTTCATGGCGCCGAGCCCGCCCGAGGCGCTCTCGCTCTCGTTAGCCGGTCTTGGCGCGCTTGCGGTCAATCTTTCTTGCGCAATCATGCTGACGCGCTTCAGACGGCACAGCGGCAGCCTCACGAGGGCCGCGTTTCTCTCTGCACGCAACGACGCGGTGGCGAATGTCGCGATCATCGCGGCTGGCCTCCTGACGGCGTACACGTCGTCTGTATGGCCTGACTTGATCGTCGGGCTCGGCATTGCCGCAATGAACGCCGACGCGTCGCGGGAAGTCTGGGCAGCGGCTCGCGAGGAACATAAACTGGCTGAGACCTGATGCTCCGGCCCGTGGCTAATTCTCGTCGATGAGGCTGTCGTTCGCGAATGGCTGGTCGGCATTGCTAGACAGCCGCGGGCCGACGGCATGCACCGCCCATCGCCGCGCCTGTGGTCAATCGAGCACCGGGCATTCCGGGCAGGTGTCGCCGATCGAGTCCAGGACGTCACGGACCTGGTCGATGGCCGTCTTTGGAGAAACGCCGACCGGCGGAGCGCGCCTTGCGATGTCGAAGGCGCGCTCGCGGGCGTGCGGGTCGGCGCGGTCCTGCATCCAGCCGTGCTCCTCGCACTCGCGGATCGCTCCGGCTTCATGCAGCACGTGGACCGCCCAGCCGCGTAGCGTGCGGATCGCCCGTGGTCTTTCCCTCGTCATCAGCATCGAGATGGCTCCTGCCGAGACAGATCCTTGGACCGCCGGCTCGTTCCGGGCGGTTAGCACAGCTCAGGGATTCCGAAATGCAGAGGCTCCGGCTTGTCCACCTGTTCCGCGGCCCCTGTGCAGAAGCTCACGGAGTCTGCGGCGGGTCTTCCTTGACGCCGCGGGCGGCGATCCGGAGCGCTCCGTCCGGAAGCGGCCGCTGCAGCTTCAGGGCATCTTCCGCAGGGGCGGTCAACCAGGTCTCGACTTCCTCCGCCGTCGTCAAGATCACCGGCATCGCCTTCGGGTGGATGGCGCCGACCTCGGCGTTCGGCTCCGTCGTCAGGAACGCGTAGAGGTCGTTGGTGGTCTCGCCTTCCTTGACCTTCCGGACCGATGTCCAGTTGGTCCAGATGCCGGCGAAGCACGCGAGCGGCCGGTTTCGTCGAGCGCGAACCAGATGTCGCCGCCTTCGGCCTTGTTGAACTCGCTGAACGAGTTGAACGGCACCACGCAACGGCTCTCGATGCCGAGCCATCGGGTCCAGTGTTTGCTCTTCACGTTTCGGATGTTGGTCGTGCCGGAGTCTGGCTCCATCCGGAGCAATTCCTTGAAATCGACGGTCTTGCCCTTCGCTTGCAGCTTCTCGGCGCGCTTCTTGGTGGCGTCCATCAGTGCCTTCGATGACGACGGCATGTCCCAGCGCGCGGTCGCGAGCTCGCGGCCCTCGGCGCCGGTCCGGACGATGGGAGCCTTGTAGTCCGGAAACACGCCAGGCATCGGGGCCAGATTGCCGACGTACCGGTTGACGACCCGGAACACCGCGCTGATGGCGGCCTGGTTGGTGGTGATGGAGTACAGGTTATGCCGACGTCGGCATAATCTCTACTATGCCGACCTCGGGATTATGCCGACCATTGGCTCTGAACGGGCTCTGGCGGCGGCGATCGCTGCGTTAGAGTCGGCATAATCCGATTGGTCTCACAGCGTACAGTCTCCCCCTTGCCAATTGAAGGGAGGCTTTCATGTTGATTGATCTGTCACGAGTTGGGGTTTCGGGTCCGCTTTCGGCATTCGCGACTGGGTTTGCCGACCACATGACACGACAAGGCTATAACCCACACCAGACCCGCCTGCACTTATTGCTGCTAAACCACCTGAGCAATTGGCTTGCGAGCGAGGGGCTCGTTGTAGGGGAACTGCGCACAAAGGAAGTAGAGCGGTTTCAGCTCAGCCGTGATGAAGCGGGTTACAGCTTTCTTCGCTCTATCAGAGCGATGCAGCCGATCCTCGGTTACCTGCGCGGTCTTGGGATCGCACCGCCGGCCTCGTCACCTCCGGTCAGCGGAGTGCTTGAAGCGGCCCTGGCGCGATACCGAGGTTACTTGATACTTGAACGTGGCATCAGGAATGCGTCAGCGTCCCGGTATATTGAACTGATGCGTCCCTTCCTTCAAACCAAGGTCTCGCCGGACGGCCTTACTCTGGACCTTCGAAGCCTGACGGCGGCTGACGTCATTTCCTTTGTGGTGACAAACTGCCCTCGCCTCAGCCCTGGGACGGCCGGGTTGACAGTGTCGGCCCTTCGATCACTACTCGGTTTTCTTTACGTCGACGGCGTTATCGATCGGTCACTCGTGTCTGCGGTACCGACCGTTCCCGGTCGGCGATTAACCGGATTGCCGAAGGGATTGGCCGCTGACCAAGTGCAGCGCCTTCTGGCGTCCTGCGACACCAGCACCCGAAGTGGCTGTCGTGACTTCGCGGTCCTGACCATGCTTGTTCGCCTGGGCTTGCGGGCAGGCGAAGTCGCCAAACTGCAGCTTGAGCATATCGATTGGCGAGGCGGCGAGATCGTGATTGCCCACAGCAAAGGCAATCGCACCGAACGACTGCCATTGCCTGCAGACGTCGGCGAAGCAATCGCGGCTTACTTGCATCACAGCCGTCCCGCAAGCACGCAAGGCCGAATGGTGTTTGCACGGATCACAGCTCCGCATCACGCTCTCACCACTGGCGCGGTAACGCAGATTGTTCGCCACGCTGGCGAACGGTGCGGCTTTGAACCGATCCATGCTCACCGGCTGCGTCACACCGCAGCGACTCTGATGCTACGCGGCGGTGCATCGCTGCCCGAGATCGGACAACTCCTGCGCCACCGCAACGCCATTACGACATCGATCTATGCCAAGGTCGATCGCGATGCTCTGCGGTCGATCGCTCGCCCCTGGCCGGGTGTCGTCGCATGAACGCTCTCCGCAAGGCTCTCGCAGACTACTTTGTGGTTCGCCGCGCCCTCGGCTTTAAGCTCTATCGAGCCGAGAAGCTCCTCGGTCAGTTTCTCACCTTCGTCGAGGATCGCGGCGAAGATCATCTGACAACCGAGGCGGCGCTCGCTTGGGCGACGCTTCCTAAGCGCGGTCGAACCTGGGCATTTGCCCGGCTTTCCGTTGTTCGCCGCTTCGCTAAACACCTGCGCGGGATCGACCCCGCGACCGAGGTGCCCCCGACCCACTTGCTGGTGCAGCAAAAGGGCCGAGCAACGCCCTACCTATATTCGGAGTCGGATATCGCGGCCCTCATCGCCGCGGCCGGGACGCTGCGGACACCGCACCGAGTGGCGACATTTCGGACATTGATCGCCTTGCTTGCAGTGACCGGAATGCGGGTTGGGGAAGCGATCGGCCTCGACCGCGACGATTTTGACTCCGTCATTGGACTACTCACTATCCGGAACGCAAAGTTCGGCAAGTCTCGCCAATTACCGCTGCATCCGAGCACGGTGGCTGCACTGGTTGATTATCTGCGTCGAGACGACCGTCCGACAAACTCGTCGAATACGCCGGCACTGCTGGTCACTACGGTTGGCACCAGATTCCACTACATGGGTATCCAGCCCGTCTTTCGTCAAATTGTGGATGTCGCCGGCCTGAAGCCGCGCTCTGCCTCATGCCGTCCGAGGCTGCATGATCTGCGGCATGGATTTGCCGTCAATACCATCCTTGACGGATATCGAGATGGCAGGGAGCCGGGGAACCGGATCGCGTTGCTGTCGACCTACCTCGGCCACGTCGATCCTGTCAGCACATATTGGTATCTTTCAGATGCGCCGGAGTTGCTGACGCTGGTTGGTGATCGTTTGGAGCGGCACCTCGGAGGTGCCGCATGACCGCACTTGCCCCAACCCTGCAAGCGTTCTTCACGGAACGCCTCATCCGCCAGCGCCAGGCTAGTCTCCATACACTTGCAGCCTACCGGGACACGCTGCGGCTGCTGCTGATTTTCGCGTCCGCGAGGAAGGACGTCGAACCATCGAAGCTGGACATCCACGATCTTGATGCGCCGCTCATCGGCGCCTTCCTCGACCATCTTGAGAAGCAGCGCGAGAATAGTGCGCGCACCCGCAATGCTCGACTTGCCGCCGTCCGTTCGCTGTTCCGGTACGCAGCGCTTCGACATCCCGAGCATGCCGCCGTAATCGAGCGGGTGCTTGCCATTCCACGCAAGCGTTTCGACCGAAGGCTCGTCACTTTCCTGATCGAACCTGAACTCGATGCGCTGTTCCGCGCACCCGACCGCTCGACCTGGACCGGGCGGCGCGACCATACCCTGCTTACGCTCGCGGCCCAAACGGGCCTGCGCGCGTCAGAATTGATCGGCCTTCGCATCAGCGATGTTCATCTCGGCACTGGCGCCCATATCAGTTGCATGGGGAAAGGACGGAAGTTGCGGATCACACCGATTACCGCGGGTATGGTCGCCCTCCTGCGTGTTTGGCTCGCCGAGCGCGCGGGTCTTCCGGCGGAGCCACTTTTCGTCACCCGATCGGGAACGTCACTCAGCCGTGACGCCCTCGAACATCGGCTCGCCAAATACGTTCAGATCGCAACCCCCGCCTGTCCGTCGTTGGGACAGAAATCCATCAGCATGCATGTGTTGCGTCATAGCGCCGCGATGCGACTGCTGCGGGCAGGAATTGAGACCTCGGTGATAGCACTTTGGCTCGGCCACGAGCAGGTCGAAACCACCCACATCTACCTACACGCTGATATGGGAATCAAGGAACGCGCACTGGCCGCGACAGCTCCAGCGGTAGCCACCCCCGGTCGTTTTCGACCGAATGACAAGCTTCTCGCATTTCTGGAGGCGCTGAGATTATGCCGACTCCAACGCAGCGATCGCCGCCGCCAGAGCCCGTTCAGAGGCAATGGTCGGCATAATCCCGAGGTCGGCATAGTAGAGATTGCACATATGTTCGATGATCCTTAGCGCTCGCCGGGCCACCAGTAAGATGCCGGATTATCCGCCGAGATTTTCGTTGGTCTTAATGCAACGAGTGCGCTTCGCTTATACGGATAGCGCCGCACTTCCGAACAGTTCTTGCATCGCATGTAGCGCTCAAGTTCATGCACCGGCGTCGTCTTGGCACGACGGACGACATCGAGTGCCACGGTTTGGTTGGTGTCGCATCCAAGGCATCGCACTTCGAGGTATAGGAAGCCGGCGTTGATGGCATCTCCGATCGTCGGCGATGGCTGCGCCGGGCCCCTATAGCCAAGCATCCGATAGTTCCAGGCCGCGCAAGCCAGTTTGTCGGCCTCCTTGCGCGCCTCCTTGGCGCGCTCGGCCGACATCTTGATTTGAGTGCCGTAGAGATGTTGGCGGGACTTGGTAGTCATGCCGCGATCAAAGCCATGTGCCGGCCAAGCTGACAAATTATCGATAGGTGGTAGGCGAGAAGCGCAACGGGCTACTTCCTGTCGTGGCTGTGGAAAACCAAAGGGCTTTCATATGCTGACCAACTGGCGGCCCGTCCCCTTGCAATCGACGCAGGCCAGTTCGCCTCCGACCATCTCTGGAGGAAACAGGCAGCGTCCGCTCCCGTCGCATTCCAGGCAGACGATCTGGCCGGCGCCGCATTCGAGCTCCTCAACCTCGGTCTCGAATTCAGTGTTACAATTGTGCGCGCAATAGACCAGCATGCTGGCGACTGGAGCCGGGCCATCCGCAATTGCTGAACCGCCTTCGTCATCCGCTGAATCGTAAGACGCCAATGCTCCGATCAATTCGGACCTGTCCTCGACCTTCATGTTCACCTCAGTCGTCTCCATCATCTTCATCCAGACGATCAGGCACAAAGTTGGGTGGCATGGCTGGGATGTTGAATTCATCGCTTGGATTGCAGACGGGGCAGGGCTCTCCGCGCCGCACTCGCAGGCGCGAGGGCCGAAAGCGGGGCGGTTCGGATGATTTTCGCAGACCCAACGGTAGTTGTCGCAAACAGCGCAAAACTTCACCTAAAGGTCCTCCCGCAAGCCTTTGAAGAATGGATGCCGGACTTTCCCCTCCGCCGACTTCGCGCGATACTCGATTTCCGCAAGCAGCTTTGGCTCGACCCAGATACCCTTGTGCGCGATTCGCTTGGCGTAAGGCTGCGTCTTGCGAATGAGCGGCTTCAATCGTTTTTGCAGTTCTGCGGCAGACGTTTTGTCGAATCCGTGGTCAACCTTGCCCGCATAAATAAGATCATCTCCCTTGTGGCGCCCGAGATAGATGCCGTCCCATTTGCCTTCGTCGAGTGCGAAGCCGGCGATGGTTAGCGTCTCTCGCTGCGCGCAAGTTGTCTTGACCCAGTTGTTGCCGCGGCCGCTGTTGTAGGTGCTGTCGCGAACCTTTGAGACGACGCCCTCCAGCCCTACCTTGCAGGCGTGCGCGAACATCTCGCGGCCTTCGATCTCGAAGCTCTCACTGAACTGCACGTCGGTGCCGGAAATGATCTTCTTCAGCTCGGCCTTGCGCTGAAACAGCGGCAGGCCGCGCAGGTCTCGTCCATTAAGATAAAGCAGATCGAATGCGACGAGCACGATCTTGGTTGATGTGCCCTTCAGCTCGTTTTGAAGGACGGAAAAATCGGTGCTGCCATCGGCCGCGGGGACCACAACCTCGCCATCGATGACCGCCGATCCCGCCTTGATGTGCCAGGCATCGTCGGCGACTTTCTTGAAGCGCTTGGTCCAGTCGAAGCCGCGACGGGTGTAGACGGTGACGACTTCGTTCGCCAAATGAACCTGGACCCGGTAGCCGTCGAACTTGATTTCGTGAATCCACCGCGCTCCGGATGGCACGCGGTCCACCCACGATCGCCAAGGCCGGTTTGATGAAGCCGGGGAAGGGCGCTTTCACCCGATTATCCCCTGCCTACGCTGACGCTGCAACGCCACTGACAAACTCCACGCAACGAACACCTTGATTCAGATCTTCACGGCCGGATTCGTTCCGTTGATCGGCGCGGACGGACGGATCTAAGGAACCATTTGAATCCTCTTGCGTTTCACAGACGCAAGGAGAGCAACATGGCTAAAGCGAAGAAGCAGACAACTCGCGGTCGCAAGCAAGACCGCGCGCGCGTAGCGGGCGGACAGAAATACGAAGTCGGCTACGAAGCGAAGGAGACGGGCCGCTCGGCCTCTGCCGTGAAGAAAGCGGTCAAGAAGGTGGGCAGCAGCCGGATAAAGGTAGAGCGTAAGCTGGGCCGCTGATAATTTTTACCTAAAGGTTCGTGGCTAGCCGGTCGCGTGAGCGACCGGTTTTCTTGCGCCCGTGGCCTGCCGCGAGCAGCTGGTCCAGGACCGCTTGTGACCCTGAGCAGACCTTTGTTGGGTGCTGTCTGGTTAGAATAAAGCAGCGATAAATTAGGACACTTGGCCCGATACAGATACCACGTGCTCAATCAGAGGAGGAGCGTCATGTGGTTGCTTGTGGCTTTCATGGTCGTGGTCGTTAGCGGGCTAAACTTCATCATCGAAAAATCGTCCATGACTAAAATGATGAAAGCGGCCACTCGCTTGGCGGTCCTCGCCGCGGCGCTGGCAACCACCTTCTATTTGATCGCCTAGCCGACGAGCCGCCTGAACCTATGTCATGTCGGTCAGCATGGGAAAAACCGTGCGGAGTCCTCCATTAGCTCAGAGTGTCGCGAGGTCTGCTTCCTGAAGTTCACCGGAACAGGGCATGCAAGCTTTCCCAGGCAGCCTTTGACCCTTAGCGGAAATTAACGTTGTGCGGTCAAGATGCCGAACATGCATTCCGAATGGCGTCGTCAGCTGCCCTATTTGGTTCACACCAACAGAGAACTCGGCCTAATGCTGAGCGGGGCGAAGCCGCTTGCATATTTCTCGTATATCGTCGGTCATGAACCGGATGTCTGTATTCGGTATTGGCGGATGTTCGACAGACACGTTGATGCGGGTCGCTTGATAAGGCGCGCAGTGATTGGACCGTGTCCCGAACTGCCGCAGCTCGAATATCAGATGCTGTTCTACACTTTACTCGGCCATGAGTGGCGGGTCGATGCCATGCTCGCGCTTCTGAACGAACCCGGAGCCTGGTCGGACGACCGCGAACGGCGCTTTGGCGAGTTGCTTGGCTACGAAGCGTGGCAGAATGAGTATTGGGTAACCCACCGCCGTTCGCCTGCGGAGCCTTAGTCTGCTGTTGACCCTAAGCCGAACTCCGCCTTGCGCCGATTAAAATCGGAGGCGCTTCATCGTCCCGGGTATGAAGCAGCGAATGCTCACACCCATCGGGCCATAGAGCGGCCAGACCAGCGTCGCTTTAGCCCTGTTCGGCTCGTCGATGACGGCGTCGTCGGGTACCTAAACCCACTCGGTTTCCACGTTGGTGGCGCCAGCCATCGCGCCCGAAGCCCCCAGGCGTTGTCGGCACGCGGACACGGTAATGGATGGTTGCCGGTGATCTCCCAATCTACCTCTGACAAATTCATCGCTTCGCTACCATCGCAGCACAGATCTCCCTTTCGGTCATAAAGCTCCGCAAACCACTTCGACAGATCAAGCCGATTGTGATCGTGCGCGAGCACGGCGCTGGTCGATACCATCAGCGCGACCGCGAACAGATTACGGAACATCGACTTATTCCAAATCGTTGGCTATCAAATCGGTCAGGGAGGAACTGTTGCCCGGATTCAGTCCACTCGCACAGCACCGCAATGGTCCGCGAAGTCACTGGCGTTGCCAGTCCGATGGCGTGCCCTAAATCGCTTAACCGCCCAGCGGGCCACCCGCCTGTGCTTCCGAAGTAGGTGGCCCGCTTCCGAGGGCTGGATCAAAGCAGGCTCACGCCAGCTTTGCTCGCCTCGCGATTAGACGGCCAGTCCACCAAACCCGCAATTGGAGAATTTGGATTACCCCCCGCTCGGTCTACATGACGAAGCGGCCCGCACAACAACGGTATCTGTACCTGCGATTTTGATTCCACTAGCGTCCCGACAGGCTGATTCCATTTGCTGCCTTGCATGATTCTGAAAGTGGCCCAAAGGCGACATTCGACGTCAGGAGTGATTTCCAGCTGCCGTCTGAGCTTTGGATGCTAGCCGGGGAAGTCGCGGAACTCCTTGACGAGATTAAACGGAATCTTCCACCCGGCGCCTCCGTCGCGCATCAGCATCTTGATGTCTTCCGCCCTGTTTTCTTTTCCGGTTTTCGGATCGGTCTCCAATGTGTGGCCGTTGCTGTCCCAGGGCTTGGTCGCGCTCTTCGAGTAGGAGCCGAGAAAATGCCCGGCTTCATGGGCAGACGTGTTAGGCCCGCGTTGCGAGCTGATGAAGGCAAGGTCCAGCGATCGAGCAAACGAGCCATTGGGAAAGGAGCCCTTGGACCGAAGCTTGTCGACACAGAAAATGGTGAGATGGGCGCCTTGAACTTTGTGTTTGGGGAAGAAGCTCTTCAGGTTTTCGACATCGATCACATCGGGAAGGACCGCAAGGCTCGCATCCTTCATGCCAGTCGCATTGGCGAGCTCCTGTTTGACGGCAGCCTGCGAGTCGTCGATGACCAGCCAGTCGGTTGGCACCCGCTCGAAGCGGATGTTGGCTTGTGGCCTCCATATATTGTTCATCGTCAGCAATTCATCTTGCTCACTGCAGGGCTTCTTGGCGTGAAAAGCCGGAGCGCCGCCGCTGCCCGGAATCATGACGTTGCGGAACGCCACCTTGATCTTGATTTCCGGCAGCACGACGACATAGAGCTTGGCTTCGATCTTCCGGCCGGCCGACCGGGCCACCACCTCCAGACCGGGAAAGGGAATCGGCTTGATCCGGCCATTGATTTCGAAAAACCGTGCATCGCCATTGAAGGTGGCGGGAAGTGACGCCGCCCTGAGCTGCGGATCGATGTCGGGTGCGGAGAAGGTGTCTTTGGTCTGCATGACGCGTCTAAGAGTATCGGCGCCATCGATCTCCTTGATCCCGAGGGCATGGGGGTTAGGATCGACTTTGAGCTTTCTTCCGGGATCGATCAGCGCCACGATGTTGGAGCCGCCGAACGGCACCACCATGCCTGGCGGGCTGCGGCCCTCATCGATGCCGGAGCGGCGGAAAACCTCTTGGAAAGCGGCCATGTCCGGTTCTCCTGTTCTAGTTCGGACCGTCAACGCGAAATTTTGAACCTTCGGCCGTTCGCTGCGCGGCTGGCGGATGGTTTCCTCGGGCGTGCCGATCCTCGGCCATGATGCCGGCATTCATGAAGCCGACGCGGGTGGAGACATCGGCTGAGAAGGCCATCTCGTGCGTGACCAGCATCGTCTTGCCTTGGTGCTTCTGGCCCCGGTCACCCCTTGGCAGCAACGTATCCATAGAAATTCATAAGAAAGTCCCGAACGGCGAGGGGCTTGACGGCATGGGTTTTTCCTGCGGATGCGGTATCAAATAGTCTCCATCGCCATATGAGAAGACCTTCGCCTTCACGAACCCGTTCATCACTTGTATCTTCTCGCGCAGCACGACCCAGTGCATCGTAAGCGCGGAGCCTTTATCGGACTGGTCGTCATAGTCGATCATATTGGCGCTTATGAAAAGACATACGCGATATCCGCTGTCGAGCAGCCGGTTGGCTTCGGTTACATCGTCGATGTCTTTGTTGAATCGTGAAATGTTGGTATTCTCGCGCACGTCCCGGTATCCTGCCTTGCGAAACCATTGCTCCATTTCGCTCGGCAGGGTGACACCCGCAAGATCGCTGATCTTGCCTGTGTCGTCGAAATCCAGGAACCAGTTCTCCGAATCGCGTATGGAGGCGCATGTCAGCCAGTCGACGTGGTCCAGCGACCAGGGTGGCGTGAAGTTCCTCACATCCTTTCCCGGCTTGATCAGCAGGCGGCCAAGATTCGCCTGCCCCTTCTGATAGAGATCGATCGCGAAGCGCGCGTAAGACCCTGGCTTGTCCGACGCGTAGCCGAACATCAGGGCGGATGGCCCGCACAGACTTCCCTGTTCTTGATTGATGAGGCTCGGTTTCGCAATGCGCCTGAGAATACCTATGCCGACGCGGTGTGGGTCGAGCTTCGGAAAGAACGTCGTCCTCGTATTTTTTAGGAAATCGCAGACCATTTCCGCGGCTAGTTTTTTCTGGTCGGAATTGAGATCATACGGTCCGATCCCGCGCTTCTCCTTGTATTCTTCTCCGACGAAGAGCGTGATGAGCTTTTTCGAGGTGGGGGAGAGCGTTCTGGAGGTGTTCGCAATGGTGGTCAGGTCGTCCAGCTCGAATGCGGTGACCATGCCGTCTGCGACGGTAGCCCGGATGATGTCAACGACCTCTGCGTAGTCCAGCTTTGAATCGTCGATGAGACCTTTGCGAAGTGCAGCATCGACGGAAGGAGTCGCGATTGCGTCCCATTGGCCCTTTGGCGGGGCGGGCTTGGCGGCCGCCTTCGTCGACAGTTCAACGAGCCGATTGAATGTCGGACCGGCAGGCCGAACATAGCCGTCAGGCGTGCCGGGAAAGTTCTTCTTCTGGAAGTACAGAATCGAGTTGTAAAGGCCGTCGCTGGCATAACCGGTCACGACCATCTGTGGTTTGAGCGTGTTCTCGGCGCCGCCGTCGGAAATGGCGATCTTGTTGAGCAGCGAAATAACCAGTTCCTGATCCTTTTTCCAGTTCTGGCAGCTGCGCCCTGTCGTCGCGAACCGTCCGACCTTGTCTTTCAACTGCAGCATATCGCGCCTCCCGGAACGGGAATGCTGCCTCTAACGTCCTGACATGCAGCCGGAGGCAGGCGCCGTGGCAAGTCTTCCCGCTGTAGGGTTGGTCGCCCTTGCCGTCCCTTGTGTTCACTCGCAAGGACAGCGGTCGCCCTGTGGCGGTTCACGAATGAGTTATGTCTGCCTATCGGGGTAGACCGGAATTCGTCGAACGACTGTCCGCTGATGGGCCAGGAGCCGACCTTGTCACGTTGTCGGCCGAACGTCAGCGTTTGATCCATAGCCGACTTTGAAGGAGTGCAGAGCGGCGGTCAGCTGTTCCCCGTGCTGGCCTCACTGCGGCAACCGACACTTTTGAACCACACCGAGCTATCGGACCACCAAATAACACTGCATCATTGCACATAGAGATCGTTTTCAATGTCGAAACCGGCGAAGCCGCGCGTCGCACATCCAGTTGCATTGGCGGTGTTTCTGACATTTATCTTGTCGCTGGCCCTCCTGGTAATCCTCCTCCCCCTTTACGCGACGCCTTAGGACCTGGAGACCTCCGTGTGACCGATACTTGAACGAATCCTCAGGAAGCCGCGACAAAGGGCTAATCTCCGAAAGGTTCACCAACAGGGAATCAAGACAGGATGACCGGAGCTGCTCTCATTTTGGCTTTTGCCGCAGCGGCCATCGCGATGGTGCGCTTTGCTTCGGGTAGCGTGCGCGACTATCTCGTCATCTTGGGAGGCACTGCATTACTTGTGCCGCCATTCTACTCCAAGCTGACCGGAGATATTTCCATCTTGATTCCTGTTCTCGAATCCAAAGACGACATCGTGCTGGTGAGTGCCGCTTCCACCATTCTATGGCCCCTGTTTACGACCGCTCTGGTCGTCTGGATCATGAAGGCCATCGTTCGGCTCTGTCGAAGATGCGTGGCTTGTTGAGGGTCAAGCGTGCTCATCCTGGTTGGCCCCATCCTCTTCATAGTTCTAGTCCTGTGCGCCGTTCGGCTCCAAAAACGGGGCTTGGCCGGCTGGAAGGCTGCGCTGCTCGTCGTGCTCGGCTCCGGCCTCATTGTGGCGATCATGTTCGGACTGCTCTTCGTCGGCTTCCAGGGATTTGACCGCCCACCTGGACAACCGGGCGCCGGATGACCGGGAGCGAGGCTGCGACCGCCATCCACCGCACCCTAAAGGAGTGCGAAGCTCCGCTTCAGTAGGTGCCTTTCTCATATAGGTGCGGCCCCTAACTTCGCGGAACAACGCATTTTGCACCTGCGGTCAGTCAGGCATCGACATGCTGCATTGGACGCGTTTGGTTCGGAGCCTGAAACACTCGCTCACGGCCGCTCATGGCCCGTTGCTGACCTGCGGCACCCAGCCGGTCGAGGACCGCTTCTGACCCAAAGCCGACCTAACATTCAAATTTTAGCATTTGGCCTGATCCATGATTGACGCGTGAATGCTAAGATCAGCGCAATTGCAGCGAGCCGCCGATGCCAGTGATATCGATGCTTTTGGTCGTGATGGTCGCGTTCGCGTTGGTCGGATTTAAGTTGTTCAACAGCCTCCGAACGATGCAGATACCATTAGGCTTTGGCGCCGTGCTGCTGAGGGATGAGAGCCCGTTGCTCTTCTGGCTTGCGATTGCCTTGCAGTGTTTAGGATTCGGCACGCTGTTCTCGATCATATACCTGGTGTGCTTTGTCGCTCCCAACCAGCCCATGATGTGAATGCACTTCTGCTTCTGACCCGAAGCTGACTTCAACGGCTTGACTAGCTGCTTTCACGGGCTTCTGCTTTTCAAGCGATACATCAACATTTCATGGGTTTCGAGCGCCTCATCTCGGCGAAACAGCTGCATGAAGGTCGAAACGAACCCAAGAGTGACCTTAGCGGCAAACAACGTTCTGAAGGGTTGATGCGCTATTCTTCGCAGTTGCGCTAACTTCGCGAGCTTGCCGCCAAGGAACCCACATTTATGGGATCGACCGTACCACGCAGCGGCTCTCAGCTGGCTCAAGCGTCCATGTTGTGATTGATAGTGCGTTCCAAGCCAAAACTGCGCTCTCCAGTTACCTTTCGCAGCGAGCTTACGAAGTTCACGTATTCCTTCTGGGACGCCGCGAAGCTGAAGGAAGCGGGCTCGATGCAAAACAGCGTTTTCTTGACCGGACGAGGCGGCACGATCAAACCACTTCCATGCGGTCACGAAATCCGCGTCAACGGCATCGCCTCGGGCATACTCCCAAGCGAGAGCCAACTGAGCGTCAACGTCGCCGCATGATGCAGCGGCAATCCATTCAGGAATTTTGCTGCGGCGTTTGGTGCGATCATCAGCGCGGCTCGGTAGTGCTAGTCGCATCGTCTAACCAATGCCTCTTGTCCGTGCGGAGTGTCTCTCATACGACATTAAAGAAACATCACTCTGCGACTGTCAATTGGAAGCGACGTTCGTCCGCTTGTGGCCCATCAGCGAAGTAGTGCCCCGCTTCGTTGAGGTCCGGTCACTGACGTATAGCGGACCGGTTTGCTCACGTTGAGCTCTTCGCATTTTGACCTGTAGCAGACGTTTGTCGGATTCGGCTTCGTGCCGCGTTAACACAACCTGGTTATACGAGCCACCACGCTCCGAACGGATCGCCTTTCTTGCGAGGCATTGACCCAATGAAGCGCATTTTTACGTTTCTCATAGTCGGGCCGCTGCTTATGGGCGGCGTGCTCGACTTTCTGTTTGGGTCGACGAGTGCTCTTGGTTGGTTGGTTGGGCTTCCGTTCTTGAGTGTTTTGGTTGCGTTTCCAAGTGCGCTTGTCGATTACTCTCTGGAAGGGCGGCGCTGGCAGCTCGCTCTCGTTACAGCGTCCGGCGTTGTTGGATCGTCTCTCGCGGGCTTCTCTTCCCAAAGCCATCTGCTTTTGATTGCCGCTGCTGGAGGTGTCTCGATGGCGCTCTGTTCTTGGATGACCAATCAGAGCTGGTCCCCGGAACACAGGGCGTGATCAGGGGCGCCTCCTTTGCATTCACTTCCGCTTGTGGCCCGTTTGAGGCATGCCCACCTATCCTGAGGATGTCCGTTCACCGCGCAAGACCAGAAGTCAGCATGATCCGGCCAAACCGACGCGAATGACCCATCGCCGACATCGGCATGGTTGCATAAGATCATCTAACTGCGAACCACCGGGTTCGCCGAATTCGGCTGGCGGAAGGATCAGAGGATGACGAACTCGGACTTAATTTGCGCCTTTTGCGGGAAGGAGCCGGAAGAAGTTGTTTCCGTCGTCAACGCGGTATCCGTGAACGCAAAAGGCCAGCAAACGGCCAGTGCTATTTGCAATGAATGCGTTGAGCTATGTGTGCAGGTCATCGGTTTGCAAAAGCCGGAGTGGCTTGAGCGACACCGCCAGTTTGTCGCCACACTGGGAAAGTGAAGGTGACGCGCGACGTTACCTATTGGCCCGACTGCGAAGTCTAAGCGGCGTCCCCGGTCGTCGGCTCATGGGGGTAGACCGGAAGCAACCGGCGGCCACTCCGAAGGGTGCTCATGACCCATTGCAGAAGTGAGGTGATTATTGGTGTGATCTGCGGCCGATACTATAGGCCGTCGTTCTCCAACACCTTTGAGCGATTGCGGCAACCGCAGCTTAACCAAGGACATGAGCGGTAGATTCACCAGTGCGCTCTACCCCAGGTCTGGTTGAACGCCTCAAGGAGCTTCGAGCAGAGGTAAAAGGGTGCCCGGCATGGAAGTACAAGCGGCAAGGCCTCTCTTCAAGACAATCGGCTTGGTATTCGGGTTGTTCTGTCTTCTTATGTCCTATGCTTCGAGCGTTCGTCTTTACGAACACGTGCTGGGGACCCTCTCCATGCCACAGCACGGGATAAACGTTGTGCTCGACATCGCCGGGAATGTCCTCCTTTTAGCCATGAGTTGCTTCGGGGTGATTGCGGTATTGCTCATCGGCCGAAGGGGGTTGGACGGAGTTATCGGAAACTGGCCATATGTCCTTCCTGCCGTGTTGGTCGCTGTATTTTGCACGACGATGGCCGCAACGTTGGGCGCCAGACGAATGACCTGGGTTCTTCCTGCGGCCAGTCTTTTCGGCCTCGTCGGGCTATGGGCCGGATGGAGTGTTCTCAGACAGCATGGATTGCCGATCACTGCCCGCGTCTCGGACGTGTCCCTGATCCGAAGACAGAACGAGACCAGTCAGTGACGGGGCATCCCGAACGTACGTCCGGTCGTGGCCCATCGCGGAAACGGCGGCAGCCCTCCGCGACGTCCGCTCACCGAGGCATGGCGGACCAGATTTGCTCAGGTTGAGTTCTTCGCATTTTGACCCATAGCCGACCTGCCGCACGCAGCAGGTCGAGGACCGCTTGTGGACCCTTTGCGGACCTGTGAAACGATGTTCCGCGAGCAGGCTATTGGACGCTTTGAGCCAATGGAATTTGACACGTCGGGCAAAACACTGGCAGAATAGCATCATTGAGATGTGTTTGTTTTCGCCCGCGCCGGAGCTTTCCGCCGCGGGTTTTTTGCGTCTCCAACAACGTCACTAACTTGGGTTTCTTTTCAAAAAGCAGATTTTCAGATGATTGAACCAGTGAAGAACAACCTTCTTTCCCAAAACGCTCTTGCGAGAGCTGCCGCGAGACGCGCTATCAAGCAGCGCACTTTGACTGAAATCAAATCCTTGGCGCGGACGCACACGGCGGTCGCCATGAAAACTCTGGTCCAGATCATGCGCGACAAGGAAGCTCCCGCGCATGCTCGTGTCGCAGCGGCCAATGCTATCCTCGATCGCGGTTGGGGCAAGCCGGTGCAGCCGATTGAGACTGAAGACGGCAAGCCCTTGGAATTCATTCACCGCATCGAGCGGGTCATCGTGCACCCCGGAGATAACACGACGATGGAGGCACATATCGAGGAGAGCGTGCAGAGAGTACCAATCAGCGTTCTCGGAAGCCTCGGCGCGACGTGCGATTCCGAGGCGCATTATGAAGAGCTTTGGCTACGTTCGCAGGAGCAGGCATGAGCGAAAGCTTCCAGAATCTGCGCCAACCACGTGTTGAGCCACGGCCAGAAGCCGAATGGCCGCGTTGGCTCTCCGACGCGCTCGCGTACAACCCAGAAACCCCCGCTACGGTGGTGGAGTCGCCACCCAGTTCGGTCTCATTGGACAAGGACGAGCGACGCGACGTTCGGGTATTGCGCCGAGTCCCCAACCCTTGATGTTCGAAGAAAGCCCGCGGCATACCGCGGGCTTCTTTGTCTCGACGGAGCGTCGGACGTACATGCCTCATGCCGCAGGCGGTCCGAACCACTTCGTCATCGCGTCCGCAAGTCCGTGTTGGCTCTCGTCTCCCACCCACGCCACATGACCGTCGGGCCGCACCAGCACGGCACCTGGCGCTGCGACCTGTCCGATGACCGGAACCTCCCACCGTCCCTCGTAATCGGCGGCGATGAGGCTGATGCGATCAGCCCAGGGGCGGACGTCGATGCCCCCGTCCTTGCCGAAATCGAGGAGGACGCCGCGCGCGCCGTGCAGCAGCGTGAACAGTCGCAACGGCCGCCCGTCCACCGTCAAATCGAGATCGGGCATGCGGCGCCCGAGCAGCGCGTGGCCTTGGCCGAGATCATAGTGCACGTCGAGCCCGCTCATCATCGCGCCAAAACGCTGGCGCGGCGCGTCCATGCCGAGCAGTTCGGCGACGACCTCGCGCGCGGCCTTGAGGCCGGCTTCTCCGCGGCGGAGCAGGGCGATCTGCGCCATGGTGTTGCGCAAGGTCCGCGCACCGACGGGGTGGCGCTCGGCGTAGTAGCTGTCGAGCAGGCTGTTCGGCGACAGGCCCTTGACCACTTGCGCGAGCTTCCAGCCGAGATTGACGGCGTCCTGCACGCCGATGTTGAGGCCTTGGCCGCCGACGGAATGATGGATATGCGCGGCATCGCCGGCGAGCAGCACGCGGCCCTTGCGGTAAGACACCGCCTGCCGTGCCGCATCGGTGAAACGGGAGATCCAGGACGGGTTGTGGAGTCCGAAGTCGGTACCGTAGACGGCGACGAGGGCTTCGCTGAGATCGCGGGGGCCGGGCGCGCCGGTGCGATCGAGCGTTGCTTCCGTCACGACCACCAGCACGCGCCCGCTCTCGGTTTTGCTGAGGCCGTGAAAGCCGAGCGCATCGTGGCGCAGGCCCCATGCCGGCTCGTCCCGCATCTCGACTTCGGCCATGAGGTTGCTCAGCGTCGGCTCGGAGCCTGCGAAGTCGATGCCGGCGGCCTTGCGCACCAGGCTGCGGCCGCCGTCGCAGCCGACCAGATAATTCGCGCGCAAGGCCTCGCCGCCGGACAGCGTCACGTCGATGCCGGTCTCGTCCTGCGCAAAATCCGTCACCTCGCGATTGCGATAGATCGGCACCGCGAGCTCGCTGACCCAGTCGGCCAGGATGCGCTCGATGTGGCTCTGCCGCAGTGCCAGCCCGTAAGCGTGCCGGGTGGGGAGGTCGCTAATGTCGAGCCTGGTCCAGGCGAAGCCCGCGAGCTGGGTGATCTGTCCTTCGCGCAGGAAACGATCCGCGACGCCGCGCTGGTCGAGGATCTCGATGCTGCGCGCGTGCAAGCCGCCGGCGCGCGTGCCGACCAGTTCCTGATCGGCGCGCCGTTCGACCACGGCGACGTCGATATCCGCCAGCGCGAGCTCGGCGGCCAGCATCAGGCCGGTCGGGCCGCCGCCGGCGATCACGACGGCGTGGTCTTCGTGGCGGGCGCCGGCGCGTTTGGCGTGGCCGCGCGTCCGGGATGTCGGAAGCAGTACAGGCATGTGAGACCCCTCGGGATGGTGTTCGGGTCGAGGGTTCTACGGCAGGGTCGGGGGCTTGAAGCAAGCCCGTTGCACACCACATATCTAAGTGGGGAGAGGGAATTCCTTGTCCGCGTTCGCCGCGTTGACACGTCGGGCAAAACACCGGCATAATGCCATCATCGAAAATGAGTTTGGTTCAACCCGCGCGGATGCGATCCGCCGCGGGTTTTGTTTTGGGCTTTTGGCTTTCAGACTTTTTGGCTTGCGATGTTTCGGTCTTGCGAGCTTCAGCAGATGCCGACGGTGCGCCGCATGGTGCTGGCGAGTTCCTCGAACGAGAACGGCTTTCTGATCATGGGAAGGCCGTCACGCCGGGGCTCACGCCCCGACAATTGCAGGATCTTCAGCTCCGGGCGGTCTCGCCTGGCCAGCTCGGCCAGTTCATGACCGTCCATGCCGGGCATGTTGATGTCCGTGATGAGGATGGAGATGTCCTGGTTGTGCGCGAGCTGGTCGAGCGCATCCGGGCCGCTCCGGGAGCTGATGACGTCGCAACCGAGATCTTCCAGCATGCCGACGATGACGTCGAGCACGCCGGGATCGTCGTCAACAACCAGTACAGTATGGCTCATCGCACAACGTTCCTCCTGATGAAGGAATAAACGCGCCCGCCTTGGCGTAAGTTCCGGTACGGCGTGGTCGAACGAGCGATGTTGGACTCCTCGTGCAAAGCACAAGGCCTAATCATCCTTCGAGAGATCGCCGGGCCTGGTGGGAAGATCGATGGCTCCGCCTTCGCCGTGAACGAGATCACGGTTCTGGTCCTCGGTTTCGTCAGCGTCCGGGATGATGGCCTCTCGCGTGTCGGGCTCCCCGTCGATGCGCGGCTTCTGGCCCGGCCAGTCCCGCGATGTTTTCGGTGTCATGTTCAATGTCATTGGTCGATCCTCCTGACCGGCTAACGCGGGCAGGGACGGTTCGTTCGTTGACACGTCAGGCGAAACGCCGGCAGCCCGACTGGAATTGACTTTCCGAAGGTCTCCGTCGGCTTTAATTCGCAAAAATCGAAATAGAGCTTGACCCGTCGGGCAAAACACTGGCATAGTGGCATCATCGAAGAGTTCGCAATGCCCGCGCGGGACAAAATCCGCCGCGGGCTTTTTCGTATCCCATTTTCGGAATCGGACGGCGGGCCACGCATCACGGCCACGCACTCGCTTGAAACGCGTTGAGGGAGCGCCGATCGGCGTGCCGCCGTCCGTACCATTGCTGGCCGCGCACGCGCGAACGTGCCGGCCCGGTCTCCGGTCGCGGAAATCGGGCATTGGCGGGAGCCGGACAAATTGATGGGCTATTGCGTCGCGCTTTACTTCGCGAAACTCCTGGTCTGGGACAAGGTCCTCGGCTTTGGTTCCACCGACGCCCTCGCGGGCTTTGCGGCGATCACGGCCAATCTGGTTGTCTCCTTCTACTTCACCAAGCGCGGCTTCGAGAACTTTGAAAGGATCATCAAGCGGTGAAGATGGCGGATGACGAAATCAGGGCGATCGTTGCCGAGATGCTGGCTGAGCAACATAGGCTTCAGCAGGCGAACATTGATGCCATCGTATTGCGGACGGTGGCATCGGTGCTGGCGTCTTTCGGAATTGATAATGACGATCGAAAGGAGCTAAGGGCGGATTTTCAGCATCTGCGCCGATGGCGAACGAGCGTCGAGCAGGCGCAGAGCTACACGCTCAAGGCCGTGATTACGGTGATCGCCACCGGTCTGATGGGTGTGGTTGGGCTAAGCGTCAAGGTCGTGCTCGGCAAGTGAGCCTCAGCCACGACGACATTGCTGCATTCCACTCACGTCGTCCTTACCCAACGGACCGTCTCATGTACAGAATTCGCATCGTCGATGCATCCGATGACGACATCGTCGATACATTGGCCGATCTGCATCAGTTGACGTTCTTCGATGCGGCTCCCTTGCCGCAATTCGAGCCAGGGGCGTGGTGGCTTGCCTATCACGGCGCTGAGCCAGTAGCCTTCGCCGGTATCGTGCCGTCAACGCACATTCGAAATGGCGGTTATTTCTCCAGAGTCGGTGTGTTGCAGCGGCACCGGGGACGTGACCTCCAGTGCAGGCTGATGCGGGTGATGGAGGCAAGGGCACGGCGTATTGGATGGGACAGCATCGTCTCGGATACGACGGACAATCCGGTGTCTGCCAATAATTTCATCCGGGCGGGCTATCGGCTCTTCGAACCCCATGTGCCCTGGGCTTGGCCGCATACGCTTTACTGGCGAAAGCGGCTTCGCTGAGCGAATGGGGTCATGTTTCCCGTGATGCGGAACGCGATTCCCGCAACGGAAAATGGCTCGCGGGATGAAGCGCACACGGAACGTTCAAGGGCCCGGCAGCTTGACAGCTGCCGGGCCCTTTTTGCGTATTGAAGCGATGCGGGCGGAGCACTTGCGAATTCAGCGGTGCCGGGCTTTAAGTTTGCTCCTGCGGGAAATTCGGCAACCATAAGCCGATGTAAGGGAGCGCCGTCGATGCCCACCAAGCCTCAATTGCCGGAACGTTCGTCGCGGGCGACGGGCGCGCCTACCGCGCTCGATGGTCTGCTGGTCGTCGATTTCACCCGTGTGGTTGCCGGCCCGGCCTGTACGCAGACGCTTGCTGATTTCGGCGCGCACGTCATCAAGATCGAGAATCCAGACGGAGGCGATGACACGCGTGCGTATGAACACGCCGAGATCGGTGGAGAGAGTGCTGCCTATCTGAGCCTCAATCGCAACAAGCGTGGCATCACGCTCGACCTTACCGTGCCCGAGGCTCGTGAGATCGCGCTGGACTTGATTCGCAAGGCCGACGTGGTCGTCGAGAACTTCTCCAGCGGGGTCATGAAGAAATTTGGCCTGGACTATGAAGCTGTTGCGCCGCTCAATCCGCGGCTGGTCTATTGCTCGATCTCCGCCTACGGGCGCACCGGGCCGTTTGCCTCGCGTCCCGGCTTTGATCCGATCACGCAGGCGGAAAGCGGCTTCATGTCGCTCAACGGATTTGCCGATGGCCCGGCGGTTCGCACCGGCCCTCCGATCGTGGACATGGCGACGGGGATGTCTGCCTGCAACGCCATCCTGATGGCGCTGTTGGCGCGGGATCGGCTCGGTCACGGCCAGCATGTCGAGGTCGCCCTGTTCGACGTCGCGATGGGCATGACCGGTTTCTATGGCATGGCCTATCTGATCAACGGCGAAAACCCCGGCCGGTTTGGTAATTCGCCGAGTGGCTCTCCTACCGTCGGCGTGTACGAGGCCTCCGATGGACCGCTTTACATGGCCTGCGCGAACGACCGGCTCTATCGCCGGCTCGTTGTTGAGGTGCTGAACCGGCCCGATCTCATCACCGATCCGCAGTTTGCAACGCGCAAAGCCCGCTCCGAGCACAAGGAACTTCTGCGAGCAGCCATCGCGGAGGTCTTTGCAAGCGATACCCTCGAGAACTGGATGGCGAAGATGAAGCTGGCCAATATCCCGGTCGGCTATCTCCGGACGGTCGAGGAGGGGTTCAATGCACCGGAGGCGCGAGAGCGCCATCGCTTGAACCGGATTCCACATCGTACGGCAGAGTGGGTCCCGAACATCGAGCCGCCGATTACCATGAGCTTGACCGGCTCGATTGATCCTGTGGCTGCTCCATTGCTGGGCGAGCACACGGAGCAGGTCTTGAGTGATACGCTCGGTTACGACGAGCGTCGGATCTTGGAGTTCAACCAAAAGGGGGCTTTTGGATCGGGCAAGTCATCGGTGCAGGTTTGAGCCCAAGCGGTCGTTCCCTTGGGACGTGCAAATCGCGCCTTAGCGCTGCATCCGCTTGATTTGGCAAGGGTCTCGCCGCATAAATGCATGAAAGCGAGGGATACGAATGGCGCCTGGTCAAGAGCCGAGCGTGGGCCGGCCCGCGGCGGTGCAATCCGATGAACCTGCCCATGCGGCAATGATCGCGAAGGCCCGGGCGCTCGTCCCACGGCTGCGGGAGCGGGCGGCGCGGACGGAGGAGTTGCGGCATCTGCCGCCGGAAACCGAGAAGGATCTGCACGACGCCGGCCTGTTCCGGATGCTTCAGCCTAGGCGCATTGGCGGCGCCGAGCTCGATTATGTCGCCTTGATCGATTGCGCGGACCTGCTCGGACAAGCGGACGCCTCGGTGGCATGGAATCTGGCCAATCTGGCGAGCCATCACTGGATGCTCGGCATGTTCGAGCCGACGGCGCAGGATCTGGTCTGGAGTCGTGATCCGGACACGCTGATCGCGTCCTCGTTCATTTTTCCGGCCGGACGTGCCACGCGAGTTGAGGGCGGATACCGGCTCCACGGCAGCTGGCCGTTCTCCTCGGGCGTTGCCTCCTGCGCGTGGAACATGCTTGCAAGCGTGGTCTACTCCGACGATGAGGCAGACGGCATCGAGTATCGGATATTTCTGCTGCCGAAAGCCGACTACAAGGTCCTCGACACATGGAATGTCGCGGGGCTGCGCGGGACAGGGTCCTGCGACGTGGAGGTCAGGGACGCTTTCGTGCCCGACGACATGACAGTCGCGGTCGGCGATCTTGACGGCGGTCCGACTCCGGGAAGCAAGCTCAATCCCAACCCGCTGTATGCGCTCCCGGTGTTCTCGCTGTTTCCCTACGTTCTCTCCGGCGTCGCGCTGGGGAACGCGCAGGCGTGTCTCGACGATTATGCGGAGGTCGTCCGTCATCGCATTTCCACCTACAACCACGCCAGGCTGAGCGACTTTCAAAGCACCCAGATCAAGATCGCGGAGGCGTCGGCGAAGATCGACGCTGCACGCCTGATCATGCGCTCGGCCTGTCTGAATGCCATGGAGGATGCACGGCGGGGTCATATCCCCGATATGGCGACCAAGACCAGATATCGGCGCGACGGCGCCTTTTCAGTGAACTTCTGCACGGATGCGGTGTCGATGCTGTTTGCCGCGAGCGGAGCACGGGGCCTGTTCACGACGGGCGCGTTGCAGCGGCAGTTCCGCGATGCGCACGCGATCAACTCGCATCTCGCGTTCAATTTCGATGCGGCCGGGACCAATTATGGACGCGTGGCGCTGGGGCTGCCGTCCGAGAATCTCACGCTGTGAGGCCGGCCGATGAATGATCTGCCGAAGCAGCCGGCCGTTCCCGATCCGGCCAACGAACTCGCGAGCGACAGCTCGCCGATCGATCCCCGCGATTTTCGCAGCGCGCTCGGCACCTACGCCACGGGGGTGACGATCATCACGGCCGCGGCTCCCGACGGCAAGCCCTATGGCCTGACGTGCAATTCGTTCGCCTCGGTCTCGCTGAATCCGCCGCTGGTTCTTTGGAGCCTCGTCGTCTATTCCTCTAGTCTGACCATCTTCCAGAACGCCAGTCATTTCACGGTCAACGTTCTTGGCGTTTCGCAACAGGCGCTTGCGAGCAAATTCGCCAAGTCGTCTGATGACAAGTTCACCGGTGTCGAGTGGACGCCGGGCCTCGGCAACGCGCCGGTGCTCGCCGAGAGCGTCGCCAATTTTCAATGCCGCTCGGTCAATCGCTATTACGGCGGCGACCACGTGATCTTTCTCGGCGCGGTCGAGGCCTATACTTACGATGCGAAGGAGCCGCTGCTCTTCGCGCGAGGTGCGTTTGGCCGATTTCTTGCCGACGAGCGCAAGTAGTCACTCCAAGCGTGCTCAGCTCGCGGTGAACGGTTCAGCGCTCCCCGCCGAAAGCTTGTAGATTTCGAGCGCGTCCGCATCCGCGCCTCGCGCGGCCTTGGCGAGCCTGAAAAGTTGTCCGGCAAGCGAGGCCATGGGTACCGGCGTCGACGTCGTCCGCGCGACATCGGCGACCGTATCGAGGTCCTTGAGCATCGTGGCGATGTGACCGAGCGGCGGTGAGTGAATGCCCTGGACCATCCGTGGCACGAACAGCTGCAGCGGAATGGAGTCCGCGAAGCCGCCGGCGAGTGCTTCGGGTAACCGGTTGGCGTCGATTCCGGCGTTGACGGCAAGGCGTGTTGCCTCCGCAAGAACAGCCATCGCGCATCCGACGATCACCTGGTTGCATAGCTTTGTGGTCTGGCCGGCGCCGGTCGGGCCCATGTGGGTGAACCTGCGTGCCATGGCGAGCACGTAGGGGCGGACCCGCTCGATATTGCTGGCTTTTCCGCCGGCCATGATGGCAAGCGTGCCTTCCTCGGCCCCCTTGGTACCACCAGACACCGGCGCATCGATCCAGCCCGCGCCGTTCGCAGCTAACAATCGCGTTGCAAGGTCTCGTGCGGCGTCAGGATGGATCGACGAGAAGTCGACCACGAGCTTGCCCGCGCCGGGCGCAGTTGAGATACTCTCGGGCCCGAAGATCACCTCTTCCACGGCAGCCGCATCCGTCACGCACATGAAGACGATGTCGGAGCTCTCCATCAAGTCACGGGGGGTGGCTGCGCGCCTGGCACCCGCCTCGACGAGCGCGGCCATCTTCCCTTCCGAACGGTTCCAGACAGTGATCTGATGGCCGGCGTTGAGCAATCGCCGGCTCATCGGTGTCCCCATCAGTCCAAGGCCGAGATAGCCGAGCCGCTCGACGCCTTGCGGGTTTGTCTTGCTCGCTTCAGCCATAGGTTGCCTCCGTCTGCCGCCGCGCGACGCTGCACTACCATACATGGCGTAACTCACGACGAAACCGCCCCGCCTGCATGGCTTGCTTGATTGTTTGAACCATGAAACATTTGCCGCGGTCGGGTTGGATGGCGCCGGTCGGCGCCCGGGCAGCGGAGTGGGCACGATGCGAACCGTTTCGAAGTGGATCCTAGCTTTGGGGGCGGCAGCGGCCGTGAGCGCGAGCGCAGGCTCGTCATGGGCACAGCAGACAATTCGCGTCGGCTGGACGATTCCGGCCGAGGAATCCAAATACTGGATGATGCGCCGCCCGGCTGAGTTTCCCAACATCGGCAAGGCCTACAACATCGAATGGACCCAGTTTCAGGGCACCGCTCCGATGACGCAGGCGTTGGCGGCGGGCGCGCTGGATTGCGCGACCCAGGCGCCGCTGTCGCTCGCCAACGGCGTGGTTGGCGGCAACCTCAAGGCCTACATCGTGGCGCAGCATGTCTTCGAGAAGGCCGGTGGTTTCTCGGTCTACTGGGCTGTCATGGACGACTCCCCGATCAAGACGATCGCCGATCTCAAAGGCAAGACGGTCGGAATCTCCGTGATCGGCGGCGGCACCCAAGGCCCGTTCAATCTGTTGCTGAAGCAGAATGGCATCGATCCGGCCAAGGACATCAAGCTGGTCGAGGTCGGCTTTGCCGTCTCCGAAGATGCGTTGCGGCAGGGCCGCGTCGATGCGGTCAACATGAACCAGCCATTTGCCGCGCGCGCGGAGGCAAAGGGCGGCACGCGCAAACTGTTCTCGCTGTCGCAGGCGATGCCGAACATCGTGCACATTCTGGAAGCCTGCCGTGCCGATTTCGTCGACAAGAACCCGGAACTGGTCAAGGCTTATGTGCGTGACATTACCTCCGGCATGAAGAAAGCGCTGGCGAACCGCGAAGAGACGTTGAAGGCCGTCAACGAAGTTCTGAAGGCACCTATTCCGGTTCTCGAGACCTATCTGCTTAAGGACAACGATTTCGGCCGCGATCCGGGCGCGGCACCGAATTTCCCCGCGATCCAGAAGATGCTGGACATCTACGCGGAGACAGGGATGCTGCCAAAATTGGATGTCGCGCAATTCAAGCATTCGACGATTGTCGCTCCGCTGCAATAGGCGATCGGGCGAATGAACCGAGCGAGAACGTCGCCGCGTCCAGGATGATCCGGGACGTTGCATGAAGAAGATGCACGTATGAAGAAGCTCCGATCTCGGATCACGACGGATGGCCTCGACCGGGCTCCGCACCGCGCGTTCATGCGCGCCATGGGGCTCGACGACGCTGCGATTGCCAAGCCGATGGTCGGCGTCGTCAGCATGAAGGGCGAGCAGACGCCCTGCAACATGACGCACGACTTTCAGGTCGCAGCGGCCAAGACCGGTATCGAAGAGGCCGGCGGCACGCCGCGCGAGTTTTCGACCGTGTCGGTTTCCGACGGTATCAGCATGAATCACGAAGGGATGAAGTTCTCCCTTTTTTCGCGGGAGCTGATCGCCGACTCGATCGAAGCCGTGGTCCATGGTCTCGCCTACGATGCACTGATCGGATACGGTGGATGCGACAAGACGCTTCCCGGCGTGATGATGGGCATGGTCCGTTGCAACGTCCCGTCCATTTTCATCTATGGCGGCAGCGCGCTGCCGGGCCGCATGGACGGGCAGACCCTCACCGTGCTCGACTCCTACGAGGCTGTCGGCAGCTTCATGACTGGAGAGATCGACGGCGCCACGCTCGAGCGGATCGAGCGGGCCTGCCTGCCGACCATCGGCGCGTGCGCCGGCCAATTCACTGCCAACACCATGGGGATGGTGTCGGAGGCGATGGGCCTCACCATTCCCAATGTGTCGATGGTGCCGGGTGTCTATGCCGAGCGCGCGCAGATATCCAAGCGGGCCGGCCGCCTCATCATGGAGATGCTGGAGCGCGGCGGGCCGTTGCCGCGCGACGTCGTGACGCGGAAATCCCTGGAAAACGGTGCGGCGATAGTGGCTGCCACGGGCGGTTCGACCAATGCTGCGCTGCATCTGCCGGCGATTGCGAACGAGGCCGGGATCGCATTCACGATCGACGATGTCGGCGAGGTTTTTGCCAGGACGCCGCTGATCGGAAACCTGCGGCCTGGAGGCAAATATACGGCGAAGGATGTCTACGACGTCGGCGGCGCTGCCGTGGTGATCCGGGAACTGATCCAGAGCGGGCATATTGATGGCAGTTGCCTGTCGATCACGGGCCGTACACTTGCCGAAGAGTATGGCGCCGCCAACCCTCCTGACGGAGAGGTCGTTTACGCGGCTCGCGCGCCGATCATGCCAGATGGCGGTGTGGCAGTGCTGAAGGGAAACCTCTGCCCTGATGGTGCGGTAATCAAGGTTGCGGGGCTGAAGAGCCAGTTGTTCGAAGGCGTGGCGCGCATCTTCGAAGACGAAGAAGCTTGTGTCGCAGCGGTTCGAGACCGCAGCTACAAGGCGGGCGATGTGCTTGTGATCCGCAATGAAGGGCCGGTGGGTGGCCCCGGCATGCGCGAAATGCTCGGCGTCACCGCGCTGATCTATGGCCAGGGCATGGGCGAGAAGGTGGCCCTGATCACGGATGGACGGTTCTCCGGCGCCACGCGAGGAATGTGCATCGGCTATGTGTCTCCCGAGGCCTTCGTCGGCGGTCCGCTGGCGCTGGTACGCGATGGCGACAGGATTCGGATTGATGCCGCGAACCGGCGGATGGACATGCTGATCGACGAGCAGGAACTCGCTGCTCGCCGACACGATTGGAAGCCGCGTCCGCCTCGTCACCGTGCCGGTGCCCTCGCCAAATATGCGCGATTGGTTGGCCAGGCACCGGGCGGAGCCGTCACGCATGAGGGCCCGGCAGAATGGCCCTGGTTCGGATGACGCGGCGAAGCTGGCCCCAAAAAGCCCGTGGTCTGGCAAGTTTCTTGCTAAGCTCGCGTCGCTGACGGAGGATGTTCAGCAAGCCTGTTGCGCAGGGTTCGCGCGAATGAAGTGAGACGGGATGAAGGTAGTGCCTTCGAGATCGAGCGAATGGATGAGACCGGTGACGCCGCAAAAACCGGCTTCTGCAATCATCGAGATCGAGAGCGTCTCGCAGGTATTTCAGACCTCGGCGCGCAAGGACCATGTGGCGCTATCGGACATCTCGCTGGCGATCGAGGAGGGAGCCTTCGTCTCCATCCTTGGTCCGTCCGGCTGCGGCAAGTCGACATTGCTTTACGTCGTCGGCGGCTTCGTCAGCCCGACCAGCGGCTCAGCAAAGATCAGGGGACGGACGATCACGGGACCAGGGCCGGATCGCGGTCCGGTGTTCCAGGAGTTCGCGTTGTTTCCGTGGAAGACCGTGCTGGGCAACGTGATGTACGGCCCTCGCCAGCAGGGCGTGCGCACCACCGAGGCGGAAGCACAGAGCCGGGCTTTGATCGAAATGGTCGGGCTCAAGGGCTATGAGAACTTCTACCCCAAGGAACTGTCCGGCGGCATGAAGCAGCGCGTGGCATTGGCTCGAACGCTTGCTTACCATCCTGAGGTTCTTTTGATGGACGAGCCGTTCGGCGCGCTCGATGCTCACACGCGAACGCGGCTGCAGAACGACCTGTTGAACATCTGGGAGCGTGATCGCAAGACGGTGCTGTTCGTCACGCATTCGGTCGACGAAGCAGTTTTCCTGTCGGACAAAGTCGTGATGATGTCGAAATCGCCCGGCCGCATCCGCGAGGTGATCGACATCGATCTGCCGCGGCCGCGCCGCCGCAGCGAGCTGCTGCTGGACCCTCGCTACCAGAAATACGTCGTCGATATCGAGCGGATGTTCGACGAGACCGACCCTGTCGGGTCTCCCTCATGATATCGCCCTCCGCCTTGGCGAGACGGGCTGCCCCGGTGCTTGCCTGCATCGGATTGCTCGCGATCTGGCAGGCGGCGTCCCTCGCGTTGAAGAATGACAGCTTTCCGACGGCGATCGAAGCAATTCGGGCGATTCCGGACATTCTTGGTGACAGGGAATCTCTGATCAACATCCTGGCCTCGCTCCGCCGCATGGCGGTCGGATTTGGCATAGCGGTATCGGTTTCGATCCCACTCGGCCTGTTGATGGGCCGCAGCCGGGCCGTCGCGGCCTTCTTCAATCCGCTCCTGATGGTGATCTACCCGGTGCCGAAGGCCGCCTTGATGCCGATCATCATGCTGTGGCTCGGCGTCGGTGACATCACGAAGACGCTGGTGATCTTCCTCGGCGTCAGCCTGCCCGTGATCTATCACAGCTTCGAGGGCGCCAAGGCGGTGGAAGAGAAGATGCTATGGTCGGGCGCGGCGATGGGGCTTTCGCCTGCGCAACGGCTGGTCCGGATCGTATTGCCGGCGGCGCTGCCGGAAATTCTGACCGGTTGCCGCACCGGACTCGTGCTGGCGCTGATCACGATGATCACCAGCGAGATGATCGCGCGTCAGTCCGGCGCCGGCAACATCCTGTTCAATGCACTCGACATGGGCCAATACGACACCGTCTTTGCGATGATCATCATCGTCGGCGCGATGGGAATCTGCCTGGATGCATTCTTCGAGCGGGTCCGCGCAAGGCTGGTGCGCTGGTCCGAACCGCAGTTCGACTTGCCCTTGAGCTTCTCATGATGCCGCAGCTTCGCTCCACCAGCATCATCCTTGGGCTCGCGCCGATCGTGCTGGTGATCGCGCTGTGGCAGGGCCTCGTATCATTTGGCTTCGCGCCTGCGGTTTTGCTGCCGCCGCCGGGATACGTCTTCGGCAGGCTGTTCCAGCAACTCGTGACATGGACGTTTCAGCAGGAGATCGCGGCGACCCTGATCCGGTTGTTTGCCGGCTTCGCGATTGCGGTCGTGCTCGGCGTCAGCATCGGCATCGCCGCCGCCGCCAGTCCGGCTATCAACGCCGTGGTCCGGCCGATCGTGCGCGTGCTGGCGCCGTTGCCCAAGGTCGCGCTCTATCCAGCATTGCTGCTGCTGCTCGGCTTCGGTCATGGATCGAAGATCACCCTGGTGGCGGCGGATGCACTTTTTCCCATTTTGTTGTCTACCTATTATGGCGCGTCAACGGTGGAGCAGAAGCTGATCTGGTCGGCCATGGCGGCGGGAACGCCGCGCTATCAGATCCTGTTTAAGGTGGTGCTGCCGGCGGCGATGCCGTCGATCCTGACCGGTTGCCGGATCGGCCTTGTCATTTCCTGCATCGTGGTGTTTCTGGCCGAGATGATCACGTCGAGTGACGGGCTCGGACATGTGCTCGTCACGGCGGCCCGGACCTTTCAGGCCGTCGATATGTTCGTGCCGCTGATCACGATCTCGCTGCTGGGCCTGATCCTGAATGGCCTGCTCGGGGCCGTGCGCGCGTACCTGCTGCGGGGTTTCCCCGAAGCATGAAGTGACGAAGAAGAAACCAGAAGACCGGAGTAGACCATGCTGGCTGATCGCATCGAAGCAAAATGGATCGACGCATTTTGCGAGATTTTTGAGCGATGCGCGGTGAAGGCGGGTGATACCGCGGCGATCCTCTCGGAAACCCAGTCACGTGCGTTGAATGTTCACCTGGCGGAGCTCGCGCTGCTGCGCCTGGGCGCGCGACCGTTTCACGTGGTCATGCCGACCCCGCGTAACCGGAATATCGTTCCGGTTCGCTCGACAGGGGCGAGCGAGGCGATCCAGCGGCTCGGCCCGGTCATCACCGCGCTTCAACAGGCCGGCTTTGTGGTGGATTGCACCATCGAGGGCCTGATGCATGCGGTGGAGACACCCGAGATCCTCAAAGCCGGCGCGCGCATCCTGGTGATCTCCAACGAGCATCCCGAAGCGCTGGAGCGGATGGTGCCGGATTCCGCGCTCGAGAAGCGCGTTCGCGCGGCGGCGAAGATGCTGCGCGGGACCAAGCGGATGCGGGTGACGTCAAAAGCCGGCACGGCGCTCGACGTCGATATGGTCGGCGCGTCCACGGTCGGCGTTTGGGGCTGGACGGACAAGCCCGGTACGCTGGCGCATTGGCCCGGGGGCATCGTCGTCAGCTTCCCCAAGAGCGGAACGATCAACGGCACGCTGGTGATGGCGCCCGGCGACATCAACCTGACCTTCAAGCGTTACCTGACCTCGCCGGTGAAGATGACACTGAAGGACGATTATGTTGTCGAGCTGGAAGGCGAGGGCACGGATGCCGCAATGATGCGTGCCTATCTTGCCGCCTGGGGCGATCGGGAAGCCTATGCGGTGTCGCATGTCGGCTTCGGCATGAATCCCGGCGCGCGCTACGAGGCGCTGTCGATGTATGACCAGCGCGACACCAACGGCACGGAAATCCGTGCCGTCTCCGGCAACTTCCTGTTCTCGACCGGTGCCAACGAATTCGCCGGCCGTTACACGGCGGGCCATTTCGATCTGCCGATGATGGGGACGACGATCGAGCTCGATGGGGCCGCCGTGGTGCGTGAAGGGGTGCTGCAGGACGTCTTCGGCTAGTTCCGATCGAGCACCGGCGGGCGAGCCAGGTCAAAGTGACGGAGCAGGTCGACCATGGCCTGAAGCCGTTTTGCCCGATAGGCGTCGATGTCCATACCTGAATAATCGAGAAAGCCTGCGCCCGTTCGCAGGCCGATCCGGCCGTCGCGCATGTTCCGCGAAATGACCTCCGGTGCACGATAGCGGTCGCTGCCGAGTGCGCCCTCGAGATAGCGGCTGGCGTAGTACAAAATGTCGCCGCCACCCCAGTCGATGAATTCGAGCAGCCCAAGCACGGCGTAGCGGAAGCCGAAACCGTAGCGGATCGCCTTGTCGATGTCTTCTGCGCTGGCGACGCCTTCTTCGACCATGCGCGCAGCCTCGTTCATTGCCAGCGCCTGGATGCGCGGGACGATGAAGCCGGAGTCGCTGCGCAGACCACCGGGACCTTGCCGATGCCTTCGAGTAGCGCCTTGACCGCCTCGATGATGCCTGGATCGGTGGCTTTGCCTGGCGAAACCTCGACCAGCGGGATCAGATAGGCCGGATTGAGCCAGTGCACATTAAGGAAGCGGCGAGGATTCACAATCGCGCCCGAGAGATCGTCGACGAGGATGGCCGACGTCGTCGATGCGATGATCGTATCGGGGCCGACTTGTTTTGAGGCCGCCCCCAGCACGTCCCGCTTCAGCTCGACGATCTCGGGGACGCCTTCGAAGACTATTCCGGCATCGCACAGTGCCGCATCGCTCTGGCTGGCCGGCACCACCGAGACCCGCGCGATCAGCGGATCGACATCCGCCTCGGTCAGTAGCCCCAGCTTCGCCAGGTTGGCAAAGGTCTTGCTGACTTCGCCGAGCGCATCTGCCTCCAGCCTGGCGAAATCTTCGGCTGAACGGGCCTTGATGTCGATCATCGTGACCATATGCCCGGCATAAGCAAACGCGACGGCGATGCCGCGGCCCATGCGGCCGGCCCCGAGACAGGCGATTGTGGCTCGGTTGGTCATCGGTCAAAATCCCTTGCGAAGAAGCGTCTGCAAAGCGGCCTTGTCGAGATTGCCGAGGCCCAGCGTCTCGAGGGTTCGGCCGCCTTGCGTAAAATCCTCACCGCAGATTGCGCCACCGATGGCCAGAAATCCCTTGGCCAGCGGCGTAGCCACGCCCGCCAGGCCGGCGACAGAGACCAGCAGCGATAGCCCAAGCCGCAAATCCTCTCTCATGTAGCGGTGCTCAGTCAGCACGATCCGCTCGCGCCAGTCGCCGGAATCGGTCAGCCGGTCGTGCGAGCCGCGGCCATACATCCAGATCTCGCCTTCCTTGGCATAGTGATGGGCGAGCGGAAAATGCGGTGCGCCATACCCGAGCGCCTCACGCACGGCCATCCGTTCGGCATCGAGCGCGTCGGTGACACGGCGAATCGCGGCTTGCGTTCCTTCCTTGTGGATGTCCCACTTCTCGAAATGCTCGATCGGGCCAGCATTCATCACGATCAGCGGCGGATGGATAATCGGGCCTGCATTCATCAGCGCACCGGAGAGAGCATCTCCGCACGGCTCGACCGCGCCGGGGAAAGCCTGTCCGATCACCTCAAGTGCGCGCGGCGCCTGATCGAGCGGGAGAACGCCGACCGGCAGTCGCTTGGCGCGGATGGTGATCGCCACCTCGAATGGTCCGTGCTTGCGGGTCAGCCAGGGCAAGGTCCCGGTTTCGGCAAAGCACGCCTTGGCGTGGTTGCCGGCATCCCGCGCAGCCTGGGCGAAGATCATCGAGCCGAACGTGGCCGGCGGCAGAAACACGACCTGTCCATCCCGCAGATGTGGAGCAAGCAGGCGCGCGATATCAGTCTGCGCGAAGGCGGGGGCGGGGCACAGGATCAGCTCTACGCCCTTGACGGCCTCGGCGATGCCGGTCGTCACCAGCGCCAATTTCACGTCGTGACGGCCGTTATGATCCTTCACCAGGATGCGCGAGCCGGCGGCGCGATGTGCTGCGACCTGATCCGCGTCGCGGCGCCAGAGCCGGACCTCATGTCCTGACAGCGCCAAATCGCCCGCGGCCGCGAAAGAGCCGTTTCCCCCACCCAGAACCGCAATCTTCAAGATGCTTCTCCTTGCGCGCGCGATTGCGCATCAAGCTGCTTCAGCAGGAAATGCTGGACCTTGCCGAGCGCTGTGCGCGGCAGGTCCGTGACGAAAACGATGTCGCGCGGAACCTTGTAGCGGGCGAGTTGTGTCTGAAGATGCGCTTTCAACGCGTCTGCTTCGAGCCGACAGCCGGATCGCGGGATCACATAGGCGATAGGGACCTCGTCCCAGCGTGGATCGGGCCGGCCGATCACGGCGCATTCGCTGACATCGGGATGTTCGAGCAGGACGCGTTCGACCTCCGCCGGATAGACGTTCTCACCGCCGGAAATGATCATGTTCTTCTTGCGGTCGCGCACCCAGAAATAGCCGTCCGCGTCGCACAGGCCGATATCGCCGGTACGATACCAGCCGTCGTGCAGCGCATCGCGCGTGGCATCCGCATTGCCCCAATATTCGAAGAACACGTTCGGGCCGCGCACCGCGATCTCGCCCGGTGCGCCCGCCGGCACCTCGTTGCCGGCCTGATCAATCACTTTCGCTTCGCAGCACAGGCCGGCAAGTCCGGTCGATCCCGCGCGCGAGAGATCGCCACCAAGCCGGGTGTAGACTGCAATGGGGCATGTTTCCGTCGAGCCGTAGACCTGGAGCACCGGGACGCCACGAGCAACGAAACGGTCGATCAGATGCGGCGGCACGATAGTCGAGCCGGTCGCGACGGCTTTGAGTGACGAAAGGTCGGTCGTGGTCCAGGCGGGATGCTCGCTTACGGCCTGGATGATCGCCGGCACCATCACGGTCAAGGTCGGCCGTTCCCGTTCGACGGCTGCAAGCGCGGTGTCCGGCGTGAAGCGCGCGTGAACCGTGACCATCGCACCCAGCTGGAGCGCCGCCGTGGTCTGGATGTTGAGGCCACCGACGTGGAAGAACGGCAGCAGCGTCAGCACATGGTCATTGGACGTCATGTTGTGCATGTGCTGGCTCATGACGCCGTTCCAGAACAACGCTTCCTGGCGCAGCACCGCGCCTTTCGGTCGTCCGGTCGTTCCCGATGTGTAGACAATGAGGAGCGGGCAGGAGAGATCGGTGTGCGGGTTGCGGCCGGTGCCCCGGCTTCGGGCCAACAGGTTTTCGAACGTCGTACCGCGAGGCGGCTCGAAATCGAGCCCGACAATTGCAGTGCCCTCGAGCTCGGCAAGAATTCCCTCAAAGGCCTGCTCGAGCACCAGGACCTTGGCGCCGGCATCGGTAAGGATGAAAAGCTGCTCGGCTATAGCCAGCCGCCAGTTCAGCGGCACCAGCATCGCGCCGAGCCGCGCGCAGGCATAGAGCAGAACCAGATAATCCGGCCGGTTCAGGCTGAGGATCGCAACGCGGTCGCCCCGACCTACGCCGAGCTCCTGCTTCAATGTCGCCGCCGTCCGCTCGATGCGTGCCGCGAACGCTGCATAGCTCAACCGTTCGCCTTCGAAGGCAATGGCCGTCTTGTCTGGCGCGAACGCCGCGTTGCGATCGATCAGACTGCAGAGATCCACCGTCAGTCGTCCGTTTCGCCGGCCTCGTACAGCGCCTCGCGCCCGATCCGGTCGAGGCAGAGCTCGGCTGTCCAGGGCAGCATCAGCGAGCCGCAGCGGCTGTCGCGATAGATCCGCTCGAGCGGCAGCGAGCGGAGCATGGCCTGACCGCCACAGGTGCGGATCGCGAGCGCGGCGAGCTCATTGGCGCCCTCCATCACCGAATATTGCGCGGCATAGGCGCGCAGCACCTGCTCCTTGCTCGGGTTGGCGTGCGCCTCGGTGACCGCCTGGAACCAGATTGCCTTGATCTGCTCGAGCTTGATCTGCATCTGCGCGACCGCAATCTGCTTGGTCGGATACATCCTGCGCTTGACCGGCGGCATGCCTGGTACTTCGCCGCGCAGATATCGCACGGTGAAGTCATAGGCGGCTTGCGCAAGGCCCATATAGGTCGGCGACAGCGTCAGGAACATATGCGGCCAGCGCATCGCGGCCTGGAAATAGACGCCCCGCGGCATCAGCGCCGAATCTGCCGGCACGAACACGTCCTTGAACAGCAGCGTGCGCGAGACTGTTCCGCGCATGCCGAGCGGATCCCAGTCGCCGACGACCGAAACGCCTTCCGATTTTGCAGGAATGGCGAGGTAAAGCGTATTGCGGCGCGAAGCCTTCTCGCCTTCCTCGATCTCGGTGCAGAGAACGCCGTAATAGTCCGCATGGCCGGAGAGTGATGCAAAGATCTTCTTGCCGTTGACGATCCAGCCGCCCTCGATCGGCCGTGCTTCCGTGCCGAAAGCGACGCCGCCTGCCGCTGCCGCACCGCCCTCCGAGAAGGGCTGCGAATAGATCGCGCCATCCTCGACGATGCGCTTGTAGTGGACTGCGCGCCGCTGCTCGTGCTCGGCGCGAGTCTCTGCATCCATGTCGAGATCGTCGGCGAGCGGGCCCGACCACAGCGTCGAGCAGACATGCATGTTCCAGGTGAGCGCAGTCGCGCCGCAATAGCGGCCGATTTCGGCTGCCGCGAGGGCGTAGGTTTGATAATTCGCTCCGAGCCCGCCATGCTTCTTGGGCACGGCAATACCGAGCAGGCCGACGCGATGCAGGTCGCGATAATTCTCGGACGGGAAAATCGCCTCGCGATCGTAAGTCGCGGCGCGGTCGGCGAACACGCTCTGGCCGATCTCGCGCGCCCGGGCGATGATGCCGGCCTGCTCGTCGCTCAGTCGGAATGCGACGGGATCGAAGATCGGTGCATCCAGCGCGACCTTGTCACTCGCGCCGATGGTCTTGCTGACTTGCATGGTCATTGCGCAGTCATCCTACGTGTTGATCGCGACGGAGTTCAGGAACCGGCCGAGAGCCTCGCCAAAGGCATCGGGGCGCTCAAGGTTTGCAAGATGGCCGACACCGGCCAACTCGACATACTCGGCAGATGGAATGTAGGTCGCCGTCTTCGCCATCATTGGGGCTGGTGCGTTGTTGTCCTTGGAGCCGGACAGCAGCAGCGTCGGGATGGAAATGTCCTTGAGGGTGCTGCGTTGGTCGAAGCCAATCAACGCCAGCATCATGGCGCGATAGCTCGCCTCGGGCACGCTTGCCATGCACTCGCGTGCAAGCTCCATTCCCCTGGGATCAGGATCGTCGCCCACGAGTTCCTTCACCAGCGAGGGCGCCAGCGACTTCATCGTTTCGCCGCGATCGAGCGGCCCGAGCCGTGCGGCGATAAATGATTTCTGCCAATCGCCGTCGGCCTTGCCGAAGGCCGGGCTGGTCTGCGCCAGCACGATCGCGCGCGCCAGGTTTGGGGAGTGCACCAGCCATTTCTGGACGATCATGCCGCCGATGGAATGCCCGACCAGAATTGGCTTTCTAGCACCAAGCTGCTCGATGAATCGCTGAAGCGCATCCGCCAAGGCAGCGATGCTGACGCTGGGGAGCGATGCCGACCCACCATAGCCAGGCATGTCCCATGCAATCGCGTGGAAGCGGTCACCGAATGTGGCAAGCTGCTGCCGCCAGGCCGTGCCGCACCGCCGATGCCATGCAGGAAAATCAGAGGTGTCCCGCCCGGATCGCCCGCTGCTTCATAGGCGAAGCGGCCGTCCTTTGTTATCATTGGCGCAGGCTGCGACACGCGACATCCTTTTGCTCGGCTCTTCGATGCTAACAGGCCTGTGAGGGATGGGAAGAGATAATTTTATACTTAAAGCAATTTTCGGGCCGGGGTCCGGCGTGCGGCTGTTGCGGCCGAGTCGAGCTTTGTTTGCAAAAGTTTGAAGGTTAAAATATATCGAGAGAGCGATCAGCAGAATGCAAGGAAGCCAGCGCATGTCCGGATTACCGCATTCGCCGCACGCGCTGGTGACCGGTGGCGGTCGCGGCATCGGTCGCGCCATCGCAGCAGCGCTCGTCGAGGCCGGTGCCACGGTGACTGTCCTTGGGCGGAACGCTGCGACGCTTGAAGAGGCTGTCAGCGCAGGGGCAGCGCATTTTGCGGCCGTCGCCGACGTCTCGGACGAAACCTCAATGAAAGTCGCCATTGCTGAAGCGAGCGCGCGGAAGCCGATCGATATCCTGATCGCCAACGCGGGAAGCGCCGAGTCCGCGCCGTTCTCCAAATCCGACAGCGCCCTGTTCGCGCGCATGTTGGATGTCAATTTCATGGGCGTGGTCCATGCTGTCAGCGCGGTGCTGCCCGGGATGAAGGACCGTCCCTATGGTCGTATCGTCGCGATCGCGTCCACGGCGGGGCTCAAGGGATACGCCTATGTCAGTGCTTACACCGCGGCCAAGCACGCTGTGGTCGGTCTCGTGCGTTCCCTCGCCATTGAAACGGCCGGCAGCAACGTGACCGTCAACGCGGTGTGTCCCGGTTTCACCGACACCGATCTGGTCGCCGGCAGCATCGAGAACATCATGAAAAAGACAGGGCGTAGCCGCGAGCAGGCCATTGCCGAGCTCGCCAAACATAATCCGCAGGGTCGATTGATCTCTCCTCGGGAGGTCGCGGATACCGTGCTCTGGCTGTGCGGCGAGGGCGCCGGCGCGATCACCGGGCAGGCGATCGCTGTTGCCGGCGGTGAGATTTAGCGCGCATGGCAAAGGCGCGGAACAAGGAAACCAAGGAGATCGTATGAGCAGACCAGCCAATCCCGTGACCTTACCGCTTGCGGACTATTCGCCGCAGCACTTCCTGCTGGCCGTCGTCGATGGTGTTGCAACCGTGACGCTCAATCGCCCGGAACGAAAGAATCCGTTGACTTTCGAGAGCTATCGCGAACTGACCGATTTCTTTCGCGCTTGCGCCTTCGACGATGTGGTCAAGTCCATCGTCGTGACCGGCGCTGGTGCCAATTTCTCGTCCGGCGGCGATGTGTTCGAGATCATCGGGCCGCTCGTGAAGATGGACACCAAGGGGCTGACGGCGTTTACGCGGATGACCGGCGACCTCGTCAAGGCGATGCGGGCCTGTCCGCAGCCGATCGTTGCTGCGGTTGAAGGCATTTGCGCCGGGGCGGGCGCGATCATCGCCATGGCGTCGGACATGCGGCTTGCGGCGAGCGGAGCCAAGGTCGCATTCCTCTTCAACAAGGTCGGCCTTGCCGGTTGTGACATGGGCGCCTGCGCGATCCTGCCGCGGATCATCGGACAGTCCCGCGCTTCCGAGTTGCTCTACACCGGCCGGTTCATGACCGCGGAGGAGGGCGAGCGCTGGGGCTTCTTCAGCCGCCTCGTCACGCCGGAGCAGGTGCTGCCCCAGGCTCAACTGCTCGCCAAGCAAATCGCGGAGGGCCCGACCTTTGCCAACACTATGACCAAGCGGATGCTGGCCATGGAATGGGCGATGTCGGTGGAGGAGGCGATCGAGGCGGAGGCCGTTGCTCAGGCGCTGTGCATGACGACGGCCGATTTCGAACGGGCCTTCGAGGCCTTTGCCAACAAGGTCAAGCCCGTCTTCAGGGGCGACTAGGCCGGGCTTTGCCGGCAGCCTGCCGCAATGGGGACTTGCGCGCAATTAGTTTAGGCTTAAAATAGTTTCGGCGGGTTGAATTGGCGAGGCTCCCATGAAAGTCGCGATCATCGGTGGCGGACCTGCGGGTCTCTACGCTGCAATCCTGCTGAAGAAGCAGCGACCGAGCGCCGAGATCGCGGTATACGAGCGCAACCGCGCCGACGACACCTTCGGCTTCGGCGTGGTGTTCTCGGACGCCACGCTCGATAATTTCGAGAAGCACGACCTTCCGAGCTACCGCCGCATCACCCAGGAATTCGCCTACTGGGATGACATCGCCGTGCACTTCCGCGGAACGGTCCATCGGGTCGGCGGCAACGGCTTTTGTGGCTGCTCGCGGCAGAAGCTGCTCCTGATCCTGCAGGCGCGCGCGCGCGAACTGGGGGTCGTCCTGAATTTCGAAGCGGACGTCGAAGACGAATCCCGCTTCGCCGACGCCGATCTGATCCTGGTCGCGGACGGCATCAACAGCCGCTTCCGTGACAAATACGTCGATCATTTCGCGCCGGAAGTCGACCTGCGTGCCAACAAGTTCGCCTGGATGGGCTCGACCAGGCCGCTGGATGCCTTCACCTTCATCTTCCAGGAGACGGAGTGGGGGCCGTTCATCGCCCATGCCTATCAATATGAAGCCGGCCACTCGACCTGGATTTTCGAGACCGATCCGGAGACGTTCGAACGCGCCGGGCTGACAGGGCTGAACGAGACCCAGTCGGCTACGCGAATGGCGGAGATCTTCGGCTGGTTCCTCGACGGTCACCAACTGCTCACCAACCGCTCGACGTGGCGCAACTTTCCGATGATCCGCAGCAAGCGCTGGGTCAAGGACAACATGGTTCTGCTCGGCGACGCCAAGGCGAGCGCGCATTTCTCGATTGGCTCAGGCACCAAGCTCGCAATGGAAGACGCGATCGCGCTTGCCGAGGCGATGGACAAGGCGCCCAGCATCAAGGCGGCGCTGGACGTCTATGAGCACGGGCGGCGCGAGGAGGTCGAGAAGACGCAGCACGCCGCCGACGTTTCGCTGGTCTGGTTCGAGCATGTCGACCGCTTCTGGGATTTCGATCCGGTGCAGTTCGCCTTCGGCGTGATGACGCGCTCGAAGGCGATCACCTATGACAATCTGAAACTCCGGGCTCCCGACTTCGTGGCGGAGGTCGAAAGATCGTTTGCCAAGCGTGTTCGTGACAGCGGTTTCGACGTCGACACCGAGAAGCCGATGGTGCCGCTGTTCCAGCCATTCCGGCTGCGCGAGATGGAGATCGCCAATCGCGCCGTGGTGTCGCCGATGTGCATGTATTCGGCGAAGGAGGGCATGCCGACCGATTTCCACCTGGTGCATTATGGATCGCGCGCGATCGGCGGCGCCGGCCTGATTTTCACCGAGATGACCTGCGTTGCCCGCGACGCCCGCATCACGCCGGGCTGCGCAGGACTGTGGAATGACGAGCAGGAGGCGTCCTGGCGGCGCATCGTCGATTTCGTCCATGCCAATTCAGCCGCAAAAATCTGCCTGCAACTGGGCCACGCCGGGCGCAAGGGTGCGACGAAGCTGATGTGGGACGGCATGGATCGTCCGCTCGAGGAGGGCGGCTGGGAGGTGTTCTCGGCATCGCCGCTGCCTTATTTCCCCGACAGTCAGGTTCCGCGCGAGCTCGATCGCGCCGGCATGAACGCAATAAGGGACGCTTTCGTGGCGGCGGCCGAGCGCGGCGAACGCGGCGGCTTCGACATGCTCGAGCTGCATTGCGCCCATGGCTATCTGCTTGCGAGCTTCATCTCGCCGCTGACGAACACCCGCACGGATGAGTATGGCGGCTCGCTGGCCAATCGCCTGCGCTTTCCGCTCGAAGTCTTCGTGGCGCTGCGGGCCGTGTGGCCGTCGCACAAGCCAATGTCGGTGCGCATTTCTGCGACCGACTGGGCCGAGGGTGGCATCGGCGGCGACGATGCGGTGGCGATCGCGCGCGCCTTTGCCGAGGCCGGCGTCGATCTCGTCGACGTCTCGACCGGGCAGACCGTGCGCGATGCGCAGCCGATCTATGGCCGCATGTTCCAGACCCCGTTCTCCGACCAGGTCCGCAATGAGGCGCGCGTGGCCACGATGTGCGTCGGCAATATCACGACGGCGGACCAGGCCAACACCATCCTGGCTGCGGGCCGGGCGGACCTCGTTGCGCTCGGGCGGCCGCATCTAGTCGATCCCTTCTTCACCATGCGGGCGGCGGCTTGGTACGGGGCGGACGACGCGTTCTGCCCGCCGCAATATCTTCCCGGAAAAGATCAGATTTTCCGCAACAGCGTGCGCGACCGGCAGGATCTCGAGGAGCTGAGAATTAAGGCTAAGCCCAAGACCCGGGCCGAGCTCAAGGCGGAGGCGACAAAGCCGCTTGCGGCGGAGTGACCGCCCGTGCGAATTTGGCCGCGTTGCCTGGTGTGTACCGAGTGGAGTGAGGGCGATGAAGGCGATTATCGTCGGTGGCGGTATCGGTGGTCTCACCACCGCATTGATGCTGCGCTCGCGGGGCCTCGCTTCCGAGATTTTCGAGCAGTCTGACACCATCCGCGAGCTTGGCGTCGGCATCAACACGCTGCCGCATGCCATGCGCGAGCTGGCAGGCCTCGGTTTGCTCCAGCAGCTTGACGATGTCGCGATCCGCACCGACCAGCTCTATTACCTCAACCGTCACGGCCAGGAAGTCTGGCGCGAGGCTCGCGGCATCGACGCCGGCCATGACGTGCCGCAATTCTCGATCCACCGCGGTCGACTTCAGGGCGTCATCCATCGTGCTGTCGAGGAGCGGCTCGGGCCGGAGGCCATCCACACTGGCTGCCGCCTCGGTGCCTTCACGCAGGACGAGAGCGGCGTCACCGCTTACTTCTTCGACCGCTCAGGCGCGCACATCCATACCGCGCGCGGCGACATCCTGATTGGTGCCGACGGCATCCATTCGCGGGTCCGTGACACGCTGTTCCCGAGCGAGGGGCCGCCATGCTGGAACGGCCTGATGCTGTGGCGCGGTGCACGGGATTGGCCGCTGTTCCTCACCGGCAAATCGATGATTGTGGCCGGCGGGCTCAGCGCTAAGGTTGTGATCTATCCAATCGCGGAGGGATCGAGCCCGGCGAGCCGTCTCACCAACTGGGCGGTGCTGGTGAAGGTCGGCGAGGGCAATGTCCCGCCGCCACGAAAGGAGGACTGGTCGCGGCCGGGCCGGCGCGAGGAACTGATGCCGCATGTGGCGCGCTTTTCGGTGCCCTACGTCGACGTGAAGAGCCTGATTTCGGCCACGCCCGAGTTCTACGAATACCCGACCTGCGACCGCGATCCGTTGCCCTATTGGTCATCGGGCAGAGTCACGCTGCTCGGCGATGCCGCGCATCCGATGTATCCGGTCGGCTCCAATGGCGCCTCGCAGGCGATCCTCGATGCGCGCTGTCTCGCTGACGCGCTGGTGCGCGCCGAACATCCGCGCCAGGCATTGCTTGAATACGAGAAGAAGCGCCTGCCCATGACCGCGGACATCGTCCGCTCCAACAGGCGTGGCGGTCCCGAGGGCGTCATCGACGCAGTCGAGCAGCTCGCGCCTGATGGTTTCGACAATGTCGACAACGTGCTGAGCTATTCCCAGCGCGAGGCGATCGTGCGCGGCTATGCGACCAAGGCTGGCTTCGCCGCAGTGCCGGGACTTGCGGCGGTGCGGGCTTGAATCTAGCCGCCGGGAGGCGGCGGCAGGAAGTGGATGTTGAACTCGGCGGCCATCGCCACCACGTCCTCCGGCTTCTGTTCCTTCATGTTGTGGAGGCCCCAGAACAGGTCGAACAGCTTGCGGGTCGGTGACACCCAGAACAGCACCTTCGCGGTCTGCTCCGACTTGTTGAAGATGCCGTGCGGCACACCCATGCCGAGCCGGATCAGGTCGCCCGCGGTCGCCTGCGACTCGGAGTTGCCGAGCATGAAATCGAGCTTGCCCTCCAGCATGTAGAGATATTCATCCTGGTCGGGATGGATGTGCGGCGGCACGAACGTGCCCGGTGGCAGCGTCGCATGCCAGGAGAAGCTGTGCTCCGTGTTGCTCTTCGGCACATAGGTCTGGCCAAGAATGTTCCAGGAGATGCCCTGAATCCCCTCATTGGCCCGTGTGATGCCGGTGATTTCGCTCTTCATTGTGATCCTCCCTCAACGCGACGTGCGGCTTAGTTCGCCGCCTTGCAGTCCTTGGCGTAGCGGTCGCCGTAATTCTCAAAGACTTTCTGAACGATCTCGGTCTGGAACTTGCCGTCCGCGCGCTTGGCGACCTTGGTCAGATAGAAATCCTGGATCGGATAACCATTGGTGTTGAACTTGAAGGCGCCGCGCAGCGAGGTGAAGTCGGCCTTTTTCAGAGCGGCCGCGACCGCATCTTTGTTCGAGAGATCGCCCTTCACGGCCTTGACGGCGCTGTCGATCAGCATCGCGGCATCATACGCCTGGAAGGCGTAGGTGCCGGGCACGCCGTTAAAGGCGGCCTCGTAGGCGGCGACGAACTTCTTGTTCTGGGGATTGTCGAGATTGGGCGCCCAGTTCGCGCCGCCGAACATGCCGACCGCCGCATCCTGTTGCGCCGGCAAGGTCGATTCATCCACCGTGAAAGCGGAGAGCACCGGAATGCTGTCGGCGAGGCCGGCCTGCTTGTATTGCTTGACGAGATTGACCCCGAGGCCGCCGGGCATGAACGTGAAGAGCGCATCCGGTTTCTGCGATGAAATCTTGGAAAGCTCCGGCTGGAAGTCCAGCGTGTTGAGCGGCATGTAGGATTCCTCGACGATCTCACCCTTGTAGTCGAGCTTGAAGCCGGCGACCGAGTCCTTGCCAGCCTGATAATTCGGCACCATCAGATACATGCGCTTGTAGCCACGATCCTGCGCGACCTTGCCGAGGATTTCGTGCACCTGATCGTTCTGATACGAGGTCACATAGAAGAACGGGTTGCAGTCCTTGCCGGCAAAAGTGGATGGGCCGGCATTGGGGCTGATCAGGAAGGTTTTCGATTCCGTCACCGGCCGGTGGATCGCCTGAAGGATGTTGGAGAAGACCGGGCCGACCACGAAGTCGACCTTGTCGCGCTCCAGAAGCCCCTTGACCTTGGTGACCGCTGCGTCCGGCTTCAATTCGTCGTCGACCACTACGACCTCGACTTCGCGGCCGCCCATCTTGCCGCCGAGATCCTTGACCCCGAGCGCAAAGCCGTCGCGAACCTGTTGGCCGAGTGCAGCGGCGGGTCCCGACAGGGTCACGATCACCCCCAGCTTGATCTTCTCCTGGGCGAGGGAAGGACTCACCGCGGTGCCAAGCAGCAAGGCGGCTGCGGCCAACGTCATTTGCGTCTTCATGATCTGTCCCCCGTGACAACAGGACTTGCGCTGCAAGCCGCTACTCCAATCCAAGTTTATGCCGATGATTGCTGCCGCGGCAAGCGAGCTCAAAGCGTCGTCATCCGGCGGGCAGCGGTGCATGCAAGTGGCGCGCCAATTATTTGAAGCCTAAAGAAATCGGCATGCGGTTGATTGTTGCGGCTTTACGCTTGCAGCCGGCGTCGATTTATTTGAAGCTCAAAACGTGGGGGATCCGTGCCGGGCGCCAATGCCGGCCGTGAGTGACTGCATCAACATGCTCGATTCCGAGACCAAGGCCGTCGAAACTCCGGAGGATCACGCCGAAGAGCTTCGGCTGTGGCTGCGCCTCTTGACCTGCACGACCCTGATCGAGGGCGAGGTTCGTGGCCGGTTGCGACAGCGCTTCGACGTCACATTGCCCCGTTTCGACCTGATGGCGCAGCTCGACAAGGCACCCGACGGCATGACGCTGTCCGACGTCTCCAAGCGCATGATGGTCTCGAACGGCAACGTCACCGGTCTGGTCGAGCGCCTCGTGGAATCCGGTCATCTCGACCGCCGCACGTCGGAGACCGACCGCCGCGTCCAGGTGATCCGGCTGACTAAACTCGGTCGCGGCGAGTTTCGCAGAATGGCCGCGGAACACGAAACTTGGATCGCCGATCTCTTCGCCGATCTGACGCCGAAGGATGTGCGCGAATTGATGCGGCTGCTCGCCAAGACCAAGGCATCGGCGCAGAAATCAGCCGCTCGCCGCCGGGCTTAGGTCCGCGGCTGAGGCACCCGCCAATACCGTTGCCGCCGGAAAAGCACGGGATGCCCAAAATCCGCTATTGCGCGAAATTGCTTTAAGCCTAAAATGTTTCCGAGTGAGTGCTGCCGGGTGCTTTCCATGCTGAAAGGAGCGTGCGATGGCCAACGCCGCCAAGGTTCAAATCTCGGGCTCGCATGACGACAATGCCGCGACAGCCCATGTCGATGCGTTCGCGCGGCAGCATCTTCCGCCACGCGAGCTCTGGCCGGAATTCATCTTCACACGACCGGAACTGCAATATCCGCCCCGCCTGAACTGCGTCAGCTATTTCCTAGACCGCTGGGTCGAGCAGGGACATGGCGACGCTGCCTGCGTGATCAGCCCCGCCGTCAGCTACACCTATCGTGAGCTGCAGACGCTCGTGAACCGCATCGCCAATGTGCTGGTCGGCAAGCTTGGTCTCGTCACCGGCGGGCGCGTGCTGCTTCGCTCGGCCAACAATCCGATGATGGTCGCGACGTATCTGGCGGTGATCAAGGCCGGAGGCATTGTGGTGGCGACGATGCCGCTGTTGCGCGCCAAGGAGCTGTCCTATCCGATCCAGAAGGCGGAGATCACACTCGCGCTCTGCGATGGCAAGCTCGCCGAGGAAATGGAGAAAGCGAAAGCCGCAGCCCCCAGCCTCAAGCGCGTGGTCTATTGGGGCACCGGCAGTGGCGACTCGCTCGAGGCGCTGATGGGGGATGCAAGTCCGGAGTTCAAAGCTGTCGATACTGCATCCGACGACGTCTGTCTGATCGCTTTCACGTCGGGCACGACCGGCGATCCCAAGGGCACCATGCATTTCCACCGTGACATGCTGGCGGTCTGCGATGGTTATGCGCGCAACATCTTGCGGGCGGAGCAGACGGATCGCTTCGTCGGCTCGGCACCGCTCGCCTTCACGTTTGGCTTCGGCGGCGTGCTGTTTCCGATGCACATCGGCGCCTCCTTTGTCGTTCTGGAGAAGACGGCGCCCGACGACATTCTGAATGCGATCGAGCAGTACAAGACCACGGTCTGTTTCACCGCGCCGACTGCGTACCGGGCGATGATTGGCAAGCTTCCGGGCCGCGATATTTCCTCGCTTCGCAAATGCGTGTCCGCCGGCGAGACGCTGCCCAAGCCGACATTCGACGCCTGGCTGAAGGCGACCGGCATCAAGCTGATGGACGGCATCGGCTCGACCGAGCTGCTGCACATCTTCATCAGCGCGACCGAGGACGAGATCCGCCCCGGTGCGACGGGCAAGCCGGTGCCGGGGTATGAAGCGAAGATCGTCGACGATTCCGGCAATGATTTGCCGCCGGGCACGATGGGACGGCTCGCGGTCCGCGGGCCGACCGGATGCCGCTATCTCGCCGACGAGCGGCAGCGCAAATACGTCCAGAACGGCTGGAACATCACGGGCGACACCTATCTGATGGATAGCGACGGCTATTTCTGGTATCAGTCGCGCTCGGACGACATGATCGTGTCGGCCGGCTACAACATCGCAGGCACGGACGTCGAGGCGGCGCTGCTCACGCATCCCTCCGTCGTCGAATGCGGGGTCGTCGGCGCGCCAGACGAGGCGCGCGGCATGATCGTGAAGGCCTATGTCGTTGCCGCGCCGGGCGTAACGCCGGATGCCGAGCTCGTGGCTGCGTTGCAGGAGCATGTCAAACGCGAGATCGCGCCATACAAATATCCGCGCGCGATCGAGTTCGTGACGCAGCTACCGAAGACCGAGACCGGCAAACTAAAGCGCTTTGCCCTGCGGCAACTGGCGCAGACTGCGGTGCCGTCCTCCGGCGTCGCGGCGGAATGAGAAGGATAGAAAATTGTCAGTGACCACGCCGAAAGGCCCGCACCTCGCGGTGCTGCCAACAACAGCCGAGGATGAAACCCGCTCCAGGGCGCAGGTGCTCCAGCCGTCCGGTTGGCCGATACCGAAAGGCTATGCCAACGGCATGGCCGCCGAGGGACGCATCGTCGTCACTGGCGGCGTCATCGGCTGGGATGACGAGGAGCGTCTCGCGGAGGGTTTTGTCGCGCAAGTGCGCCAAACCCTAGGCAACATCGCCGCGATCCTCGCGGAGGCCGGCGCGCAGCCAGAGCATCTGGTGCGCCTGACCTGGTACGTCGTCGACATGGAGGAGTACCTGGCGAACCTGAAAGAGCTCGGCAAGGCCTACCGCACCATCTTCGGCGCGCACTATCCGGCGATGGCGCTGGTTCAGGTCGTCCGACTCGTCGAGAAGGCGGCGCGCGTCGAAATCGAAGCCACCGCCGTCATTCCGCGCTGAACCGACGGCTGGCCCAGCTCGTCTTTTTTAGGTTCGCCTTGGCGAGATCACCTAGTCCTCAGGCTCCGCATCCGGCGCAAGATCGGCGGAGCGGAACGGCTTGGCCTTGTCGAGTTTCCGGTAGGCGCGCGAGGCGGTCCGCAACAGTTTCTTTTCGCGCTTGCGGTTGAGGAAGCGAATGCCCGCCTCGGGAACGGCCTCGTTCAATGACGCCGCCAAGGTTTGCCCTCGCGCATCGTCATTCAATCGCCCGAGGGACTTTTGCGCCTTGCGCAATTGCTTGAGGATCGACTGCTGTTTTGTCAGCGACTCGTCTGCGAACAGGTCCTCGAGCGACTCGATCGAATAGGTCAGCCGTTTGTTGAGAAGCCGCAGCTTGTGCCGTTTCTCGACATCGAGCTTGCGGAGCTTGCGTGCTTTCTTCAGCAGCGTCTTTTCCCATTCCGTGAGTTTCGCTGTTGCGTGGCCGGCGAGCGTGCAGCGGCGTAGCCTGATAGCTTCCTTGCTGCGCCGGGTCGACCAGGGGCCGCTCTCGATCCAGGCTGACGTCTGCGCGACGAGATGGCGATACCGCGCGGATTGCAGCGCGCGCGCCAACTGGCGATGGCTCTCGGCGCGCTTCTCGTCCCAGTGCTGGAGCTCGGCAATCACGGTCAACTCGCCGCCACTTTCGGCGATGACCCGCTCGATCGCCACGTCGAGGTCCCGCACCATGCCGAGCTGGCTGTTCAGCCATTTCAGTTCGGTCCAGACCTCCGGCCGAAGGGCGTCATCGACCATCGGCGAGAAGAAGCGGATGGCGGTGCGCAGATGCGTCAGTGCAATCCGGATCTGGTGCAGTGCCTCGGGATCGCCACGGCAGGTGCCGTCATGCTGGGCGCGAACGGCGGCGAGGTGACGGCGGGCGATGATCCGGAACGCCGTGTCGCAGACCATGCCGGGGCTGAGGCGGCCGGGCAGGGCATTGCGCCTCGCCGCAGGCTTGACGCGCGCGGCCGTCGAACTCGTGCTGGGTCGCGCCATTTGCAGATTGCCTTACTTGCTCTCGGCGATCGCGTCCCGGCAGTTCTGGAGCGTCTGCTCTTGCGTCCCGGATGCATCGATGGTCGCCCAACCGACATGGCCGATATTATAGTGCTCTTGCAGCGCGGCAACCTCTTGCGTGGCGTCGGATGCGTCGCCCCGGCGGCCTCCGATCCGCGCCTGCCGGATCGCGAGGTCTGCAACCAGAAACAGGCCGCTCAGTGGCACGTTACGCTCGCGCGCCAGTGGGGCAACCGCGTCTCGTTCGTCCTCACGGGCGAACACGCCGTCGATGATTGCTGAATGGCCTTGCGCCAGCACCCGCCCGGCGTGCTGAGCCAATATCTCGTAAACGCGGGCCGTGACCTCCGGTGTGTATGCGGATGCCGGCAGCCGGTCCGTTTCCTCCACCCCGAACATCTGCTTGCGGACGAGGTCGCTGCGCAGCACGACGGCGCCCGGCTGCGGCGTAACGTCGGGCGCGAGCGCGCGTGCCAAAATCGTCTTTCCGGTGCCTGACAGCCCGCCGATTGCAATCAGTCGGGGAGCGGGCGGCTGGATCAGCGCGCGGGCGAGGCCAAAATAGCGCCGTGCCCCGTCGAGAAGGCCCGGATCACCGGAATGCGGCGGCTTCAGCCGTGCCAGCGCGACCTGAGCGCGGATCGCCGCCCGGACAGACATGAACAGCGGCAGTGCGGAGAGCGCGTCGAGATTTTCGACCGGAGTCGCGGCGAGATAGCGGTTCAGCACGATATTGGCCGCGCGTGGCTCATCGTGGTGCAACAGGTCCATCAATCCGAATGCGAGATCGTAGAGCACGTCGGTGGTTGCCATCTGGGCGTCGAATTCGATGGCGTCGAACAGCACCGGCTTCTCGTCGATCGACACGATGTTCGCAAGATGCAGGTCGCCATGGCAGCGGCGCACGAAGCCTTGACGGCCGCGCTCCTCCAGCAAAGGCCGGAGGCGGAGGAGCATTGCGTGCGAGTCTCGCCGAGTTCTGCGATCTCTTCGGTTTCGAAATGATTGCCGGTCCGCAGGCCATTGCTGTTGCCATCGATCAGGCCGGGGATGGCGGAAACCCATGCGTTGCCGTCGGCGCGAACAGCCTGCGCATGCGAAGCCGCGATCGCGTCGGCGACGGCCGAGGCAAAAGTGTCGTCCAGCGCTCCGGCCTTGGCCAGATGATCCAGCGTCCGGCTTTCGTCGAAGCGCAACATCTCGACCGCATACTCGATCGGACGGCCGCTTCCGTCCACCTTCACCGATCCATCGGGCTCTTCCGTGATCGCCACGACGCGGTGATAGATCTGCGGCGCCAGCGGCCGGTTGATCCTGATCTCCTCCTCACACGCCGCCTTGCGCTTCTCGAGCGTGGAGTAATCGAGGAATGGAAACTGCACGGCGCGCTTGATTTTCAGGGCGCGTCTGCCTTCGAGGAAGACCGAAGCGGCGTGCGTATCGATCCGCCTCACGTTCGGATGACCCGCGGAATTGGTGAGCGCCGCAAAGATCCGGTCCTGGGTCGGAGAATCGTCTGTCATTCCAGCTGGTACGTCCAGATGCGTCGGAAGGCGGCCCGCCGGCAATCAGGGTAATCCATAGAAGCAGATCGCGGCCAGTCCTTGACTTCGGTCAACGCCTGTCCCCTTCCGACCGGTCGGAGTTCCCGGGCTTGACGAGGATCAAGCGTCCCGACCAAAGCCGGCCTATTCTGGTGGTCAAGGAGAATCCCGATGCCCATCAAGGACGTCTTTCTGCCGCTCGTCGGCCAGCCACGCGGCCCGGCCCTTGCTGCGATCGAGAAATGCGTGGCCGTTGCCGCCGACCTCGGCGCCAGGATCACCGCGCTGGCACTCGAGGAGGATGTCTTCGTGCGGCCGAAGGTGATGCTCCCCGATGCGGCCGAGGCAAACGGGTCGGTTGGCGCGGGCGACAGTCAGCACCTCCTGGACGCGTTCACCCGTGCAACCTCCCGCACCGGCATTCGCGCTCAAAGCCGGTCGGCCAAGGTGCCGGCAGACCAGATCGCGTCAGTCCTGGCCGAGCACGGACGCTTCAGCGATCTCACGCTGCTCCCCGTGACGCCACACGACAGCCGAACGGAGCACATCATCGAGACGCTGCTGTTCGAATCCGGCCGGCCAGTGCTGCTTTGCCCGGAGCAGCATGTGGACGAGCTGCGCCCGGAATTCGAGAACGTCATGATTGCCTGGGACCACTCCGCGCGTGCGGCGCGTGCGGTCGGCGACGCGCTGCCTATCCTTCAGGCAGCAGCCCTGGTCCGCGTGGTGACCGTGGCGGACGACAAGTCCGACGCGATCGTGCAATCCGGCACGGCTCTCGTCGATCATTTGAGGGAACACGGGGTCTACGCCTCGTTCGAAACCGCGAAGGGTAACGGCAGCTCGATCGGCAAGGTGCTCGGAAGCTGGGCGAATTCCCATGCCATCGATGCAATCGTGATGGGCGCCTACCATCATTCGCGCCTGAACGAGATCGTTTGGGGCGGTGTGACAAAGACCGTCATTGGCGAACCACCGTGCTGGGTTATGCTCTCGTACTAGGCGGATCGCCAGTTTATCGGCCTGATCGTCAACCATCGGAACCGCCACCGACCGGGCGCATTTGCTTTCATGTCAATCTATCGTCTGAAGAACCTGCTGTCGCCGCGTTCGGTTGCGCTCGTCGGTGCGAGCGCCCGCCCGGTCTCCGTTGGACGCGCCGTTCTGGAGAACATCCGTAAGGCCGGATTCACGGGACAGTTCGGCCTCGTCAATCCGCGCCATGCCGAGATCGGCGGCGTCGCGGCGGTGGACAGCCTCGATCAATTGCCGTTCGTGCCCGAGCTTGTGATCATCACCGCGCCGGCGCGCGCGGTTCCCGGCATTGTCGATCAAGCCGGGCGGCGCGGCTCGGCGGGTGCCCTGATTGTCTCGGCTGGGCTCGGCCACGGACCGGGATCCCTGCACGAGGCTGCCATCACTGCGGCCCGCAAATACGGCATGCGGCTGATCGGGCCGAACTGCCTGGGCATCATGATGCCCGGCGTGAGCCTCAACGCGAGTTTTGCCGCGCACATGCCGGGGCCCGGGAATCTCGCGCTGATCTCGCAATCGGGCGCGATCGCGGCCGGCATGGTCGATTGGGCCGCGCAGCGCGGCGTCGGCTTCTCCGGCATCGTCTCTATCGGCGATCAAATCGACGTCGATCTTGCCGATCTGATCGACTATTTCGCGATGGATCACAAGACCCGCGCGATTCTGCTCTACATCGAATCCATCAAGGACGCGCGCAAGTTCATGTCGGCCGCGCGTGCCGCGGCGCGCGTGAAGCCGGTCGTCGTGGTGAAGTCCGGCCGAATGGCGCAGGGCGCGAAGGCGGCCGCCACCCATACCGGTGCGCTCGCGGGGGCCGACGCCGTCTATGACGCGGCGTTCCGCCGCGCGGGCGTCCTGCGGGTCTCCGATCTGCGCGAGCTGTTCGATTGCGCCGAGACGCTGGGCCGCGTCGAGTCGCCGGCGGGAAAGCGCCTCGCCATCCTGACCAATGGCGGCGGCATCGGTGTCCTCGCCATCGATCGATTGGTCGAGCTCGGCGGCATTCCGGCGAGCATCTCGGCCGACGCGCGCAAGAAACTCGACGAGGTGCTGCCGCCGACCTGGTCCGGCGCAAATCCCGTCGACATCGTAGGTGACGCCGATGCGTCGCGCTATGCGGCGGCGCTCGACGTGTTGCTTGCCGATCCCGACAACGATGCGGTCCTCGTCCTCAACGTGCAGACCGCGATCGCCTCGGCTGCCGATATCGCAACGATGGTGACCGAACGCGTCAAGGCATATCGCGAGAAGCACCGCAATTGGGGCAAGCCCGTGCTCGCCTCGTGGATCGGAGCAGACCAGAACATCATCGAAACACTGTCCGGCGCCGGCATCCCGAACTATCCGACCGAGGATGATGCCGTGCGCGGCTTCATGTACCTCGTGAGGCACCGCGAAGTCGTGGAGGAACTGAGCCAGGTTCCACCCGCAATGCCCGACACGTTCGTGCCGGACGCACGTGCCGCAAGACAGATCGTAGCTGCTGCCATCGCAGACGGCCGCCAATGGCTCGAACCCGTCGAGATCAAGCACCTGCTCGAAGCGTACGATATCGCGATGGTGCCCACATACGCCGCGGGCGATGTCGAGCAGGCGGTGGCCTACGCGGAAGACATCTTCGCGCAAGGCGCCACCGTCGTGCTGAAAATCATGTCGCGCGACATCGTCCACAAATCCGATGTCGGCGGCGTCGTGCTCAATCTGACGACGGTCGAGGCGGTGCGCGCCGCCGCTACTGATATTCTCGGTCGGGCGAGAAAGCTGCGTCCCGAAGCCCGCATCGAGGGCGTCATCGTGCAGGCGATGGTGGTGAAGGCTAAGGCGCGCGAGTTGATTCTGGGCCTCGCCGACGATCCGACCTTCGGCACGGTCGTTGTGTTCGGCCGCGGCGGGACCGCGGTCGAGATCATCAACGACAAGGCGCTTGCGCTTCCGCCGCTCGATCTGCAACTGGCCCGCGACCTGATCGACCGCACGCGCGTGTCCCGGCTGCTTCGCGCTTACCGGGACGTGCCGGCGGTGAAGCCCGACGCCGTCGCCATGGTCCTGGTCAAGCTGGCGCAGATGGCCGCCGACATTCCCGAGATCCGCGAATTCGACATCAATCCGCTGCTGGCGGATGAAACCGGCGTGACCGCGGTCGATGCCCGCGTCGCGGTCGGGCCGCCGCAACGGAAGTTTGCCGGCTCCGGCGCCGCCAACTTCGCGGTTCGGGCCTATCCGTCGCAATGGGAGCGCCACCTCAAGCTCAAGGAGGACTGGCGGATCTTCGCGCGGCCCCTGCGTCCGGAGGACGAGCCGACCATCCACGCATTCCTGCGTCATGTCACGGCGTACGACCTTCGTCTGCGTTTCTTCGCGCCGATGAAGGAGTTCACCCACGAGTTCATCGCGCGCCTGACCCAGCTCGACTATGCGCGCGCGATGGCCTTTATCGCATTCGACGAGGCGACCGGTGAGATGGTCGGCGTGGTCCGACTCCATTCGGACTCGATCTACGAGAGCGGTGAATATGCGATCCTGCTGCGGTCCGACCTCAAGGGCAAGGGTCTGGGATGGGCCCTGATGCAGCTGATCATCGACTACGCGAGATCGGAGGGCCTCAAAGCGATCTCGGGTGATGTTCTCAGGGAGAACACCACCATGCTGGAGATGTGTCGCCAGCTCGGCTTCGATGTGAAGCCGGATCCGACCGAGCCGGATATCTGCGATGTCAGGCTGAAGCTCTGAGCGCGCCGCTACAGCTGGCCTTGAGACAGGTCAAGCCGGCCGCCCCATGCTGCCCTAGAACTGCCGGCTGAACGGGACCCGGTTGTCCCGATGAGGTGGAAGCGTGAACTCCGAACCGCTGTTGCTGGCGAGGCCCTCGGGCGAAGAGCTGAAATTGTGCCCGGAAGGGCCGTGGATTGCCGCGAACGTGTCGATGCTGGAGACGTTGTCCCGGTCGGTCGGGGCGGACGTCGATCGATCCAGAGCCGTGACGCTGGACTTGTCGGGCGTCAGTGCGCTCGACACGCTCGGCGCCTGGGTCCTGGAAAAGCTATCGCGCAGGGCCTCATCATCCGGTCAAGCGGCCGAGTTTATCGGTGTCGCCGACCATTTCAGTGGCCTGATGGAGGAGGTGCGTCAGGTCAACCGCCACACGCCGCTGCCGGTGCCCGCACCCAACCCGGTTCTGCTCAGACTGAACGATCTCGGCAAGTCCACGGTCGGCGCGCGCGAAGACATCACGATCTTTCTCCAAATGCTGGGCGCGTTGTTCATGGCCGTGATCGGCGTGCTGCGCCGGCCGCGCTCGCTGCGGCTGACATCGCTGATCTATCAGCTCTACCGCATCGGCTGGCAGGCCATCCCCATCGTCGTGCTGATCACCTTCCTGATCGGCGCCATCATCGCCCAGCAGGGATTCTTCCATTTCCGCAGGTTCGGCGCGGAGTCCTACACGGTCGACATGGTCGGCATCCTGGTGCTGCGCGAGCTCGGGGTGCTGATCGTCGCCATCATGGTCGCCGGCCGTTCGGGAAGCGCCTACACTGCCGAGCTCGGCTCGATGAAGATGCGCGAGGAGATCGATGCGCTCTCGACCATGGGCCTCGATCCTGTCCACGTCCTGATTCTGCCGCGGGTTGCGGCCCTGGTGATTGCGCTGCCGATCCTTGCCTTCATCGGATCGATTGCCGCACTCTATGGTGGCGGCCTGGTCGCGCAGTTCTACGGCGGTATGGCGCCGGCGATCTACATCGCGCGGCTGCACGAGGCGATCTCGGTCACCCATTTCGAGGTGGGCATCCTGAAGGCGCCGTTCATGGCGCTGGTGATCGGGGTAGTCGCCTGCAGCGAGGGCTTGCGCGTGAAGGGCAGCGCCGAATCGCTGGGACGACAGACCACGACGTCGGTGGTCAAGTCGATCTTCCTGGTGATCGTGCTCGACGGCCTGTTCGCGATCTTCTTCGCCTCGATCGGAATGTGATCATGGGCGAATCGCAAGAGCAGTTCGCGATCCGCGTCCGCGACCTCGTGGTCGGCTTCGGCCGACAGACCGTGCTCGATCATCTGTCGCTCGACGTGCGCCGGGGTGAGATCCTCGGGCTCGTGGGGGCGTCCGGTGGCGGCAAGTCGGTGCTGATGCGAACCATCATCGGCCTCATCCCGCGCCAAGGCGGGACCATCGAGGTTACGGGACGGCCAATCGGCGGCCGCACCGAAGGTGCGGCCACGACCTGGGGCATCCTGTTCCAGCATGGCGCGCTGTTCTCCTCGCTGACGGTCCGGCAGAACATCCAGTTTCCGCTCCGTGAAAATCTCGTCCTGTCGCAGGAGCTGATGGACGAGATCGCGATCGCCAAGCTCGAAATGGTCGGGCTGCGGCCCCAGGATGCCGATAAATATCCGGCGGAGCTATCCGGCGGCATGACCAAGCGCGTGGCGCTGGCGCGCGCGCTCGCGCTCGATCCGCCGATCCTGTTCCTGGACGAGCCGACCTCAGGCCTCGATCCGATCGCGGCGGGCGATTTCGATGCGCTGATCGGGACGCTGCAAAAGACCCTCGGCCTCACCGTGTTCATGGTCACCCATGATCTGGCGAGCCTGACCACGGTCTGCGACCGCGTCGCCGCTCTCGCTGACGGCAAGATCGTGGCGATCGGTCCGATGCGCGAGCTGCTGCAATCCGAGCATCCCTGGGTGCGCGCCTATTTCCACGGTAAGCGCTCGCAGATGCTGCAACACGAGATGAGATGAGACATGGAAACCCGCGCTCCCTGCGTGCTGATCGGCAGTTTTGTCCTGGCCGCGATCCTCGCGGTGTTCGGCTTCGTCTATTGGCTGAACAACACCGGCGGGATCGGGCCGCGCACCAGCTATCACGTGCAATTCCAGGGCCCGGTGCCCGGTCTTCTGGTCGGCGCCGGCGTGCTGTTCAACGGCATCCGCGTCGGCGAGGTCACCCAGCTCGGGCTTGCGCCGGACAATCCACGCTTTGTCAATGCGACGATCTCGGTTGCTTCAACCACGCCGGTGCGTGCCGACAGCAGGGTCGGGCTCGATTTTCCAGGGGCTGACCGGCGTGCCGGTGGTGACGCTGGAGGGAGGCGTCATCGTCACTAAATCCGGCGAGCCCCCGACCTTGATTGCCGAGGCCGGTGCGGGCCAGAGCATGACGCAGGCCGAGCGCGATGCGCTGCGGCGGGTCGACACCGTGCTGGAGGACAATTCGGGCCCGCTGAAGGACACCATCGCCAATCTCAGGACCTTCTCCGACGGGCTTGCGCGCAACACCGGCAAGATCGACGGCGTTTTGGCGGGCCTGGAGAAGATGACCGCCGGCGGAACGCCGGCGCAGAAGTCCCCTATGATCTGCGCACGCCGCGGAACCTCGGTCCGGGCGGCAAGACGCTCTCGGCGTCACTGGCCATCCCCGAGCCGACAGCGGTCGCCATGCTCCAGACCCAGCGCATGCTGTTCGCGCCGGGCGGCGATAATCCGGGCTTTGCGGACTTCCTCTGGGCCGACAGCATTCCCAAGCTGATACAGGCGCGTCTGATCGACAGTTTCGAGAACTACGACATCGCCCACGCGCCGTTGCGCACGGCCGATCTCGGGCAGGCGGACTATCAGCTGCTGATCGACATCAGGCGCTTCCGCATTGCCACCGAGGGGGAGACGCGGGTCGAGATCGGGCTGTCGGCGCGGATCGTCGACAAGCACGGCAAGGTGATCGCCTCGCGTCTCGTCGAGACCAGCGAAAAACTCGACAAGATTGTGCCGGCCATGGCGGTCGCAGCGTTCGATACGGCCTTCACGCGCATCGCGAAGGAGCTGATCGGCTGGACGGTGCAGGCGGTGTGACGCCGGCTATTCCAGGGTCTTGAGGTAGGACAGGAGATCGTGGATCTGGTCCGGACTGAGCTCGAAGGCCGGCATGTCGGCGTGGCCGGTGTTGATGCCCTCAGCCAGCGCCTCCCCAAGGCTCTCGATGGGATAGCGCTTGTGCAGGGCCCGCAGCGGCGGTGCGATCTTGAGCGGACTGTTCGACGCACGGTCGATCGCGTGGCAGCGCGCGCAATGGGCTCGCGCAAAGGCCTTGCCGCGTTGTTCGGCGGTCGGGGCAGCCAGGACAGGCGTCATCAGAAGCAACCCGATCAAGCCGTGACGCAGCATTCCTTGCAGCATGTAAAGTGACCCCGTTTAAGTCTGGGAGAAGAATAGGGCGGGGATTCCCTCCAAAATTGATCTGGGTCAACCGGCTTTGGCGCACTGCAGTAAAATGCAGCTGCGCGGCGGGATGGGCCTGATGGGCAGCCGGCGCTTGGAGCGGTCGATGAAGCCCGTAGTCACGATTGAGCCGAACTGGCAGCTCTGCAGCGATTGCGCCGTCCGCGCATCAGCGGTCTGTTCGTCTTTGGATGCGGCCGAGCTTCGGGAATTCGGGCATCTCGGTCGGCGCGTCCATTTTTCGTCAGGCCAGACTGTGTTCTCCGAGGAGGACATCACGACCTCGTTCTACAATCTCCTCGAGGGCGTCATGCGGCTGTACAAGCTGCTGCCCGACGGCCGCCGGCAGATCGTGGGCTTTGCCTTGCCCGGCGATTTCCTGCGGATGAATATTTCGGGCAGGCACAATTTTTCGGCCGATGCGATCGGCGCGGTGACCGTATGCCAGTTCGCGAAGTCACCCTTCGGCCGTTTCATCGAGGACCGGCCGCATCTCCTCAGGCGGATCAACGAGCTGGCGATTCGCGAGCTGAGCCAGGCCCGGGACCACATGGTCCTGCTCGGCCGCCGTTCGGCGGACGAAAAGGTTGCGGCCTTTCTGCTCGGCTGGCGCGAGCGGCTGGTCTCGCTGAAGCGGGCGTTGGACACGATTCCGCTTCCAATGAACCGCCAGGACATCGCCGACTACCTCGGCCTGACCATCGAGACCGTCAGCCGCACCTTGACCAAGCTGGAGCGCCCCGGCGTGATCGAGATCATTCATGGCGGGATCAGCCTGCTCGATCCGGCGAAGGTCGAGGCCTTGGCCGCAGCCTGATTCCGACGCAGCGCGGCTCGATTTTGATCGGGATCAATGCATTCGGCCGGGTGCCCCGAATAATGCTCAAAACGACAGGGGAGGGCATCATGCCGGCTGACGCGTTGCTGATGAGCACCATTGTCGTGGCAATCTTTGTCACCTTCGCCGGGGCTCTGGCCTGGGCAGACCGGCAAACCAGTGCAGGCCGGCCCGAGTCGGACGTCAAGCGTCGAAGCTTCTGAGATCACCGTCCCATCTTGCGGCGCCCGCGGGGCGGGCTATGCCGTGCGAGTTCGGGACGGTTGGCAGCGCCTCAACGCAAGGTGGCGTGCGGCACTTGCAACTCTGCATCGACTGGGACGCATTGGCTCATCCTTCGGCTGCCGGCTTTAGGCCTGACCGCGGCATTTTCGCCGCGTTCGCCTCAGATAGGGCGCATGCTTTCCGGTTGAAAAACTGGGCTACACTGACTACGCAGGGACCCCAGTGCCTCGCAGTCTTAGGAGCCCAGTGGCGTGCCTCAGGACAAGACCGGCGACGACCCCCCGACAAGCGGCGGGGAATAAATTATCGGTCCTGCGCAAGCACCCGATCTTTGCGGATCTGGAGCCGGAGGCGCTGGATCAGCTCTGCCGTTACGCCAAGCACACGACGGTGAAGCGCGGCGCGACGATCGCCGCCAAGGGCGATCCCGGCAACAATCTTTTCGCGGTGATCACAGGGACGGTGAAGATTTCCTCGTCGTCGCCCGACGGCCGTAACGCCATTCTCAATCTGATCGGTCCCGGAGAGATCTTCGGCGAGATCGCGGTGCTCGACGGCGCCCCCAGGTCGGCCGATGCGACCGCCAACACCAATTGCGAGCTCTACATCATCGATCGCCGGGACTTCCTGCCGTTCGTGAAGAGCCAGCCGGCGCTCGCAATGAAATTCATCGAGCTGCTCTGCGCGCGCCTGCGCTGGACCAGTCAGCAGGTCGAGCAGGTGATCCTGCAAAATCTGCCGGGCCGGCTTGCGAGCGCGCTGCTCGGCCTCACCGAAGAGCGCAAGTTCGACTCCGGCAGCGGCACGCTCGCCATCACGCAGCAGGAGATCAGCGAGATGGTGGGGATGACGCGCGAGAGCATCAACAAGCAATTGCGCGCCTGGGCGGGCCGCAACTGGGTTCGCCTCGAGCACGGCGCCATCGTCGTGCTCGACATTAATGCCTTGCGCGAACTCGCCGAGAGCGGGCTCGACAGCTAGCTGTCGATGATCGCGACGGCGCGGGTCCAGCCCGCGGAGGCCCGCTCGATCTTCACCGGAAAGCACGAGAGGGTGAACCCGGTCGAAGGCAGCTGGTCGAGATTGTGCAGCTTCTCGAGGTGGCAATAGCCGATGTGCCGCCCCGCCTTGTGGCCCTCCCAGATCAGGCCGGCATCTTTCGTTTCGGCATATTTCTTCGCGGTGTGGACGAACGGTGCGTCCCAGCTCCAGCCGTCGGTGCCGGTCAGCCGCACGCCGCGTTCGAGCAGATACATGGTGGCCTCGTAGCCCATGCCGCAGCCTGAGCTGACATAATCGGCTTGGCCGAACCTGGCGCCGGCGCCGGTGTTGACGACGACGATCTCCAGCGGCGACAGCGCATGCCCGATCCGCCTCAACTCCTTCTCGACGTCGTCGGCGCTCGCCACGTAGCCGTCGGGCAGATGCCGGAAGTCGAGCTTCACGCCGGGCTGAAAACACCATTCCAGCGGGACCTCGTCGATCGTCCATGACCGCTCGCCGCGATTCATGGTCGGATGGAAGTGCCAGGGCGCATCGAGATGCGTGCCGTTATGGGTCGACAGCGAGACCTGCTCGACGGCCCAGCCCTGGCCGTCCGGCAGATCCTGTGCCGTGAGGCCGTCGAAGAACTGCAGCATCCGCGGCAGGCCCTGCTGGTGATCGATGTACTGGATCGTCGGGTGATTGCCCGGCGGATCCGCCGTCACGTCGTTTCTGAGCGGCACGGAGATGTCGATCAGCTTCCGCGGCATAGGCATTCCTCGGGATGTCCGTTTTGCTTCGCAGCATCTTGAGAGGACCGCACCGGCGGCGTCAAGCAACGCGCATGAACGCTTGCCGCGCCAGACGACAGATGATTTCGGAAAAACTGGACGAGGAGCCGGCTGTCTGCCCAAAGCCGGTCTGATCCATCGATGCAACTCTAGCATTGATCGATGCCGGATTTGGCTTGGACAGAGAATGCCGCGCGCCCTAGGGACGACGATGGCGCTTGACTTCACACCGGAAGTGGAGCGACCCAAGGCGGCCCGCAGCATCTGCCCAACGATATAATCACCTCAGGAGGAAGCCCAGATGAAGATACTCACCGGCGTCATCGCAGCCGCTCTGCTGGCGGTCTCAGCCCCCTTGGCGACCGCACGCGATTTCCGTTCCGCCGACATCCATCCCGCCGATTATCCAACCGTCGAGGCCGTCAAGTTCATGGGCAAGCAGCTCGCCGCGGCGAGCGGCGGCAAGCTCGGCGTGAAGGTGTTCCCCAACGGTGCGCTGGGCTCCGAGAAGGACACCATCGAGCAGCTCAAGATCGGCGCCCTCGACATGATGCGGATCAACGCATCGCCCTTGAACAACTTCGTGCCGGAAACCATCGCGTTGTGCCTGCCCTTCATCTTCCGGGACACGCAGCACATGCGTACCGTCCTTGACGGGCCGATCGGCGACGAGATCCTGGCGGCCATGGCGCCCGCAGGCCTGATCGGCCTTGCCTATTACGACAGCGGCGCCCGGTCCATTTACACCGTCAAGGCACCGATCAAGTCGCTCGCGGACGTCAAGGGTCTGAAAATCCGCGTCCAGCAATCCGACCTGTGGGTCGGCATGATCCAGAGCCTCGGGGCCAATCCGACCCCGATGCCCTATGGCGAGGTCTATACCGCTCTCAAGACCGGTCTGGTGGACGCTGCCGAGAACAACTGGCCCTCTTACGAGTCCTCGCGCCACTTCGAGGCCGCCAAGTTCTACAACGTCACCGAGCACTCCCTGGCGCCCGAAGTTCTCGTGATGTCCAAGACGGTCTGGGACACGCTGAGCAAGGAGGACCAGGCGATGGTCCGCAAGGCGGCCAAGGAATCGGTGCCCGTCATGCGCAAGCTCTGGGACGAACGCGAGCAGGCCTCCCGCAAAACGGTCGAAGCGGCCGGCGTTCAGGTCGTGACGATCGCCAACAAGGCGGAGTTCGTCGATGCGATGAAGCCGGTGTACGACAAGTTCGCGGGTGACGAGAAGCTGAAGAGCCTCGTCAAGCGTATCCAGGACACGAAGTAAGGCCATAGCGTCGGTCCGGCGTTGCCGACTGGCGACGCCTGACCGACGCATTGGACGCGCGCAAGGAGACTTGCAAGGAGACTTGGATGACAGACCCTCACGTCGCAGACCACGAACTGGACGTAGCCGGACGCCCGTCCACCGGCTTGCTGTCCCGGATCAATGCTCCCGTCGCTCGGCTAGGGATGTACCTGTCGGTGACCGGGCTGCTCGTCATCGTCACCATCGTCTTCTACCAGGTGTTCGGACGTTACGTGCTCAATTCCAGCCCGACCTGGACGGAGAACCTTGCGCTGGTTCTTATCCTGTATGTCACGTTGATCGGCGCCGCCGTCGGCGTGCGCGATGCCGGGCATATCGGCATGGACAGTTTGCTGGTGATGCTGCCGGATCGCGCGCGGGAGAAGATCGAGCTTGTCATCCACGTCCTGGTCGCCGGCTTCGGCGTCGCGATGGCCTATAACGGCTGGATCCTCGGAGCGTCGGTCGGAACCGTGAAGATCCCCAATCTCGGGCTGCCCGAAGTCATCCGCTACGTGCCGCTGATCGCCTCCGGCGTCCTGATCGTCTCCTTTTCAATCGAGCACATCATCGCTCTCCTGCGCGGCGAAGAGGTCGTCCCCTCATGGAACTGATCATCCTCGGCGCCACTTTCTTCGGCTTCCTGGTCCTCGGCGTCCCCGTCGCCTTCGCGATCGGCCTCTCGGCGATTTGCACCATCCTCTACGAAGGCCTGCCGGTCGCCGTCATCTTCCAGCAGATGATGTCCGGGATGAACATCTTCTCCTTCCTCGCCATCCCGTTCTTCGTCTTCAGCGGTGAGCTGATGCTGCATGGCGGCGTCGCCGACAAGATCGTGCAGCTTGCCAAGAATCTCGTCGGACACATCCGCGGCGGGCTCGGCATGTCGAACGTGGTCGCCTGCACGCTGTTCGGCGGCGTGTCCGGCTCGCCCGTGGCCGACGTGTCGGCGATGGGGGCCGTGATGATCCCCATGATGAAGAAGGAAGGTTTCGACACCGACTACGCCGTCAACGTCACCACCCATGCCTCGCTGGTCGGAGCGCTGATGCCGACCAGCCACAACATGATCATCTATGCGCTCGCCGCCGGCGGCAAGGTTTCGATCGGCGCGCTGATCGCCGCCGGGCTCCTGCCGGCCCTGGTGCTGATGGTGTGCATGCTGGTCGCCGCTTACGCGGTCGCGGTGAAGCGAGGCTATCCGGCCGGCAAGTTCCCGGGCTGGCCCGCGGTTTTTCGCTCGTTCGCTGCCGCTCTGCCCGGGCTTCTGATCGTCGGCATCATCCTGGCGGGCATCCTGTCCGGTGTGTTCACGGCCACCGAATCCGCGGCCGTCGCGGTCACCTATACGATCCTGCTGACGTTCTTCATCTACCGCACCATGACCTTGCCGAACTTCCTGCGCGCTGCGGCCAAGGCGGTGAAGACGACGGGCGTGGTGCTGCTGCTGATCGGCGTCTCCACCATGTTCCAGTATCTGATGGGGCTTTACGAGGTTGCCGACTTCGCCGGCGAGATGATGAGCAAGGTCTCGACCCAGCCCTGGGTCATCTTCCTGCTCATCAACGTCATCCTGTTCGTGCTCGGCACGTTCATGGACATGGCGGCGACCATCCTGATCTGCACGCCCATCTTCCTGCCGATCGCGATGAAGGCGGGCATGGACCCGGTGCAGTTCGGCATGCTGATGCTGATCAACTGCGCGCTCGGGCTGAACACCCCGCCGGTCGGGACGACGCAGTTCGTGGGCTGCGCCATCGGCGGCATCTCGGTGGGTGCGGTGATGCGCACCATCCTGCCATTCTACGCCGCCCTGATCGCAGCTCTGATGTTCGTGACCTACGTTCCCGCCTTCTCGCTGTGGCTGCCCCGCCTGCTGATGGGCTACAAGGGATAGCAGCAACGCAGGGAGAATCTTCCGTGACCGACTATCGCAAGCTCTTCGATCTCACCGGCAAGACGGCCGTGGTGCTCGGCGCGGCCTCGGGCATCGGCAAGTCGTCGGCCGAGGCGCTGGCCGGGCTCGGCGCCCGTGTCGTCTGCGCCGATCGTGCGCTTGACGCCGCCGAAGCAACCGCCGCCGGCCTTCGTGAGAAGGGCGGCTGGGCCGAGGCGGCTGCGTGTGACGCCGCGAGCGCTGCGGACGTCAATGCGCTGGCCAAGACCGTGATGCAGAAATTTTCGCGGCTCGACATCGCGGTGACGACGCCCGGGCTCAACATCCGTAAGACCATCCTCGACTACACCGAGGAGGATCTCGACCGCGTCCTCAACCTCAATATCAAGGGCACGGTCTGGTTCTTCCAGGCTTTCGGCCGCATCATGGTCGAGCAGAAGGGCGGCAGCATCATTGCCTGCTCCTCGGTGCGGGCGGTGACCATCGAGCCCGGCCTCGGCGTCTACGGCTCGACCAAGGCCGCCATCGGCCTGCTGGTGAAGGGCTTTGCCTCCGAGGTCGGACGTTCCGGCGTGCGGGTCAACGCGATCGCGCCGAGCATCGCCGAGACCGCGCTGACCGGCCCGTTCAAGCAGCGTCCCGACATCTACAATCTCTACGCCGGTCACACCGTGTTCAACCGCTGGAGCAGCGCCGACGAGGTCGCGACCGCCGTGGCCTATCTCGCCTCGGACGCCGCGAGCTATGTCAGCGGCAGCACGCTATTCGTCGATGGCGGCTGGACGGCCGTCGACGGGCCGCCGACCGGCCTCACCCAGTTGCACACGTAGGGCGCTTACCTACCCGGTGAAGCCGGCGCGCTGGCGCAGGTCCTTGCGGTCTGCGCCGGTCAGCAACGCGATCAGCGCGGCCGCCTCTTGCGGATGTGCGGCCCGCGTGGTCACGCCGGCCGTGTACATCGTCACGAGCTCGCAGCCCGGCGGCAGCGCTCCTGACAGTGCGATGCCGTCGGTCGCGATAATCTCGGTAGCCTGGGTGCAGCCGATCGGATGCGCGGCGGTGGATGCCGCAAGCTCCCGCATCGCGGTCGCGCCGTTCGGAAAGATTTTCAGGCGCGAGGCGACCTCGTTGGCGATGCCCAGCTGATCCAGCACTTTTGCAACGTGTTGTCCGGCGGTCGAGGCTTTCGTATCAGGGACGTAGATCGCGTCGGCGCTGCGCAGCACCTCGCGCAGGTCAGTTTCGGTCTTCACCGTCACCATGGGATCGCGGCTGCGGACCGCCAGCGCGGTTTCGACCCGCCCGACATTTGTGATCGAGGAGGGGATGACGAGCTTCTCTTCGGCAAGCTTTGCAAGCAGCGCCTGCGTCAGGATCACCAGATCGGCCGCCGTTCCCGTGCGCAGCTTGTCGGCCATGATGCCGACCGCGCCGAACTCGCCGTCGATGCCGAAGCCGGTCTGCGTCTTGAAGGGATCGCTGAGGCCGCGCACCAGGCCTTGCGCCGCGCCTCCGCTCGAAATGCTCACTGTCGTCACGATGCCAGCTCCATGGCTGCAATGATCTTGTCGCGGGTGATCGGCAGGTCGCGCACGCGCACGCCGAGGCAATCGTAAACGGCATTCGCGATCGCCGCCGTCACCGGGCCGTGGGCAGCCTCGCCGGCGCCGACCGGTTCGATCTCGGGCCGCTGCACGATCTCGACATCCACCATTGGCACCTCGCTGAAGGTGAGGATCGGATAGTCGGTCCACGACGTCGATGTGATGCGCATGCGGTCGAAGCGGACGCGTTCCTTCAGCACCCAGCTCGTCGCCTGGATCGCGCCGCCCTCGATCTGGTTGATGACGCCGTCGGGATTGATGGCCTCGCCGACATCGACCGCAAGCGTCAGCCGCTTGACGCGGATGTCATCAGTGCCTTCGATCTCCGCAATCGCGGCGCAATAGGCCCCGGTGTTCTTGTAGCGGGCGAAGCCCACGCCATGACCGATGCCGGCCTGCTTCTGCGGTTTCCACTGCGCGCGTCGTGCCGCGGCCCGGATGACGTCCTTTGCGCGTTCGTCGCGCAGATGACGCAGGCGGAACGCGATCGGGTCTTCGCCGCGCAGGGCGGCGACCTCGTCGAGCAGGGACTCGATCGCGAACACATTGCCTTGTCCGCCGAGTGTCCGCAATGCCGAGGTCCGCACCGGCATGGTCAGCAGCCGGTGGCTCGTGACCGTCCAGGCCTTGAGGTCGTAGAGCGGAACGGAGTTGCGGTCGCCGCCGCCGCCATTGGCCGCGGGCGGATTGGTCGAGACCATGCGCGGGTAGGGGTTCGTAATCTCGGTTGCGGCAAGCAGCGCGGGCTGGGCCGCGCGCCCCGGCCGCGCCGCGTGGCCGTTGCTCCAGATCGCATGGCGCCAACTGACGATCTCGTTGTCCGCATCGAGGTCGGCCTCGATCTCGATCGCCATCGCCGCGCCGAACGGTGCGTGGGCCATCTCGTCGTGGCGCGACCACTGCACCCGCACCGGACGGCCGCCGGCCGCTTTCGCCAGGAGCACGGCATCGAGCGCGACGTCATCGGCGGCATTGTGTCCGTAGCAGCCGGCGCCCTCCATGTGCTCGACGACGATGTTTTTTGCCGGCAGCTTAAGCACGATCGCGAGGTCGGCGCGCAGCAGATAGACGCCTTGGCTGTGCGTCCAGACATGGACACGATCGCCGTTCCATCGGGCCATCGCACAGGACGGTGCGATCGAAGCATGCGCGATGTAGGGACGGATGAATTGCCGGCGGAGAGTGCGAGCAGCTTTCTTTATCGTTGCCGCAGTGGTCCTGGTGTCGATGACATCAGTCTCGACCGGCTGGCTCTTCAGAAATCCGGCCAGATCATTTTCATCCGGCAGCGGCTCGCCGGCCGACCATGTCGCCCCCTTGCGCAAGGCTTTCAGCGCGGCTTCCGCCGCTACCTCGCTGTCGGCAACCACGCCGGAAAAGCCGCCGTCGCGGACGATCGCGACGAGGCCGGGAACGGCTCGCGTCGCCGTCTCGTCGAGCGCGATCAGCCTGGCGCCCGAGATGTCCGGCCGCAGCACGCGTCCGTGCAGCAAGTTCGGCAGCGGACAGTCGTGAATAAAACGGTTCCGTGCGAATACTTTGTCGGGAATGTCGACGCGCTGGACCGAATGTCCGGCCACAGTGCGCTTGGCGACAATCTTCGCTGTCGCGCCGACGTTGGCGTCGTAGTCGAGCGAAACGTCGCAGGCCAACTCCCAATAGCTGGTCCTGACATTGCCGGGGCCCGAGATCGTGCCGTCATCGATCTCGAGCAGCGACGCATCGACGCCGAGACGTTCGGATGCCGCGGTGAGGAAGCGCTGGCGGACCTCGGCACAGGCGTGGCGCAGCGCGCGGCCGGACTGCTGGACCGAAAGGCTGCCCGAGGTGACACCCTCGTTCGGACTTGCCGCCGTGGAGGCGCGGATCATCTCGATGCGGCCAATATCGACGTCGAGTTCGTCGGCTGCGATCTGTGCCAGGGCCGTGACGATGCCCTGGCCGATCTCGACTTTTCCGGGCGAGATCGCCACACGGCCCTCGCCGACGAGCTTCACCCAGGATGACAGCTTGGGATTGGCCGCAAGGCTGACCGGCAGTGTCGGGGCAGGGGACGGCGCACTCATGATGTCGCCATCTCCGCGGCCGCCCGCAGCACGGCGCGGACCATGCGGTTGTGCGATCCGCAGCGGCACAGATTGCGATCAAGCGCGGTTCTCACCTCCGCCTCCGTCGGCGACGGATTGCGCTTCAGCACCGCCGCCGCGCTGATCAGGATTCCCGAGACGCAATAGCCGCATTGCATCGCCTGCTCGGAGATAAAGGCGCGTTGCAGCGGATGCGGTTGGTCCGCGGTGCCGAGGCCTTCCACCGTGACGACCTCCTTGTTGGCGACCGACCACATCGGCATGTCGCAGGAGGCCATCGCGCGATCACCGACCATGACATGGCAAGCGCCGCACTCGCCGGCCCCGCAGCCGAAATGCGGACTTGTGACGCCGAGCCGGCCGCGCAGCACATCGAGCAGCGTCTGATCCGGATCGGTCTCGACCGCCGTCGCCGTGCCGTTAAGCTGGAATTGAATGGTCGGCATTGTCGCGCTACGGCCTCAGGACTTGTCGAACTTCTTGACGACATCGGCCCATTTCTCGATGTCGCCGCGCAGGAACTTGTCGAATTCTTCCGGCGTCATCGACATGGGCACCGCGCCCTGCGCAGTCCAGAGTTTGACGATGTCGGGACGCTTCACCATTGCGTTCACGGCTGCATTGAGCTTGTCGATCACGGGTTTCGGCGTGCCGGCCGGAGCCATCAGGCCGAGCCAGATCGTGGCTTCATAGCCTGCGACACCCGCCTCGATCGCCGTCGGCACGTTCGGCAGCACCGCTGAGCGCTGCTTGCCGGTGGTCGCGAGCGCGCGGACCTGGTTCTCGCCGATGTTCGGCGCCATCGCCGGCACGGCATCGATCATCATCTGCACCTGCCCGCCGATCACACCGCTGCGTGCCTCGCCACTGTTGCGATAGGGCACGTGGACGAGGTCGATGCCGGCCATGGCTTTGAACAGCTCGCCGGCCATGTGATAGGGCGTGCCCTGGCCGGAGGAGGCGTAGTTCAATTTGCCCGGCTGCGACTTGGCGAGCGCAACGAACTCCTGCAGCGTCTTCGCTGCGACTTGCGGGTTCACCACGATGACGAGATCGGAAGAGTTCACCGGCGCGATCGGCGCGAGGTCGCGCATCAGCTCGTATTTGCGCTTGTCCGGCGTCAGCAGGGATTCGTTCGCGGTCTGGGTGTTGGACATCATCAGCAGCGTGTAGCCGTCGGCGGGCGACTTCGCCGCTTCGACTGTGCCGATGACGCCGCCCGCGCCGGTGCGGTTCTCGATCACGAAGGGCTGGCCAAAACTCTCCTGGAGCGCATTGCCGATCTGCCGGGCCGCGACATCGGCCGGCCCGCCGGCGCCGAAGGGCACGACGATCCGGACCGAATGGTTGGGATAGTCTTGCGCCAGGGACGGGGCTGCGGAGAATGCGCTGAGCAGGCCGGCGGCCAGCGCCAGCATGAATTGTCGGGCCGTCACACCCACCTCCCTGATGTCGTTCTTGTTGTTGGGCACTGTAGCGGCAGGGGAGGCGGACTGTCGACGCCTCACAAGGCGATGCCGCCTGGAATATCGGGCGGTTTTCGGTGTGGCGGCGCCGCTCTTCGCGGTCACGGCAGGAACCGGCGGCGCACGCGGTCTGAGCAAATCGCATGGGCATTGCCGGATAAATACCCTCGGCTGACAGGTCTTTTGGTGTTACCAAATTGGACATGAACCAGCACGCCAAGATCGAAATCCGCCATTCGACCTGTCCGCATGATTGCCCGTCGGCCTGTGCCCTCGATGTCGAGGTGGTCGAGGGACGCAGCATCGGTCGTGTCCGCGGTTCGAAAAAGCAGACCTATACGGCCGGCGTGGTCTGCGCCAAGGTCGCCCGTTATGCCGAGCGCATCCATCATCCTGAAAGGCTGATGTATCCGCTGCGCCGAACGGGTGCGAAGGGCTCCGGCCAATTTGCGCGGATCAGCTGGGACGAGGCGCTGGACGAGATTGCGGATCGCTTCAACCAGGCCGAGCGCGAATTCGGCGCGGAATCGGTCTGGCCCTATTATTACGCCGGCACGATGGGGCTGGTGATGCGCGACGGCCTCAACCGCCTCACGCATGTGAAGAAATATTCGCGGTTCTATCAGACCATCTGCGCCAATGTCGGCCGCATCGGGTTCGCGATCGGCACCGGCAAGATCGCCGGCGTCGATCCGCGCGAGATGGCGCTGTCCGATCTGGTGGTGATCTGGGGCACCAACCCCGTCAACACCCAGGTCAACGTGATGACGCACGCCGCCCGTGCGCGGAAGGAGCGTGGCGCCAAGATCGCAGCCGTCGACATCTACGACAACGAGACCATGAAGCAGGCGGATATCAAGATCATCCTGCGGCCCGGCACCGACGGCGCGTTCGCCTGCGGCGTGATGCATGTCCTGTTCCGCGACGGCTATGCCGATCGCGCCTATATGGACAAGTACACCGATTGTCCTGGCGAGCTCGAGGCGCATCTGAAGACGCGCACGCCCGAATGGGCCTCCGCGATCTCAGGCGTGCCGGTGGCGGAGATCGAGGCTTTTGCCAAACTGGTCGGCGAGACCAAGCGGACCTTTTTCCGGCTCGGCTACGGCTTCACCCGCTCCCGCAACGGCGCGGCGCAGATGCATGCCGCGAACTGCATTCCGGCGGTAACAGGCGCCTGGCAATATGAAGGCGGCGGCGCCTTCTTCAACAATTACGCGCTGTGGCACTTCAACGAATCTATCATCGAAGGCCATGACGCCATCGACCCAACTGTCCGCGCGCTCGACCAGTCGCAGATCGGCCGCATCCTCACCGGCGATTCCAAGGCCCTGCACGGCAGGGGCCCGGTCAAGGCGCTGCTGATCCAGAACACAAACCCGATGACGGTGGCGCCGGAGCAGGCGCTGGTGCGACAGGGTTTTGCGCGCGAGGATTTGTTCGTCGCGGTGCACGAGCAGTTCATGACCGAGACGGCCGAGATGGCCGACATCGTGCTGCCGGCGACGATGTTCATGGAACATGACGATCTCTATTACGGCGGCGGGCACCAGCACATCTCGGTCGGGCCGAAGCTGATCGAACCGCCCGGCGAATGCCGATCCAATCACGAGGTGTTGCAGGCGCTGGCGCCGCGGCTTGGCGCCAGGCATCCGGGGTTCGAGCTGACGCCGCGTGAATTGATCGACGCGACGCTGAAGCTGAGCGACCACGGCGACATTGCCGGTCTCGAAGCCGACCTCTGGCGCGACCTGCAGCCGGACTTCCGCACGTCGCATTATCTCGATGGCTTCGCCCATGCCGACAGGAAATTCCATTTCAAGGCCGATTGGGCGCATCCGCCGTTCGGCCAGAAGATGGGTGATTTCGACAAGATGCCGTCGCTGCCGGACCATTGGGCGGTGATCGAGCATTCCGATCAGGCACATCCGTTCCGGCTTGCCACCAGCCCGTCGCGCAGCTTCCTCAACACCACCTTCAACGAGACGCCGTCCTCCCAGGCGCGTGAGGGCAAGGCGAGCGTGATGATCCATCCCCTGGATGCCGCCGCGCTCGACATCGCCCATGGCGACGCCGTGACGCTCGGCAACACCCGCGGCGAGACCACGCTGATCGCCACACTGTTCGAAGGCGTGCGGCGGGGTGTGCTGATCGCGGAGTCCGTTCATCCCAACAAGAACCATATCGGTGAGCGCGGCATCAATATGCTGACGGGCGCGGACACAATCGCGCCGATCGGCGGCGCCGCTTTCCACGACAACAAGGTCTGGATCAGGAAAGCGGTCGCGGCCTGAGCCTGCGCTTCGATCGCCTTTCAAGTTTGTGTCGAGGCGCTAAAGCGGCGCCGCGCCGCAGTTTGCCCTTGCACCTTCGGCCCGAGCTGCCGCAAATGGCCGCTAAACGGGAGCCCGAGGAAGCGAGCGTGCCATGACCGACACCACAGCCGTGATCACCGAGAAGCGCGGGCAGGCGCTCTGGATCACCATCAACCGGCCCGAGAAACGCAACGCGCTGAATGGCGAGGTCATTGCCGGCATCGCGCGTGGCTATCGCGACGCGCATGACGACAAGGATGTCCGGGTCATCGTGCTGACCGGCGCGGGCGACAAGGCGTTCTGTGCCGGTGCGGACCTGCAGAACTCGGGCGCGGCTTTCGCGATGGATCATTCGAAGCCGAATGTCGACTATGCCGATCTGTTGCGCTTGTCGCAGAACGCGACCAAGCCCGCGATTGCGCGCGTTGGCGGGGTCTGCATGGCCGGCGGCATGGGCCTGCTCTGCATGACCGACATGGCCGTCGCCGCCGATCACGTCATCTTCGGCCTGCCGGAGGTGAAGGTCGGCGTATTCCCGATGCAGGTGTTGAGCCTGTTGCAGGAGATCGCACCGCGGCGCCTCGTCAACGAATGGGCGCTGACCGGCGAACCGTTCGACGCGGACGCGGCACTCGACGCAGGCCTTCTCAACTACGTCGTGCCTGCGGCCGAGCTCGACGCCAAGGTCGACTGGCTGATCGGCCGTATCGTCGACAAATCCCCGAGCGCCATCCGACGTGGCAAATACGCCATGCGGGCCATCGCGTCGATGTCGTTCGACGAGAGCATCGCCTACACCGAAAGCCAGATCTCACTACTGGCGATGACCGAGGACGCCAAGGAGGGCCTGAAGGCATTCGCCGAGAAGCGCAAGCCGGTCTGGACGGGGAGATGAGGGGCGCTCCGGTCATCAGCTTTCGTTAAGCTGACTGAGATCGTGCATGGCGAACGACCTAGTTATGGTGCTGATGCAGGGAACGCAGACGGAAGACTGCCTGCCCTCAATTCCACCATCATCGACCCGCTGACCGCAATGCCCTGACCGCTTCGCGCGGGTTGCGTTTTGGAAGCGCTTCCGAAGCGTGCATCGCCACTCGCTCCTCTGTTTGCGCTATTCTTGGTCTCGCAGTCGTTCGGCCGCTCACGGGACATCTAGTCAGGCAATCAATGAGCGTGCGCTCGATCGCCTATAGGTCATTTCTTGGATCAAAGCTCCTCCCATTCGGGCTGTCCTCCCTCTCTAGTTTGACGGCAAAAGCGAAAACTTTTCGCATTTGGATTTTCTTCCCGGACCGTGCCGAGTTGCCATCATACGGAAAAGATTGACGTTTTTCCGTTTTGGTGTATCCTGACCGAGGATACTTCAAACGAGAGAGCGTTGGAGCGCGCACGACCATGATGGGCGGCGATCAGTTCGACTATGGCCAAATTCCTCCCCAGATGCGGGACAGGCTGCCGGAGCTCGAGGTCGTCATCCAGGAGGGGGTGGAGCGGGAGGCCTGCAGCGGACTTGTGATCGGCGTCGCGCTGGTAGAGGCCAAGGAAGGTCTGGGGCACGGCATTTTCTTGCGGTGGTGTCGCGTGGTTTTGGGGTTCAAGCCGCGGAAGGCGCAACTCTATATGAACGCAGCGCATCTGTTCCAGCGCCACGGCGAGGTCGTGTGCCGGCTGCCGCTGACCGCCGCTCAGGCGCTGGGTGCTGCGTCGGTGAGCGAGGAAACGGTGCACGAGGTGATCGCGCGGGTGCGGCGCGGCGAGCGGGTGACAGTCGAGTTCGTGAAGCAGACGATCCGGCGCGCCAAGGAGGGCTCCGCTAAAATGGAGACGGACTCGGCTGAATCGGTTCAGATCGCGGCGATGATCACGGAGGCGTTGGACGCCCACCAATGCCGGCTGCTGCACGTTTTTCTTGAGGAGCGGCCGTCCGCGCGCCATTTCGTGGCGGATCTTGCCGATCGCGCGGCCGCGAAGATTCGCAGGAGCCGCTCTGCGCGGGCGACGCCCTCGATCCTCAGCCTGCCGGCGCCCTAATCGAGCATTCCACGTCGTGAAGGGCGGGCCACGCGCAAGCCCAACGGAAGGTATTTTGTTCATCATCTAAGGGCAATGGCACCGCGATGATCCTTGACGAGTTGTTGACGCCGATAGTTGCTGCGCTGGCCGCGACCGAGTTGGGCGTTCCGAAAACGCAAATGGTCATCGACCAACACATCGGCTCGTTCGAGGCGATTTTGGAGCATGGCTTGACCTACAAGCAGATTGCCGAGGGTCTGAACGTCCGGGGGGCGCGAGGTCGCACGGGCGCGGAGTTCACCGGGCAATCGCTCTACAACTTCATCAAGCGTGCTAAGGGGAAGAAGGATCGGCCGCCCGGAGCGGCAACGAGGGGGCCGTCCGTTCGACCAACCGATGTTGGCGGACCATCGCCGGCGAGCACAGCGAAGAACCAGCCGACGTCGCCCGAACTTGAAAGGTTTAAGCACCGTATCGACCAGGCCCGGATCCACGACGCAATAGACGATCTCTTCCGTCGTGGAAAACGGTAGCGCGCATGCTTATCGAGGAGGATCGTGCCGAGGTTAAGAGCCTCGTCCTCCGGGTCCGCCGTCCTTCGGCGGATGTCGCGGTCCATCTCGAAGCCCTCGACCGGGCCGCGTCGTTGTTTCAGTGCCGGAGCGCGCGGCGCGAGGCCTCGGCTCGTATCGGGGAAGTCATCTCGCAGCTGTCCGTGCTCGTAGATGCGGCGCATCACGCGGCTCACACCGGCGTCGCCTGCATTCCGTCCGAGATATTGCCTGAGACTTTCGACGCGCTGATCGGGCGTTATCCATTCTCGAATTGCGACATGGCGCCTGTCACCGCTGAAGTGCTGAAGAATGCCGTCAGTTGCGCAGTTTCTTCCCGGACGGTCGTCGTAGCTGCGCCCGTCGAGCCCCATGTTGTGAATGCGGCGCTGCGCCAGGTCCCGGGCCAACCGCATTTGGTGGCCGTCAGGTCGACACCCTTCCCATTTGACGCGGCGACGACGTATTTTTTCGAAGGTTTGGCCACGCCGGCTGCGGGCGATCTGAGAAGGCGGCTCGGAGATTTCATCGCTGGGATGACAGATGTCGCGCCCAGCTTCCTTGAACATGTGCGCGATCGCGTGTGCCTCGCCACACGAGATCCGCAGCGGCAAAACCGCGGACGGCGAACGCTCTATGATTGGGCCGAGCCGTCGCCCGGAGCCCGTCTGGTTTGGGACGTGCTCGAGGCCGTTCTGGATCCCATGACGGAGCGACCGCAAGGCCCGGTTCAGGACGTCATCATTCGGATCGTCGATATCCTGGCGGGGTCGATTGGCGTAGACAACATCCGTTCCGACGTCGTTTCCGCGATGTTGACGATCTGGGTCGCGAGCTGTCAGCACCATATCGTGGCAACGCGTCTGTCGGAACTCCTGGACGGCGCGTCGGGGCGAGCGGAAACGCTGCGCCATCGGCGTCGACGCGGCTTCTGGATCGCCTGCCATGGCGCCGTCCGTGACTCGGCCGCCGAACTCTGGCGCCGGGCATGCATGGGCGACTATCATCATGTCGCGCTGCTTGGCGGCTCTTCCAAGCCGTTCGATGCCACGTCAGCCTCGCCGGCCGGCGGCGTCAGCAGCACGCCGAAAGCCCGCGCGACGGGAATGCCGGTGCCGACTCTCGATCTTGCCGCCGCAGCTAGCGCCGGGACGACTTTTCGATTCCTCCGCACCCTTGCAAAAGCCTGCGCGCCCGCGCTCCGCCCGTAAGCCGAGCCAGGCGTCCTCAGACGATTGATATCAATTTCCGACGGATGACGACAATCTACGACAGTTTCCACATAGGGTTCGTGGGGGCCTTGTTCGTCAAGCCATGCCTTATTCAGCTGCTCGCCGACAGAGGAGAAGCAGCTGATGCCGGCTCGGTACTTCATTGTCATCTTGTCCGCCATCGGCGGCCAGGAAAGAGCCTGTTTACCGAACTCGTGGCGCTGATCTTGCGCTCGCGCGGATGCAAGATTGAGGTCTTCTCGGCGGACGTCGCCGAGCGGTTGGCTGACAAGCTGGCAGCGTCACCAAGATCGACACCGATCTGCTCGACGCATCCGACGATCCGCTTGCTTTGTTGCGGGCATTTTCACCCCTGTCTAACGCCCTCGATCAGGCGGTGACAAGCGGTAGCAGCATCGTGCTCGACACGGCGGCCACATGGGACGTGACGGTCTTGCGCTTCCTGCGCGACATGGACGTCGATAAGTTGGTCGCCGACGGGGGCGGCCAGATGATCGTGGCGCTTGTGACCACCTCGAATCGTGACGCCATGCGCGCATTGGCGACGAACACGAGCTTAGTGCGCACCGCGCTACCGCTCGCCCGGCCGCTGTGGGTGCTCAATGAACGGGTCGGCGTCGTGTTCCCGCCGAATTTCGATCGGGGCATCATCGACCTGGAGCCGGAGCACTTCGACGAGATGCGTGCGGGCGTGACGGAGATCGCGCTGCCGCGGCTCGATGACCGTCTGTGGCAGCCGGTGGACCGTGCAGGATTGAACCTCGTCGATTTCGTGAACGCCGATCCGGCGAAACTCGCCCCCTTGTGGCTCGATGCCTCCGGCCGGCCGCTCGATCGGCTGTCGGCGGCGGCGGTCCAGCGGCGCATCGCGAGCTGGATCGCAAAGATGATCGAGGAGGCCTCGCGCGGGCTCAGGTTTCCCGATGCCAATTAAGCTTGGGCCGACCTTCGCACGAGCCGAACAGCGCGGAGCCGCGGCTTCTTGCACGCTGGTCCGGCGCCTCGCTCGATCGACCAGCCTGATTTCCTTGCTGCTAGATCCGCCACGGGAGTTTCAGATGCTGACGCGGGCTGAACGCGAGCAAGTCCTCAAACTCCGGGTCCGTATCCGTCGAAGCCGGATCGGCCCGTGCGAGCACCGGCTGCGGCTCATCGGCCGCTGGATGGACGCCTTCTGGAGCAAAATCACGTGGGTGTAAATAGCTCCAAGCAGGGCCGGAAAAAGCCATTGGCGAAGCATCCAGAGATTGGCTGTAATACGCCGATCACGACCAACGCTCCTTTTTCCGTGCGGTTGCCGCAGGCACTCAAGGACCAGGCCACCGAGCGAGCGGCATCGATGAACATCGACCTCAGCCAATTCATCAAGGATGCGATGGAGGCCTACTTGTCGGGAACCCGTCCGCGCAGGAGGCGGGCCAAACACGACGGAATAAGACAAAAGCTCGCGGAAATCCACGCAACGATCATTCGCTGTGCGAACGAAATCAAGCAGAGCCGCGCTCAGGGCGCCGATGCCCAACACCTCGTGCAGACGACAATCTTGTTGCGAGATGCAGTATCCGCCTTGCTGCTGATCGCCCGCTCGATCGGGCCGCGCTGATGATCGCGCGCGCCTTTTCATATCGGGGGTCGCTAACGGACGCCCGCCGCCTCGATGCACACCTCTGGAAGGACAAGGATCAGCGTCCAGAACTCCTCGAGATGCGCAATCTCTGCGTTCGTTGGACCATCGACGGGATGCAAGTCATGGCGGCCCTGACGGCTGCGTCCCGCGCCGAGATTGCGCTCTGGCATCTCTATATTTCGCCCCGGCGTACGCTGACGGCGGACGAAGTGGCGAAGGTCGTCGATCTCGTCCTCACAGAACTCAAGGCACATGACCACCCGTTGATGGTGTTCGCCCACAACGACAAGCCGCGTGCTGGAGGAGGTGCAAATCATCTGCACCTGGTGTTGGGCCACGTTTCCCCTCAAACTTTTCGCGCGCTGGACATGCGCCATCATGCACCGAGACTCCACAAAGTCATGGCGCTCGCGGCCTACCTGATCGAGGGCGAGGCCGTCCCGAGCCGTTGGCAAAAGTCGGTCATCGAGGCGCTTCGCGCCGATGGCAACGGTCACGTTGCCGACTGGCTTATCGACGAACTCGGGGTCGTGCCGGTCATCGATGCGCCGCGCATGACCGATTCCATGCGCCGAGCGGCTCAGGCTGTTGACTTCCCGCTGCCCAGGTTTCAGTCGGAGCTGAAACGCCTGTGGAAGAGTTCAGCGACGGAAGCCGAATTCGCCTCGTTCCTGGGCCGCAACAACGTGGCGGTCAAACCGGGGAATGCGCCGAGAGTGATCGCGTTTCACCATCCGCAGTTGTTCGTTGGTGCCTTGCATCGCATTCTCAGGCAGGAGGTCTCGGTTGCTTATCACGAGGCGCAGCGCCGGATCCCCCGGTTACTTCACGCCGATGAAGGCAACCCACTCGATGCTGCCTCGTCAGATGCTTCGGCCGAGGTCCTGAAGCCGTCCGATGCTGATCGGCGCGCCCGCCTCGATTTGCAGAAGAGGATCGATGCGATAGAGCGGCCGTTGGCTCGTCTGAAGACGGAACGTCTATCGCTGATCTACCAACCGGGCCGTACAGGCTCGGGCGAGCCGATTTCCCCGGACGAAATCGCCATCCGCATTCACCGTCTTGCCCGAGCCGAGTCCATTTTGGAAAAAGCGATTTCGCTGCTGTGCCAGGATGCTGGATGGATGGTCAGACCGGAGCTCGATTTGATGCAAGCCGCGGCGAAGATCGTCACCTCGGCGGCCGAGGACATTCCGCCAAACATTGAGATCGCGCAGCGCGGGGAGGTGGAAGATGTGCGAGTTTCCGGCTGGAGTCCTTAGTGACGGAAGTTCATGCGGTTGCGAGCCTTTGAAAGCGTCCTCAAGAGACAGGGCTGATCCCGCGGGGGACTTTGGATGACAACGCCTGAGACCTTACCCGCTGTGGCACAGGGGGATCGGCGCTATCGTTCAATGGCGGCTTGCGTTGACCTCGCGCTGGCGCAACACGATCTCGAGGAGGCGGCGGAGCCGTCGCACTGATCCGCCGCGCCAATGGTGCGCGATGGCGGAAGTTTCGCTCGGGCTCAGGCCCTCGATCCAGCGCCGGTCCATACCCTGGTCGCGCAGGATATCGGTGATCACCGCGGGGATGAGAGCCAGAAGGTCGGCCTCCGTCGGCTTGGGAAAGTCTATCTTGCGGAAGCGATCGAGCAAAGGAGAGGGCAGGTTGTCGATGAAATTCGCCGTAGCAACGTAGCAAACGTGTCGCAGGTCAACGGGGGTCTGCAGTGCGGGGTCCGGATATTGCCGCGCCGAGTCGATTTCGAGGAACCCAAGAAGGCAATCAAACAGGCGGCCATGGTCTCGCCCCGTCGCGGCTTTGTCGAGCTCATCGAGCAGGATCATTACGTTGGCATGCCGAGCGCGCGCGATCGCCAGAAGCGGATGGCACGGCTGCGCGGTCGCCCATCTGCGGTCGGTTCCGGAGAACGCCGCGCCATCGGCTCCACTTGAATCAGTCCGCCACATGCCGACGCCAAGCAGCTGCTGCAGCCGTTGCGCGAAACGCGTCTTCCCGCTCCCGGGCGGCCCCACCATCAGCAGCGGGCGGAAGGCGACCGTGGGGCGACCGACGAGGTCGGATAGCACAAAATCGACGACATTGGCCGCGTAGCTGAATTCCGCCATCAACTGGCGGCGCACTTCCGCAAGCGCCGGTGTCTTGATCAGCGGCAAGGGTACATCGATCAGGCCTTTCAAGGGCGTGACGATCTCTTTCAATTTATAGCCCGTCATGGTGACCGGATCCGTTCGCACCACGATGACATGCCCCTCGGGAACGTCCAGCAGCGGCCTCTCACTACTGGCGTCGCTGCGCATGGCCTCCCGCTCGTCGGCTTTACGCAGACGCTCCCGCGAGCGGGCGAATGCTGTCTCCTCGGCTTCCTCGATCCTGCGCCCCGCCATGCTGGCGCCGAGCATCGCAGCTGCCCGGATTGCGGGCGTCTGAAAGGCACCTATAACTTCGTGCGCGCAGACTGGCAGTGCCGCCCAGCCATAAACGAGGGCCTCGATCTCGGCGGCGAGCTCGAGGGGGATGGACGGCGGAAGTTTGTGAAAGGCGGCAACAAGCGCGCTTGCGACACGGCGGTGCTCTTCGTCGAGCCCCCTGTCGCGAGGTAGCGCCAGCGAGATCAGCCGCACGCCATCGGCAAGGCTCCGGCACTCCGGCTTGTCTTCGCGGACCGCCCGGTGGTCGAGCTCGACGGCAAGCGCGCATCCGCTTGCGGCGTCGGGCGTGTCGATCCATGTCTCCGTCAGGGCGATGCCCGGGCAGACCGTCTCGATTTCGGCGGCGAGGCGCTGGTAGACCGAATGGTCGGCGCGCGAGGCCAGAACAGCGTAGCGCAGCACGCGTGGCAAGCTGGCAGTGGCCTGCTCGCCGGATGCGGAATCCTCGGCCGCGCCCTCGATGACCTCCTCATCGAGGTCGCTCGGAGGCAGGTCATCCAGATCATCGATCATGAGATTGCTCGGCTCGCGTCGACGCCGAAACACGGCGCCAGCCGGTCCTACTGTGAAAAATCGCGGATCGCTCTTGCCATTGCGGAGGAGGGCAAGGCCCCGCCTACGCAAACGACGAACATGGACGCTGCAGAAAACCTTCCGCAGCGTCCAGTCGCGCTCAGGTCTAGAGCTGCATCACCGGGCGCTGCGTCGGATCGACCGGCCGCCACTTCGAGCTGTCGACATGCGCCCCGCAGACGGCCTTGGCGGCGGTCGCCATCGAGGGGAAGGCGATGTCGACGGTGATCCGCATGCGATCTATGGCTCCCGGGATCGGCGTCAGCACGCCGGCCTCGAACAAGGCGGCTCGACGCGCCCGGGTCACCGGGCTCGCGCTCGGATTGGTGGCGATGCGGAAATCCGAGCCGGCGGCCACGACAAATCGGTCGTTGGCGGGATAGCCGCGCGCCCAGATCGTCTCATCATAACGCAACTCGAACTCCGCGCCGCCAGGCGACAGGTGCACGTCGATCTCCATCGGGCCGCTCTCTACATCGTCAGCCGCCTCCGGCGACAGCACCGGCGCGTCCACCTGTGGCATGCCGCCCGGCGGCGGTTCGAAGGCGGTCAAGCCGGCATCGAACAGCAAGCGCTGTGCGTCTTCGAGCATGCGCTCATGCAGCGGCAGGTCCAGCGGATCGATCTCGGGCATCCGTGGCGGGCTGCCCGCGACCACTTTCATGACGCCGCAGCGATCGGCCGCATGCGTCAGCCAGAACTGCAGGTAGGCTGCGGTCTCTTTCGTGAAGCGCACCTCCTTCGAGGTCCCGCGCACCACCACCACCTGGCGGGCCCACGCCTTCTGCGGATCGGCAAGGTGTTCACCGAGCCGCCGGCTGAAGCAGTTCGTCTCGCCGAGATAGATCGGAACGTTGCCGTCCTGAACGTCGCCGGTCATGGCATAAAAGGCCGGGCAGGCGAGCTCGCTCGCCACGAGCTTGGGGCCGAGGCTCATCGGGAACACCAGAACTTTGACATGGGCGGCGCGGTCGATGATCTCGCGAACGTCGGCAACACCTCCATACGGGCGGTGCACATGGCTCGTGGTGCGCGTGCTGATGAGCGGCTTGTCCTTGAAGTAAGACATGTTGAAGATCTCCGGTTCGATCGAATGTCCGTTGAAATCCGAACGGCAGCAGTCCCCAACACCTTGCGTGCCGAGAAGCTGTGCCGTTCGGAAAGCTCGATGGGGGGCGAGGCTAGTGGATCGCGATCCACGACAGCGAAACGCCGCCATCCACGCGCGTCAGGCGGCCCGACGAGCTCATGAGCTCCGAGTGCGCAAGGCGCGACCGGACAGCCATCTGGGAGGGAACAAGAAGATCAAAAGAGAAATTCGCCGACGAATCGGCAATATACTGGCCGATAGCCATTGGTAGACTCCTGGTTAGTCTGCTGTGGTTAGGTCGCCGTCCGATCTGAACCATCGGCGGCGGCCGCCCTTGCGGTTATGCGTAGGCCGGACAAACATAGAACAAAATGTGGCCGGCGCAAAGTCCAAATATTTATCGATTTTCCCGAAATTCGCCCCGGGCGATTTTCTCTCCAATTGTGCAGCTCGCTTGACAAGGCGACAACCTCGCTACCAGCCGGCCTGGGGATGGCGGAATGCTGCTCAGAGATATCTTTGCTCCCAGTTTGATAGTAAAGACCGCGAACGAAAGTTTGAGGGCCATCCGTCGTTATCTCAATAGGCGCGACGACTCTAATCAGTCGATCGACCGGTCGCGCACGCAGCAGGCGCGGTAAATTCTATTGAGGCAGGCGGATGATGCTAATGTCCTCTCCGCAACTTTATCTGTGACATTTTTCCGGTGCGCAGCGCTCGAGGGGGACATCGCTACCCAGCGTTGGCCTTTAGGGCCGCGGCCTGGATGCCCGCCACCGCACAAGCTTCGTCATTGTCGGACGTGTCGCCCGACACACCCACCGCGCCGAGCAGGGTCGTGCCGTCCATGATCAGCACGCCGCCGGGGACCGGCACCAGCGCGCCCTTGGCAATCGTGTTCACGGAATCAATGAAATAGGCCTGCTCCTGCGCGCGCTGGAAGAGAGCGCGCGAGCCCATGCCCAATGCGAGTGCGCCATAGGCCTTGCCGTGCGCGATCTCGGCGCGCATCAGGCTGGTGCCGTCCTGCGCCGCGGCGATCTTGAGCACCCCGCGGGCGTCGAGGATGGTGACCACCAGCGGCTTCAGCTTCAGCTCGGTGGATTTCGCGAAGGCGGCGTCGAGGATCTTGCGGGCGGTGTCGAGGGTGAGGTCAGCCATGGCTGGGTTCCTTTGCAAGGGGAGGGGTTGTGGATTGCGTTTTGGCACGATCGAGGCTCAGCGCCAGCACGCGCGCGACGTGAAGCGCCTCGCGCTCGGCGCCGTCGTGGATCTGGTGCCGACAGGAGGTGCCGTCGGCGACGACGAGCGTATTCTGGTCCGCGCGCCGCACGGCGGGTAGCAGCGAGAGCTCGGCCATCTCGATCGAGGCATCGTAGGTGTCCGCGCCATAACCGAAGGCGCCGGCCATGCCGCAGCAGCTCGACTCGATGGTCTCGACCTCGAGGCTGGGAATGAGGCGCAGCACCTGCTCGACCGGCTTGAACGCGCCGAAGGATTTTTGATGGCAATGGCCGTGCACCATTGCTTTGTCGGCGACGGTGCCGAGTGGCAGTTGCAGCCGGCCGGCCTCGGCCTCGCGCACCAGGAATTCCTCGAAGGTCAGCGCGTGGGCGCCAACGGCCTTGGCGTCGGCGTCCTTGCGCAGCGAGGCGAGCTCGTCGCGCAGCGTCAAGAGGCAGCTTGGCTCGAGGCCGACGATCGGCACGCCACGCGCGGCGAAGGGCGCGAACGCGGCGACGAGGCGGTCGAGCTCGGACTTGGCTTCGTCAACGAGACCGGCTGAGAGGAAAGTACGGCCGCAGCACAGCGGGCCGTTGCCGCTCAATGGCTTCGGCAGATGCACGCGATAGCCGCCGGCCGCGAGCACGCGCAGCGCGGCGTCGAGATTTTCGCGCTCATAGATGCGGTTGAATGTATCGGCGAACAGCACGACCTCGCGGCCAGTCTCCGGCCCGACCGCTTCGGCAGGCGGCGCGAACACGTCGCTGCGGAAGGCGGGCAGCGCCCGCCGCGCGCTGATGCCGGCAAAACGCTCGAACAGCCTTCGCAGCAGCGGGCTGCGGTTGCGCAAATTCGCCAGCGGCGCGAAGCGCGACGCGAGGCCGGCATAGCGTGGGAGGTAGCCGACCAGGCGGTCGCGCAAGGTCGGGCCATGCGAGGCCGCGCGCGCGGCGAGCACCTCGATCTTCATCTTGGCCATGTCGACGCCGGTTGGGCATTCGTGGCGGCAGGCTTTGCAGGATACGCAAAGCTTCAGCGTCTCCATCATCTCGTCGGAGGAGAGCGCGCCCGCGCCGAGCTGGCCGGAGATCGCGAGCCGCAGCGTGTTGGCGCGCCCTCGCGTCGCGTCCTTCTCGTTGCGCGTCGCGCGATAGGACGGGCACATCACGCCGCCCTCGAGCTTGCGGCAGGCGCCGTTGTTGTTGCACATCTCGACCGCGCCCTGAAAGCCGCCGCCGGCCCCGGGATAAGCCGACCAGTCGAGTTTTGTCTTGAGCTCAGCGACGCGATACTCAGGCTTGAAGCGGAATAGCGAACGATCGTCCATCTTCGGTGAGTCGACGATCTTGCCGGGGTTTAGCACGCCCTCGGGATCAAAGCGCTGCTTCACTTCCCGGAAGTCGGCGACCAGGCGCTCGCCGAACATCGTGGTGTGGAACTCCGAGCGCACCAGGCCGTCGCCGTGCTCGCCGGAATGCGAGCCCTTGTACTCGCGCACCAGTTCGAAGGCTTCCTCGGCGATGGCCCGCATCGCCTTGACGTCCTGCTCCAGTTTCAAATTCAGCACGGGTCGTACATGCAGGCAGCCTTCGGAGGCGTGAGCATACATCGTGCCGCTGGTGCCGTGCTTTGCGAACACCTCGCTCAGCCGCGCGGTGTAGTCGGCGAGATGCGGCAGCGGCACGGCGCAGTCCTCGACGAAGGAGACGGGCTTTCCTTCCTGCTTCATCGACATCATGACGTTGAGGCCGGCGGCGCGGAAATCGGCGATCCCGCTCTGCAGCGCGGGCTCGGTGATTTCCACCACGCCGCCCCATTTGCGCTTGTCGTTATTCCAGCCGAAGCCGAGATCGCCCATCAGCTCGCCGAGCTGCTTCAGGCGCACGAGGTTGTCCGCCTGGTCCTCCTCGGCGAACTCGACCACGAGCACCGCATCCGGATCGCCCTTGATCGCGGCGGAGATGATCGGCCGGAACATCGCGATGTCGCGGCCGAGCGCGAGCATGGTGCGGTCGACCAGCTCGACCGCGATCGGCTTCAGCTTGACCAGATGCTGGGCCGCGTCCATCGCCTCGTAAAAACTGCCGAAATGGCAGATGCCGAGCGCCTTGTTGCGGATCACGGGCCACAGCTTCAGCTCGACCTTGGTGGTGAAAGCGAGAGTGCCCTCGGAGCCGACGAGAAGGTGCGCCATGTTGTTGCGGGCATTGCGCGGCACCAGCGCATCGAGATTGTAGCCGCCGACACGGCGCTGCACTTTTGGAAAGCGCGCGGCGATCTCCCCGGCCTCGCGGGCGCCGAGATCGAGCATGTCGCGGACCAGGGCACGCGCGCTGTCGTTCGCATCGAGATCGGAAAGATCGCGCGACACCTCGCCGTAATGGCTCAGCGTGCCGTCGGCAAGCGCGGCCTCCATCGACAGCGTGTTGTCGCGCATGGTGCCGTAGCGCAGGCTGCGGCCGCCGCAGGAATTGTTGCCGGCCATGCCGCCGATGGTGGCGCGCGAGGCCGTGGAGACATCGACCGGAAACCAGAGGCCGTGTTTCTTCAGCTGGCGGTTGAGGTGGTCGAGCACGATGCCCGGCTCGACCACGCAGGTGCGTCCTTCGACGTCGAGCGACAGGATCCGGTTCAGGTGCTTGGAGAGATCGACCACGAGGCCGTCATTGACGGTCTGGCCGCATTGCGAGGTTCCGCCGCCGCGCGGGTCACCTTCAGTCCCTCGTCGCGCGCGATCGCCAGCGCCCGCAAGGCCTCGTCCATGGTGCGCGGCACCACCACGCCGTAGGGCATGATCTGGTAGAAGGAAGCGTCGGTGGCGTAGCGGCCGCGGCTGAAAGCGTCGAACAGGACGTCGCCGGTCACGTCCCGGGCCAGGCGTGCCGCGAGGCCGTCCTTTTTGGCCGATTCCTGTGATTTCCCGGGCACTTCCGCCGCCATGGTCCGCTCTTGCCTGTTCGCCGCCCCCGTCTTGCCTCCGGTCACGGCCCTTGGCAAGGCGAGCCCTGCTTCTTGTGCATTGACGGACCCCGCCCGGCGAGGGACAAGCCCGGCGAATAGTGATATTCGAGCGGCTCGCGCAGCCCCTTGAGGCCAGATGGCTCCAAGTCAAGCTGGGCTCGAAGCCAAGACAGACTCAAGAGACAGACGCAAAAGACAGACTCAAAGACCGGGAAGGACGCCGATGACCGTGCATACTGGAAGGCATTTTCTCCAGATTCCAGGACCGACCAACGTGCCCGACCGGGTGCTGCGGGCGATGGACATGCCGACGCTGGACCATCGCGGTCCGGAGTTCGCCGAACTCGGTTTCGCCGTCCTCGCCGGCATGCAGCGGGTGTTCCGCACCAAGCAGCCCGTGATCATCTTCCCCTCGTCCGGCACCGGTGCCTGGGAAGCCGCGATGGTCAACGTGCTCGCGCCCGGTGACAAGGTGCTGATGTGCGAGACCGGCCAGTTCGCCGTGCTGTGGCGCGGCATCGCCGACAAGTTCAAGCTCGACGTCGACTTCATCCCGAGCGATTGGCGCCATGGTGCCGATCTCGCCGAGATCGAGAAGCGCCTTACCGCCGACAAGCAGCACACCATCAAGGCGGTCTGCGTCGTCCACAACGAGACCTCGACCGGCTGCGTGACGCCGCCGCTCGACGTGCGCAAGCTGCTCGACCGGGTCAAGCATCCGGCGCTGCTGATGGTCGACACCATCTCCGGCCTCGGCTCGATCGAGTATGAGCACGATGCCTGGGGCATCGACGTCTCGGTCGCCGGCTCGCAGAAGGGCCTGATGCTGCCGCCGGGCCTCGGCTTCAACGCCGTCTCGGAGAAGGCGCTCGCGGTGGCCAAGGCCAACCCCGGCATGCGCTCCTATTGGGACTGGCAGGAGGTCATCGGCTTCAACAAGCTCGGCACCTTCCCCTATACGCCCGCCACCAATTTGCTCTACGGCCTGCGCGAGGCGATCAAGATGCTGGAAGAGGAGGGGCTCGAGAACGTCTGGACCCGCCACAAGCGCCACAGCGCGGCGACGCGCGCCGCGATCAAGGTCTGGGGCCTGGAGACGCAGTGCGCCGATCCTGCCGCGCATTCGCCGGCGCTGACCGGCGTGCGCGTGCCTGATGGCCATGACGCCGATGCCTTCCGCAAGGTGGTGCTGGAAAATTTCGACATGTCGCTCGGCACCGGCCTGAACAAGGTCAAGGGCAAGGTGTTCCGCATCGGCCATATCGGCCATTTCAACGATCTGATGCTGATGGGCACGCTCGCGGGCGTCGAGATGGGCCTCGATCTTGCAAAGATCCCGCACCGGAGCGGCGGGGTGTTGGCGGCCATGGACGTCCTGAAGGGACGCGACGTGGTGCCGATGACCAAGGCTCAGGTGGCTTAGAGGCTCAGGTGGCCTGAAGGCTCAGCTTGCCTGAGCCAACTTAGAGAAAAGAGAGCGCGCGATGAACGCACCGACGACCGCCAACGAAGACCTGCTCTACTCCGTCACGGACGGCATCGCGCGGATTACCTTCAACCGCCCGCAGGCGCGCAACGCACTGACGTTCGCCATGTACGAGCGCATGGCGGAGATCTGCCAGGAGATCAACGCCGACCGCTCGATCAAGGCGCTGATCCTGACCGGCACCGGCGACAAGGCGTTTGCCTCCGGCACCGACATTTCTCAGTTCCGTGCGTTCAAAACCGCGCAGGATGCGCTCGACTATGAGGCCCGCATCGACCGCGTGCTCGGCACGCTCGAGCAGTGCCGCGTGCCCGTGATTGCGGCGATCGCGGGGGCATGCACTGGCGGCGGCGCGGGAATTGCGGCGTGCTGCGACCTCCGCATCGGGACTGAAACGACGCGCATCGGGTTTCCGATCGCGCGCACGCTCGGCAACTGCCTGTCGATGTCGAACATCAGCCGCGTCGTCTCGCTGGTCGGCCCCGCCCGCACCAAGGATCTGATCTTCAAGGCGCGCCTCGTCGAGGCGCCGGAAGCACTGGCGCTCGGCCTCCTCAACGAAATCGTTCCCGACGTCGAGACGCTGCAGCGCCGCGCCGACGAGACCGCCAGGCTCGTGGCGAGCCATGCCCCGCTGACGCTTGAAGCGACCAAGGAGGCAGTGCGCCGCATCCGCCGCACGCTGTCGCGCGAAGAGGGCGAGGATCTGATCCTCAAGGCCTATATGAGCGAAGATTTCCGCGAGGGAATGGACGCCTTCCTCAACAAGCGCACACCGAGCTGGAAGGGCAAGTAGCGCATCTGCGGCTTGGCTTCGTCAGCCGAAAGTCATAGGCAGCGGGATACCCGCGTGCTTGAACTCGCTCGCATTAGTCCGCACAATGCGTCGAGAAGCAAAGCTAATAATCCAGGGGACGAAACTCGTGCGAATTCTTCTGAAAGCTGTCGGCGTTGCAGCGTCGCTATCGTTGAGCACGGCGGCCTTTGCCGGCTGGGAGCCGACCAAGCCGGTCGAGATCGTGGTCGCGGCGGGCGCGGGTGGCGCCTCCGACCAGATGGCGCGGATGATGCAGGCCGCCATCCAGAAGAACAATTTGATGAAGCAGCCGATTGTGGTCTCGCTCAAGGGCGGGGCTTCCGGCGCGGAAGCACTGATGTACATGAAGTCCAGCGAGGGCGACCCCAACAAGGTGCTGATCGCCTATTCGCTGATCTACATGCTGCCGCTGTCGGCGAAGATCCCGTTCAACTGGCGTGAGTTGACCCCGGTTTCGGTGATCGCGCTCGACCAGTTCGTGCTGTGGGACAACAGCGCGGGTCCCAAGACGGTGAAGGAGTTCGTCGCAGCCGCAAAGGCGGCAGCCGCGCCGTTCAAGATGGGCGGCACCGGCTCCAAGCGCGAGGATCACGTGCTGACCGTGTTCCTCGAGCAGAAGACCGGCGCGAAATTCTCCTATCTGCCCTACAAGTCCGGCGGCGAGGCCGCGACCCAGCTCGTCGGCAACCACACCGAATCCAACGTCAACAATCCATCCGAAAATCTCGAAGTCTGGCGCGCGGGCCAGGTGCGTCCGCTCTGCGTGTTCGACAAGGAGCGAATCTCCTACACCAGCAAGGTGACGGAGACGCAATCCTGGGCCGACATCCCGACCTGCAAGGAGGAGGGCGTCGATGTGCAGTATCTGATGCTGCGCGCGATGTTCCTGCCCGGCAAGGTCACCGCTGAGCAGCAGGCGTTCTATGTCGAGCTGTTCCACAAGGTGACGCAGACCGCGGAATACAAGGACTACATGGAAAAGCAGGCGCTGAAGCCGATCTTCCTCACCGGCAAGGACATGGTGCAATTCCTCGAGGAGGACGATGCAGTCAACAAGTCGCTGATGACGGAAGCCGGATTCGTCGCGAAGTAGCCGCCTCTTCTCCCCCGCCCCGTTCTTGCGGGGGCGCGACGAGCTTCGCTCGCGCTGGGAGGGTTGGGTGAGGGCTCTCTCCGCGAGTCCAATCCTCACCGTCATCGCGGACACTCCCGCTCACCCCAACCTCTCCCCGCAAGCGGGGAGAGGGAGGAATTGAACTTACTCCGTCCCCAACGGCTCATGCCCCAAACCGATCTTGAAATCGTCGTCGACGATCCGACCGCGCCCGAAGACGACTCGCCTTCCGTCGTCTCCTCCGGCACGATCCAGATATTCGTCTGTCTCCTGCTGCTCGCGCTGGCCGCCACGCTCGGCTACGACAATTGGCGCACCGGCGCCTCCTGGGATCTGACCGGGCCGGAGCCCGGCTATTTCCCGTTCTACCTCTCCGTCATTCTCGGTGGTGCCAGCCTCTACGGTCTGATCGTGGCGCTGGTCGCGCACCGCGGGGCACCCGACACCTTCGTCACGCGCGCGCAGGCCCGCCGCGTCATGGCGGTGTTCGTGCCGACGCTGCTGTTCTGCCTGGCGACGCAGTTTCTCGGCGTCTATGTCGCGAGCTTCCTCCTGATCGCCAGCTTCATGCGTCTCGTCGGCAAGATCGCGCTGTGGAAGTCGCTGCTCACCGCTGTCGTATTCACGGCGATCATGTTCGTTACCTTCGACGTCGCCTTCGACGTCATCATGCCGAAAGGGCCGCTCGAAGCGGCCTTCGGCCACTAAGGCGAGCCCGCGATGGAAGCTTTCGGCCTGTTGCTTCACGGCTTCGCCGTCCTGCTGACGTGGAAGACTCTCGTGCTGATGATGGTCGGGCTGGTGCTCGGCATCTTCGTCGGCGTCTTGCCCGGACTCGGCGGACCCAACGGCGTCGCGATCCTGTTGCCGCTCACCTTCACGATGGATCCGACCTCGGCGATCGTGATGCTGTCCTGCATCTATTGGGGCGCGCTGTTCGGCGGCGCGATCACCTCGATCCTGTTCAACATCCCCGGCGAAGCCTGGTCGGTCGCGACCACTTTCGACGGCTATCCGATGGCGCAGCAGGGCAGGGCGGCGGAGGCGCTGACGGCGGCGTTCACGTCCTCTTTCATCGGCTCGCTGGTCGCTGTGCTCCTGATCACCTTCCTCGCCCCGATGATCTCGTCCTTTGCCTTGAAGTTCGGCCCGCCCGAGTTCTTCGCGGTGTATCTGCTGACCTTTTGCTCCTTCGTCGGGCTGGGGCGCGAGGCCAAGCACAAGACGGTCATCTCGATGTCGCTGGGGCTGTTGCTCGCCGGCATCGGCATGGACACGGTGTCCGGCAATCTGCGCATGACCTTCGGCTCGTCCGAGCTGCTCCGCGGCATCAACTTCCTCGTCGCCGTCATCGGCCTGTTCGGCATCAGCGAGATCCTGCTGACGATGGAGGAGCGCCTGGCGCTGCGCGGACACGCGGCGAGCATTTCGTTGCGCGTCGTGCTGAGTGTGTGGAAGGACCTGCCGAAATACTGGGTGACGCTGCTGCGCTCCTCCTTCATCGGCTGCTGGCTCGGCATTACCCCGGGCGGCGCGATCGCGGCCTCCTTCATGGGCTACAACCTGGCAAAGCGTTTCTCCAAGGATCCCGAGAGTTTCGGCAAGGGCCGCATCGAGGGGGTGTTCGCGCCGGAGACGGCGGCGCATGCCTCCGGCACCGCGGCGCTGCTGCCGATGCTGGCGCTCGGCATTCCCGGCTCGGGCACCGCCGCGATCCTGCTCGGCGGGTTGATGGTGTGGGGGCTCAATCCGGGACCGCTGCTGTTTGTCGAGCACAAGGACTTCGTCTGGGGTCTGATCGCCTCGATGTATCTCGGCAACGTCGTCGGCCTCGTGCTGGTGCTGACGACGGTGCCGATCTTCGCCTCGATCCTGCGCGTGCCGTTCGCCGCGGTGGCGCCGATGATCGTGGTGTCCTGCGCGATCGGCGCTTATGCAATCCAGAACGCGATATTCGATATCTGGCTGATGCTCGGCTTCGGCGTCGTCGGCTACGTCTTCAAGAAGATCGGCATTCCGCTCGCACCGTTCACGCTGGCGCTCGTGCTCGGCAACCGCGCCGAGGATGCCTTCCGTCTGTCGATGATCGGCGCGGGCGGCGACCTCAAGGTGTTTTGGTCGAACGGCCTGGTGGGCTCGATCACAACCTTGGCGATCGTGCTGCTGTTTTGGCCTGTGATCGACGGCTTGCTCACCCGTGTCGGATTGACGCATCAGTCCAAGCAGGCGCCCAGCTAGGTAGAAGATATCCCCTGGATTCAGATACATAGGGGTGATGTCGCTCTAGGCTTGGGCGTTGCACGCCCCGATTGTTTCCGGTTGTTGCTGGCGCGGCACAGCCGTTGGGCGCTCCTCCGCGTATATTTTCATCATCAAATTGGGCGGAGGAATTGCCATGAAGCGGATTGTGATTGGAATGGCGGCGGCGATGTCGCTGTTTGCGACGGGCGCATTGGCTGCCGACCTAGGCGCGAGGCCATATGTCAAGGCTCCTGTCATGGTCGATCCGGTCTGGAGTTGGACCGGATTCTACGTCGGCGCCAATGGCGGCTACAGCTGGGGCCGCTCGCGCACCGACGTCTCCTACTTCAATTCGGCAACCGGTGCTGCGATCGTGCCGCCCGCCGGCTCCATCACCAATGCGTCGTTCGACATGAACGGTGCCATCGCCGGTGGCCAGGCTGGCTACAACTGGCAGAGCGCCAACTGGGTCTACGGCATCGAGGGCGACCTGCAATGGTCGGATGAAAAGGGCCGCGCCGGTTTCAATTGCGCTCCCACCGGACCTGCAGGAGGAACCTGTCTTCCGGGCCTTACCTTCCTTCCCGCCGGCGCCGCTGCCGGCACCTCGCTGACGATCGACCAACATCTTCAGTGGTTCGGTACGGTCCGCGGCCGCGTCGGCATCCTCGCGACGACGAAGGTGCTGTTCTACGGCACTGGCGGTCTGGCCTTTGGCGAGATCAAGACCACGGGCACGATGTCCGGCTTCACGCCCGCGGGTGTGGCGGTCGCCTCGATCGGCTCGAACTCGACGACGCGTGCCGGCTGGACCGCTGGCGTGGGCGTCGAAGGCAAGATCACCCAGAACTGGAGCGCCAAGCTCGAATATCTCTACATGGACCTCGGACGCTTCGGCTCTGGTCCGTTCACGCTGGCGCCGCTCTCCACGATCAGTGCCAACGTTTCGTCGCGCTTCACCGACCACATCCTGCGCGCCGGCATCAACTACCAGTTCGGTGGCCCGGTGGTCGCCCGGTACTAAGAAAAACAGAGGCGTCAACAAGAAGTAAAGCCCGGCTCACGCCGGGCTTTGTCGTTTCCGGCCTCGTTATTCGACCCCGCGTTGCCTGTTCATTGCTCCGCGAGTCGCCGGCCAACCTCTAACGAGGCACTCACACCACTTTGGCGTCCCTGAGCTTGGCGATCTCGTCCGCGCCGAAGCCGAACTCCTTCAGCACTTCGTTGGTCTGCTCGCCGAACTCCGGCGGCCGCGCCACCATCCTGCTCGGCGTGCGCGACAGCGTCATGGGCTGGCCGACCAGGCGGATCTCGCGCCCCTCGTCGTTGGGCACCTCCTGCGCGATGCCGAGATGCTTGACCTGCTCGTCTTCGAACATCTGGTCGATGGCGTAGATCGGCCCGCAGGGCACGCCGGCCTCGTTGAGTTCACGGACCCAGGTCTCGGTGGACTTCGTCAAGGTACGCTTCTCGATCTCAGCATTGAGTGCGTCGCGGTTCTTGGAGCGGGCCGGCGCGGTCAGATAGTCGGGATGGCTGTAGAGTTCCGGCGCGCCGATCCCCTGCGCGCAGCGCTCCCAGATCCGGCCGCCCGTGGTGGCGATGTTGATGTAGCCGTCCGAGGTCTTGAACACGCCGGTCGGAATGCTGGTCGGGTGGTTGTTGCCGGCCTGCTTGGCCACTTCCTTCTCCATCAGCCAGCGTGCGGCCTGGAAGTCGAGCATGAAGATCTGGGCCTGCAGCAGCGAGGTCTGCACCCACTGGCCCTTGCCCGAGACCTCGCGCTCCAGCAGCGCGGTGAGGATGCCCATGGCACAGAACAGACCGGCGGTGAGGTCGGCGACCGGAATGCCGACCCGCATCGGGCCTTCGCCCGGCGCGCCCGTGATTGACATCAGCCCGCCCATGCCTTGCGCGATCTGATCGAAGCCCGGCCGCTTGTGGTAGGGCCCGTCCTGGCCGAAGCCCGAGATGCTGCCGTAGACGATACGCGGGTTGATCTTGGCGAGGCCCTCATAATCGATGCCGAGCTTCTTCTTCACGTCGGGGCGGAAATTCTCCACCACGACATCGGCCTTGGCGGCGAGGCGCTTGAACACGGCGAGCCCGCGCTCGTCCTTCAGGTTCAAGGTCATCGCCCGCTTGTTGCGGTGCAAATTCTGGAAGTCCGAGCCCCGCCGCGGTCCGCCTGGCTGCTCGCCGCCGGCATCCTCGGTGAGCGCGTCGATCTTGATCACGTTCGCGCCCCAATCCGCGAGCTGCCGCACGCAGGTGGGCCCGGACCGGACGCGGGTCAGATCGAGCACGGTGAAGCGTGACAGGGCTTCCGAGGCATGCGGAAAGGGCATCGTGATGGGCTCCGGGGCAGATTGCGGGCCTACCATAGTGCCGAAAGACCATGCGGCAAGACATCACGCGGCAGGTCAGGGCCGCGCGGATGCCGCCTTTCGAAATGCAATGCCTGAGGGGCGCCCGCGCAGGATCAGCGCGCCAGCTGTTTCAGCGCGGCGCGCGCCTGCTCGGCCAGCGGGTCATCGCCGTGGCGCGCAATGAACAGCTCGAACGCCTCCCGCGTTCCCTTGCGACGGGCGGATTCGTACTCCTCCGCGACCGCAGCCGAGGGGTCGCGGGCCATTGGAACGGAGGGCGCGCGCCCCGCTGTGCCGCCATGCCTGGCGCTTTCCTTGCTGCTCTCATCCGCATTGGCTTTGCCGACCATGACAGGCAGTCCTCCGAGGGGCAGATGGCCCGGCCCGGCGAGCGCCACCAGGGCGCCGAACAGACCGGCCGAAAGGGAACGTCGTTTCATGATTTCACTCGCAACACGGCAGCTGGTCGGAACCGGGGCCCTTGTCCTGGACCGTATCACTACGTGATTTCATGGCTAACACGGCCTTATGAAAGGAGTCCGCACCGGCTCGCCAAAATTAAACCAAACGTTTAGCTCTCAAGCTAGAATCACCTGTCCGCGCCCCGAATCGAATGGGGTTTGCCGCTTTCGGAGATCCCCTTGGCTACCGCAGTCACCGTCAGTGCCACCAACAACGCCGAGATCGACGGCCTGCTGTCAGGCTATAAATGGACCGGCACGATCACCTACAGCTTTCCGGACGCTGCAAGCGACTACGTTAGTCCCTACAGCGGCGGCAGCAGTGAGCCGACGACGTCGGGTTTTGCCTCGGCGCCGAGTCAAATGCAGGCGGCGATCAATTACGCGATTGGACTGATCCTCGGCTACACAAACGCCAACATCCAGTATGCCGGGACGAACGGCGCCGACATCATGGTCGCGCAGTCGCCAGCGGCCAATCCGACATCCTACGCCTACTACCCCGGCAACTACGCGCCCGGCGGCGATATCTGGTTCGGAACCGCCTACAACTATTCGCAGGCGGCGCTCGGCAATTACTATTTTACGACTGCGTTGCACGAGCTCGGACACGCCTTTGGCCTGAAGCACAGTCAGGAAGCCGGCGGCCCCGCCAATGTCGCGGTGCCGAGCGCGCATGACGACAGCGAATACACCGTCATGAGCTATCGCAGCTATGTCGGCGCTTCGACCACGAGCGGCTACACCAATGAAGCCTTTGGATATCCGCAGACCTATATGGCCAACGATATCCTCGCGCTGCAGACGATGTACGGTGCGGACTACACCACTCAGGCCGGGACCACCGTTTATACATGGAGCCCGACCACCGGGCAGGAGTTCATCAACGGCGTTGGCCAGCCGGCCGACAATGGCGGTGCCGGTGGCTCGGCCAATCGCATCTACGAGACGATCTGGGATGGTGGCGGCGTCGATACCTACGACCTGTCGAACTACACGACGAACCTGAGCATCAATCTCAATCCAGGTGCGTCGTCCGTGTTCTCGTCGGTTCAACTGGCCAATCTCGGAAACGGCCATTACGCGTCGGGCAACGTCTACAATGCTTATCTCTATAACGGGGACGCGCGGTCCTACATCGACAACGCCACTGGAGGGTCCGGCAACGACACCATCATCGGCAATGCCATCGCCAACACGCTGAACGGCGGCGGCGGCAACGATACGATCACCGGCGGCGGCGGTAACGACACCATCAACGGCGGCTCGGGCACCGATACGGCGGTGTATTCGGGGAACCAGGCCAATTACGCCATTTCGTACAATTCGGGCACTCAAACCTTCACTGTCAGCGACCAGCGCTCGGGCTCGCCGGATGGTACTGATACAATAACAGGCGTCGAGTATTTGCAGTTCCTCGATGGGAGGACGGCAAGTTCGTCTTTTATGACACCGCTCGTACTCGAGTCGCTTGGCTCCACGAGCCTGGTGCTGCTGGGTGACAATTTCCATCTCAATCCCGTTGCCGGGGGCACCGGGCCGATATTGATGTTTGGCGCCACTCCGCTTTCAGCAGCGTCGCTGGGAGGCTGGGGGGTGATCGGCGCCGAGCAGACCAGTAGCGGTTATGAGGTTGCATTGCATTCGCTGAACAGCGATCAGTACACCGTCTGGACCACCGACAATGGCGGCAACGTGGTCGGCAATGGCACGGGCGGGATTGTCTCGGGCGCCAGCTCGGCGCTGCAGTCGCTGGAGCCGAGTTTCCACCAGGACCTCAACGGGGATGGAGTGATCGGAAGTCCGAGCCACGTGATCGAGTCACTTGGTTCGACGAGCCTGGTGCAGGTTGGTGACAATTTCCATCTCAATCCCGTTGCAGGGGGCACCGGGCCGACATTGATGTTCGGCGCCACTCCGCTTTCAGCAGCGTCGCTGGGGGGCTGGGGGGTGATCGGCGCCGAGCAGACCAGTAGCGGTTATGAGGTTGCATTGCATTCGCTAAGCGGCGACCAATACACGGTCTGGACCACCGACAATGGCGGCAACGTGGTCGGCAACGGCACGGGCGGAATTGTCTCGGGCGCCAGCTCGGCGCTGCAGTCGCTGGAGTCGAGTTTCCATCAGGACCTCAACGGGGATGGAGTGATCGGAAGCCCGGGCCGGGTAATCGAGTCGCTTGGTTCGACAAGCCTGGTGCTGCTGGGTGACAATTTTTATCTCAATCCCGTTGCCGGGGGCACCGGGCCGATATTGATGTTTGGCGCCACTCCGCTTTCAGCAGCGTCGCTGGGAGGCTGGGGGGTGATCGGCGCCGAGCAGACCAGTAGCGGTTATGAGGTTGCATTGCATTCGCTGAACAGCGATCAGTACACCGTCTGGACCACCGACAATGGCGGCAACGTGGTCGGCAATGGCACGGGCGGGATTGTCTCGGGCGCCAGCTCGGCGCTGCAGTCGCTGGAGCCGAGTTTCCACCAGGACCTCAACGGGGATGGAGTGATCGGAAGTCCGAGCCACGTGATCGAGTCACTTGGTTCGACGAGCCTGGTGCAGGTTGGTGACAATTTCCATCTCAATCCCGTTGCAGGGGGCACCGGGCCGACATTGATGTTCGGCGCCACTCCGCTTTCAGCAGCGTCGCTGGGGGGCTGGGGGGTGATCGGCGCCGAACAGACCAGTAGCGGTTATGAGGTTGCATTGCATTCGCTGAGCAGCGACCAATACACGGTCTGGACCACCGACAATGGCGGCAACGTGGTCGGCAACGGCACGGGCGGAATTGTCTCGGGCGCCAGCTCGGCGCTGCAGTCGCTGGAGTCGAGTTTCCATCAGGACCTCAACGGGGATGGCCACATCGGTTTTGTTACGGCCGCTCCAACGCTGTCCGCGACCGCACTCGATCCTGTGACGGGCTACCTGTTGGTTTGACGGCGCAGGGAACGGGCTGAGCCCGCTTCCGCCCAACCGGCATCCACATTGGCTGTCTGGGCTGCTAGGTCGCTCTTTTCCGAAGAGGAATGCGGCTTCAATCCGGAGAGCGATCACGCTGATTTTAACCGTCGTCATTCGGCGCTCGCCGCAATATAGCCTTCAGCCCTCCTAATAGCCTCGACGATACTGCAGCCCCTCTTGGAATCGGCGCGGCACCGTTCCGGTCGGATAGCATTGTCCGTCTCGGATATCGACGTCTCCGCCATCGCCGCATGGGACAGGATATCGACCCCCGCCATAGCCTCGACCGCCGCGATAGTAGCCCTGCAGCGCCTGCTGCTCTTGAGGCGGAAGGTAGCCGTTCGGATAGCACCAGCCATCGCGCGCACTCACGTCCCAGCCACGCCCGCACGGCGGGGGATGCCTCGGAACACCATACTGAACTTGCTGAACGGACGGAGGCACATCGACCGCCGGCATGGCGCGGCCTGCCATCAGTCCAACTGCGAGAACAGTAACGATCATTGGACACCTCCACCTGAGTAAGAATGGTAGCGAGAGGATGAACACGACGTGAATGGGATTCGGCGCGCAGAGAGCAAGCGATCGCAACCGGAGGGCGTGCGCAAGAAGTCTCGGTTGCTCCGTACCGTGACCCTGGAGTGCTCGATCTTCTCGGCCATGCGCCGGCCGCCATCGCGCGCCTCCGCCGCATCCCCGGTCAAAAAGATCGCTCCGCCGCCACCCAAGCTGGTCGAGGCGGCGCCGCCGCTACTGCTGGTCGCCGCGGTGGTCGGGCAGGGCGATGCTATCGCGATTTTCCTCAACCGTATCGACAGAGGGGCGTGCGGCTGCGACAGGGCGAGTCCCTCGGCGGCTGGTCGCCGACCTCGGTGCAGCCGCTCGAGGTGACGCTCAAGCAGAAGTCAGGTGCTGGCGCTGCAGCGGTCGGATGCAGCGGCCGCTCCCGCGCTCTGCCCGGATCGCGGCTGATTCTGCGAGTGTTGAGGCAAGCTCGCCATGCCGGCGACGAGCGGATCGTCGTCCGTCCCCTTTCGCGCTCGCACATCGCCAAGGAAAGGCGAGTCGGACGAACTCTGAGCACCGCTTCCCGCGATCAAGCCGCATACGTCCTGATCGGTCCCGGGAGGCCTGCTGGGCTTGCGTGAGCGGTCGAAAGGGCCCCGCGCAGTGGGGCCGCTGCCGCCTCTTTCGGCTATCGACTTTAGTTGTGCTGACTGCTAGCCCGAATTCGCGATCCTTATAGGAACCCTGATCGGTGAGTGGCGGAGGCTCGAGGTGAAGGCCGGGTGGTTGGCATGGCGTTGAGACAAAAACCGCCCGATTTGCTGGGGAACTCGGCGTGGAATGCGATAGCCTTCCTTGTGGCCGTGGTGCTGAATCTGGCGGTCCTGCCTTTCGTAATCACCCATCTCGGCCTCGCGGCATTCGGTGTCGCGGGTCTTGTCACCGCATGCATTGCGCCAGCATTGGTGTTCAGCAACGCGCTCGGACTATCGACGTCGCGCGAGCTTGCACAGCAACTGGAGCCATCCGACCGCGACGACGCGCGACGCCTGTTCGCGACCGCGGTCATGCTCGCGGTCGGCGCGGGCGGGCCGATCGCCATTTTCCTTTTGGTGGCCGGGGCTCCGCTCGCGCGTCTCGGATTTCATCTGGCCGGTCCGGCCGCCGAGGATCTCGCGCTGGCGTTTGTGTTGGCCGGTATCGGCTGGTTATGCCAATGTCTATCGGCCGTCTTCATTTCGTTGTTCACCGCGCGGCAAGACTATCGCCGGATCGCCTCGATCGGCATCGTCAGCACCGTGGTCTCGACTCTTTCGATGCTCCTCCTGATCCCCGCCGCGCCCTACGCATCGACATTCCTGGGTTGCCAGGCGCTGGGGTTGGCGATCGGCCTGTTGCTGGCGCTGGCTTGGTGTCGCGGCCAAATGCGTCAGTGGCTGGCGCCTCCAGCATTGCATCGCGAGGCGCTCGGCAGGCTGGTTCGGTTGGGCGGATGGCAGGTTGCCGCACAGGGCGGTGCGCTGCTTGCGGGGCAGGCCGATCGATATCTGCTTGGCGCGCTGCTGCTACCGCAGTTCGTCGGCTTCTACGGCGTTGCGCAGCGCCTGCAGGAGGCGACCTATATCGGTATCCTGAAGGTCGGCGAGATCCTGTTTCCCTTCTTCAGCACGCTGCAAGGGGAGAGCGAGGACCGCAAAGTCGATCTGCTGTTCCGATCGTCGTGGATTCTCAACGTCCTCGCCGCAAGCGCGCTCGGCGGGTTGATCCCGGTGGCCGGTCCGCTGCTGCATGTTTGGACCGGCGCCGGGGTCGCGGGCGAGGCTGCACAGGTTCTCGTCGTCCTGTCGATCGCCGGGATCCTCGGATCGAGCGCGAACGTGTTCGGCTTTTACTTGCTGGCGCACGGGCAGTCGCGCTCCAACGCGCTCATCGCCTTGATCACGGGTGTCGTCACACTCGTGACCAGCGCCATCGCGTTGCCTCGCTTCGGATGGCAGGCCGCAGGCTGGAGCGCGTGTGCCGGAATGGTCGCGCAGATGGCGACGATTGTCTTCCTAGTGCGCCGTAGTTTTGACGTCGCCGGCATGTGGTCGCGCATCGTGCATTGCGTGCTGATGCCGCTTGGCATCGGGATCGCGACGGCGCTGGCGGTGCGATATGGTCTCGACCGCGCGCCATTCCAACCCGCGCCGTCCTGGTGGTCGGTGGGAGCTGTTTCATCGGTGACGGCCGCGATCATTTTCGCAATCGCGGTTGCGGCGTCGCAATTGGGTCCGTATCGAAGGGCTTGCCGGCAGGATATTCGTTCGATCGTCGGTCGCTTCTTGCCCCTCAAGGCTGTCTAGGACATGTGCGGAATCGCAGGCATCGTAAATCTGGGTGGCAATGCGGTCGAACCGGCAGACATCTCGCGGCTGACCAGCCTGATCGCGCATCGCGGTCCGTTCGGCGAGGGTACCTGGTTCAGCGCGGACCGAAGCCTCGCATTCGGCCACCGCCGCCTGGCGATCATCGACCCCGGCGAGGGCGGCTATCAGCCGATGCTGTCCGGGGACGGCCGCCATGTGATCGTGTTCAACGGCGAGATCTACAACTTCCTCGAGCTTCGCCGCGAGCTCGAGGCGCAGGGCGCGGTGTTCCGCAGCCAATCCGATACCGAAGTGATCCTGGCCGCCTGGCAGGCCTGGCGGGAAGACATGCTGCCGCGGTTCAATGGCATGTGGGCCTTGGCGATCTTCGACACCAGCACTCGCGAGCTTTTCCTTGCGCGCGACCGCTTCGGCATCAAGCCGCTGCTCTATGCCGCGTCGCCGGAACGATTCATCTTCGCCTCCGAGCAGCGGGCGCTGGTGCGGAGCGGACTGATCGATACTTCCGTTGACATGGAGGTTGCACGCCGGCTGCTGCTCGATGCGTTCGGGATCGAAGGAAGCGCGCGGACCCTGTTTCGCCAGGTTCGCCGCCTGCAGGGCGGCCATTGCATGTGGCTTCGCCAAGGCAAGGTCAGTGTCAAGCGTTGGTGGCGGACCGTAGATCATCTACCCCCCGTGCCGGCCACCGAAGCCGAGCGTGTCGCGCGGTTTCGCGAACTGTTCCAGGATGCCGTGGCCCTGCGCATGCGCAGCGATGTCCCGATCGGAACATGCCTGTCGGGTGGCTTCGATTCGTCGGCCGTGATTTGCGCCATGGCCGCGCACGAGAAGGAAGGCATGGGGCCGCGCGACAGCATGGCATGGCGTCACGCCTTTGTTGCGACGTTCCCCGGCGCCTTGAACGACGAGAGGCCGATGGCCGAGGAGGCCGCCGCCTGGGCCAATGTCGCGCCTACTTTTCTTGAAATCGGACAGACCGATGCGCTGACGGATATCGATCAGATTCTCGACGATCTCGACGACGTCTACATCGCGTTGCCCAGCGCCGTTTGGTTGCTCTATCGGCAGTTGACGCGAAACAGCGTGACGGTGTCACTCGACGGTCACGGGGCCGACGAACTGATGGGCGCCTATTTGCAGGAAGGACGAGTGGGCGCATTCCGAATACGGAACGCGGCTGAGGACCTCGCGTCGCGTTCGAAACTGGCCCGGCGCTGTGTGGATGTCCTGCGTGCGTTGGCCCTCAAGCGGAAGGGCGTGTATTTTCTGCGCGGTGGCCTGCGCAAACTTCCCGCCCCGCTCCCGCTGATAGCGGAGGACGATGTGCTGCCGCGTGAATGGGGTGGCTTGAACAAGCGCCTCTATCGGATGTTTCACAGCACGGTGCTGCCCACCATCCTGCGCAACTTCGACCGGCTTTCGATGGCGCACGGCGTCGAGGTCCGCATGCCCTTCATGGATTGGCGGCTGGTGACTTATACGATGGCGCTTCCCGACAGCAGCAAGTCGGCAGACGGCTATACCAAGGCTGTTGCCCGGCGGGCGATGGCCAATTTGATGCCGGAGTCCATTCGCACCGCGCGCCGCAAGGTCGGCTTCAATTCGCCAATGCCGGAATGGTTGAACGGGCCGCTGGCCGGCTGGACGGCTGACCTGCTGGACAGGAACGTCCCGGCGTTCGCGGAACTGGTGGATGAAGCGGGTCTGCGCGCGGCGGTCAGCCGTTTGACGGCGTCGAAGTCCTGGGATTGGGAGTCGGTCGGGCGGATCTGGCCCTATCTTAATATGAAGTGGACTCTGGCAGGGTGCGTCTAGAATATGCGGGTTTTTCAGAACTGCGGTCTCACTCCGTCCTACCTCGCGCGCCTGGATCGCCTTGCACCGGAGGGCCTAAGTTTTCAGGAACGGCGTAACACGTTTCTGGATGATCGTTTCGGCGCACTTCACCTTCTACAACCTGTGCTCGCAGGCGATGCGAATGCGTTCCTCACCTGCGGCAACGATGGTCGTCTGCAAGGCCGCTGGGCACGCGAGCATGGCGTCCGCTGGGGAGCTACGCCGGAAGACATTCTGCTCGCACAGATCGAGCATCACAGAACCGAAGTGCTTTACAACCTCGATCCAGTCGCCTTTCCAAGTTCCTTCGTTCGCAGGCTGCCCGGCTGTGTGAGGAAGACACTATGTTGGCGCGCGGCGCCGTCGGGCAACGCTGACTTGACTGCCTATGGAGCTGTGCTCGGAAATTTCCCGTCAATTCTGGATTCCTGGCGCGAAAAGGGGTGCCGAGCGGAATGGTTTTCTCCCGCGATTGATCCTGTAATGAGCGAGTACGTGCAGGACGAGCGCCCCATCGACGTGCTGTTTGTTGGCGGCTACTCGCGGCATCATTCGGCGCGTGCAAGAACGCTCGAAAAGGTTGCTGCCCTCGCGGGAAGCCGAAAGATCGTCTATTGTCTCGACTCGTCGCGGTTGACTAGGCTCGCGGAGAGCTCGATCGGCTACTTGCTGCCGCTCCAAAAATATCGGCGCCCGAGGATAGTCGCGGCAATCGCCAAGCCGCCGGTCTTTGGGAGAGAGCTCTACGAGTTGATCGGGCGATCCAAGATCGTCCTCAACGGCGCGATCGATATGGCAGGCCAGGATCGGGGTAACATGCGTTGCTTCGAAGCCATGGGGTGTGGCGCGCTGCTGGTTTCGGACGCTGGCAACTATCCCGAGGGAATGGTCGCTGAAGATACGATGCTGGCCTATCGAGATGAGAAAAGTTGCCTTGAACAGATCGAGCGAGCTATCTCTGACTGGAGCGCTGTGCGGCAAATAGCAATGAACGGGCGAATTCGGGTTGATGAGATTCATACGAAGGCACGTCAGTGGAGCCTCTTTCAAGCTATCGTAGCGAGTCTTTAGCCATTTGACGCATCATGCCGAATGTCGTCCATTGGAGATCGAGCGTATTTTTTGGGGCAATTCTGTGCACTTTCGCGCGCACGTGTCGGCGCCGTATAGGAGGAAACGCTGATGTCCAGCCTCGGCGGCCTTGCGCGCCACGGCGCAAGACTCATAGACGGGATTAATCTCCATTTGCTCGCCCAGCGGCTCATCGGGCGTGCCACCTGCCGCCTGCAAGAGCGTGCTTTTCTGGCTCACTGCGCAAGGATCCGAAACGCGCTTGGCGATAGCGATCAGATCGTTATCGGTCCCTATTCGCATATCAGGGGTGAATTGATGGTCCTCGGTCACGGCGGCCGGATTTCAATTGGAGAATGGTGTTACGTGGGCGTAGGGACGCGGATTTGGTCGGGAGCGTCAATCCAAATCGGCAACCGGGTCCTGATCTCGCACGCCGTGAATATATTCGACAATCTGTCGCATCCGATCAAAGCCGCCGAGCGGCACGAGCAGGCTAGGCAGATTTTTTCGACGGGCCACCCCAGAAAGGTATTTCTTGATGACCGTCCGATTAAAATAGGTGATGACGCTTGGATCGGCGCCGGCGCGATGGTCATGCGCGGCGTGACGATTGGGGAGGGCGGCATCGTAGCGGCGGGAGCGGTCGTCACCAAGGACGTTCCGGCCTATGCGATTGTTGCTGGAAATCCAGCAACCCTCGTCAGGGAGTTGTCTTCGGATGAGCGATGAGGCAATCAGTGAGGCGTCAGATCGCTACCGATCCGGCTTGCGATCGGAATGCAGCTAGTTGAGCATAAGAAAGTTCGATGTCCATCTGGGTCACCGGTGCGAACGGATTCATCGGACGTCATCTCGTTCGCGAGTTGGCGAGCGCCGGGCATGCGGTCCATGGCGTCGGTCACGGTGCGCTCGATCCGGCCCAGGCACAGACCCTCGGTTTGCAGACCTGGATCAATGGCGAAGTTGACGCGGCCAATCTGAGCGCGCTCGCAACCTTGCACGGGCTGCCGTCGCGAGTCTTCCATCTGGCTGGCGGATCGTCGGTCGGGCTGTCGATCGCGCGCCCGTTCGAGGATTTTTCGCGGACCGTGACGAGCACGGCGCGGCTGCTCGAATGGCTTCGAAGTTTTGCGCCCAGCAGCCGGCTGATCGTGGTGTCGAGCGCTGCGGTTTACGGCGCCGATCACACCGGTCCGATTCCCGAGAGCGCGGCGCTTCTGCCGATGTCGCCCTACGGACACCACAAGCTGGTCATGGAGCAGCTGTGCCAAAGTTACGTCCAGAGCTTCGGCATTCACTGCATGGTCGTGCGACTGTTCTCTGTCTACGGTCCCCACCTTCGCAAGCAACTGCTCTGGGATATCTGCTCTCGGCTGCGGAGCGAGGTGGCAGCGCTGAATCTCGGAGGGACGGGAACCGAGATAAGGGATTGGACCGACGTTCGCGACGTCGTTCGCTTGCTGGCGCGCGTCGCGGAGGGGGAGTGGCGCGATGATTTTGGCGTGATCAATGGCGGTTCGGGGCGCGGCGTGAGCGTGGCCGATATTGCCGAGGAACTGATCAGGCATTGGGACAGCAAAACGGTCGTGCGCTTTTCCGGAGTCGGGCGGCCAGGGGACCCGACGAGCTTGCTGGCGGACAATGGACGCGTGCTCGATATGAATTTCGATTGGCGTATCCCGCTGGAGCGCGGTCTGGCCGACTACGTCGAATGGTTCAGGAGCCACGCTCGTGCCTGAGCGCGCGCCGCTGCGGATTGCTTTCACCAATATCCCACGTCGACTATGGGCGGGCGGCTACAACTATCAACGCAACCTGTTCGAGGTGCTCAACCGGCATTCTCCGGGGACGGTGGTCCCGGTGCTGTTCGCTGGAACGGCGGACGATCCCGATGAGATCGCGGTGCTGGCCGGCATTCCCGGCGTTGAGGTCGTGCGCTCGCCGGTGTTCGACCACGCCGCAACCGGTCTTGCCCGCGCGACGGACCTTGCCCGCGCGATCGTCTTTGGTTTGGACGCACCTGCCGCGGCCGCGTTCACGGCCAGCAAGATCGATATGGTGTTCGAATCCGCGCGCTTCTTTGGCTGGCGCCTGCCATTTCCGGCGGTCGCATGGTTCCCGGATTTCCAGCATCGACTGCTCCCGCATCTGTTCTCCAGGAGTGCATATTGGCGGCGTGATCTCGGCTTTCGGGTTCAGATCGCATCAGGCCGGCACATCATGTTGAGCAGCGCCACGGCGCTCGGCGATCTCAAGAAGTTCTATCCGGGCAATTCGAACGGCGTGTCGGTCGTCCGGTTTGCGACCGCGCCGCCCGCCAGTCTGCTCGCCACGCAGCCGTCCGACGTGATTGCGCATTATGGTCTTCCACCACGGTATTTCTATCTGCCAAACCAGTTCTGGCGGCACAAAAATCACCAGATCGTGGTCGATGCGCTTGATCTGCTGAAACGTCGCGGGTTGGACGTCGTCGTCGCAGCATCCGGCAGTACGCAGGACTTCCGTGAATCCGGACTTTTTGAGCGGACCATGAGTGAGGTCAGGTCGCGCGGTCTTGAGTCGAACTTCAAGCATCTCGGAATGATCCCGCTGGATCACGTCTACGCCCTCCTGCGCGCGTCGACGGCCCTCATCAATCCGTCGCGCTGCGAAGGGTGGAGTACGACGGTCGAAGAAGCAAAGTCATTCGGTGTCCCGATGCTTCTGTCTGGCCTCGATGTTCATCGCGAGCAGACCGGTGGTAAAGCGCGATATTTCGGCGTTGACGATGTCCAGGCGCTGGCCGATCACATCCGGGATGCCGCAGAGAGCGCGCCGGACGCAGTCGTTCGGCAGTTGCAGCCGGATCTCGATGATCGGGTTCGTGCGTTCGTCGCGGATTTCGTCCACCTCGCCACCGAAGTGGCCCGCGGCGCAGGAACGAGCTAGTCTCAGCCGGCCAAAAGGACCCCTCTTCTGCCTTGATTTGTCGTGTTGTTCGGATAGAAACAGGTTCGGGTTCACCGGAAAATGCGTATTTTGGGGCTTTCAAGCCCTCCAGAGCATTCGCTCTGACGACGGCGGGAAGTCTTGATGATCAGATTCGGCCTGCTCGGCTGCGGGCGCATTGCCAAGCGTCATTCCGACTTGTTGGGCGGTAACCACATCGTGGGGGCCAAGCTCGTTGCCGTCTGCGATTCCGATCGAGCACGCGCCGATGCGATCGCGAGCAAATTCGCCGTCGCCGCGCATGACGACATCGACGAGTTGCTGTCGCGCGACGACATCGACGCCGTCGCGGTGCTCACTCCGAGCGGGCTGCATCCTCAGCATGCGATCGCCTGCGCGCGCGCCGGCAAGCATGTCGTGGTCGAAAAGCCGATGGCGCTACGTCTCCAGGACGCCGACGACATGATCCGCGCCTGCGACGAGGCGGGTGTAAAACTCTTCGTCGTCAAGCAGAACCGTTTCAACGTTCCGATCGTGAAGGCGCGGGAGGCGCTCGATGCCGGCCGGTTCGGCAAGCTCGTCCTCGGCACCGTGCGCGTGCGTTGGTGCCGCGACCAGAGCTATTACGATCAGGACTCATGGCGCGGTACGTGGGGTTATGATGGCGGCGTACTCACCAACCAGGCCAGTCACCACATCGACATGCTGGAGTGGTTTTTCGGCGACGTCGTCAGCGTCCATGCGCGTAGCACTACCGCGCTCGTGAAGATCGAGACTGAGGACACGGCAGTGGCGACGCTGAAGTTTCGCAGCGGTGCGCTGGGTATCATCGAGGCGACGACGGCCACGCGTCCCGCCGATCTCGAAGGCTCGCTGTCGATACTGGGCGAGAAGGGGACGGTGGAGGTCGGCGGTTTCGCCATGAACCACATCCGGCACTGGCTTTTCGTCGACGCGCTGCCGTCGGACAAGGAGGTGATCGAGAAATTTTCGGTCAACCCGCCGAACGTGTACGGCTTCGGCCATCAGGCCTATTATCAGCATGTCGTCGATTGCCTTGCGGATCGCGGTGCGGCGCTGGTCGACGGATTGCAGGGTCGCAAGAGCCTGGAGTTGATCTCGGCGCTCTACGAATCGATCGAGACCGGGCAGGAGGTGTCGCTCCACTTCGTGCCGCGACGTAGCCGGCTGGGCGTCGCTTCGTGAACCGGCCGGAGCTGCGTCAGGTCGGAATCCGCGATGTCGCCTTTGGCGCTGGCGTGAAGGTCGTTGAGCCCTGCAACCTCTATGGCTGCACGATTGGCGACGGCTGCTTCATCGGGCCGTTCAATGAGATCCAAAAGGGAGTCGTTATCGGCGCTCGCACGCGCGTGCAATCGCACAGTTTCATCTGCGAGCTCGTCACGGTCGGTGAGGATTGTTTCATCGGCCATGGAGTGATGTTCATCAACGATACGTTTGCGAGCGGCGGTCCGGCACGTGGCCGCAAGGAATTGTGGTGTGAGACCAGGATCGGCAATCGGGTGTCCATCGGCTCGAATGCGACCATCATGCCGGTGCAAATTGTCGACGACGTCGTAATCGGTGCAGGTGCAGTGGTCACCAAAGATATCACTGTTGCCGGCGTGTATGCCGGAAGTCCCGCGCGTCGGCTTCGGATGTAGAGGCGCACATGGCGGTTCCCTTCGCTGATCTTCAGCTCCAGTATCAGAACATCAAAGGCGAAATCGATGCCGCGATCGCCGCTGTGATTCGCGACAACGCGTTCATCCGCGGCCCCTACGTCGAGAGGTTCGAGCGGGAGTTCGCCAAAGCTGCGTCCGTGGAGCATTGCGTCTCATGTGCCAACGGAACCGATGCGCTGTATCTCGCGATGAGCGCGCTGAAAGTGAAGCCGGGTGACGAGGTGATCACGACGGCACATTCCTGGATTTCGACTTCCGCGATGATTACGCATGCTGGCGCAGCCGTGAAGTTCTGCGACACCGACGGGTCGACCTTCACCATCGATCCCGCGGCAGTCGAGGCAGCGATCACCCCCCGCACCGTTGGCATCATTCCGGTGCACCTTTACGGGCAGCCCGCGGACATGGACGCGATCATGTCGATCGCGAAGAAGCATGGGTTGTGGGTGATTGAGGATTGCGCGCAGGCGCATCTGGCGGATTACAAGGGCCGGATGGTCGGAACGTTTGGCGACGCCGCGACCTATTCCTTCTACCCGGGCAAGAATCTCGGTGCGATGGGCGATGCCGGGGCCGTTGTCACCAGCGATGCGGCCTTCGCCGAGCATATCGCGATGCTAGCCCGTCACGGGGGAATCGTGAAGCACCAGCACCAGATCGAGGGTATCAACAGCCGCCTGGATGGCATGCAAGCCGCGATCCTGTCGGCCAAGCTGCGGCATCTGACGGGCTGGACGCGGGCGCGCCAGGAAGCCGCGAGGTTCTATGATGCCGCCCTGAACCAGATCGAGGGTGTGCAGGTCCCTCAATTGGCGCCCGGGCGAAGCCACGTCTACCACCTCTATACAATCAAGCATGCCAAACGAGACAAGCTTGCCGCGCATCTGAACCTCAGGGGGATCCAGACCGCGATCAACTACCCGACGGCGCTGCCGCTGCTTCCAGCCTATCAACGCTTGGAGCACAGTTCGGCGCAGTTTCCGAATGCCTATGGTGACCAGCAGAGCATCCTGTCGTTACCAATGTTCGCCGAAATCACCGCTTTGCAGCAGCAAGAGGTGGTGCGTGCGGTGCGTGAGTTCTCGACCTGACTGTTTCGGCCACGCGCAATCTACGACTTCTCTTCGAAAATGCTCCGGGGCGTCACATACCAGAGTAGGAAGAGGAGCGCGGTGCCGTGCGTCACCATGGCGACCGTGAGCGGTACGTTGAGCAGAATATGAGGCACCACTCCGGCGGAGATCAGCACGAAACGGGACGGTAGCCCCGCGGACGTTCGATTGCCGAACGCGAGCACGACGCCCGACGCAAAGGCGGTCAGCGGCGCAAATAAGAGGCCGACGGAGGCGACGCCTTCGGTTGCAAACAACGAGGCATTCAGGTTGCCGAAGCCGTAGGCCTTCTCCATTACGATCGCCAGCTGTTCCTGGTAAGGACAATGCATCAACGGCTTGAGCCCCGATATCTGGCAAAACCAGGTCGCGGGGTGACTCGCGAAGAAGTGGTTGTAGATGTCGAGTGCGCTCGATGGCGTCGCCATCATCCGGATGTTGACAAGATCGAACAGCCGGATGCGTGCGACGTCCATGATCGCATAAATGGCCGTGTGCCCGATGGAACTGATGCTGATCATTATCAGGATGACGCCCGCCAGCGTTGGAATGAGAAGAGAAAGGATTGCGGATGTTCTCGCTTTGCAGATGCTGGAAATTGCGGCCAGCGTGGCGAGCCAGATCGGCGTGAAAAAGGCCGATTTCGTCAGGGTGACGGGATAGAAAAGCAGCAGCAGGACAATAACGAATGCCGCTCGCGAGCGATATCCAAGCAGCCAGTAGCAGGCGAAGGCAAACGGCAGCAACGTGCTGGAGATCCAGCCCATGAGATATCGCACCGCTCCCGGGAACTCGATCAGGTTGCGGTAGTCGTAGATGCGCTCGATCGAGACGAGTCGGAAATTATACGCCGAGGCCACGGCAATGGTACCGGCCGAGATCACCATGATCAGCGTGAGCAGGTGCTCGAAATGGGGCTTCGAAAGGACGAAGGGCGGTTGGAACGGCGCCCTCACGAACAGCACGGGCACCAGAAGGAGTACGAGCGATAGCGCCGCCGAGACGCCTGCGAACAGATGCGGGTAGTTGTATTCCGAGAACACGTCGATCCACAGAAACCCCAAGATCATCGCATAGAAATAGAAGCCTACGAAATAGCCGAAACTGAAGCGGGCGAAGACGAACAGCAGCGAGATGGTGGAGAAAGATATCGCGACGAGGACAGCGAACCAGATGCGCTCGGGGCTGAAGTGGATATAGGATTGATGGTCCGCGACCTTGATCAGAGACAGACAGGTGACGGCGCTGTGCAGCAGCACCAGGAGCGCCAGCGCGGTTTTCGAATCCAGTCGGGCTCGCAGATCTCCGATGACGGACGATGCGTTCATGATGAACAGGCTCGCTGCGGGCGAGGGGAGTTGGGAACCGGATCAGGCAATTTCAAGCGCTCGCTTGAAATAGGCGATCGTTTCCTTCAACCCGTCCTCGAGCGCGACTTTCGGCTCCCAGTCCAGTGCCGCCTTTGCCTTGGTGAGGTCGGGCTGGCGCTGGCGCGGATCGTCTTGGGGCAGCGGCTGGAAGATGAGTTGCGAGCGCGAGCCGGTGAGCTTGATCACCTTCTCGGCGAGCTCGCGGATGGTGAACTCCGAATTGTTGCCGATGTTGATCGGCCCGGTGATGTCCTCGCCGGTCGCCATCAGCCGCATGATGGCTTCGACGAGATCGTCGACATAGCAGAACGAGCGGGTCTGCCCGCCGTCGCCGAACACGGTGATCGGCTCGCCCTTGAGGGCCTGGACGATGAAGGACGACACCACGCGCCCGTCATTGGGCTGCATGCGCGGGCCGTAGGTGTTGAAGATGCGCGCGACCTTGATCGGCAGGCTGTGCTGACGCCAATAGTCGAAGAACAGCGTTTCGGCGCAGCGCTTGCCTTCGTCGTAGCAGGAGCGAATGCCGATCGGGTTGACGTTGCCCCAATAGTCCTCGGTTTGGGGATGGATCAGCGGATCGCCATAGACCTCGCTGGTGGAGGCCTGGAAGATGCGCGCCTTGAGCCGCTTGGCGAGGCCAAGCATGTTGATGGCGCCGTGCACCGAGGTCTTGGTGGTCTGCACGGGATCGCGCTGGTAGTGGATCGGCGAGGCCGGGCAGGCCAGGTTGAAGATGGCGTCGACCTCGATGTAGAGCGGAAAGGTGACGTCGTGCCGGACCGCCTCGAACAAGGGATTTGCGATCAGATGGGCGATGTTGCGCCGGCTGCCGGTGAAGTAATTGTCGACGGAGACCACCTCGGCCCCTGTATCGAGCAGCCGCTCGCAGAGGTGGGATCCGATGAAGCCGGCGCCACCGGTGACGAGGATTCGGCTGTTCTTGTAGCTTTCAAACGGCATGGTGGGTTCCAGTTCGCGGCGGAGCGCGCTGAGTGGTATCGGCAACGGTCAGACTCGCCAATAGCCAAATGGCTTGGTTTCAGGTATTCAAATACCGGTAGTGTGCACGGGGTTGTTTTCGCTATTTTTGTGGGGTGCTTGGCAGGGCACTGGCTAGAACTCCCGTCTTTTCAGCCAGGCGCGCGCACTCCAATGGGCGAAGCACCAGGCCGATCTGATCAGGGAGAGCTGTTCGACATTGCGGTAGATCTGCCAGACCCATTTGGCGGAACGCGCCGGGCGGCTGGAGACCGAAGAGCCCCTGACGCGGTAGCGCGCAAGGTCCTCGTTGAGGCCGTAGGCGGTATGGCCGCGCTTCAGGATCGAGAGCCACAAGCAGAAATCGTCGTAGCCCTCGTTCTTCATCACGATTGGACCGGCGATCTCGCGGTCGACCAGCGCGGTCAGCGTCGCGATCGCGGTGTTCTTCAGGAGCTGGTCATAGGTGAGCGAGGCCGGCACCTCGATCAGGCGGCCGGTGACCGTGTTGCTTTCGTCGATGCGGCGGAACGCGGTGTAGCTGAGGGCGGCCCGCTTCTCGCGGGCGAAGGCGAGCTGGCGCTCAAGCTTCCCCGGCAGCCACAGATCGTCGCTGTCGAGGAAAGCGAGATAGCGGCCCTGCGCGGCGTCAATCGAGGCTTGGCGGGCGAGCGCAGGGCCGCCATTTCGGGCCTGCCGGATCAGCTTGACGCGGGGATCGCGCTCGCCGATCGCCGCGATGATTGCCGGCGTCCTGTCGGTCGAGCAGTCGTCGGCGATCAAGAGTTCCCAATCGGCGAACGTCTGGTCCTGCACGGAACGGATGGTTTCCTCGATCAGGCCTTCGACGTTCCAGGAGGGTGTTATGATCGAGACGAGCGGCATCACGGATCCGTTCAGTTCACCCGGGCCGGCGCGGCGATTGCCGCACGCAAGGAGGCCGCAAACGTGTCGAGCAGCTTGGGATCGCCGATATAAAGCTCGCCCGGATAAGACCGGCGCCAGGCAGACTCGAAATAGGGTGCCCCCTGGCCGGATCGAATGGCCCGGCGGAGAGCGCTTCGCGCAGCCGTGCCGGCACATCGGCCAGGCGGTCGACCTCATACACCAATGGGCACGAGCGGTAGAACGCATCGCCCATCACCACGACCGGCTTGCCGAGCAGCAGTGCTTCGGCGCCCGACTTGCTGTTGACGGAGACGACGGCGTCGGCGCGATTGAGGACGGTGTAATTGTTGGTCTGCGGCGGCAGCAGCACGAAATTGTCGAACCGGCGCGCGAGCTCGAACAGGCGCGAAGCTGCGATCGCGCCGATCTGGGCGGGATGTTCCTTGACCACGAGCACATGCAAATCCGGGATCGTGCGCAGCAGGAAGTCGACGGTGGCGACCTGGTCGAGATAATCCGGCGAGCGCAGCGTCAGCGCCATGTCGGCGGGAACGTGGAAAGGGTAGTAGACGAAGGGCGTGTCAGGAAGCGGGCGATAGAGCTTGCGCAGCCGCGTCGCATTGAGAGCCATTGCCGCATGAACACGCGCGTGGCGCAGATTGTGCCCGAACTCCTGGTGCTTGCCGAGCGCAAACTGGTCCCAGAGTTTTTCGACAAGACGGTGGGCATTGCGCGGATTTACGACCTTTTTGAAGGCCGCCGAATAATGGTGTTGGTCCTTCTTGGGGATGACGATGGCACGCTGCGTCAGCGTGTCGTCCAGATAGGCGCGCACCTCTGATGACACCGTGTCTGCCGGCGTCGCCATCACGTCGGGCGCTGCGAGGCTGTCGGGCGTAAAGTACATGCGGCCACGGAAGAACGACGGCTCGATGAACCAGTTGCGGATGTTGCGGCGCCTCGCGGCGTAGAAGCTCGCGATGACGGAGAGAAAGCCGCCGAGCTCCTGCACCAGCTCGGCGCGGGCGCCTTGCGCCTCCAGCCGGTCGAGCAGCGCCTCCATGGCGTTGGCATAGATCATGAATCGCCGGCGCAGCGCGGCCGTGTCACGGATGCCGAAAGTGAAGCGCTCATGGCTGAACAGGAAATTGGTCCCATCGAGTCCGTAGGCAGCGACGCGCGCGTCGAACGCCGTGCGGTCGTCGGGTGCAGGGCCAGCCTTGAGGCCCTCGCGGTACATGTTCGTAACCGGCACGCCCGCAGCGGCCGAAATCTCCGCGCTGCGATCGTCGAAGGCGAGCAATTCGACATTATGGCCCGCCGCGCGCAACCGCTGCGCGACCGGAATCCAGAACCTGGTCTGGTATTCGGCGAGCGTGGTGATGAGTACGGTCTTTGCAGATGTGGTCATTGCTCTAAGACCTGGTCGATCGCAACGCTCGCGAGCGGCAAACCCGTCGTCACACAATGCGCGCGTCGCGCTCTAAATTGCAACGGGCTCGCGCGATCATGAGTTGCGATCCGCTGAAGCAGCGTTTTGACGAAGACGGGCTCGATCCGCTTGTCGCGCCGGGCTGGATTGAACCGGCTGCGCAGCCGCTCGGTGACGGCCGAGCCGAGCGCGGCGCTCGCGGCGCCCTTGACAATCTGACCGAGGCTCGGCCTGGCGCGCGTGCCCTTCACGGTCGCAAGCAGAGACACGTAAGGTCTCCGCGAGCCTTGGGCGCCAATCAGGACATCTGCGACACGATCGGCCGCCTGTCCGTCGTTGAGATGGAAGAAAGGCTCGATGTCGGCGGCGTGGACGCCGGCGAAATCGAAGGTCCCGGTTTCGCGCTCGACGTGGTCGATCGCGCCAAGCAGCTCGTCGAAGGAGGCCACCTGCCGGCTCACGCGCGCGGGCAGCCCGGCATGACCCGCGGTGGTCGGTGTGTTCAGATATTGGAGCTGAAGCGGCAGCTTTCCGAGCAATACCGATTCGACGGCCGTCCCGCAGTTGAGATGAATGATTGCGGCCGCGTTGCGGATGCGGTCTAGCACGCTGCCGGTGCCGTCGATCACGACGGTGGCATGGCGCGAGAGCGCGTTGCGATAGACCTCCTCGCTCTCGAAGGGATGCGGACGTACCAGAATTTTGCGGTCAGGCCGCGCTGCGGCGAGCCGCCCGATCTCGGCGAGATAGTTCGTGAACACCTGTTTCAAATCCGCGATGAAGCGATCGACATAGGCACCGTCCCAACCGGCTCGCACCATCGCCTCGCGCTCCCCACCCGGCTTGCCGGTGAAGCGCGAGTTGACCAGCGGGAAGTTGGCGTTGACGAGCAGATAGCCGCGCGGTTCACCGTCGAGCAGCGCACGCCAGCGTGAGGCTGCAAAATCGAAGCGCGGGCAGCCGGTGAGGTGAAGCTGCTCCGGCAGCATGGTCCCGGCCGCGAGGAACGCGTCACGCAGCCGGCTGCCCCAGAAGAAATAGCCCGCCAAGATGTCGGCGTAGCCACTGTCCTTGATGTGCATGGCCATCGCGGGCGGCGAGTTGCCGCCCTTTTCCGCGAGCACGCCGCCTTCGGTGTCGAGCACGTACAGCGCGAGGCCGGCTTTGGCAAAGCTGCGCATCAGGTCGAGAGTGGCCGGGCGCGCGTAGTTGACGACCAGGGCGTCGAGCCCGAGCCGCGGCACATCGACCGCCTGCTCGTACATCGGCACCAACACGACGGAGGCGCCGCGCCGCGCGAGTTGATAACCGAGCATGACTGCCCCCGGCAGGTCACGCTTGGGGTGATCGACCACCAGGCCTATGCGCAAGATCGTGGCTCCCGGCAGACCCGATTCAGAGGCGCATCACGGCGCGATCGATATCCGTGAGCTGCCCGGCTGCCCGGAAGCGCGGAGCCGGTTCGGGGTAGATGCGCGGCTGTTGTATATAGGTTGCGGTATACAGCAGGCGGTTGCGATCGGACTGAATCCGGCTGCCCATATGCAGGCAGCGGGCCGTATTGACGATGAACGACGACAGGCGCGGCGCCACCATCTCCTTCACCGCATCAGGCCCGGTCTTGGCGAACACCTGTTGGTCGGTCATGTGGCTCTTCAGCGTGTTGCGGAACGGTTTGGAGGGGCCTGCCGGAATGAAGGTGAACGGGCCGTCGGCGGTGTCGCGGACATCCGTCAGATAGATGAAAAGCTTGCAGACGCGCTTGTCGTCGTGATCGAGGTGCCAGAGCTGCGAATAGCTCAGGGTCTTGCTTGGTGTCGGCTGCGACAAGGTCAGCAGCACGTCGGAGAGCTGCGGCAAATCGTGCATGAAATCGCCGATGATGCGAAGCGCCGCGGGTTGTAGCGCATAGCGCACAAAGGGATGGTCGGTCGCGAACGCGCCGTCGACGAGATCCTCATCAAGGAGGCTAACCCAGAACGATTTGTGTCCAAGCTGCTGCTTGCCGGAGAGTTCGTTGAGCCGGCTCATTTTGGCGTCGGCGACGGCGGCGACCGCCTCGGCCAGGCCGCATTCGACGATTGTGGACACGTCGACGTAGCCGTCTTCGTTGAGCTTGCGGCTTGCTTCGGCCCATTCCGGCTTGACCGGAAGCTGCTTGAGCAGGGCGATTCGCTTCGCTCGTGCCGGCAGTTGCAGACTCGTCAGACCGGCTTTGAGCACCCATCCAAGATCGGTCCGATTAACGTGCCAAAGAAGGCGGCGAAATTGGCTGATCTTCGGCTTCTTCGGTGTTTTGACACCTGCATCGATGGTCGTCATATGAGGTTGTCCGATCCCAGTAAAGCAGGTCTCTTTAACCTCGGACCCCCGCTTTTGCTACCCTAAAGTGCCGCCGGGGAGGTGCCCTTTCGACTGAAATAGCTCCGTCCCAGTGCGCCAATCATCGCGCGTTGCTTCGCACTCAAGACCATAAAATACTGAGCAACCCATGTGGCAGCGCAAAATGCAACCATAAGCCCTGTGAGGGTGAGCATGTCTTGGTTAGGCACGACCAAAAGGATGGCAGCGAGGGAAAGTCCGCCGACGATGAGTATGGACCAATGGGCGACGATCGCCAGCCAGAAGGCCTTCGAATCTATCTCAAGTTCTCTGACAAAGATCATAAGTTGCCAGGGCACAATCGCAGCGGTTCCAATGGTCTGACCGAGAATGAACGCCCGCTCTGCGAGGAGATGGACCGTCGCGAGTGTTACCACCGCCCAAATCACCAGATGAATCATCATCAACATGTTCAATTGACGCTGAACCTTGGTCCGCGTCATGAACAGAGTATTGCCGAAAATGATGTACTGGAACGACATCGTGACCACGAACATAATGCCCATCCAGTAGGCGTAAGGAACGATCTGTGGTCCGATCCACAGCTGCATGATGGCGGGCGATATCACCGCCGCAGCGACAAAGGGGGGCACGGTCACGATGGGCAGCATCATGATTCCGGCTTCACCAAATTTGTTGAACTGCCCGTGGTTGTTACGCTGATCGAGCCGGCTTACGACCGGCAGCATTGCCGAGATTAGTAAACTCGCGACGACTTTTGCCAGCCGCGGTATTCTGACCAAGGTGTCGTAGATGCCAACGCTCTGCGGCCCGAGATATACACCGATCAGGAATGGCTGGATCGGAGCTATGATTCCGCCGATCAACTTACCCTGCATTACCAATATACAACGCGTCATGAGTTCCCGGTTGGCTTCCCTTCCAGGCGGTGACAACTTGATTCGCGTGCGTCCGAGAGCAGCGATCGCGGCGATGAGAAGGATCACTGCGCGCAGCAGAGCACTCCCAAGGAAACAGTACGTCACCACTTCGTAGGGTTGGTCAGATTTCGCCGCGTAAATGGTAGCGCCTACGTAGAGCGAGGTTGTCAAAAATTCGCAAAGTCGCAACAACCCGTAACGTTCGAAGCCCTTGACGATGCCTTCCCAGACGAGGGCCGGAAAGAGCAAGATGTTGCTCGCGGCCGTCGCTAGCAACATGTTAGTAAAACTTGCGGTGTGGGCCGACCTCGACCTTGAACTGGGCGACGATCAGGGGGGCTGCCAACCACATCGCGAGGCTAACGACGATTGCGAGAAGAATGGAGACCGCTGCTAACAAAAGAATTTGGCTGCCGGCCAGACGCCAGTCCCGGTGCTCCCTGGCGCGTGCCACGACCTGCGTCGTTACCTCTGGCAGACCGAAATCGATGACGCCAATCAGGCCAGACGGCAAGAAAAGGCGGGTGAGAACGATCAGGCCGAACTCTGCAACGCCCCAGGTGCGAATAATAATCGGGATGACCACAATGCCGAGGATTGCGACAAGACCGAAGACGATCGCCGATACGAGCGTATTCTGGATGAGGCGCCTCAGCATCGCATAGCTCGTCTCACCACGCGGTCAGGCCGCCGTCGACGGCGATGTTCTGTCCGGTGACATAGGATGCCGCGTCGGACACCAGGAAAAGCATTGCGCCCACCATCTCGTCCGCGCGGGCCATCCGGCCGAGCGGAATGCGGGCCCCGTAGCGTGCCTTGAAAGTCTCGTTTTGCCCGCTCTCCACGCCGCCCGGGGTGAGCGTGTTGACGCGAACGCCTTTCGCCGCCCAATAGGTCGCCAGATGCTTGGTCAGTCCGATGACGCCGGCCTTGGACGCCGTGTACACCGCGGGCGTATTGATGGCGCGACCGAGATATTCGGAGCCTTCGTAGATGCGCTGGTCGGGCGCCATCAGACCGTAGATCGAGGCGGTCTGCACGATAGCCCCGTAGCCGCGTTCGGCCATTCGACCGCCGAAGGCCTGGGCGACGTTGAACATGCCGTCGAGATTGACCGCCATGATCTCACGCCAGGTCTCCAACGAAAACTTCTCGACGGGTGCGAAGAATGCGTCGACGTCGCGGGTCTTGCTCGCGGCATTGTTGAGCAGGATAGAGACCGGTCCGAGGTCGGCTTCGATCGCATCGGCCGTGTTGCGCACGGCGTCGGGCTGGGTGATGTCGCAGCCATAACCCCTGGTGCGGACGGCGTGGCGCGACGTGACGTCGGCTGCCGCCGCATCGGTCGCGGCCTGGTCGAGATCGACAATCGCGACATTGGCACCGAACTCGGCGAGGCCCTCGGCGAAGCGACGGCCGAGGATGCCGCAGCCGCCGGTGACGACGGCAGTGCGGCCGGTGAGATCGAACAGAGCCTTGAAGCTCGTGGTCATCGCTTAAGCCCCCTCAGGCCGGCAGTCGCTGGCGCAGCAACAGGTCCACCAGCGCAAAGTCGAGATCGGAATCGATGTCGATCGAGCGCTCTTCCGGCATCTCGAACAGGCGTGTGTCCGGATAGAAGACGGCGGGCTGCGCCAGGAAGGCCTCGACGCGCCAAACGTAGATCGATGCGTTCATGTCGAAGCAGCGCGGCGCATCCTGCCGGCGCGTGATTGGAGGATTGGCGGATTTGGAGAGGCCAACGCTGCCATCGGTGCGCTGCTCGACCAGGTTGAAATAGGGCGAGCGGCGTGCAGGCGCGCCGGTGATAACATTGCGGGCGTCGCTCTCGCGCAGCAGTGCAACCGCACCGGCGATGTCGGAGGCGAGCCTGAGCGGCGAGGTGACGTCGAGATCGACGAAAATCTCGGGCATCTTGCCCGTTTGTGCGATGGCCTGCTCGAGACAATGGCGGATCGCCGGCAGCTTCGGCGCGGTATCGGTCGCCATCTCATCCGGACGCTTCACCGCGATGTCGGCGCCTGCCTTCAGCGCGGCCTCGAGCAGAGCTTCAGAATCACTGCTGAAGGCGATCGCGTCGAACAGGCCGGTCTCGCGCGCCTGCTCGATGCTCCACGCGAGCACGGGCTTGCCCACGAGTTCGCGAGCATTCTTGCCGACGACTCCTTTCGAGCCACCCCGCGCGCAGATCGTGCAGAGCAGAGTCATGGCGATATCCAGGACTTGGTGCGCAGAGCACGCTCGCTGGCGTCGATAAGATGTACGACGCCGAGCGCCTCGGGCAGCGAGCAGGCGGGCCTCGCGCCATGCATCGCCGCGACATGCATGTCGCGATAGGTTTGATCGCGCTCGCTGCGTATCTCCGTCCCCTTACCATTGACAACAAGTCGGCTGCCGACGAGATCGGCCTCGATGGTGTCGTCGTCGACATTGACGCGAATGCGGCGAACGCCCTGACGGTCGAGATAGTCCATGTGGACGTGGACAGATGGTGCCCGCTGCATATCGAGCAGCAGGTCGAGGTGGTCGTCAACGTCGATATCGCGCGCGCCGGACGCGCCGCCGAGCGCCGCGACGCGATGCCACGGCCCGAACAGCCACAAGAGATAGTCCAGTTCGTGGCTGAGATCCCGCAGCACGCCGCCTCCGGCCTCAGCCGTGGCGGAAGCGGTCGCACGATGATCGCGGCCGGGCCGCCAGTCCCTGATGTCCTGGCCGACATAGGCGGCGACCGTGATGACTTCGCGCCCGCGCAAGCTTTCGGCGAGCGCGGTCATCACGGGGTGAAAGCGCAGATTGTACCCGACGCTGACATGGGAAAACGGATATTTCGGCGGCGGCGCCGGCGCTGCGAATAACGGTTTTTCGACAAGGACTTTGCCATGGAAACCGGCCTGCGCGAGCTCTTGCAGGTCGTCTGCATGGCGCGCAGTCTCGGTGGCGATCACCGCATAGTCGGGATTTGCGCCGGCGATGGCCTGCGCAATGGCCCCGTAGTCGCCGCCTTCGCGGCGGCTGACAGTCACGACACGAAGCCCCATCTCTCGCAGGACGCGCGCATGCCTTGTGCCAATCGAGCCGAGGCCGACCACGACGGCGGTTGTCGATGTCACGGGAAGACCTCGTGAAATTCCGCATGCGCCTGCTCGAAATCCTCCAGACGACCGATGTCGAGCCAATATTCGCGGATCGGATAGACCGCGACGCGTCCCTCGCCGGCGATCACGCGCTCCAGCACGGTCGGCATATCGACGCTGACGCCCGGTGCGACATGGCGAAAGACGGAGCTGCCGATCACATAGATGCCAGCACTGACGAACCAGCTCTCGGTCGGCTTCTCGCGGATGGCATCGAGAAAGCCCTCCGACGTGGAAACCACGCCATACGGTACGTGCACCTTGTGCTCGCGGACGGCCATCGTCGCTTCCGCCGGCGTTCCGTGGTGGAACTCGAGAAGAGCCCGGTAGTCTATCGTGGTGAGAATATCGCCGTTGGTGACGATCATCGGCAGAGCCGGTGGCGTCGGGAAGAGTCCGAGCGCGCCTGCGGTTCCCAGGCGTTCCGTTTCGTGTATGTACTGGATATTGGCGCCGAAGGCGGTGCCGTCGGCAAAGTAATCTTTGATTGTCTCGGCCTTGTAGTTGACCGAGATGAAAATGTTGCCAAAACCCTGCTGCACGACGTTGCGAACGATCGTCTCGAGCAGCGGCCGGCCGCCGACGTTGAGCATCGGCTTCGGCACCTCGCGGGTCAGCGCGCCCAGGCGTTCGCCGAGGCCGCCCGCCATAATCAGCACCGGATTGGGATAGTGGCGCGGTTCGAGCAATTCATCGAGGGTCTCAACCAAGACCAGATGCCCGCCTTCGTCGACGAGCGGGAGCTGCTTGATCGATTTCTGCCGCATCAGTTGCAGGCGGTCCTCCCGCGGCAGCGCCGCAGGAGCCGACACTGGCGCACGGCTCATGATGTCGGTCGCAAGTCCGGCGAGAGGGATGCCGCGCAATAGGCCACGCCTCACGTCACCGTCGGTGACCACGCCCAGAAGGCGATTCTGGTCGTCGAGCACGAGCGCAATCTGGATGCTTCCGCTCTCGATGGCGGCAATGGCCTCGCCCACGGTCGCCTGCGTTCCAACGACGGCCTTACGCCAGGATTTCATGGCAATTCTGCCTCGTATACGCCGGATTTCGGGGCCGCCCGCGGCTTAGGTCTGCTATATCGCGGCTGCGAGACGCGACGTCAACCCCAACCGCGTTTCCTCGGGGGGTCCGTTAACCTCAGCTTTTCGTGGTTCGAATCAACGGTTTGTAGGCCCGCCGTCCCGCCGCTAAGGTTGTGCAGCGCAGGGGAATCGGCATGGACGATCTCATCATCGTGGGCGGCGGCGAACACGCCTTTATGGTCTACGAGGCGGCGCTGTTGTCCGGTCGATTCAAGGTAGTCGGGTTCCTCGATCGCCAGCCCGCGACACTGGGCGACGTCAGCTATCTCGGAACCGACGATGCTGCGCCGAACTATCCGGACGCGGCCTTCGTGATCGGTATCGGAACGATGCAGGCGGGACCCGCACGCCGGCAGATGATCGGCCGCATGCAGGTCAAGCGCTGGGCGACGGTGATTCATCCGCGCGCGATCGTCTCGCCCTCAGCCGGGATTGGTGCAGGCACTGTCATCATGCCTGGCGCGATCGTCAATGCACGAAGCCGGATTGGCAATCACTGCATCATCAATTCCGCTGTCGTCGTCGAGCATGACGTACGGATCGGCGACTGTACGCATCTTTCACCGGGAACCGTGGTCGGCGGCGGCGCAGAGATCGGCGAGAACTGCTTCGTCGGTCTCGGCAGCCGGATCAGGGACCACATCGCGATCGGCAACGACACGCTGATTGCGATGGGATCGGTGGTCATGGCCCCATGCCCGCCAGGATCTGTCCTTCGCGGCATTCCGGCAAAGCCGCAAGGCTAGACCGGATCGTCCGGATCGAGCGCGCGCGGCACTGCCGTCCCGATCAGCGACCAGTACTCGATCGGCGGCCGGCCCGCACCGGGCCGCTTGGTCGTGATATCGGCGGGGCCGATGGTTTCGCCGGCCTTCAGCGCACGCGCCGCCACGATGCTCTTGCGCGCCACCGGCACGTTCCTGATCTCGGACTCTTTCGGAGCCTTCACGCCGTCGCCGAGCGCACGCTCCACGTTGCGGATGGCCGCAACCATTTGCTTGAAGTCGTCCGGCTCCAGCGAGGCCGCGTGGTCGGGGCCTGTGGCGTTACGATCCAGCGTCAGGTGCTTTTCGATTGTTGTGGCGCCGAGCGCGACCGCGGCCACTGAAACCTCGAAGCCATCGGTGTGATCGGAATATCCGACCGGGAGCTGGAACGCGGAGCGCATTGTCGCCATTGCGGCAAGGTTCACATCCGCTATGGGGCAGGGATATTCGGTCGTGCAGTGGAGCAGGCTGACGTGCCGCGCAAGCGCTGTGCGTGCCGCCGGATCGCGCCACGTCGCGCGGAAGGAGGCAATGCCGGGCGGATCGTTGCGCTCGCCGTAGCCATGAGCCAGTACGCCGAGCGCGTCCTCGATCTCGCCGAGCGTTGCCATGCCGGTCGACAGGATCAGCGTCGCGCCAGCCTTCGCGGCCGCATGCAGCAGCGGCGCATTGGTGAGATCGCCTGATCCGATCTTGATGCGCGGCAGTTTCAGCGACACAAGAAAGGCGAGCGAGGCGTCGTCGAAAGGCGTCGACAGGAACTCGATGCCGCGCTCCCTGGCGCGCGCGATCAGCGTGTGGTGCGCGGCTTGTGGCAGTTCGAGCCGTTCCAGCATGGCAAGCTGGCTCTCAGCCGCGTTTGTCGTGCGCTGCTGATACTCAGCCTTCTTCGCCGCACCGCCCGCCAATGCCTTCGCATTGAAGGTCTGGAACTTGACGATGTCGGCGCCGGCGTCGGCGGCCGCGTCCACCAGCGCCAGCGCTTTCTCCAGGCTGCCATCATGATTGACGCCGGCTTCCGCGATGATCAGTGTGTGCGTCGTCATGGCCGCGCTCCGCTTGCCGGAAGGTCATAAAAGCCCTTCGCCAGAAGCTGCCTGAAATCGGGGATGCCGGCGACGATGTCGGCAAATCGGCGACTGGATTCACCGTCCCCGTAAGGGTTGACGGTGGCTTGACGGCCGCGCTGGAGAGCCGCCGAGATGGCGGCTTCTATCGAATCGCGCTTGGGCGCTGCGTGAAATACCGATGCCGCTCGTTCACGTCCCTTCTGACGATCGCCGATATCGACCGTGGGAACGCCGAAGGAAGGCGCTTCGAGCACGCCGCTCGAGGAATTGCCGATCACCAGGTCCACCTGGCTCATCAGGCTGAGGTAGCGGAGCTGTCCGAGCGAGGCGACCGCGATCGTGTTCGGCCGGCCCGCCGCAAAAGCTTCGATCCGTGCGTTCAACGCGCGGCCCTCGGCATCGGCGTTGGCGAGGGTGAACACGAAACGAAAGCCGGGATCGAGCGCCGACAATGCCGCGAACAGCTCGCCCAGTTCGGCCACCGAGCGCCCGGTCTCGACCGTGACGGGGTGGAACGTGATGAGCGCGTTGCGCGCACCGAGCGGCATCCCGATCGCGCGGCCGATGTCGTCGCGGTCCATCAGGGCGAGATGCTTGATGGCATCGATGCCAACCGAGCCGATGGTGTGAATGCGCGATGGATGCTCGCCGAGCTGTATCAGCCGCCGCGTCGAGCCCGGGTTGCTGGTGAAATGCAGATGCGACATCTTGCTGATGGCGTGACGGATGGACTCGTCCACTGCGCCCTCAGTGACATCGCCGCCGAACAAATGCGCCATCGGCAGCCGCATGAACATCGCCGCCTGCGCGGCCGCGAACATCTCGAAGCGGTCGCCGAGGGCGACCACGAGATCCGGTCCTAGCCGCGTGAAGGCATCGGCAAAGCCGATGACGCCGAGGCCGGCCGATTTCGCGACGCCGGCCCCAGTGTCGCTGCTGAGCAGCGTCTCGATACGCTCGTCGACCTCGAACCCCTCGTCGCGGATAGCATTGAAGGTATAGCCGAACTCCGGCGCGAGGTGCATGCCGGTGGCGACGAGCTGAAGCGTCAAGCCGGGCGTCTCGCGGATTGCGCGCATCGGCCAGACCAGCAGCCCGAAATCAGCACGGCTACCGGTAACGAAGCAGATTTTTCGCGCGACGCTATTCATCGCGGACCCTAATGCTGGCGCTGCTCGGCAGGTTGATCAACCGGCGTTCGATCGACTCGGCGGCCGAGAGATCGCCGCGCGGGTTCTGCGCGAACATCGGCAGCTTGTGCATCAATGTCCAGGCAGGACGCGCGCCAAAACCGGCGTCGTTGAGCGCGGCGAGGACCTCGTCGCGCCGCTCCGCATGAGCCTCGTCGAGCAGGATCGCGTTCAGCCAGTAATTGCTCGTGGTGTCCTTTGGCTCGCGCGAGAAGCGGCCGCCGGGAATATCCGCGAAGGCGCGTTCATAGGCCAAGGCAAGCTTGCGCTTGCTCGCCAAAAAACCATCGAGCTGCTCGAGCTGCGCACAGCCGAGCGCCGCGTTCAAATTGGGCAGGCGGTAATTGAAACCGATCTCGTCATGCACGAACGCCCATTTGTGCGGCAGCTTCGCGGTGGTGGTGAGATGCTTGGCGCGGCGCCCCAGTTCCTCGTCATTGGTGAGGATAGCGCCGCCGCCGCCGGTGGTGACGATCTTGTTGCCGTTGAAGCTCAGCGCCGCGAGCCGCGTCTGCGATCCGACTGCGTGCCCCTTGTAGGTCGAGCCCAGCGATTCTGCGGCGTCCTCCACCAGCGCAACGCCCCACTCGCGGGCGGTCGCGGCAATCTCGTCGAGCTCGACCGGATGCCCGAACGTGTGCATCGGCGCGATCGCGGCGATGCGGCGCCCGGTCTCGCGATTGACCGTCCCCTTGGCGGTGCGCTCGGCGATCTCGTCGAGCCGCGCGGCGAGTGCGCGAGCATCCATGCCGAGCGTGACGAGCGAGCTGTCGACGAAATGCGGCGTTGCGCCGCAATAGGCGATCGCATTGGTCGTCGCGATGAAAGTTAGCGCTGGCGAAATGACCTCGTCGCCAGGCTCGACGCCGGCGAGGCGGAAGCAGGCATGCAGCGCGGCAGTGCCGTTGACGACGGCCACCGCGCGCTTGGCGCCGGTGACCTCCTCCAGCATGCGTTCGAACCGATCGACGAACGGCCCGACGGAGGAGACGAAGGTGCTCTTGATGCACTCTTCGAGATAGGCGATCTCGTTTCCCGCGAACACCGGCTCGTGCAGGCCGAGAATTCCGTTGGGTGTTCCCACAGCGCGCCGTACGGCATCGACGATGGTCTTGGGTTCGAAGTCTGACCTGGTCACTGGACTGTCCACCATCGCCTCAAACGTTGTAGACGTCAGCCTTGTAGCGGCTGAGGTTTGCAGGATTGGTGAACCAGTCGACCGTCTTGATCATCCCGCGGCGCATGCCGTCGACACCGCCGAATTCAGGGCTCCAGCCAAGTTGCTGGCGTGCCTTGGAATTGTCGGCCCACAGCCGTTCGACCTCGCTGTTGGCGGGACGCAGGCGCGCCTCGTCGGTCTCGATTTCGATGGTCGTCCCCATGACATCGGCGATCATCTGCGCGGTCGCGCCAACGGCGATCTCAAAACCGCTGCCGAGATTGATGGTCTGGCCGACGACTTGTTCCGCAGGCGCCGTAAGGCCCGCGATCAGGCCGCGCGCAGTGTCGGTGACGAACGAGAAATCGCGCGTCGGGCTGACGGCACCGAGGCGGATACTCCGCTTGCCGGTCGCAATCTGGCTGATGATCGTCGGGATCACCGCGCGCGCCGATTGTCGCGGTCCAAAGGTGTTGAACGGCCGGATCACCACGACGGGCATGTCGAACGAGGCCTGGAACGACAACGCCATCTGGTCGGAGGCGATCTTCGAGGCGGAGTAGGGCGACTGTCCGACCAGCGGATGGCTCTCTTTGATCGGAACGGTCTGCGCCGTGCCGTAGACCTCGCTGGTCGAAGTCTGCACGAAGCGGCGCACGCCGGCCATGCGCGCGGCCTGGAGCACGTTCACGGTGCCGCGCACGTTGGTTTCGACATAGGAGTCGGGCGCGACGTAAGAGAACGGGATCGCGATCAACGCCGCCAGATGCAGCACGTCGGTGCAGCCGTTCGCGGCCGCGATCATGAAGTGGGGATCGCGGATGTCGCCGGCCACGACCTCCACCGACGTCATGATGTCGGCCGGCACCGTGTCGAGCCAGCCCCAGGAATTGAAGGAATTGTAATAGACGATCGCCTTGACGCGGGCACCGGCTTTCACCAGCTCCTCGACGACATGCGAACCGATAAAGCCGTCGCTGCCGGTAACGAGGACGCGGGCGTCCCTCAGATCTGCCATGCCGGACCCCAAAGGGCGATTAAGCCAGTGTTCGCAACAAGATGGCGCTATAGCACATTGGCCGTCGCGTGCAACAGAGCACCGTTCGATATCCGCCAAATGCCCGGGGACGCAGCGCTTTTGGGCGCCGCCCTAGGCGTTTCCGGCAGATACCAGGCGCTGCTTCACGAACGCTTCCAGATCCCCGCCGGAAAACAGATGGCCCGCAAGGCCTGCGGCCTGCGCTGCCTCCATGTCGCTGTTCTTGTCTCCGATCACCATGCTGCGCGTCATGTCGATTGGGAAACGCTGCGCGAGGTCGTGGATCATGCCGGGCGCCGGCTTGCGCCGGGCGCTCGTGCGGCAATAATGCGCGACGGTGCCGTCGGGGTGATCGGGGCAATATTCGAACGCGTCGATGTGGGCGCCGACCATCGCCATCTGGTCCGCCATCCAGCGGTGCAGGGCGACGACGTGATGCTCCTCGTAGAAGCCGCGTGCGACGCCGGATTGGTTGGTGATGACGAAGGCGAAGTAGCCGGCGTCGTTGACGGCCTTCACGGCCTCGCGTGCGCCTTCGATCCATTCGAGCTTGTGCGTCTCGAAAGTGTATCCTGAATCGTGGTTGAGCACGCCGTCCCGGTCGAAGAACACGGCCGGCCGCCGCAGCTTCTCCCTTAATTCTCGATCGGCGCGGGCGAAATCATCGGGAATGCCGATGTCGATGAAGTAGCCGCGATAGGCCGTGCCGCGCAGCGCGCCGGACTTGACAAGGCCGGGGAACACGTCCTGCTCGAGCGAGGCAGGAAGCGTCGTGATGCCGGCGAGAACGGACTTGTCCACGACGTAGATCCCGGCATTGACCGGCCCCGTCGCGCCGGCACCCGGAGCGATGAAGTCACGCACCACGTCACCGTCGAGCACGACGCGCCCATAGCGATCCCCGAGGACCCCGTCGCGCAGTGCCATGTGAACGTGCCCACGTTGCGCGCGCGCGACGAGATCGAGCAGGTTGAAGTCGAATAGCGAGTCGCCGTTGAGCAGCAGGAAGCGATCTTGTAGATGTCCGCTTGCGTGCACCAGCGCGCCGGCCGTGCCGAGCGGTTCGGTCTCGCGCGATACGACGATGCGCGCGCGACCACGGCTCGCCCCGGCATAGTGTGTCTCGACGATTTCGGCCTTGTGGCCGGCCAGTAGCAAGATTTCCTCGAAAATGTCGTAGCGAGCGAGTTCACCGATCAACATGTCGAGAAACGGACGGCCGCCAATCTCGAGCATCGGTTTCGGCGTCAGCTTGGTACGCTCGCCGAGGCGCGTGCCGAGGCCGCCGATGAGGATCACGGCCTGTCTCAGCATGGCGAAAACCATTCATGATGGAGGATTGCGGTTCCCGCCCGGCCGTCAATTTCATGGACTAAGCTGGTCATCGAAACTACTTAGACACCCGCAACTGTTGTCTCGGCCGAATGAACCTCACGGCTCTTGTAAGTGCAGGACCATTGATCGTTGTGACCGCCCAGGGCAGCAGGGATAGGCCCTCGGCCGCGAGGCGCGATTCCAAGATCAGGCTAACCGCGAGTGCCGCGATCTTGATCCAGTAGCTCTCCACCGTGACAAAATTCAACATGCCGCCGATATAGGACACGAAGAATCCATACAACACATAAAGAGCCATGAACGCCGACGCATACCGCCCCTGGAGGGTGCCTTTTACGATCAGTGCGGTCAACAAGGCAGCGATGGCGCCCCACCCGAGAAGAAATGCCCAGGAATAGATCGGGCCAAACAACTCGAAGAAAATTTCCGGAAATCCGCCCGCAAATTGGAAACCTGCCAAAATATGTTCCGACGTTCGAGGTTCGCCGATTGTTTCGAGCATCAAGTACTGCGGAGTGGTGTTCTTGCCAGGATCTAGCGGATGTTCAAAAAGGAAATTGTAAACTTTGTCGGGCTGCCACTGATTGAGAACGAAAATCCGCTCATAGGAAATCCAGCCCATTTCACTGGGCTGGATCAACGAGCGCTCCCAGAATTCAGACATCACTTCGGAGCCGTGATAGCCGCGGACCGACACCAGATTGTTGAAGATCGCCGCCGCGGCCAGCGCAATCACAAGCGCAAGGCTGGCTGCCATCATCGCAATATCGCGTGCTCGGAACTCGCGTCCAATCCAATGAAAGGGTACCGCTGATTTCCGAATCTCAGCCTGCGCAGCGACCGCTGAAAGTGGAATCAGGAAGAAGCTCAGCAAACTATAGAACGCCGAAAAACGATTACCGCTGAGAAACATGTAAACGAGCAAGGTTGCGAGCAGACCCACGTAGCGAAAGTCGATGCTGCGGTTTCGTAACCGTCCTGACGCGACCATAAGTCCCCACCAGAACGCGAGGAAGCTGCCGTATCTGACGACCCAGCGGTGAGCCTCCCCGGCCGTGCTCGATGTGTACTCATGCCGTTCGGTGTGCACGAACAGCGGAATTGAGCCACGGCGCGCCATGTCCACAAGCAGATAGGCTAGAAACAGCGATGACAACGCGAAAGTTAAGTCGGCAATGGTGAAAACCTCGGCCGGCGCACACCGGCGATCACACTGGTGCACCCACACTTTGACCGCTTTCGATTGCAGTACGAGAACAAACGGAGCGAGAGTCACGAAGTAGGCCAGCACGTGCAACGGAGTGGCAAGGCCGGGGCCAACATAGCGAACGGTCTGTGAAGACCAGACAGGTCCGGCAAGGTCGATAAAGGCCGTTGACCCAGTCCGCCAGAGCATTGTGAACAGAATGAAAAAGAACCCGAGAAAAATCACCGGCCGATAGGCGGCCAAGTACAGCACAAAAAGCCAGAATGCGCTTGCCGGCAAAATAACCGCGATTTGATCAAGGGCGAGCATCGATCTCTGTTGTACGATCAGCCAATCGGGGCCAAGGACCTATGGCCGCCGCGAGGAGGCATATTGCTAAAAGCATCACTAGTCCCGCGATGATCGAAGCGGTCAGGGTTCCGAGTGCTCGTGAAGCTACAGGAGAAATCTCCAGTGCGGGCTGAGCCACGGTAGCTTCGCTTGAAGCTGCCAGATTCTCGTCGATCTGGATACGATCTTTGAGCGTGTTCCAGGCGGGAAGAGCGGCAGTCGCTGCGAGGGACAAAATGGTTGGTGATGGACGAGGGCTCCCACCGGCATCCATGTTTAAGATGCGCGCGTTCAAATCGTCGTTAGCTTTCTCGATCGCCGCAACACGGGCCTTCGAGTCGCCGATTCTGGCTCGCAGCGGCGCCAGACTGCGGTCAAGCAGTGCTGCGTGGATGCTGCTTGTTTCCTCGGCCACAGCTTTAAGCGCACTTCGCACGTCGGCGGGTGAGCCCGCCGAAAGCTCGACGCGGACCATCCGATCGCCGTCCAAGGCGACGCCCCGAAGGCTGGCAGTGAGCATTTGCTTCGAAAACGCAGCGGTATCTGGATCGAAGGAAGTCCGATCTGCTACTCTCTCCTTGAACCTCTGGTCAGAGATTCGGGCGACCAAAGCCCGTGGCGGTTCCAGTGGCGCTAAAGCAGGGCCGGACAACTGCACAATAAAGCTGACTGGCGGCGCTTCGCCGATTGTGATCGTTGTTTGGCCGATCCACGCGTCCGGCGGCTTGGGGTGGTAAAACACAAGCGTCAGCACGACTGCGGCAATCGTTGCGCCCGCAACAAGCCACTTTGATCTCCAGATGTGCTCTGCGCTGAACTTTAGGGTTGCCCTTAAGTCCGGCGCCGAGCCAAGAGAGTGACGGTCCACAAAAATTCCCCACGAGCATGCACCACCAATGATCATAGAATGGTGCCCTGCAAAGTGGCAAGCCTACAGCAACAACCTCGCCCTAGCCTAGCAGGATTAACCGGAGGAATGAGCAACGTCGAAGTCTGTTGAGCCTAATTGGTCTAATGGGCGAGTACAACCGTCGATTTGTTATAGAAACGCGCGATACAGTCGTTCGGCAATTGCGTTGCGGTTTCCTTGAGTTCGTCCCCCGCCAATGTGCGCGGTGACGCTGTCCGGCGGGGAACGACAACGTCCCGGTCGCCCGGCGCCGAAAGGAGCGCGTTCCGTGCTTGGCTTTCCCGCCAGTAGACAACGAGTTGCGGCCACTCGTCCAAGACTTGCACATAGGTCGGTGCGGTCCTGATAGGTAAGATATGCCATGTACCGTACGCCGCTGCCACGAAGGCGAGCAGGCTGGCCGCTTGCGGCAAATGGAATCTTTGAAAGTGAAGCAAGAAGCCGAGGATCGCCTGCACGATAATGACACCGCAGGCCGACAGCAGCACGATCTCCACGGCCACCACCTCGTTTCGTGCCCTCAGCGCGAGCACCTCGCCGGTTGAGTATGCGCCGATGAAATAGGACGCGAAGGCCCAAAGCGCGCCGAAGCAAAGCAGCCCCACGGCAAATAGGATGTTCTGTCCGGCAATTTTCGGTTCCAGTCGTCGCGCAGTGGCGATGCCGAAGCAGGCAACCAGGATCCCAAAGGATTCTGATGCCCCTGGACCTGCCCATTGTGTAGCAATAGTCCGCAAGATAGATCATCGCATTGTCGAGCGATGCGGAGATGTCGCCGCTGCGATCATAGGCGCCGAGGCGGATGACGTTGCTTGGGGAGAGCAAGACGACGCTGTAGCTCAGAAGGATGATGCCGATGAAAACGAGGTGCCGGGCCACCTGAGCCTCGCGCCCGAGCGTCATCAGCCTGAACAGAAGGGACAGAACGGCTGCGCCGAGCAGAATGAATCCGGTGAATTCATTGAGCATCGCGGTGAAGGCGCAGAGCAGACCCGCCAACAGGAATGAAATCGCGCTGATGCGAGCGCGGTTTAGTGAAACGTTGGTTGTCCACGTCACAAAAAGCGATGCGCCGATCGCCGCGGTCAGGTAGCACGCCTCGCCGGTCACCCAGTAAACGAATTCGCTGATATTCGGGACGATGCTGAGAATCGCAGAGCCGAGAAGGAGCCCGAACAATCCGTTGAGCAAGTAATTGTTGGTTCGAAGGAGCAATGTTGCGGACGCGATCAGGCTGGCGATGAATGAGAGAAAGGCCAAAAAGTTGAAGAGGGGGTAGACAACAAAGAGGTCAAGGTGGGTGCCGCTCGCTACCAGGGAGGGTAGAGTGATGATGATTAGGGCAGGCAGTCGCCCCGTGACTGATACGTAGTATTGGTGGACCGCCGCGGCTGCCTGACCGAGGTTTTGCGAAGCTAGGCAGAAATCGTCAGTCGATGGACTGCTGTAAAGCGCCGCTGACGCAAATGGCAACAGAAGCCATAATGGCAAGCAGCACAGCAAGGCGTATCCGAACCGAATCAGACCAGTGAGCGGCTTGCTGGCTTTTTCATTCATTGCGACGGACGTTCCGTGTTGTGTCTCGGTTGAAGCGATCTTTACCGGTAAGTTCAAGGGCCGCTTTCTGCTCGATCGGGACGAGATTGGGGATTGGACCGACAAGGATATTCGTGCTGGCGACCCCGTCAGCAAACGTTTGCCAATCGCAAAAATGGATGAGGCACCGATAGTAGCTGAGCGACAATTCAAAGTTGTTGAGCACCGGCAACTGCGGACGAACCTGGATCGTCGCCTGGGGGCCCCGCAGATCCATGTTGCGAAACGCGGCGCCGTCCATTTGCATGGCGGCGTCGATCTCCTGGAGAATGGTCGCACGCTCGTTACGACCGGTGAATCCGAAAAGGGGGCGACTGTCCCAAGCTAGATGCAGGCCTCCCGTTATTTCCGTGATCCCGTAGTACGTGTGGCCCGGATAGTCCAGAAAACCGTCAATCAAGTTGAATACCGCCGCAGGCGGATTGCGATAATCCCGCTCGAGCTGCTGGATCATCGCCGATTGCCGAATCCAGCGGGCTTGCTGGAAAAAATAGCTATTCCATAGCGAGCAAATGTTGATCGAGAGCACCCCTAAGCAGAATAGATAACCTGCAATTCTGTTGGATGCGGACTGAACGAGGCGAAGGGCGGAGATGACGACCAGCCCCAGAGGAAGGCCGAATAAAAGGAGATGTCTGGATTCGTAGAAATGCCCGGTCGGTGCAATGCCGACGCTGATGTAAGGCAGCGCGCAAAGGATAAATAACGCGGCGCCTGCAACTGCAGGCCATGCCAGATCGAGCAGTTTTTTCTGATCCCGGGGCACGTCGGCGATCCCGTGCAGTGCCGGGATAGCCACCATCGAGAGGCCGACAAGGAGCGACAAGCCAATTAGCCAGTTCGATTGCACCGCAACGTGCAGTCCGTCAAGCGCAGGTTCGTATGAACTCCAGCGAAGGAACTGCTGGAGCAGGGACAGCGCGCTGCCGAAGTCGGGAAACCGGATGAGATAGTAGTCGCGGTAAGGACCGATTTTTGGAAAGAAATGATTGATCGAGACCAAATAGACGATGGGTAGTGCAAGATAGTCCGCAAACCTCAGCGCCAAACGAGCCATGCGGCTAGTAAGCGGCTGATCGTCCACGGCCGCCGGCGCAAGCAAGCAGAAACTTACCAGCAGGCCAACCAAGAAGACAACGATCATCGAATTGATGGCGAAGCTGCAGAAGATTGCGGCCAAGCTTGCTATACGCAAGCCAATGCGCGGGCGAGGCGAGGTCGCGACGATGGCAAACAGATTAAGTCCGACACAAAGCAGGGCGAAGCTAAACAAGTAAGGTGCGGTGATCTTGGTTGCCCAGTCGCGAAAGCCAGCATAGCTCCAGACGAGGAAAACGGTGATCAACGTCTCGAATTCGGACAGGATGCCCAATCGTGTGAGGAATGAACGCAGATTCAATGCGCCGATCGCGATGCCTGCGAGCGCTAGCACATTTAGAAAGGCCGTTGGATTACCGCTCAGGTTGCCCAAAGCGCAGTAAAGATAGGTGATTGGATGGCCTGCCCCGTGAAGCAGAAACGAAATCATCGTCTGATAGTCAGGCTTGATCTTGAAAATCAGCCAATCGTCGCCGTACAGACCGTTGTTGAACGCGAGGGGAGCGTGCGCGATCAGTAGAGAGCATACCAAGAGGAGCGAATATCTCGGATCCGAACGTGCGTCCGTGCAATTAAGCGCGGTGGCGTGGGCGGATGTGGTCGGTGTCAATTCGAAGTCCATCAGAGATCGCGCCAAGAGCACATGTGAATGGACTGTCTGTCAAAAATTGACCCGCTCGCGCTCGACGACGATGGGTCGCCGCCGGACCTGGTTGAAGATCGCAACGATGTATTCACCGAGTACGCCGAGGAAGAAGAGTTGCACGCCGCCGAAGAAGAACAGGCCGATAACGATCGTGGGAATTCCGCGCGGGCCGATGTCGAAGCCCGCGATCTTGAGCAGGAATACGACGAACGCATAGGCGAAGCTCAGCGACGCAATGATCAGCCCGAAGAAGAACGCCGAGCGCAGCGGTACAGTCGAGAAGCTGATGGCACCGAGTAGGCCTTGGTCGATCAGGCTCGACAGCCGGTTGCGCGATATGCCGTGCTTTCGAGCCAGCCAGGTGTAGGGCACACCGATCGAGCGGAAGCCGCATTCGAAAGGCATCATCCGCATGAAGGGCTGTACGTCCTCGAACTGCTTCATGGCGTCGAGCACCTTGCGGTCAACCAGCTGGTAGTCGCCGACGTCGGCCGGATAGTCGACATAGGACATGCGGCTGATCATCTTGTAGTAGAGATGTCGCGCCGTGCGGCTCAGGAACGGCTCCTCGCGCCGCGCGCGGATGCCGAACACGATCTCGTAGCCTTGCTCCCAATGCTTGACGAATGTCGGGATCAGCGCCGGCGGGTCCTGCAAATCGGCCGGCATGAACAGCACCGTGGCGTCGCCGGTCGAGGCCAGCACGCCGTTGTAGGTGTTCCTCAACACGCCGAAATTTCGGGAGTTCACGATGACCTTGACCGAGGGGTCCTGGGCCGCGATCTCCTTCAGGATCTCCACGGTCCGGTCGGACGAGGCGTTGTCGCAGAAGATGTGCTCGCGCTCATAGCCCGGCAGTTCCCGATCGAAGATGTCCTTGACCGCCGCGTAGCACTCACGGATCCCCGCCTCCTCGTTGTAGCAGGGGGTCACAAGGCTGATCTTCTTCGGCATCAATCCTCCAGGACGTCCATCGAGGGAGATCAGTCACCCGCGGGTCTAAATCAGGCGGATGGCCGCCGCCCGAGGCGGTTGGCGCCCCGAAGGTGGGGTTGCCATCTCTGAAGCGTTTCTTTAGCAGGTAGGCTGACAACTTCAACCGCTGCTAAAGCGGGGTCATAGATGCCTGATCCTGTTGACAAGACTGGGCTAATCGTTCTGATGTGACGTTTCCTGCTGGACGGGTGTGAGCATGAAGGCAGTGATTTTGGCGGGCGGGTTCGGCACTCGCATCACCGAAGAGAGCCACGTCAAGCCGAAACCCATGATCGAGATCGGCGGCAAGCCGGTCCTGTGGCACATCATGAAGATCTTCTCGTCCCACGGCATCGACGAGTTCATCATCTGCTGCGGCTACAAATCGTACGTCATCAAGGAGTATTTTGCGAACTACTTCCTGCATATGGCCGATGTGACGTTCGACCTCGCCAACAATTCGATGGAAGTTCACAACAAGTTCGCCGAGCACTGGAAGGTGACGCTGGTCGATACCGGCCTCAACACCATGACCGGCGGACGGCTCAGGCGCATCAAGGACTATGTCGGCAACGAGACCTTCTGCATGACCTATGGCGATGGCCTCGCGGACGTCGATATCGGCGCGCTCCGGGCGTTCCATTGCGCCCACGGGCGTCACGCGACGGTCACCGCCATTCAGCCGCCGGCGCGATTCGGTGCGCTCGACATCGACGACGACGTCGTTCAGCATTTCGAGGAAAAGCCGCGCGGGGACGGCCGCTGGATCAACGGCGGCTTCTTCGTTCTGGGGCCGGCGATCTTCGACTATCTCGGCGACGATGCGACGATCTGGGAGCAGGAGCCGCTCAAGCGCTTGTCGCAAGACGGCCAGCTTGCCGCCTACCGCCACGCCGGTTTCTGGGAGGCGATGGACACGCTACGGGACAAGCTGCATCTGGAGCAACTCTGGGACAGCGGGCGGGCGCCCTGGAAGCGTTGGCCATGAACGCCGGTTTCTGGACAGGCAAGCGCGTTCTCGTCACCGGCCATACCGGCTTCAAGGGCGGCTGGCTGGTCGCGTGGCTGCGCCATCTCGGCGCCGAGGTCGCAGGCCTTGCGCTGCCGCCGGCGACGACGCCCAATCTGTACGAACTGGCGCATACCAGGCAAGACATCGTGTCGATTTTCGCCGACATCCGCGATCCCGCTGCTGTCAAGGCGGCGTTCGAGCGGTTCCAGCCCGAAATCGTGTTCCATATGGCGGCGCAGGCCATCGTGCGTGCGTCCTATGAGGACCCGGTTGGTACTTACGCGACCAACGTGATGGGCACCGTGCATGTGTTCGAGGCGGTGCGGAGTTCCGGCGTGCGCGTGCTGGTCAACGTCACGAGCGACAAATGCTACGCCAACAGGGAATGGGTCTGGGGCTACCGCGAAACGGATCCGCTCGGCGGCAAGGATCCTTACTCCAGCAGCAAGGCCTGTGCGGAACTGGTTACGGCGGCTTACCGGTCGTCGTTTTTCAGTGGACCAAGCCGGATCGGGTTTGCTAGCGCCCGCGCTGGCAACGTCATCGGCGGCGGCGACTGGGCTCAGGACCGCCTCATCCCCGACGTAATTGCGGCGATTCGCAGCCAGCAGCCGGTGCCGGTCCGGAATCCCGAGGCGGTACGGCCGTGGCAGCACGTGCTCGAGCCGTTGTCGGGCTATCTCTTGCTCGCCGAGCATCTGTGGCGGGACCCGGCCGCCTTCTCCAGTGAATGGAATTTCGGTCCCGACGCCGACAGTGTGCGCACCGTTCGCTGGCTGGTCGACCGCCTGGCCGTGCTGTGGGGTGTTCCGCCTCAGCAGATGCCGCAGCCGGGCCAGCATCCGCATGAGGCGCGGCTGTTGTCGCTCGACAGTTCCAAGGCGCGGGCCCTGCTCGGCTGGGCGCCGCGGTGGGGCCTCGATCGTGCCGCCTCCGCCGTGGTGGAATGGTACAAGGCTTTCGAGCAAGGCATAGCGGTCAGGCCGGTGATGGTTGACCAGATCGATGCTTTCATGAACACACAACGCGACTAGCTGAATTTCTCCGGCCCGAGCGGGCCGCAAACCGGATCCAATATCATGGCGACCACGTCGACGAGACCGCTCACCGAGATCAAAGGCTGCGAAGTCTGCGGCAACGACAAGCTGGTGCCGGTGCTCGACCTCGGCCTGCACCCGCTGTGCGACGATCTGGTGACGGTCGGTGATCCGCGCCAGTGCCGCGAATATCCGATTCTGATCGATTTCTGTCCGATCTGCGCCACCGGCCACCAGCGCTTCCAGGTCCCGAAAGAGGATTTGTTCCCGAAAGACTATCACTATCGCTCGCGCTTCACCGCCGACGTACTCTCCGGGATGAAGAGCCTGGTGGCGACCTGCGCGGAGCGAATGGGGGCATTGACGGGCAAGGCGGTCCTCGACATCGGCTGCAATGACGGCAGCCTGCTCGACTTCTTCCGCGAGGCCGGCGCGAAGACGGCCGGCATCGAGCCGACCGGTGCTGCCCGGGACGCCGCTGCGAAAGGCCATTTCGTGGTGCAGAACTATCTCGGCGCGGAGACCGCGGCCGAGATCCGTCGCGGCGTCGGCACGCCCGACATTATCACGTTCACCAACGTGTTCGCCCATATCGAAAATCTGAACGGCGTGCTCGCGGCGCTGAAGACGCTGCTCGGCCCGAATACGGTGATCGTGATCGAGAATCATTATCTCGGCGCGGTGCTCGATCGGCATCAGTTCGACACTTTCTATCATGAGCACCCACGCACCTATTCGTACAAGTCGTTCAGCTTCATCGCGAAGTCACTCGGCCTCGACATCGTCGATGTCGAGTTTCCCGCGCGCTATGGCGGCAACATCCGCGTCATCCTCGGACACTCAGCAAATAGCGATGCCGTGGCTGCCGACGTCATTGCGCGCGAGAACAATTTCGTGGCCGAGTTCGGCAAGCTCGCGCGCGACGTCGAGCTCTGGACGGCGCGCAAGGGCGAAGAGTTGAGGAAGATCATCGCGACGCACGGCCCTATCAGAGCCAAGGCGTTTCCGGGCCGCGCGGCCATCCTGGTCAAGCTGCTCCGCTTGACGGAAAAGGAGATCATCGCCGTCCACGAGAAACCCGGTTCGATCAAGATTGGGCATTATGTGCCGGGCACGCGCATTCCGATCGTGTCCGACGACGAATTGTTCGCGCATGGTGACCAGGGCAAGCCGCTGCTCAATCTCGCCTGGCACATCTCGCGAGAGATCCGCCAGTATCTGTCCGACAACGGCTACAAGGGGCAGGTGATTGACGTGCTCGGCGCCGACGATTTCCATGCTTGAGGCACCCGTCTTCACGATCCTCGGATCGGGTTTCGGAATGTACGGATATCTGCCTGCGCTGATCGAGTGCGGCATGAGAGTGGCACTGCCCGAGCGTTATCGAACGGTCGTCGCAGAACGCAGCGAGCTGTCCCAGTACATGCCGCAAATCATCTGGTGCGAAAGCATGGACGGGGCCCTGGAACAAGCATACGGAGCCGTCGTCGCGCTTCGCCCGGCCGATCAGGCCGCGTGGATTCCGCGCCTTGCCCGCATGCCCAATCTCCGCGACCTCATCCTGGAAAAGCCGGTCGCGCCCTCACCGCAAATGGCGGCCGAGCTCCTGGAGGTTCTTGATCGCTTCGGCAAGCGTTACCGCGTAGGCTATACATTCCGCTTTCTACCCTGGGCCAAGCTTCTGCGTTCGGCGCTCGCAGAAAGACCTGAAAGGGTCTCAGTGAACTGGAGCTTTTTGGCGCATCACTATCGCGCCAATCTGCAAAACTGGAAGCGCTTCGATGTTAGTGGAGGCGGGGCGCTGCGCTTCTACGGCATCCACCTAATTGCGTTGCTTGCCGAACTTGGCTACGGCGACGTCTTGACCTCGGCGGCGTGGGGGCCTTCAGACGCGGAAACAGCGGAGTGGGAAGCAACCTTTGGCGGAGAGGCTTTGTGTCCCTTCGGATTGAAAATTGACACGCGCGCCAGCGAACCCTCGTTCACGATCACCGTCCGGCGGCGGGATCGAGAAGACGAGTGTATTGTAGAACAGTCGGATCCATTCTCATCAATCCGACCAAGCATCTCGAATGGTCGAGATCCGCGCGTCGATGTTCTCGGCCGGCTGTGCCACTCGTTCGATGAGGCGGATATGCCCAACGCAAAGCGTCAGCAGGCAATCATCGGCCTCTGGGCGGGCGTTGAGAAGAAATCGGAGCGCCGTTAGCGGGCTTGCTGGATTTTCAAAGCATCTTGACGAGCAAGCTCCCAAATATCGGCGTCGACCTGATGGTTTTGCACATCGGGATATGGAGCATAGGATTTTTCCACCACTTCCAGCGCAGAGCCAGGCATCAGGATTAGTGTCCGGTAGGCCTCGTAGCTCCAGCTCAACCAGAGAGAGAAGATGATGGAGGTTGCGGCCAGGCGCGATCGCGTCGAGCGCCCAATCTCACAAGCGCAAATGACCAACAGCGTTCCGTAAGCATACGCTGGCAGCGCAAGATGGCGGTCGCGCGCGTAGGAATATGAAAAAACGGTGCCTCCCAGAATCATTATCAGGATTACCACTAGCCAAATTGGAAGATTTCGCTGTCGCTTCCAGACGACTAGACCAATGACAATCAAGATGGTTGAGGCCGTATGTAGAAGAGCGTGATAAGTCACGTGAGAAATGATTATGCCCCACTGCGTCGCACGGAATAGCAAGGCCCCCAGTTGCGCAGCCACGTTGTAGACGTAGAGATTGTAGACGGCATTCCCCGGAAACGTCGCCTGCCTCTCTGCTTGCGAGAGGTAATCGAAGAGGTAGCCGACCGACTCGTTGACGCCGCCAGCTCCGATCGACGGCCCCAGCACCAGCGCGCGGAACAGCAGATAAACGGCTATAATACCACCAAAGACCACTGTCGCGCGCATGGGCAAGCTTCGCAAAAAATAAAGATAGAACGCTCCGAGTGCCAGGCCATTCTCTTTCGACAGCAACGCCACCGCAAAAGCCATTGCGCAAAGCGTTAGCTTGACGCTGTGTGACCTCTCGGACAGGACCACGGTCAAGCTGGCGGCAAAACTAATGACTACGATGACGTGAGGCAGCTCGCTAATCCAGACGATGGAGCCCGTAAGAAAAGGGGAGCCGAGGCTGAAGCTAACCAGCAGCAGCGAAGCCTCCCACGGTAAGCGCAGTTTTCGGAAGCTAAGATAGCCGAGCCACATCAGAAGCAGAAAGCATCCGAATTGCACGGCCCGATAGCCGGCGCGCTCCATGCCGAAAATTGCGTAGAGGCTCTTTAGGAATATTTCGGCGACTGGCCGGTAGAATGGGCTTGATAGCATCCACGCCGCCGACAAAGGCAGTTCTAAAAAGCTTTGATGCCTCAGCTTGGTGAACCAGATGAGGTCATCGTTGGGCTCGAAAGGCTGCTTCATCATGGTATTGAGCAACAGCCAGGTGAGTCCGATGGTACCGACGGCCATGATGGCAAGCAGCACCGAGCGAAGATTTATTTGCTCTGGGAAGCTAGGCAACTGCGGCCTTACCATATCAATTCTACCACCCACGGCCTTCTCGGTCATCCTCACAACCCTTCGTAGGAACGCAATCCGGATCTTTAGTAAAGGTTCTCGGCCGAGTCGATTGCTGTTCTCGGAGTGTTCCGAATTAGCCTGGGATGCAACAGGGCCCGAAGCAGCCACCTGTCAGCAGCGAGGCGCTTTTTTCCATTCGTATCAGTGAATCAGTTGGTGTTGCGGCAGAACCAAACGACTGTCGGACGGCTTCAAAAAGTGTCGGGGGGCGGCGATTGGCCAGAAGCCTCACCGTCTCGATGGATCCGTTTGCGACGAAACCTCCGAAACCATATTGCGGTTGGGAACGGTGGCTCTCGCAAAGACTCGTAAGCGCCGAGACCACGGCCGGAACAACGGAAGCAGCAAAGTTGTCGGTCGCGGGATCGAGGACCTCCCGATTCTGAGATTGCAAGGTTGGGCCCGCTTTTCCCCCCGTTCACGAGAAAGGACAATTCATAGAAAGGAAAAAATCGGCCAAGCGCGCGGTATTCGCGATCGTCCTCCAAGACCAGCATCATTGTTCCCGCTACGGAGGGATGCTGCTTGAAGGCCTCGAGTAGTGCACTGGTCTCCCGCGCATCTCGGATGAGGCCCTGAGCGAAGGACATGTCGAGCAGCAGGAACGCCGCGCCGATTACGCTGGCGGCCCTCCACAAGAAGCGGCCTGGGGCAATTAGGCGCAGCAGAGCGACAATAGCGAAGCCGCTTGTCAGCATTAACGTCGTCTGGTGGCGCGTTTCCCACAACCCGCTGAAGCGCGGTGGCTGACCGACCATCACATACGGAAACAGGGCACACACCCCGAGCGCTGCCGCGGCGCCCAGTGTCAGGGCTGCGGCAAGTCGCGATTGGCTATCCGGCTGATCGTCTGCGGACGCCAGCGACAGACGAAGAAGCCTGGCCATAATGGTAAAGATTGCGATCGTGATCGCGGCGGCGATAATTAGGTCCGGCAGGTCGGCCTCGTTTGGGACGAGCTTACCCGCATCCCGGAGCTGATCGATGAACGTGAGGACAACTTGCTTGAGACCGGCCGGGACGCTCATCCTGAACTTGTTGTAGTTCGCATAAAGCCCGTAGCTCGGCTCAAACATTTGTTTTGCCGGCCAGTAGATGAAGGGCAGCAGGAGCAACTCGCTACGCGCCATCACAGCACGCACTGTTGCGCTAGCACGTCTCTGAAGAAAAAGATTGTCGCTGCTCCTCCGCCATCCGTGCAGCGCGACAATCGCCGGAGCGACCCATGCCAGTACCAAGAACGAATTGGTCGAGAACGCCATCACCAGGAGGATGATGATCGCTAGGCGCCGTAGAACGAAGGAGCGACTAAGATCCAGCTGTAGGAGAAGTAACGCGAGCAAGAAAAAGAAGCTTGAGAAGGCGTAAGGGATGGTCGACAGGATGAAACGGGCCTGGTTAAGCGGCACCAGTCCTGTCAGGAGTGCCGCCCAGAACGCATCGGCTGCCGCCCACTGCGTAGTTCGCCGGATGATGGTGTAGACCATGGGCGGCACCGAACAGGATAAGACCAGCGCCGCGGTCGTCCAAACGCGCGGCTCGCCGAGCGCGGCAAAGGGAGCCGCCAAGAAGTATTGCTCGCGCCGTCCCATCTGCTTGAAAAACTCCCAAAACGCTCCAGTTTCAGAGTAGGAGAGGAGAACCCAATCGTCCCAAAGTGCCTGATTGATCACGATCACTGGTCCCCAGGCGGCAATTGCTGCCATGACCAGTAACACTTGGTATTTGAAGTCGCGCACGCCTTGAGTTCCGATGTTCATCTAGTTGATCGCACGGATTGCCTAATGAGGGGACAGCGACACCTCACCACACGCTTCTGCCGCCATCCATGATCAAGTTCTGACCAGTCATGTAGCTCGATGCGTCCGAGCAGAGGAACTGCACAGCGGAGCGGTATTCGTGGACCTCGGCCATGCGCCCCATGGGGATCAGGCGGGTCAGCCGATCGACGAAGGCGGGGTCCTGGTTGTTGAAAACACCGCCTGGCGAGATCGCGTTGACGCGCACGCCGTGATCGGCCCAGTAGGTCGCCAGATATTTCGTCAGCCCGATCAAGCCGTGCTTGATGACCGAGTAGGTCACGGGTTTCACCGGCTGTTCTTCTTCGCGCGTCACTTCTGGCTGGCGATAGAGCCGCTGATCCGGCGCGATCACGCCGAGATCGGAGGCGATGTTGAGGATCACGCCGCGCCCGTGTTTGGCCATGTCGCCGCCGAACACCTGCGCGCACAGCATCGCGCCGGTCAGGCCGACGGCGATCTCGGTCTGCCATTGCGGCACCGGGAACGCCTCGAAGCGCGAGGAGTGCATGACACCCGGAGTCGATGTCACCTTCGGGTCGATGGCGGCGTTGTTGACGAGGATGTCGATGGTGATGCCGCGGCCTGCGAGCTGCTCGTTGGCAGCACGCACCGAGTCGAGCGAGGTGACGTCGATCGCAAGCGCGATCAGATCGGCTGCAGCGTCGTTCTGCTTCAGCGCGGCGACGGCGGCCTCGGCCTGCGTCAAGCCAACATCGGTGACGACCACGCGCGCGCCGGCTTCGCTGAGCGCCGCAACATGCTGCTTGCCCAACAGGCCGCCAGCGCCGGTCACGAGCGCGGTCCGTTCGGTCAAGTCGTAGCGGGAGGAGGGGGTTGCCATCGAAGGCTCCTGTTCAGCTTCTGAGCTGGCCGCCGTCGGCCACGATCACGCTGCCGGTGATAAAGCCGCCACGCGGCGAAGCAAGGAAGGCGACGACGTCGGCGATCTCCCCGGGAGAGCCGAGCCGGCCTAGCGCCACCTCGCGCTGGAGCATGTCGTCGACCGCCTGCTTGTTTTCGGCGATCTTGCGCGCCCAGGTCCCGTCCGGGCTCAAGATGTTTCCGGGCGCGACTGCATTGATGCGGATGCCTTCCAGCGCCAGCGGCCGCGCCAGACCGCGCACGGTCGCATTCAGCGCCGCTTTGGCGGCATAGTAGGTGACCGGCGCGCCGAGCGCGGCCATGCCTGCGATCGAGGAGATGCAGACGATCGCGCGGTCGCCGCTGCCACGCGCCATTAGCGGCCGGGCCGCCTCGATCATGTTGGTGGCGGCGAAGAGATTGATGTCCATCACCCGCGACCACTCCGCCGCGGTTTCCTTCCCCGGAGGCACGGAAGCGCCGCTGCCGACGTTGCAAACGAGGATGTCGAGCCGTCCCCACTGCTTTTCGACATCCTGAACAAGGGTGGCGGCGGCGGCGGGATCGGTGACGTCAGCAACGTGAATCGAGCCGCGCCCGCCGACGTCCGTGCGGGCGGCGTTCAGCGCATCGGCGCCGCGCGCCGCAAGCGCGACGTTGGCGCCTTCTGCCGCGAGCGTTGTCGCGATTGCAAGCCCGATCCCGCGGCTGGCGCCGGTGACGAGAGCGACGCGATCGTCCAGCTCGAGCTTCATCGCGCCGCGTTCTCGATCCAGCGAACCGTCATGTCGCGGTACTTTGCCAGCGCGCCGGCGTGGTCGCCGTCGGCGGCACGCGCGGTTTGCAGGATGTACTGGCCCTTATAGCCGGATCGCTCGATCAGCCGGATCGTCTTGGCAAGGTCCGCGTTCCCGGTGCCGAGCGGCACGGTCGTGCCGCCGCGAACGCGGTCTTTCACGTGCACATTGAGGATGCGCGGCGCGTAGGCGCCGATCTCCTCGTCGCTGTCATAACCGAGCGAGGCGCTGTTGCCGCTGTCGTAGTTGATGCCGAAGACGTCGGCTGGATACGCCTCCAGGAACCGGGCGAGCTCGCGCGGCGGCAGATCGGATTCGAACACGATCTTGACGTTCCGTCTTGCAAGCTGCTCGGAGCGAGCGAGCAACACGCGCTTCAACGTATCGCTGTCGCTCTCGCGCTCGATCTTGCCGTTGTCGACCAGCGGGATCACGATGAATTCGATGCCGATGCGGCTACAGGAGGCGATCAGCAGATCGAGGTCGGCGACGAGCGCGTCGCGCACGACGGCATCGACCTTCCAGAACGGCGCCTGCATGAAGCAGTCGCCGGTCAGGCTCGGAATTCGCACCCCATGCTCGCGTGACAGCGCGAGAATGGCCTGTTGGCCCGGCTCGGTCGTCAGCGGGTTCTCGCGCAGCCGTTCCTGATCGATGGTCCATTCCATCCGCATCAGGCCGAGCGCCTTCGCACGCGAGAATTCCTCGCGCCACTCGTCCCAGGGGAATGCCTGGATCTTGCCGTCGACGAGACCCGAAAGCCTGCCTTGCATGAAGCCGATGCGTTCGAGCGTTGCGGTCACGGTTGCTTGTCCGAGTTGATGGCGAGGCCCTTTGTGGTCCAACCGCCGTCGATGAAGAGTTCCTGTCCGGTCACATAGGCGGAGGCTTCCGACGCCAGGAAGACGGCGGCTCCCACCATGTCGGCGGGCTGTCCCCAACGGCCGAGCATCGTGTGGCGACGCCTCGCCTCGTGCATGTCGGGATCGGCAAAACTCTTCGCGGTCATCTCGGTCGCGACATAGCCGGGCGCCAGCGCGTTGACGCGGATGCCGTCGGGCGCATAGTCGGTGGCGAGCGCACGCGTCAGCCCGGCAAGACCGGCCTTCGCCGCCACGTAGCCGGGATTTCCGGGAAAGCCGCGGACCGAATTGATGCTGGTGACGTTGATGATCGCAGCAGAGCCCGCGTTCTTCAGAAGCGGATGGGCGGCAAGGATGGTCGCGTAGACGCCGGTGAGGTCGGTTGCGACCGTGGCACGGAAGCGCGCGAGCTCGCTCCCGGCGCTTTGGGCCGGCAGGCTGATACCGGCGGCGTTGACCAGCGCGTCGATGCGTCCGCCTTGTGCGGCCACGGTGCGGAATGCGCTCTCGATGGCCTCGTCATCAGAGAGATCGCAGGCAACCGCGCTCACGCCCCGTGGTGCGGTCCCGGAACGGCTGAGGCCGAACACCGTAGCGCCCGCATCCTGCAGGCCGGTCGCGATCGCAGCGCCAATACCGCGGGAGGCGCCGGTGACGACCGCGATCTTGCCGGCGAGAGAGAAGGCGCTGAGGTCAGGCATATCCGTAACTACGCATGATGGCGGCGCAAAGCTTGACGTCCTCGGGACGATCGATCTGGAACATCTTGTGACGATCCATCACGTGAAAACCGATCTTGCCGCCGAGACGATTGTTCTGCTCGCGCAGGAGTGATGGGATCAGGACGTAGAACGAGCCGTTCTCCAGGTAGCGCTTCTCGATCTGCTGCCGCATGCGCCGATTGTGATAGTCGTAGTTGATCGGCTCCGGCCCGCTCGCGCCGATACGCCAGTTGAAATAATCCTCGACCTCGCAGACCGAGAGCAGGCTGTCGAGATGGTCGCGATCGAAGGTCGCAAGCGCGTTCTCGATGTCGCTGGACTCGCGGATCGGCGACGTCGCCTGGAGCGCGACGATCCGCTCGAATCGCCCCATCCGCTCGTCGGTCGCGTTGAGCGCGTGCAGCCAGGCGGATTCGGAGGAGGCGAGGTCACCCGAGATGTCTTCGGGGCGCCGCACGCCGACGGCGCCGGCAGCTTCGGCCGCGGCAAGGATATTGTCGCTGTCGGAAGAGACTGCCACGACGTCGACGCCGCGCGCCGCGCGTGCCTGCTCGACCGTCCACGCGATCAACGGCTTGCCGCAGAGATCGAGCAGGTTCTTGTGCGGAATGCCCTTCGAGCCGCCGCGCGCAGCGATCACGGCCAGCGTCTTGCGCGCCATCAGATATGCCCCTCGAGCCGCTCGAGCGCGATCCAGAAGCCTTCACCCATATTCTTGTGGCCCTGCCAGATTTCGGGAATGAAGGACGCGGTCGGCGCATGCTTGCGCAACACCCGTCCGATTTCGTCGAAATCGATCTCGCCTTCGCCGACCTGGAGCCCTTCGCCGTCGAGTCCCTTGGCGTCCCCGAAATGCAAATGCGCAGTGTGGGGCCCGAGCTCCGCCAAGCCTTGTGCGAAGTCGAAGCCGAAATGGTTGGCGGCGAGCTTGGTGTGTGAGATGTCAACGCACATCCGCAGATCATGCTTGGCGCAAAACGCGGCGGATTCCTCCGGGAAGATAAAGATGTTCTGGTGGCGCTGGCCGCCGAAATGCCAGGGGAACGGCGCCATCGTTTGCGGCGTCAGCTCGACGCCGTCCATGTCGAGTTCCTTCAGGCTCTGGGCGAAGATGCGGTAGCGCTCGGCCTTCTCCTCCGGCGGCAATGGCTCGTCCATGGTGAAGCCGCCGATGTTGGCGACGATGGGCGGGCGCTTCGTCTTGGGAAAGAATTTCTTCAGGCCGCGGGTGATGTCGATCACCGCCTGGGTCTGCTCCAGCGAATATCGCCGCAGCGCCTCGTCGGGGGTTGCAAGGTCCATCAGCTTGGAGCCGGCAAACAGCTCCGGCGCATGCACGACGAAGCCGAGATCATAGGTGCCGGAGAGATACGTCGCGGGGTCGCGCTCCATGTCGCTGTAGCTGAGATGGAACTCGATGATATCTGGCTCGCAGATCTCCAGGAAGCGCGCGGTGTCGTGATAGCGCACCGGCACGCCCCAGGGCCGGTCGAAGCGGTAGCGCCGCGCTTTTGCGATGCCTTCGTCGAGGTCGCTCTGGAAGAAATAGTCATCGGCCGCCATCGTCCGCGTCAGCTTGCGGCCGAGCAGGGCCGGCATCTTCAGCGGCGACAGGCCTTGACCCGGGCTCTTCACGGCGATGTCGCTGTCGGAGATCACGGTGCCGGCCGGAAGGTCGCGCGCGGCCACCAGGCTCTTGGCAAGGTTTTCACGGTTGATCAGCTCACCCTGGCTCAGCGCGCGCTCTGCCAGTTGCTCGCCGCGCGCCGCCTCCACTTCGCGGATGCCCGAGACCAGCGTCTTGAATTCTTCCGGCTCCAGGCTCGCGGCGTGGTCCGGACCTTCCATCCCGCGGTCGAGCGTGATGTGGCGTTCGATAACGACGGCGCCAAGTGCCACCGCGGCCGTCGAAACGGCGACGCCGCGCTCATGGCCCGAATAGCCGACGAGCGGATGGATCTCGCGCAGCGTTTCCATGAAACGCAGATGGATGTTGTGGAGCGCGGCCGGATAGGTGCTCTGGCAGTGCAGCAGCACGTAGCTCGCATCGCGGTCGTCGAGGAATTTCGCCGCGGTCTTGATTTCGTCCGTCGTGCTCATGCCGGTCGAGACGATCAACGTCTTGCCGGTGCCGGCAAGGCACGCCAGCAGCGGCAGATTGGTGAGATCGGCGGAAGCGACCTTGTAGGCCTGCACGCCGAACTCTTCGAGCACGGCGACGCTCTTTGCATCCCAGGGCGTGCAGAGATACTGGATGCCCTTGGCTGCGCAGTACTCGGCGATCTTCCTCTGCTGTGCGATCGGCAGCTCGAAGCGGCGCAGCAGATCGAGCGTATATTCGACGGCGAGGTCGTCGTCCTTCCCGGACAGGCTCGAAGCGCGATAGACCTCGTCGAGCTTGCGCATCTGGAATTTGGCGCAATCGGCACCGGCCGCGACCGCGGCATCGACCAGCGCAATGGCGCGATCGAAGTTGCCATTGTGGTTGTTGCCGATCTCGGCGATGACGTAGCAGGGTTCGCCATCGCCCAGAAGACGGTTGCCGATGCGGACGGGGGCAGGCTGGTTGGGCGATGTCATCAACATTCTCGTCTCATATCGTCAGGCGAATCGCGCGGGAAAGCGCGACTTCCACGTCCGCAGCCCGTTCTCTTCGAACATGATGCGCGAACAGCTGTGCCCCTGCTGTTCCAGTGCGGCAATGAGCTGATAGCGCTCGAACGGACGCACGAAGAACATGAAGTAACCGCCGCCACCGGCGCCCAGTAGCTTGCCGCCGACCGCGCCGTGCTGTTTGGCGAAATCGTAGATCGCATCGATCGCGTCCGATGAGATCTTCGAGCTAAGCTTCCGCTTGGCGTGCCAGGCGTCGTCGATCAGCCGGCCGCATTCCAGCAACTGGCCGCGCAGCAGATGCCGCCGGATGTCGCGCGTCACTTCCTTCTGCTTGGCGGCCGCGGCGACGGCGTCGTTGGTCTCGTGCTGGGCCTTCTGGTCGCGGTGGATGGCGCCGGAATCGCGGCCGGAGCCGGTGTAGCAGAGTACTAGGCTTTCCTCGAGCTCGGCGATGATGTTGGGATCGAGACGAAGCGGCACGATAGTGTTCTGGTCGGCGAAGAACTCCATGTGATTGAAGCCGCCGAACACGGTGGCATACTGATCTTGCCAGCCGCCGGGAATGTTAAGCATCAGCCGCTCGGCCTGGAACGCCATCTCGGCGACCTCGTGACGGTCCCATTGGTCGCCGCGAAATTCGTTGAAGCAGCCGATGATGGCGGACGAGACCACTGCCGAGCCACCGAGTCCGGAGCCGACCGGGAAATCGGCGGACACTTCGAGCTCGAAGCCGTAAGTCGGCTTGATCAGGCGCACGACCGACTTGATGAGCGCGAGATCGCCGCCCGAGCCAAGTTCTGCGAGATCGCCGACCTCGACCGTACAGCGGAAATCGTGCGAATAGATCCTGATGCTGGGATCGCTCCGTCGCCGCAGCGTTGCGTGAGCGTACATCTTGATCGTGGCGTTGATGACAGCGCCGCCGTCATTTGCCACGAAATAATGCGTCAGGTCGGTGCCGCCGCCGGAGAAGCTGATCCGCACCGGCGAGCGCGCGCGCGCGAACACTTCGCTCTCTTCCGATAGGTTGAACAGCTCGCGGCTGAATACGTCGACCAGCCGTCCCTCGCCATCGAGGATCGGCACCACGTGCACCCGCTGGTCGAGCAGCTTGAGGATTTGCTCGCGCGGCCCGCCGCTGCGCGCCCAGACGAAGTTGCGATTGATGCACGTTGCCACCTGGTGCTGAATCGTGGTGCCGGTCAGCATGCGCCTGCGGATGTCACCGTCGGTCACCGCGCCGACGATTCGCCCGGTTGTGTCCTGCGCAAACAGGATACCGAGCATGTTCGCATTCAGGCGCCGGAAGGCTTCCTCAATGGTCTCGGTCTCGGCGATGGTGACGAGAGTTCGTTCGAGCACGTTTGGGGTCCAGGAAGGGCCTACTCCAGGCCATATCGTAAGCAGGGTTGGTAATACGGGAGCCACAGGGTCGATGCAAGGTTCCAGGGCCCGAGGCATTGCCCCAAAATAGCTGCGCCAGGCCTCCGCCGTGCCGTTGCCGGTTTACATTGGCCGCGGTTTCTGTAGAAGGCTCGCGGAAGGGCTACACGACATGCATGTGATCGGAATCAGTTCGGGGATCAAGCACGGCCACCACGATGGCGCGGCGGTGCTGTTGCGCAACGGCGAGTTGATCGCAGCCGTCGAAAGGAGCGCTCCGCGACGCCAAGACGGGCTGCGGCGACGACTGCATCGCCGGCGGCGTGGGGCTGAACTGCAAGATGAACATGGAGACCGCGGCCGAACCGTCCGTGAGGCGTCTCTACGTTCCGCGGTGCCGCGCGACGCGGGCGTGGCGCTGGGCGCCGCGATGATGAAATGAGCCGAGGCAGGCCATGCCATCGCGCCGCTGACCGACCCTTATTGGGGCCCGAAATATTCCAGCGACACGATTCGCGAGACGGTGGACAAGATCGGCGCGCGGTTCGAGTTGCTCGACGATCCCGTGTCGCGCTGCGAGGAGTTTCGCCCGTTCTGCCCGTCGGTGTTGTGCGAGCGCCAGGCCGAATATTCTGAAAACACCTTCCACGCGCCCTTCATGGTAGTGACGTTTCCGGTCAACCAGAATGTCGCCGACACGATGCCTGCGGTGGTTCATGTCGACAACACCGCGCGAATCCAGAGCGTCCATGCGGACAGCAATCCTCTCTACGACCGATTAATCGGCGAGTTCGCGGAAGCCACGTTGCTGCCCGTCCTGATCAACACGAGCCTCAACATTAACGAGCAGTCGACCATGAATGCGCCCCTGGAGGCGCTTCATACGTATTTTCTGCACGGTCTGGACGTGTTGTATCTCGGCAACTATCGGCTGACCATAGCGGGCGGCTAACAAGGGTTGACCCAGGCAGCCGTCCGGCCTCGCTGTCACGATAGTCTCTGACAATTTCCTTGATGGCCGGTGCGACCGGTCTTGACCACAGTTTCAATCGGCCATTCACTGCTCGCGAGGTAAATGCCGTATCTTTTTTCGATCCGGAGCTTCCGTGGGTGAGTGACCCGCGTGCTTCTCTTCACCTCGGGGCTTACGGTTTCCCTGTTGGTTCGCGCACATAGGCAAAATATTTGTCGGCGACTGCCGGTACCGTACGCCACGGTCACTCTCTTCGAGCGCTCTGCCGCTGCATATCTTGTCATGAGCAACACGTACCGTGTCCTTCATTCGGAGGCAAAAAGCCTTCATCCGAATCGGCGGGAATCGATTGCGCGCCACAAACTGCTGTTTGCATCTCCGATCAGATCGTGTTCCCCGAGTGGAAGCCGTCTATCTTTCTAGCGCAGACGTAATAGTGAACATGGAGTGTATCGCCAGATATTTCGAAAAGTCCGAATTGAAGTAACGGCGCCCTGATCGTGTAATCACGGGAGTAGCCGTGATCGTTCGATTGTTCGGCAAAACGCTGCACCAACATCATGAGCACGCGCCGCTCGAGGCGCTTCATACCAATTCCTTCTTGAGGCTTGACGTGCCTGTATCTCGGCAGGTGTCGGCTGTCAAAGCAGATTTGAGAAAGCCGGGCTCAGAACGGGGGCCAGCTCGTTGCTAGTTGTCGGACGCCCGGTGAAGCAGCGAAAGAGGTTTTCAGTGGCCGGTCGACCAATCTGCCGGGCGGGTTGCGCCGGCAGGGATAGTCATTTTCGGAGGCACCGATCGAGCATCGGTGCCGCCGCGCGTAGGAAGGCCTCTGACCAGCGCTCCGCGCTCTCGGCATTCAAATGACTTTCATCCAGCGTTGCGAGAGCGTCGAGATGAGGCACGATCACCGGGAGTTGGAATCGTTCTCCGAGGCGATCGGCAATCGGTTCGTCCGTCAGCACGCTGTTAGGCACGGCGGTGAGGATGATGCATTGGCGGCGAATGCGAAGGGTTCGCAGAAAGCTATCCGCGGCCTTTTCAAACCCTCGCATTGTCTCTTCATCGGGCGTCGGCGGACGGGTTGCCGGATCGATTGGAATGGACCTGTTTAGTTCGGCAAAGGTGCCTTGCCAGAGCCAGTCACCGGTCTCGCGCCGGCGCCACAAGGTCTGGAGCTTTTGACTGCATGCGAAGGGAAAGGTTTCGCAAATCGGTCTTACGATGCGCGTGAAGGCGGCCTTGAGCAGGTAACCGTAGAGCGTTCTCCAGTAGAGCGAGTTTTGCTTCGCGATGAACATGGCAGCAGGCGTTGACAGCAATTGCTCGCTGAAGAAAGTGCCGTCTGCATTGATGACAATGACGTCGGGATTGAGATCGTATTGATCAATCAAGCGCCCAATGAACACCATGTTCTCGAAATAGGTGAAACCCGCGAGATAATACGGCATATTCTTCTCTTGAAAATAGTGCCGAGTTGCCTCGGTTGAGAAACCGAATTGCAGGCGGCTATTGCCGAGAAAGAGGATGCGCGCCGAGCGTAGGGCCTTCGTCGCCTCCGGCTCGAGATTCCAGTAGAAAGCGCCGTGTTCGTAATCACCGTAATCGTCGCTGTTGCAATAAGTGAGGAAGGCGGTCGGGTCGGCGTTGGTCCGGCACGCCAGCGCCTTGGGCAGCCAGTAGACGAGCGGGAAAATCGCGGTGGACATGCCTGCCGCCACGACAAAGACGATGATGAGACCGAGATTGCGCATCACGGCGTCAGAAACGGAAATACAGAAATGCCGTCGGCTGCCCGCCGAGAATGGCGGCCAGGCTCGCGCCGAAGGCGACACCGCCGAGTGCAGCCCATCCGAGCGACGGCCTCGAGATCTCTCCTATGTCGGGAACGAGATCTCCCCTTCGGGTGAAGATTTCGCTGGTGTTGGGAGCCATAAGCGCGATCACCGCAAGCGCAGCAATCCAAGTCCAACCGAGCATGCTGGTTGCCGTACCGCCACCGTTGAAGCCTAGCATGGATGTCCAGAGTTCGGCTGCAGAAGCGAGGGTCGTGGCGCGGAACGGTACCCACGCGAAAATGACGAAGATCAGCACGAGCGTCCACGAGATGAGTGCGGGAACCCGCAAGCCCGTCGAGCGCCAAGCGTGGTTGAACAGCAGGCCGAGGCCGTGCAGCGTACCCCAGACGACGAAGGTCCAGGCGGCGCCGTGCCAGAGGCCGCCGAGCAGCATTGTGACAAACAGGTTGAGATAGCGTCGAAGCGGGCCGTGTCGATTGCCGCCCAACGATATGTAAAGGTAGTCGCGCAGGAAGCGCGAAAGGGTCATGTGCCAGCGGCGCCAGAAGTCGATCAGCGAAGTCGCTTTGTAGGGACTGTTGAAATTGGCGGGGAACACAATCCCAAACATCAGCGCGAGTCCGATTGCCATGTCGGAGTAGCCCGAAAAGTCGAAATAGAGCTGGAGCGTGTAGGCCAGCGCCGCCTGCCACGCCAGGCCGAAGCCGGGGATCTGCCCGTGATCGGCGGCGCCGAAGACCGCGCTTGCGAAAGGCTCGATGCCGTCGGCGAGAACGACCTTTTTGAACAGCCCGGCCGCGAACCAGCAGAGGCCGGTCACGAGTGCGGCTGTGTTGAGCGTGTAGGTTTCTGGCCGCGCAAACTGAGGCATCATTTCTTTGTGGTGCAGGATCGGGCCGGCGATCAAATGGGGAAAATACGATACGAACAATCCGTAATGAACAGGATTATACTCGCTTGCCTCGTCGCGATAGCAATCCACGAGAAACGCGATCTGCGTGAAAGTGAAGAACGAGATGCCGATCGGTAACGCCACATGCAGCGCAGGCGCGCCAAGGGAAGCGAGGTTCTCGGCGAGGAAGTTGGCGTATTTGAAGTAGGCCAGCAGGCCGAGATCGATGGCAATCCCGGCGCCCAGAACCGCTTTGCTATGGGTTGAAGAAATCGCGCGGCCCATCAGGTAGTTGAAGACGATTGAGGCGGAGATTAGCGGTATCAGGAATTTCGGATCGTCCCAGCCATAAAAGACGAGCGAGACCGTGAATAACCAGGTTGACGCCATGGTGCGCAGTCCAATTCTCCCGAGTACGAAGAAGACTAAGAAGACGATTGGGAAGAAGACAAAAAGAAACTTCGTTGAGTTGAACAGCATCGCCCTTCGCTCGTTTCGCGCTGCAAAGTACGGGACGCGCGAAGGAAGATCAACTGAGCGACGCCGGGGAGGTGAGAGGTCGCTGAACGATGCCGCGCGGTCGCCGGGAAGGCCCCAATGGGCACCGAGGCCTTTTGCAGGGCGGCAGTTCTATTTGCGCAGCACGGGCGTGCGCGTGAGCGCCGGTCTGCGCGATGCGGAGACCGCCCTTTCTCATCGATCCGCCAGCGGCCCTTGCCTCGTTAACATCCACCCGTCGGATCACTCGCCCTTCCCCCGAGAAAATGGTACGAACTGGGAAGTCGCGCTTCTAGATCTGCCTCGAGCTAGGTGTCGCCAGGATCGCGTGCGGGCTCTTAGGTTAGTTGTGATCTGGCGGTGATTGAGGGCGCGGAACGAAAGCAAATAGGATATTTCTCGAGCTTGGAACGGTATGAGAAGGCTGCCCTCTCGCGGCAACGGCGAGGGCTCAAACACCTGAAGCGAAATCCCGGATGAGAACCCATAAGCCTGGGTAGGATCATCGAAGAATAGGGGATCGGGAGGTGGGTCGCACCGGGCCTAGTGGCGGAGAGTGGTGGACCGACCATGCTTCTCCACATCGGTTCATGCGACATGAACCGTCATCACGGTACCGGAGCTTAATGCAAAGGAATCCGCTAAAGCCCGCTGCAATGTGTATTTGCGCCACTTCGGCGAGCTTATAAGATGCGCCGCTCTTCTGATTGGGAGAGTCGACCCGACTGCTTCGGCTAGTGCCGAGAAACCGTAGCCGGCCATTGAAGGTCACCATACAGACTGCGGCAGTGATCGAAGCACTGTCCTGATCTCGTTCAGAATGGGTACCTCAGCCGCGTAATCAGAACCGAATTCCTCCAGGCAGCTTCGGGAACATTCCATCGATAACGTATCCGATATCGAAGCTCCGCCTGCGTGAAACCGGCGGCCAAGCTCCTGTTCTACGAAACCATTGCCCGCCAGGAAAACAGCGTGAGACAGACTGTTCGGCAGTAGCGCCATCGAACCCAGGGCGATCACACTAAGAGTTGATCGGGTGGCGCGTTGTGGGCCGCTTTAGCGCCGACGCACCGCCCGCACGTCGATATACCTGCCCACTGCGAACGGATGGCCCAGAGCCAAAACGCCTGCGCCGCCGGTATTCAATGTCTGCCAGCATCGGCGCCATATTGTTGTGCAGGCGCCGGAGCGCACATTAATAGTAACGAATTGAAGCGGCGAGGCCCCGCGAGTATGAATTGGCGAGCTTCAATTTCGTAGCCTCTGATATTGCCCCGACGCGCCTACCCAATTCGGCTCTTTGTCTTTATTCCATCTGAGAGAGCATACGAACGGCCGCGCTCGGCAAGTGAATGCTCGATCACTGGCACCCATCGCACCAGAATGAAGCCTGACACCTCGCGCACTTTCGGTATTTCAAAGCGTGATCAGCCGTTGTACAGGTTGGGTCGGGATAAACTCCTAGAGAGTTGGTTTGGTGAAGTGAAGCGTTACACGCCTCTTTTCTGTTTGCTTTTGTCAAGCTGTTCTTCAATTTGGGTAGAAGCCTCCGCGCCACCCCCCGCTATTCAGCCATTTCAGCCGCCACGCCAAGAGGCCCTCCAAAATGGTGTCGGCAAGTCGGTTAAGGAGCAACATTTAGCGCAACCGGTTGAAATATCCGCGCCACGACAGTCAGACCACGGGCCAGGCCGATACTATGTTTGTTTACGGGAGATAAGCCCGTTGGTCGACAAGCCACACCTCACACATTCGGTGTTCTTCGATGACGATGCTTACAAAGGATCTCGACAGTCGGTGATCTTGGAGGACTGTGAGCACCAGCAGTATTTTCGGCTAGACATCGCAACAGCCGAAACCGCAAAAGCCCATCCGAGGCCATGACAGACCAAATCGTCGAACTCTTCCAAACTTGGCGGCACCTCTCGCTGGCCTCAGGAATTGCCCTTGCGTTGTTCTTCTTGGCAGCATTGGTGGTTTTCCCCCGCACCGTCCTCATTGTGGGAGCCGGTGCGTCATTGGAATAGTAGCGGCGCCGATCATCCTCGTCGCCCGCGCGGCCGGTAGGCCGCTCCTGCTCTTGTCTGCGTAGGTGCGAACGATGATCAGACTGTGCTGCGCGGCATAGACGGCGATAGCAGCCGCCTGGTTTTGGGTCGAGTATCGCTGATGGTCCGTTGACATGCGCACATACTGGGCCGCGCGCCCGGTTTTCGTCGGCGCTAAAACATCGGCCCGACGCCGAAGGATCAGTGCGTTGGCCATGCTTCTGCCTCCGCCAGGTTGCGTGAGGGCCGATAGTATCACCAACCAGACCAGGAAGAGAGATGCTTGCCGACCCAGTTCAGCACAACCGAGCAGATGACGGATGCCAAGCCGGCCCAAAGCCAGGATCGCTGCCGTGCCGCGCTTATAGATCTCAGATACAGAAATGCGCCGAGAAGAACGCCGTAATTCCGTTTGAAGTCGCCATTGAGCTGGGCGATCTTCGACAGCTCGCTAGATGCTTGGCCTTCCTCCGCCATTCGGCTGCTCCTTCAATTTCGTAGGACCAGCGCTCTATAAGCAGCTGTTTTGCCCGACGGCGCAAGTGATTATTTCGGTAAATCGAAATTATCTCAAGTCGAGAGCTCACAAACCGGACTCCGCTTATGGAAATGAACATCTCAGTGGGTGTAGAAGCCGTCAGCATGATCTGGCGCGTAGAAGTGTTGCCAGGATTGGGTTTATCGCCGCGGCGCTAGCCTCCAAGACCTCAATCCGACGAATTGCACGGGTTACCGGCTAGCGCCCAAGCAAACGGCTCCGCCGCTCCCGGATTCCCTTGGTCTTCAGGTGCGAGATTCGCAATCGACGCCCGCCACATCCGATTAATCCCGGTGGTGGTCGCCTGGCCAGCGCGGATCGCCCGCAAATAAAATCCTTGCCTCTAAAGGGCTGAGCGGCTTCTTTGCCCGGTAGCGTCCAAGCTGAATAAGCAGCGGTCAGACTGCCTGCCCAAGGTGGTCGTTCGATTCGAGAGAAAGATGAAACGAGTGCTCGCTATAGCCGTGATGCTACTTCTGCCGATAACCTGCCTGAACGCCGGATCAACGATTGTGGGCGCTGGCTCGCAATCTTGTACCGCCTGGCTGAATAGGAAGAAGAACTTAGTCGTAAAGGCAGCCTTTGAATCCTGGGTCGTGGGCTTCGTCAGCGGTCTAAACGTGAGTGCCGAGAGGGAAATTGTCGGTGGCGGCGATTTCTCCGCGATCGTTGCTTGGATGGACCGGCGTTGCAAATCTCAGTCTTCAGATCAGATTGGAGTCGCAGCTCTGGATCTAGCGATGGAATTGGCCGGCAACGCGGCGAAGCGCTGATCTGGTAAACCCGCGAGTTGACCGCGAGCCCTCCTAAGAGGCGACCAGGCATCCTGGCGCTAAGTGTGGAGTCCGCGCAGTTCATGATAGGATTTCGGAGCCGGCCTGAATCGCGGAGACACATGTGCGGATCAAGCTACCCGAGACAGACCTCAAGTTAGTGCAAGGCCTTGGCAGCATTGAGCTCAGAGACGAAGGCGGCGGACACGTCGGCCAATACTTTTCCGGAAAGGGTCAGGGCCGGACGGTCTTCCTATTCGGGAGGTACAAAGGCACGTTCAAGACCCACGCGGAGTGTCAAGCTTTCATCGATGGCGTGACCGCTGTCATCGAGGACAACCGCGGGTCCCGCGGCGACTAGTTGAACTGAGTTGAGCGATCGGAAGCTTGCCGGGCCAAAGCGGACGTCGCGCTGCCTACTCTCAAAGGCGAGTCAAGGTTTACGCAACGTCAGCTCGGTCTCCTCAGACGCGCGGTCGGCGCATCGGTCCACTGAGGAAACGATGATTCCTGATCTCGCGAAGGAGCAGCATGCGCTTGGTTTGTGCTGCGTTGAGCAGCCCCTCGAACAAGACCAGGACCTCGCGGGCCTGCACGTAGACTTCGGTGGTGATGGCGCGTTGGTCGAAGCCATAGGTCGCAAGCCGCGCGTCGATCTCGGTGGCAGCGACGGGATCAAGTCGCCAGCTCAATGCGTTCTGCCGGGTGTAGGTCTCGGCCTCCGCTTCGAACTCGGAATCGATTCCGACCATGTCGATGCGCCGCAGCGCCGCCTCAACCGCCTTTTGGCGATAGGTCTCGAGCAATTTATGCCGCAACATGCGGTAGCGCTGGATATCCCAGGACAGTTCGGCGACGTCAATGGCGAGCAGCCATTCGATGGCGGACCGCGGCGCGAGGTCGGCAAAGATCGCCTGCTGGAGCGCCTGGTAGTGTTCGAGCTGTTCGCCCGGCAGCAGCAGTGGCGGGGGCGCCAAGGACTCAAACTCGACCGGCAGCGTCGTGACGGTGAGCTCGCGCGCGGTTTGGAACAGACCGTTCATCCGGCGGCCTCCGAATCCACGTTTGCCGCAAGCGACGCGGCGCCGACGGCGACGTTGGCGGGATCGTGGACGGGGCTTGCCGCCCACAACTCCTGCGCCACCGGCAGCGGCGCGATCTGCAGGTTCGCCCACCACGCCCGTTCATTGCCGTGCTGATGCAGCTCCTGGTGATGCGCGCGGCACAGGGGGACAGCGAACTCATCGCTGACCTTGCGGCCGAGCGCCCGAGCTTGAGCGAATTTCAGATGATGGGCATCGCAAGGGGTTTGCCGGCACACCAGGCAGGGCTGCCCCCTAACAAACAACAGGTGCGTCTTGCTGCGTTTGCGGGACGGCTCCTTGGGATGGGCGAGCCCGGCCTCGGGTAGCGCTGGCTGCAGCGCGGTCTCGGCGTCAGCAGCAGGCGCTGCTGGCAGGCTTGGCGTGCCATTCAGGTCGGCCGTCTGCTCGGCCTGAGCACGGCCAGCGTCCTCAAGCTTGGCCTGATAAGCTGCCTCGACGTCCCGGGCATCCGGCTCCTGCAGGCTGTTCTTGAGCGGGAGGCTCGCCATGGCCCAGCTGAGCAGATCGGTGCTGGCGGGCAGCGCTTCGAGCTGGCGCAATAGCTGCTCCCGGAGTGCGGCGGACTCGCCCGGCCGCAGCACCGGGGCACGGTTGAGAGCGCCCTTGCCGGGCGAGGCTTTGAGGTTAGCTGGTGCGGGGGGACCAGCGGCCGCATCCGGGGCGTCAAGATCATCCTCGCCGGCAATCCCGACCAGCGCGAACAGGGCATAGCGTCGGGCGTAGGTGAGCGCCGCGCCCATGCGGTGCGGCGCCTCGATGTCCCGTGCGGCGCAGACCGGCCACTCCGAGGAGATCCACTCGCCGGAGGAATGGGCGAGCAGGGTGGTGAGGTGAATGTGGCCGGTGCTGGCCTCGACCCGGGTGCTCTGGATGGCGGCGATCTCCTGCTGGCTCAAGGTCTTGCGCACGATGTCGAGGCCGCTCGCCAGCGAGGCATAACGAAAGGTGCGGTCGTCATCGCGCAGGAACGGCGAGCGGATCTGCGCGGTCAGGGTCTTTTCCGGGTTGGTCAGTTCGGCTTGGGCGCGGGCCAGCGCCGCCGCGATCGCCCCGATGTGCTCACTGGCCTGGTGCATGGACGCGCTCCATCTCAACCGGATCAAAGCTGATCGCGCCGGCCTTGGAGCGCTTGGCACGAAGACCGTGGCCGAACGCCTCCTTGGCGTCCTCGGGTAGCAGCTTCTTCAGCTCGGTCTTGGCCAATTCGTGCCATGGGCCTCACGGGTGCGCAGATAGGTCGCCGCGCAGTCGGCCCATAGATTGGAGGCGGTCATGTCGACGACCTTGACGGCGGCCAATCGCGGCCGTGGCGGCTCGATGTTGAACAGGGCCGGCGGCTCGCCGCTCTGCACGCAGCGCCAGAACTTCTTTTCGGCCGTGAGCAGCAGGTGCTGGTAGAGCGGGTCGGCATGCACCGTGAGCTCGACCCATTTGCCGCCGCCGGTGATGATCGACAGCACCGCCGAACGGGCGGCGACCACCCACATGTTTTGCTGCAGCTGCGCCATATGCTTGTCGGCCGCCGCCTCCTCGGTGAAGGCCCAGGGCAGCATGAACTTGGCCTCGAACACCGCGCCGGTTTCTGCGACAATGCCATCGAGCGTGGCGGCCATCCAGCTGTGGACCGGATGGCGAATCCGCTTCTGAATATCCGTAATAGTCACGCCCGACGCGCGCTGGTACCAGCTGCGGTTGAGGTCTTCGGTCACGCTGCCGAGCTGCACGATCAGGTTTTGCCACAGATCTTGCGGGGCCATCTCGCCGCGTTTTTCCCGCCAAAGTCGCGTGAGGTCGTCCTGATCATGGCCCATGATGATGCGGGCATCCGAGCCGCCGACAAAGGCGCGCCGGTCAATAGGGTCGAACTTGATGATGCGATGTGGCGTCTCGGCGCCATCGGTTGCAATCGGGATCACCGGTCTCTCCTTGGTTTGGCAAACGCGGCTTGCCGCCGCACCACCAAAAGCCCCGCACTGGCGAGGAAGGAGACCGGGGCCAACGGCGAAGGCCCGGTTGCAATTATTAACGATCCTTTGGCGCGGGAATGCCAGTCCTTTCTGCAGCAATTTTGCTGTTTTTTAGCCCGAATAATCTTGATGAACCAAGATGTTAGAGCGAGGTTTCCGAGTGCCGCAACCAGCCTCGGACAAGGAGCTCGCAGATGGCGTCAATTCGACAAATCGAAGCCAATCGCGCCAACGCCAAGCGCAGCACCGGCCCGAACACGACGGCCGGAAAGGCAAGGTCCAGCCAGAATGCGGTGCGCCATGGGCTGGCGCGGAGCGTTATCAGCGATCCTGCCGAGATCGAGAACTTTGCAGCGGCGATTGCGTTGGGACTCGAGCATCAGGTTACACCGGCTTCGGCGATGGGGCTCGCACGTTCCAAGCTCGCGCTGCTGCGCATCCGCAGCTTGCGGCAGGACACGTTGGCCGCACTTTTGACCGGCCCAATTCCGGTAGACTTAAAACACCTTAAAGGTCTTGAGCGCTACGAGCGCGCCGCTTTGGTGCAGCAAAAAGCGGGCGCTTCGACTGCTAAGTCTCGAGCGAGGTTGATGCACGGTCACTTGGCTTCGTTCTGCAGTTTCGCTCCAAAGCGCCTCGACAGCGCGGCCCCGTTCGGTTCATGTGATTGCGGGTGCCTTGCAGCGATGGGGCCGACATGCACGGTCCGGAGCGACTATCCGTCATCGTTGATGGGTTGGCGAGTGGCTGTCAGAACGAGCATGGAAATTGCCGTCGACATCTAAGTCGCTCGACCTCATCCCGGCCGTACGGGCTCGTTCGGTCAGTATGGGTGAGCTCCGGCAGCACTAGTTCCTGTTGGGACGACCGAGATCCTTTTGCTGTTGCACAGGAACTAAGCTGGACAGGCATGAAGTTTGACCAAGTTACGGAAAAGAACCCTTGATCTTCTTGATGCGGGCGTGGTCTGCCGGCCTTATCTCCCGCAGTCGATTGTAATACGTGATTAGCTCCTCCGTTGTCATGGCGTGACAATCGCGTTCGAGTTTTGCACCTTCGATTTCGCGAACCTGCTCTATCACTGCCATGCTCGTCCTCAAGGCCCACACATTGGCCTTGAGAGCGAGATCGACTATTCGCTTGACCAGTATCTTGTCCGTCTGGATGCGCAGCCGTTGGCCGTCTTCGACAATGGTTCGCGTCCGCTTCAACTCGTGGGCAAAAAGCTCGAGCATAGTCGGACATTTTTTCGGCCTGCCGCGGGGATTGCCGGACCGACCGGGCTTGAAGCGTCGCTCTCTCGGAGGTTTTCCGTAGCCAACCTCATAGTTTCCGGATTTGCGCTTGGTCATTCCACCCCCTCCCGCTTCGGATCTGCAGCCATTTCGTCGAATAGGCGCCCGGTTTTGACGTGAACCGCCTTTTGGCCGGTGTGGCGCTGCCAGCGCCTGATCGCGACGTCGACGTAAAGCGGGTCTAGCTCCGTCGCAAAAGCGCGCCGGCCGACCCGTTCGGCCGCCAGCAAGGTCGAACCGCTGCCCAGGAAGTTGTCCAAAACAATGTCATTGCGTTCAGTGCAGTCGAGAATTGCGTCAGCAAGCAACTGAACCGGCTTTACAGTTGGATGCAAGGCAAGCAGGTTGCCTTCTTCGCCTTTGCGCTCGAAGCTATTGCACCCCGGATATTGCCAGACGTTGGTTCTGAATCGACCATGTCGACCCAACTCTACGTTATTGCGATGGGACGCTTTGCCGTACTTGAAGACAAAGACGAATTCGTGCTGGCTGCGATAGAATGATCCCATACCAGCGTTCGATTTCACCCACGCGCATATGTTCTTGAGTTCGAGTCCAATTTCCGTAGCGGCGGCAAGAATCTCAGCGGAGTGACGCCAATCCATAAACAGATAGAGTAGGGCGCCCGGCGCAAGGTGCTCTATCGCACGACGAAAAAAGCCGCTCAGGAAACCGGTGAACTTCTCACTGCACATTTCGCCGGATGCCATCGCAAATTCGCGGTGGCGAATGCGTCCCTTGCCGGAGACGTGCCCTTGAATTGGAACGTTGAACGGCGGATCCGTGATCACGGCCCGGGCCCGCTCGCCTGCCATTAGGGCGGAGAATGAATCAGCCTGCAGCGCGCTCCCGCGCAGGATCCGATGGTGACCTGCTTGCCAAAGGTCGTTAACGGCCGAAACCTTGGTTGGAAGAACCGCAGGAACGATATCGGCGGGGTCAGGCGACGGCTCAACCTGCAAAGATTCGAGGTTCTCGATCCGAAAATCGATCTCTCCTTGGGAAAAGCCTGTGACTTCCAGACTGAACCCAAGGTCGAGCTGGGAGAGCTCCCTGAAGGTCTCCGCGACGGCGCGGTCGTCCCAAGGGGCGAGCTCATTTAGTCGCTGCTCAGCAATGCGGTAGAGTTCGAGTTTTTCGGGGGTGAGGTGCGTCAGCCGGATGACGGGGAGTTCAGGCAACCCGAGCTGGAGCGCGCCAAGGTACCAGATCAGGCCGGCCACGATGACGCCGGAAGAATCGACGACAATGGGCGTGATCAAGCCCAATGCCTCGATGCACCTTGCATATTGTCTCTTATGGCGATCGGTGTATTTGCGAAGTGATCGCGAAGGCGGCGAAATTGCGTTGATTGCGAGACGCTCGACCGGTCCTACGTGTGTAAGGACCTCGTTGTGTTTCGATGATACGGTCACGGTAGACTCCTCGGCTCGACTGGGTCGACGCTGGAGTCAGCTGGTACCGTTCGGCTGCCCGCTAGCCGGGCTATCGTGCCCGATGTGCCCGCCGTATCATGGCAACCGCATTTCGGAAGGTCCTGAACGTCATCTTTCGCCGTCCAGTGCCGAACTCGTAAGAAACGCTCAATTCATCAGCCGCTTCTGAGGGGGCACAGCCCAGATCCTGCAATTCCGAGAAGAAATGCGGCCAGATCGCCTTCGCGTTGAGGCCACGCAGCGTCGGCTTGGAAACCAGACGTTCTATGATCTGTCGAATTGGCTCTGCATAATCGCCGACCTTTACACGCGGGCGGGCCGCCCGTTTGCGTTGAGCTTGGAGCATGCGACCGAGGTCGAATTCGGCTCGGTAGACGCCATGGACAACCCTGGCTTCAATCTTGCCATCCTGACGAATGACAATATGAGATCTTAAAAATGGGTGGGATAGCGCGGCGATATAGTCGTCGTCCAATTCCGTCGCAGGCACGATCACTTCGGTCGGATCGTCGATTGAAACTAGTCGCAACCGGAAAATGCCCATCCACTGCTCCTCAATTGATTGGGCCTTGGCACCGGGACTCCTCACCGGAGGCCGGCAACCTCCGGAAAAATGCGATCGCAAACGTTAACCTTCAAGACCCGTAAGTCTACGGCGGACGGTTGACGAGGGATTCACTGTTAAGCGCGCACGCATTCCCTGTCCCGCATCAGAATTTCCCTGTTCAATTCGACGCTTCGTTGCTGAGATGCTCAAGGAATTTCAAGGCGCTTCTCGCATTTTCATGCCGATCGCTGCGCCGCGCCGGGTGACTATCCCTGTAAAATTCCCTGTTAGCAGGGAATTGGGGTCTGGGGGCTTTATGCTTTAGCGCTCGTCCGCGATCACCTTGCCGTCGTTCGGCAGCGCGCCGGGCCTCACCAGTTCAACCTCGCCTCCGAGTTTCGTCACGGCGCGCAAGGTGCCTGCAATCTCGTCGCGCAACGCATCGTTCGCGGCCGCCGTCTCCGCTTTCAGCGTCATTGCATCGGCCTCGCCTTGGCGCGTGACGACGAGGCGTAATCTTCCGAGCGCGGAATGGCGCTTGCCGATCTCGGCGACCTGCTCGGGGCGGACGAACATGCCCTTGACCTTGGTGGTCTGGTCGGCGCGGCCCATCCAGCCCTTGATGCGCATATTGGTGCGCCCGCAGGGGCTGGTCCCCGGCAGTGCCGCGGTGAGGTCGCCGAGAGCGAGCCGGATCCAGGGATGGTGCGGGTCGAGTGAGGTCACGACGATCTCGCCGACGTCACCGGGCGCCACGGCATCGCCGGTGCCGGGCTTGACGATCTCCATGATGAGATCCTCGTTCACGACCATACCGTCGCGCGCGCTGGTCTCGAAGGCGATAATGCCGAGATCGGCGGTGCCGAAGGCCTGGTAGACGTCGATGCCGCGCGCCTTGATCTCGGCCTGGAGCGAGGGCGGGAAGGCTGCGCCCGAGACCAGCGCGCGCTTGATCGAGGAGACGTCGCGGCCCGAGCTTGCGGCAGCATCAAGCAAGATCTTCAGGAAGTCCGGCGTGCCGCTGTAGCCGACGGGACGGTAGGCCTCGATCAGCTCGAATTGCTGCTCGGTATTCCCTGGACCAGCCGGGATCACGGCGCAACCGAGCGCGCGGGCCGACGCATCGAAGATGAAGCCGCCGGGGGTGAGATGGTAGCTGAAGGTGTTGAGCACGATGTCATCGGGCCGGAACCCGGCCGCGAACAGCGCCCGTGCGCCGCGCCAGGGGTCAGCCTGCCGCCCCTCCGGCTCGAAAATCGGCCCGGGGGAGGTGAAGAGGCGGGCGAACGAGCCGGGCGCCGCCGCGACGAACCCTCCAAAAGGCGTGGAGGCCTTGTGCAGGGCCGGTAGTTCCGACTTGCGCAGCACCGGCAGGCCCGCCAGGGCCGCCCTGGAGGTCACGGCGGCCGGATCGACGCCTTTCAACCGATCGGCATAGGCGGGCGCGGTCATCGCAGAGCGCAGCACGCCTGGCAGGCGGGAGAACAGATCGGCCTCGCGCGCGGCTTGTTCGCGCGTCTCGAGGGCGTCGTAATGGGCGGTCATGGCTCATCTTTCCGGGTTGGCATCCGTTGCGCGCCGCCGCCGGCATGGGTATCAGACGGCCATGGGCGAGGTTTGAAGAGGACGCGATGGCGGACGAGGGAATCAGTGCGGCGGACGAGGCGGCGGACGTCGTTGCGCGCCTGAAGCGCCGCATGATCGACGAGGCGCTGCCGCTGTGGTCGACGGTCGGCTGGGACCATGGCGCGGGTGGTTTCATCGATCGGCTGCACCGCGACGGCACGGCGGACAGCGCCGCGCCGCGCCGGGTGTTCGTGCAGGCCCGCCAGATCTGGTGCTACGCCAAGGCTGCGCAGATGGGCTGGTACCCTGAGGGGCGCGCCATCGCACTGAAGGGGCTCGAGCATCTGCTCGCCAAAGCAAAGGCGCCCGACGGCCGGCCCGGCTACGTGCACCGGCTGACGCCGGAGGGCGCGGTGCTGGACGGCCGGCGCGACGCCTACGACCACGCCTTCATCCTGTTTGCGCTCGCGGCCGTCTATGCGCTCGACCAGGACGCGCAAATTCGCGCCGAGGTCGACGCGCTGCTCGCCTTCCTCGACGGCCATCTGCGCTCGCCGCACGGCGGCGTCCACGAAGGCCTTCCGGTCTCGCTGCCGCGCCGGCAGAACCCGCACATGCATCTGTTCGAGGCGATGATCGCGTGCTTCGACGCGACCCACGATTTGTCGTTCCAGAACCGTGCCGGCGAGTTCTTCGCGCTGTTCCTCGCCAATCTCTACGACAAGCGGACGCGCGCGCTCGGCGAATATTTCGAAGAGGACTGGTCGAAGATCGCGCCAGTCAGCGTCGAGCCCGGCCACCAGGCGGAATGGGTCTGGTTGCTGAAGGGCTTCGAACGCATCACGGGCTGCCCGACCGGACAGCGGCGCGCCGAGCTGCTGGAAACCGCGCTGCGCTATCGCGACGAGGCCACCGGCTGCCTGATCGACGAGGGTGACGACGCCGGCAACATTCGCCGCACTACGCGCCGGCTGTGGCCACAGACCGAGATTGCGAAGGCGTGGATCGCGCAGGCTGAATCCGGCGAGGCGGGCGCGGCGGAGGAGGCGCGCATGGCGCTGGCGCGGCTCGAACGCCATTATCTCAGCCATCCCGTGCGGGGCGGCTGGTATGACCAGTTCGAGCGCGACGGCAAATCGCTGATCGACACCATTCCTGCGTCGTCGTTCTATCATGTTCTCTGCGCAGTCACGGAAGCGGAACAGGTATTGGAAGGTTAGAGCCAGCGCTTGCGCCGCTTGAAGCTCTTGAGGTTCTTGAAGCTCTTGCGCTGGTCGCCAGCGCCGCCGAGATAGAATTCCTTGACGTCCTCGTTGTCGCGCAATTCGTCCGCGGTGCCGTCGAGCACGACCTTGCCCTGCTCCATGATGTAGCCGTGGCTTGCCACCGACAGCGCAGCGCGGGCGTTCTGCTCGACCAGGAGAATGGTGACGCCGAGGTCACGATTGATCTTGTGGATGATCGAGAACACCTCTTTCACCAGCAGCGGCGACAGACCCATCGACGGTTCGTCCATCAGGATCATCTTCGGGCGCGCCATCAGCGCGCGGCCGATCGCGAGCATCTGCTGCTCGCCGCCGGAAAGATAACCAGCCAGTCCGGTGCGCTCCTTCAGGCGCGGGAAATAGTTGAAGACCATGTCGAGATCGGCGCCAACCTCGCGGTCCCTGCGGGTGAAGGCGCCGAGCTTGAGATTTTCCAGCGAGGTCATGTCGGCGACGATGCGCCTGCCCTCCATCACCTGGAAGATGCCGCGACGAACGATCTTATCGGGATCGATGCCGTTGATGCGCTCGCCCTCGAACAGGATCTCGCCACGCGTGACTTCGCCGTCCTCGGTCTTGAGCAGCCCGGAGATCGCCTTCAGCGTCGTCGACTTGCCGGCGCCGTTGGCGCCGAGCAGCGCCACGATCGCGCCCTTGGGCACGTCGAGGCTGAGACCGCGCAGCACCAGGATGACATCGTCATAGACGACCTCGATGTTGCGCACGGCGAGGAGAGGCGGCGCGGGTACAGCGCCTGGGGAGGGACGAGCAGCTGCTTCATGAATTTCGGTCATGTCTCATACTCCGCTGTCGTCGCCCGGCTTGACCGGGCGACCCTGTATTCCAGAGACGCCTGACACTTACGGAGAGGCCGCGGCGTACTGGATCCCCCGCTCCAGTGCGCGCTGCGCACAAGGCGGGGGATGACATTTGTGTGTGAGGTAAGCGCTAAGCTCACCAGCCCAGCAATTCCGGCTTGCGCGGCAGCTCGACCGTCTTGACCTTCTCGAGTTTGATCGCGCCCTTGGCCATGAGGTCGTTGAGGTCGCCGTCGGTCGCGCCCGCAATCTTGGTGCGGTAGAGGTCGACCTTCAGCGTGCCGCGGTGGTCCTTGTCGGTCCAGGTCGAGGGATTGCAGACGCCTTCCATGCCGGCCGGCACCCAGTCCTTCTTCTGGTAGAAGCCCTTGGCGACGTTCTCGCCGGTGGCGCCGCCGTTCTTGGCGGCCCAATCGATCGCCTCCTTCATGTAGAGCGCCGAGCACACCGCCGCGATGTAGTGCACGGGCCGATAGACCTTGCCGGTCGGGTCGGACATCTTCGAGATCTCCATGACCGTCTTCATGCCGGGCGCATCGCCGCCCCAGCTCACAGCGGTGCGCAGCGGAAAGATCACGCCGTCGGCGGCATCGCCGGCGGTCTTGGCGGCGTTCTCGTCCATGCCCCAGACATTGCCCATGAACTGGATGTCGACTCCGGCGGTCTTGCAGGCCTTCATCACCGAGATGTTGGAGGCGGCGGTGTTGCCGAGATAGGCGTAGTTGGCGCCCGAGGATTTCAGGCTCAGGCACTGCGCGCTGTAGTCACCCGGCGCGAGCGCGAACACCAGCGGCGGTAGCACCTCGAAACCGAGTTCCTGCGCCATGGCTTCGCCGGCGGCCTTCGGTGCGTTCGGATAGGGGTGGTTGGCGCCCATGTGGACGAATTTCGGCTTGCCGGACTTGCCCTTGGCCTTCCAGTCCTCGGCGGCCCACATCAGCATGGCGCGGAGCGAGTCCGAATAGCTCGGGCCGTAGAAGAAGTTGTACGGCGCGGGCTTGGCCTTGCCGCTGATACCTTCGGGGTCGGTGAGCGCGGCGGCATATGAGCCGGACATGTCGGGGATCTTGTCCTGGGCGAGGAAGCCGGTCAGCGCCTCGGTGTCTGCCGTGCCCCAGCCCATGATGGCCGCGACCTTGGAGTCGGGCGCCGACCACTTCTTGTAGAGCGCGATCGCGCGCGGCACCTGGTAGCCGTAATCGTTGGTGTCGACATTGAGCTGCTTGCCGCCGACGCCGCCGTTCTTGTTGACCCAGGCGAAGGTGTCGGCGACGGCCTGGCCATAGGGTGTGCCGACGTCGGAGGTGCCGCCGGAATAATCGGCGAGGTGCCCGATCGCGATCTGCGCCTGCGCGCTTGCCGAGAATGCGGCGATCGCCAGCGCCAGCGACGCGGTGCTCAAAAGGGATTTTGTCTTCATGGGTTGCCTCCTCCTGTTTATTTGTTGTGTTAGCGAGTGCCCGCGCTCAATGCGAGAACGGGTAGAGTTTCCAGTACGCCTTGATCTGTCGCCAGCGATGGGCGAGCCCGTCGGGCTCGAACATCAGGAACGCGATGATGATCACCCCGATTGCGATCTCGCGCAGGAAGGTGATGTTGTTGTTGAGCGACAGCGCCTTGTCGATCGCGCCGCCCTTCAGCGCGACGCTGAGGAACTCCATCGTCTCGGGCAGCAGCACCACGAACGCGGTGCCCATCAGCGTGCCCATGATCGAACCGGTGCCGCCGATGATGATCATGGCGAGGAACAGGATCGAACGTTCGATGCCGAAACCCTCTTGCGATACCACGAGCTGGTAGTGCGCATAGAGCGCGCCGGCGATGCCGGCGAAGAACGCGGCAAGGCCGAACGACAGCGTGCGATACTTTGTGAGATTGATGCCCATGATCTCTGCGGAGAGATAATGGTCGCGGATTGCCACCAGCGCACGACCATCGCGGGTACGCATCAGGTTGGTGACGAGGATGTAGCTCGCCAGCACATAGGCCAGCACAACGTAGAAATACTGCCTATCGCCGCGCAGCGTGTATCCGAAGATCGAGAACGGACTTGCGCTCGCCGGCACCGAGCCGCCGGTGAACCACTCGGCGCGGGAGAAGAAGTCGAGCAGGATGTATTGCGCGGCCAGTGTCGCGATCACTAGGTAGAGCCCCTTCAGGCGCGCCGCCGGGATGCCGAAGATCAGCCCGATCAGCGCCGTGATGATGCCGGCAAGCGGGATCGCGAAGAAGACCGGGATCGGCGTGTTGTTGGAGATGTAGGCCGAGGTGAAAGCGCCGAGCAGGAAGAAGGCGGCATGGCCGATCGAGATCTGGCCGGTGAAGCCGACCAGGATGTTCAGCCCCAGCGCCGCGATCGAGAAGATGCCGATCTGGATCAGGATACTGAGCCAGTAACCGCTGAAGAACTGGGGCGCGAAGCACAGCAGCAGCACGCCGACGATCGCAAAATTGCGGCTGGTCGTGGTCGGAAAGACCGTGGTGTCGGCCGCATAGGAGGTGCGGAAGTCACCAGCAGGGATGAGGACAGGGCCGGCCATGGATCAGATCCGCTCGATGTCGTGGGTGCCGAACAGGCCGTAGGGCTTGATCATCAGCACGATGATGAGGACGTAGAACGGCGCGATCTCGTAGAGATTGCCCCAGTGAAGGTATTCGCTGTCGACATATTGCGCGATGTTCTCGAGCAGGCCGATGATGATGCCGCCGAGCACGGCGCCGCCGACGGAATCGAGTCCGCCGAGGATCGCCGCCGGAAACACCTTAATGCCGTAGCCGGCCAACCCGGACGAGACGCCGTTCACCACGGCAACAACGACGCCCGCGACCGCGGAAACCGTCGCTGAGATCGCCCACGCCATCGCGAACACGCTTTTCACGGAGATGCCGAGCGACTGTGCCACCTGCTGGTTGAACGCGGTGGCGCGCATCGCAAGTCCGTACTTCGAGGCGCGGAAGAACCAGGCCATGCCGATCATCATCGCGACCGAGACGACGAGGCTCATGACATAGACGGTTTGGATCTGGAGCCCGAGCAGGCTGACGGCCTGGCTCTCGAACACACGCGGGAACGGCTGTGGATTGACACCGAATATCCATTTCAGCGTCGCCTGCAGCACGGTGGAGAGGCCGATCGTCACCATGATGACCGAGATGATGGGTTCGCCGATCATCGGTCGCAGGATCAGGACCTGCACCGCGATGCCGAACACGAACATGAACACCAGCGTCATCGGCATGCCGATCCAGAACGGCACCTGGTATTTCGCGAGCAAGGTCCAGCACACCCAGGCGCCGACAAGCAAGAGCTCGCCCTGCGCGAAATTGACGACCTGGCTAGCCTTGTAGATCAGCACAAAGGACATCGCGACCACGCCATAGAGCGTGCCGACCACGAGGCCGTTGACCAGGAGCTGGATGAGGAAGGCGGTGTTCATGAAGTGGTGCTCGCTGACAAATCCGGCGCGCTCTTCCCCTCTCCCCTTGTGGGGGAGGGTGGCTTGGCGAAGCGAAGACGGGTGAGGGGTTGTCTCAGCAGTAAGGGCGGGGAGAGAGGACCCCTCACCCGACTGGGGTCTTGGCTAATGGCGGAGATGCCCTCTCCCGCAACGGGAGAGGGCGCATCGACCCGCATCGCGCTCTCGGTTCGAAGTAGGCTCACTCCGCGGCCTCCGCCATGTGCCCGGGTCCGCCCAGGTCCACGACCCTCAGCGTTGTACGTACGCGCTGCGTGCTGCCGTCCTGGAAGCGGATCACGGTGTCCACGGGGATGTCGGCCTGGCCGCGGTAGATCGCGTCGATGATGCCTTCGTACTTTTCGTTGATGACGCTGCGGCGCACTTTCCGCGTGCGGGTGAGTTCGCCGTCGTCGGCGTCGAGCTCCTTGTAGAGCAGCAGGAAACGGGAGATGCGCTGTGCCGGCGGCAGAGTCGCGTTGACGGTCTCGACTTCCTTCTTGAGTAGCGCATAAACCTCGGGCCGCGAGGCCAGGTCGCTGTAGGTCGTAAACGAGAGCCGGTTCTTCTCCGCCCATTTCGAGATGATGGAGTAGCGGATGCAGATCATTGCGGCGAGCGCGTCGCGGCCCGAGCCCAGCACCACGGCTTCGGCGATATAGGGGGAGAACTTCAGCTTGTTCTCGATGAATTGCGGCGAGAAGCGCTCGCCGCGCGAGGTCTCGGCGAGATCCTTGATGCGGTCGATGACCACGAGCTGACGGTTCGCGTTGAAATAGCCGGCGTCACCGGACAGCATCCAGCCGTCCTTGATGTCGGCTACGCTCGCCTCCGGGTTCTTGTAGTAGCCGAGGAACATGTTGGGATGCCGCACCACGATCTCGCCGACGCCGTGGACGTCGGCATTGTCGATGCGGATCTCGACGCTGTCGGCCATCGGCACGCCCGTCGTGTCGGGATCGACCTTGCCCGCGGGATGCAGCGTGTAGGCCCCCAGCAGCTCGGTCTGGCCATAGAGCGTGCGCAGCGGCACGCCCATGGCCTGGAAGAACTTGAAAGTCTCGGGCCCGAGTGCCGCGCCGCCGGTTGCGGCTGAACGCAGGCGGGTGAAGCCGAGGCGGTCGCGCAATGCACGGAACAGGATCGCGTCGGCAAAGCCGGAACGCTCGCCCTGTTCGAGCGCGGCAAGCCCGCTCTTCATGCCGATGTCGAACAGGCGCTGCTTGAACGGGGTTGCGTCCATCACCCTGGCGCGGACATCGGCGGCGATCGATTCCCAAACGCGCGGTGCAAACAGGATAAACGTCGGCGCGATCTCGCGCAGATCGTTCATCATGGTCTCGGGCTCTTCGACGAAGTTGATCTTCATCCGGCACAAGAGGCCTTTGCCGAGTACATAGACCTGTTCCATGATCCAAGGCAGCGGCAGCACCGACACGTATTCGTCGTCCGGCCCTTTCGGGTCGAAAGCGAGATACGTGGCGCAATGGCCGAGCACGCGGCCGGCGGCGAGCATCGCGAGCTTTGGATGCGACGTGGTACCTGATGTCGTGCAGAGGATCGCGACGTCCTCGCCCTTGGTCGCGTCCACCAGCCGATCGTAAAGATCCGGTTCGCGCGTAGCCCGCGCCCGGCCGAGTTCGGCAAACGTCTCCGCCGACATCAAGCGCGGATCATCGTATTTCCGCATGCCGCGCGGATCGGAATAGATGATGTGCTTCAGCTTTGGGACGCGGTCGGCGAGGGTGAGCAGCTTGTCGACCTGCTCCTCGTCCTCGGCGAAAACGAGCTGCGCCTCGCCATAATTGAGGAGATACGAAGCTTCTTCGTCGAGCACGTCGCGGTAGAGCCCGAGGCTCAAGCCTCCAACCGCATGAGTGGCGATTTCCGCCGCGACCCAGTCCGGCCGGTTGTCGCCGATGATGCCGATGACATCCTGGCGTCCAAGGCCCAGTTCGACGAGGCCGAGCGCGAAGTCGCGCACCCGCGTCTGGTAGTCGTTCCAGGTGAACGGGCGCCATAGCCCAAGATCCTTCTCGCGCAGCGCAATTTCGTTGCCGTACTCCTTCGCATTGAGCCGGAGCATCTTCGGATAGGTGTCGGCCTGCGCAACGCGGCCTGCGTAATCCATCATGCCGCGCTCTCCTGCGCCGGCGGCGCATCGTCAGGATCGACCAGCACCTCATCCTCTTCGCCGAGATAGGCGCGCCTGACGTGGGGATCAGCGAGCACGGCGGCCGGATCGCCCTCGGCGATCTTGCGGCCGAAATCCAGCACCATGACGCGGTGGGAGATGTCCATCACCACGCCCATGTCGTGCTCGATCATCACCACGGTCATGCCGAACTCCTCGTTGAGATCGACGATGTACCGGGCCATGTCCTCCTTCTCCTCGAAGTTCATGCCGGCCATCGGCTCGTCGAGGAGAATGAGGCGCGGCTCCAGCGCCATGGCGCGGGCGAGCTCGACGCGCTTGCGCAAGCCGTAGGAGAGAGTGCCGGCCGGCGCCTTTCGCACCGACTGGAGATCGAGGAAATCGATGATTTCTTCCACCTTGCGGCGGTGCTCGAGCTCTTCCTTGCGCGCGCCGGTGAGCCAGTACAGCGAGCCCGTGAGAAAATTGTTCTTCAGGAGGTGATGGCGTCCGACCATGATGTTGTCGAGCACGCTCATGTGGTGGAACAGCGCCAGGTTCTGGAAGGTGCGGCCGATGCCGAGCGACGCGCGCGCGTTGGGCGTCAGGCCGGTGATGTCGCGGCCCTGGTAGAACAGCTGGCCTTCGGTCGGCTTGTAGCGGCCGGAAATACAGTTCACGATCGAGGTCTTGCCGGCGCCGTTGGGGCCGATGATCGAGAACAGCTCGCCTTCCCTGATGGCGAAGCCGACATCGGTCAGCGCACGAACGCCGCCGAATCGCAAGGACACGCCGCGCACTTCAAGACTGGTAGCCACCAAACAGATCCCTCCCGGTGATGGCGCTTTCAGTGGCGCTCTTCGTCCGTTCTATCGGGCAATCCTAGTACGACCGTGCCGGTGAGGCCATGCAGCAGATGGTCTCGACCGGAGCCGCGCCGCTCTCGTTCCCGTTTGGGATCAAAAGCCGCATCGCCCGAGGTGGTCCTCAATAGGGGAAAGCGTTATTTTAAAATGTCTCCCGCCTGACAATTCTGCGACAAAGTTTTTGGATGGGGGGATCATCCATCTTTCGTTGGATGGTGTTCGAAACGGTCATGCTGCGTTGCAGCAGAACAGGAGTGACGAACGGTGCGGCTGGCTTCGGGATCATGATTTCAGAGGATCAACTGAAGCGCGTCGCTGCCTGGTCGCGCGAGCTCACGCAAGCGGAGATCGAGGTCGCTCGTACGGGGATCACGGAGCGGTCCTACGGCACTGGCGAGACCGTCTTCATGCGCGGCGATACGTTCGACTATTGGGCCGGCATGGTCTTCGGCCTTGCCCGGATGGGTGGGGTCTCGCGCGACGGCAAGGAGACGAGTCTTGCCGGGCTGACGGCAGGGGCCTGGTTCGGCGAGGGCAGCGTGCTCAAGAACGAGCCGCGCCGCTATGACGTGGTCGCGCTGCGCAACAGCCGCGTCGCGCTGATGGAACGCAGCGCCTTCATGTGGCTGTTCGAGAACAGCGTCGGCTTCAACCGCTTCCTGGTACGCCAGCTCAACGAGCGGCTCGGCCAGTTCATCGGCATGCTCGAGGTCAACCGCACGTTGGATGCCACTGCGCGGCTTGCCCGCAGCATTGCTTCGCTGTTCAATCCGATCCTCTATCCGGAATCCACCGCGCATCTGGAGATCACCCAGGAAGAGATCGGCGCGCTTTCCGGCATGTCCCGCCAGAATGCCAACCGCGCGCTGAACCGGCTGGAGAAAGAGGGCTTGCTCCGGTTGGAGTATGGTGGCGTGACTATTCTGGATATCGAACGGCTAAGGGGGTACGGGGAGGAGTGAAGCAGCGTTCGCGGCCGCAACTGCGAGCGCCGCAACCCACCGCTTGCTCTTCCGGCACGACGAGCCCATCCTTGCAGAGATCCTGGGCCATCTGACCGGGTCCAGCAGGCTGCGCCATCGCGGCGCCCGCGGGGTCTCGACCATGAACTGCTCCTGTTGCGGTTCCGAGGTTCAGAGCGGCTTTGTCTTCTGCCCGAAATGCGGCACGAAGCAGCCGAACGCCTGCCCCGGCTGCGGCTATGCGTGCGCACCGGATTTCGCGTACTGCCCGAAATGCGGCGCCCTCGTCAGTGAAGCCTCCAAGTCAGGCGGGCTGGCATCAATGCGGGCCAGCCGCGTGACAGTCCCGACCAGTGCGTCCTCGCCACCGCTGGCGCCGACGGCCGAAGCCCAATACGGGTTTCGATCGCAGCCGGACAAGATCGACAGCGAAGCCAACCGCCGCACCATTACCGTGCTGTTTGCCGACCTTAGCGGCTTCACCACGATGAGCGAGCGACTCGATCCTGAAGTCATGCAGGCGCTTCAGAACGAATTGTTCGAGGAGCTAACGGCGGCGGTGCAAAGCTTTGGCGGCTTCGTGGACAAATTCATCGGCGACGCGCTGCTTGCGCTATTCGGAGCGCCGGCCGCGCACGAAGACGACCCCGAGCGGGCCGTCCGCGCCGCGCTCGACATGATCGGCCGAACGGCGCAACTCAGCGAACGTGCAAAGGCGTATGCCGGGTCACCGCTCCTGCTTCATGTCGGCATCAACACCGGGCACGTGGTTGCTGGCGGACTGGGTGTTGGAGTTGCCAAATCCTACTCGGTCACGGGCGATACGGTGAATACGGCTCAACGATTGCAGTCGATGGCTTCCACGGGCGAGGTGCTGGTCGGGCCGCTGACCTACCGTCTTACGCGGCATGCATTCTCATATGAATCGCTTGGCGAGGTCTCGCTGAAGGGCAAGATGGGCAGCGTCCTGGTCCATCGCTTGAACGGACCGCTCGACACGCCCCGTGCGGCACGCGGCCTCGATACGCTGGGCCTGAGTGCGCCGGTGATTGGGCGCGACGCCGAGCTCGCCCGTCTAGTCGACAATCTTGATCTCGCGTGTGGCGGCGCGGCGCAGCTGGTGCGGCTGGTCGGTGAAGCCGGCATCGGCAAAACGCGTCTGGTGGACGAATTCGTTGCCCACGCCCGCGATGAGGACCGTTTCGCCGGCGTGGCGATCCGGCGCGCTGTCTGCTCGCCGCTGGGCGAACAGTCCTATGGCACCCTTGCCGCTGTGCTGCGCAGCGCCTACGGCATCGCGCAGAAGACGACCGTGGCGGAGGCCCAGGCCAAGCTGGCGACGGCACTGTCGGAGCTCGGCCTTGCGGTCGAAGAGGCCGATCGCCTGATGCCCCTTTATTTCCACGTTCTCGGCCTCGGCGATCCGGACGCCGCGCTGCAGCACGTCGAGCCCGAGCAGCTTCGGCGGCAGATATTCTTTGCGATCTCGTACCGTGTTCGAACGGCGCCTGGTCCTGTCGCCGCTCCTGATCATTGTCGAGGATCTGCACTGGGCCGATGCCGTATCGCTTGAAGCGCTGCGGTTCCTGATGGACCGGCTGGAGCGTACGCGGCTGATGCTGTTGTTTACGCATCGGCCTATGCTGGAACTGGATCAGTTCGGCTCGGGGCGGATCAGCCATACAACCCTTCGATTGCTTCCGCTTGGTGATGCAGACGGACAAAAGCTGCTCGCGGCCTACTTCAGCCACGGTTGGAGTGAACCGCCGGGAAGTCTGTTCAGTCGAATCCTGGAGCGCGCGGGCGGCAATCCACTCTTCTTTGAGGAAATCATCCGCGGTCTCATCGAAGCTGGCGCCTTGGAGCGTGACGGCTCACAGTGGCGGATCAAGTCAGATGAAGCCGCCGCCGACATACCGGCAAGCATTCAGGCCCTGTTACTGGCGCGCCTGGACCGGCTGCCGCATGAGGTGCGCCGCTTGGCCCAGGAGGCCGCGGTGATCGGCCCACGTTTCGATGCGGCTCTTCTCGGTGCGATGGCATCGCAGCGGACGAAGGTGGAAGCGGGGCTCGAACTTCTGTGCGATGCCGAGATTGTCGAGGAGGTCGCGGGCGCGAACTCGATCTCGCTGCGATCTTATCGCTTTACGCAAACCATGCTTCAGGACGTGATCTATCAAAACCTGCTCTTGCAGCGTCGGATCGAGCTCCATGGACGGATTGGTGCCGCGCTGGAGCGGCTCTATGGCAATGAGCCCGAGCGCCTCGAGGACCTCATACTGCTCGGACATCATTTCAGTCTGAGCGCGAGCAAGCCGAAAGGTGCGCGCTATCTGCGCGCGGCCGGCGATCGCGCCCGCGCGACCTACGCCAATGACGATGCCATCCGCTTCTACCAACAGGCTCTCGCCGTGTTGTTGGCCGGCGGGGAATGGGAGCCCGAACGCCTGATCCTCTGCGAGCGGATCGCGGAGCTGTGTGCCGCGGCCGGCCGGAGGATCACGGCTGAGGAGCACTACCAGAGTGCGCTGGAAGGTCATCGCAATGCGGAGGACCGCATCGGCGAAGCGCGAATTCTCCGCAAGCTTGGCCGATTGTTGTGGGACGCCGGCAAGCGGATCAAGGCAGAGGCGCATTATGCCGAGGCGGCCGAACGGCTGGGAGGGACCGACGCGCCCATCGAGTGGGCGCACCTCCTGCAAGAGCGCGGCCGTCTTTCGTTTCGCACGGGCGATCACGTGGCCGCCGCGAGATGGGCGGACGAGGCGCTTGGCTACGCCCGAAGCGTACCGGCGGACGCCGACAGGCAAGTCGGATTCGAGGCGGCGCGCGCCATAGCAGAGTCGCTCAACACCAAGGGGGTGGCACTGGCGCGGCTTGGCCGACACCAGGAGGCGGTGCGCGAGGTGGAGCAAAGTGTCGCAGCAGCCGAGGCCGCCGGGCTCCTCAACGTGGCCTGCCGCGGCTACACCAATCTCGGTGTGCTCTACACGATTGTCGACCCGGCGAAAGCCGTGGAGGTTTGCCGGCGCGGACTCGATGTCGCGTGTCGGATCGGCGATCTCGGGTTCCAGGCGCGCCTTCTTGCCAATTTTGCTGTTGCCTGTTGCACCTTCACGGACAAATGTACTGGAGGAGGGGGTGCCGGCCGCCGAAAAGGCGATCGAAATCGACCGCGCGCTTGATCAGCGCGAGCATCTCTCCGTGCCGTTGATCGTGCTCGGGCAAATCCATCAATGCCATTTCCGGCCCGATCTGGCTGCTCGTTGCTACAATGAGGCAATCGAGGTGGCGAGCGAAACCGGCGAGCCGCAGCAGCTGTTTCCATGCTATGATGGTCTTGCGACGCTGAACCTTGATCGAGGCGACATGCCCGAGGCCGAGCGATATTTCGCGCTGGCACAGGACGTCTGCACGCGGCACGGGCTTGATCCCGCAGGGCTGATCGTACTGCCGTTTCTTGACTAGATCATGTGAAGGAGTGCCATCATGTCTGAACGTCACGTCGAGGGACCACTTCAACCGGGCGATCGTGCACCGAACGTCGTGCTGGACGCGATCACACGCGACGGAAAGATCGCGCTCGAAGACTTTCGCGGACAAAGCCCGATATTGGTGGGCCTGTATCGGGGGCTGCATTGCCCGTTCTGCCGCCGCCATATCGCGGCACAGGCGCAACTTGATGCCGCCTTGCACGAGCAAGGCGTCGAAAGTCTCACGGTGGTCAACACGCCGATCGAGCGCGCGCGACTCTATTTTCGTTACCATCCGTTGCCCAACCTGCTCGCTGCGTCCGATCCCGAGCGGCTCTCGCACCGCGCATTCGGCCTGCCCAATCTCGAGTTCACGGAGAACGAGACCGAGTGGCCGCACAAGGTCGGCATGAACGTGGTCATGAGCATGCAAGTCGACATGCCCGGCGAATTGCCCGCCCCGATGAACCGGCCCGCGGCCGCGGAGTACCTCAATAACAAGGACGGCTATGAGATAACGGAAGCCGATCAGCGCATGGCGGCAACCGGCCAGGGCCAGCTCTTCGGGCAGTTTCTGCTCGACCGCGAGGGGGTTGTGCGCTGGAGCTTTACCGAGGTGCCCGAAGGCGGCCATCGCATGTTTGCCGCGCCGAGCCCGCAGGAGCTGATGTCGGCCGCCTCGCAGATGGCAAGCTAGGCACCGCGTCTGGCGATCATTCCGCCACCTTCGGCCGCTTGTCCACCAATGCTGCCGCCATCGCCGAGATCAGCGGGCGCATGAAATAGTGGTCTTCCACCGGCGAGATGTCCGTGCGCAAGCCGTGCGCTACGAGCTCGCCGGAGACGGCCGGCCCCACTGACGCGATCAGCGTCCGCTCGAATCCTGCGCGCAGGCGCGCCTCGCTGCCATGCGCCCTCGCAGCTTCGAGGAGACGGCGGACCTGGCCGAGATTGGTCAGTGCGATGGCGTCGATCCGCCCTTCCGCCATGTCGTCGATTGCGTTGACGATGCTGGCGTCCGCAGCCTTTGGATCGTAGACGTAAGGCAACACGGTATCGACCTCGGCACCTTGCGCGACGAGCGCGCCGGTCAGCGCGCTGTGGTCCTTGTCGGGATAGAGCTGGAGGCCGAGGCGACGTCCGTTCAGGTCGAGCTTGCTCAGCATCTCGATCACACCCTCGGTGGTCGGCTTCTCCGTCATCTGCTGCTGCTCGAGCCCGATCTCGCGTAGCGCCTTGCCGGGCTTCGGGCCGCGGGTGAATTTTCGCGATCGGGCGAGGGAAGCAACCAAGGCCTGGTCGAGACCACGGGTTCGCGCGAGCTTCATGATCCGCCGCAGGCCTTCGCCGGTCATCAGCACGAGATCGTCGAAGGGCTTGTCGATGGCGCGGCGGATCCAGGCCTCGACCGGGGCGGGGTCCGATGCATCCTGGATGGTGAACATCGGGCATTGCACGACCTCGGCGCCTTGCTCGGCCAGCAGCTTCGAAAACTGCGCCTCCTCGCGCGTTTCCAGGATCAGGATGCGGGCGCCGTTCAAGCGGTGGGCCATGAGCCTACTCCGGTCAGTCAAAGCAATCGTGCGTTCATCCTGACTCCACGGTCGGGATTGGCGCAAGGTAGGGTCGGTGATAGAGCAGGGCGCAAATCGCGGGTCGTTCCGCAGCCGCTGCCCAAACCTTCATCAAGGCCCATGCCAGATCATCAATATGTCCTGACCCTGTCCTGTCCGGATCGTCCCGGCATCGTCTCGGCGGTGTCGACCTTCCTGGCGAATTCCGGACAGAACATCCTCGACGCCCAACAATTCGACGACACCGAGACCAACAAGTTCTTCATGCGGGTGGTGTTCACCGCTGCCGATCTCGCCGTGGAGCTGTCGGCACTCCAGACCGGCTTTGCCGCGATCGCCGAGCGCTTCGGAATGGAATGGCAGATGCGCGATCGCGCTGCGCATCGCAAGGTGATGCTGCTGGTGTCGAAGTCCGATCACTGCCTGGTCGACATCCTCTATCGCTGGCGCACGGGCGAGCTGCCGATGACGTTGGCCGCAATCGTCTCCAATCATCCGCGCGAGGTCTATGACGGGCTCGATTTCGGCGGGGTTCCGTTCCACTATCTGCCTGTTACGAAAGAGACCAAGCGCGAGCAGGAGGCGCAGATCCTCGATCTCGTCGCCAAGACCGGGACGGATCTCGTCGTGCTCGCCCGTTATATGCAGATATTGTCCGACGATCTCTCGGCAAATCTGTCGGGACGCTGTATCAACATCCACCACTCGTTCCTGCCGGGTTTCAAGGGCGCAAAACCCTATCACCAGGCCCATGAGCGTGGTGTCAAGCTGATCGGCGCCACCGCGCATTACGTCACGCGCGACCTCGACGAGGGCCCGATCATCGACCAGGACGTCGAGCGCATCAGCCATCGCGACACGCCTGGAGGATCTCGTCCGAAAGGGCCGCGACATCGAGCGCCGCGTGCTGGCGCGCGCGATCCGCTACCATCTCAACGACCGCGTCATCCTCAATGGCCGCAAGACCGTGGTGTTCGTGGATTGATTTGCTACGCTCTCGCCGCAAGCGGCGAGGGGCGCGACTAGCGCACCGCGGTGCCGGACGCCGAGCCCGTTGCGCCCTTCTGCGCCTGCTCTTCCTTTTCGCGATCCGCTGCCGGCATCAGTCGCCTGCGCTCGCGCTCCTTCATGTAGGCATCGTATTGCGGCGTGCCCGCCCGCGGCGGGGCGTCCGCCGGCAAGCCGCCGGCCCATTGCGGGACGTAGTCGCCCATGCCGGAGGAGAGCTTTTCGTTGACTGTGCCGCAGCCGGACAGGCCCGCGGAGAGCGCGAGGAGGATCAGGAGGGAACCGAAGGATCTAGGCATTGCACCATTGTACAGAGGCGAGGTCAGCCGTGTTGGACGCCAGGTCAGGCTGTCGCCGGGAGAGTAGCCTTCAACAAGGTAAAATAGGCTTATTCGAGGTAGGTAATTGGATACCGGAGTGTACCGACCCAAGCCTTGCCGATGTTCAAATTCTGCAAACAAAAGACGAAATCCTCCATCCACCCGGCTGGGAGCGTTTCTAGACTGCGGCAAGGGTTCGCGACAAAGTGGCTTGATCAGCAAAGAGGCTTTTTCGTTGACAGGTCCAGTTCATTTGTACAATCGTACAAATGAAAGCGAGCGCAATCATGATGCCGGCGGTACCCGGACGTGACCCGCTATCGCTTCTGCCGTCGGCAATCGGAACGCTCGGCTTGCGCCGAATGGTCGCCAAACGTCCGATTGACAATAAGGGCGCGAAAGACGCCATGTTGCGCGCGACATCACGCGTGCGTGAGCTAGACTTAAGGCAAGGATCGGGCACTCGGTCCGGCGCACAAGAGATCAGGAATGAAGGGGAGGGACATCTGATGTTCGAACGTAAAAAACCGTCTCATAAGGCCGCTTGGGCCGCAGCAGCTGCCGCCATCGCGGGCCTCGTGGCCGTCGCTCCGGCCAAGGCCGAGGACAGCGTCAAGATCGGCCTGATCCTGCCGATGACCGGCGGCCAGGCCTCGACCGGCAAGCAGATCGAGAACGCGATCAAGCTCTACATGCAGCAGAAGGGCGACACCGTCGCCGGCAAGAAAATCGAGATCATCCTCAAGGACGATGCTGCGATTCCCGACAAGACCAAGACCGCCGCGCAGGAGCTGATCGTCAACGACAAGGTCCATTTCATCGCCGGCTTCGGCGTGACGCCGGCCGCGCTCGCGGCGGCGCCGCTGGCTACGCAAGCCAAGATTCCGGAAGTCGTGATGGCAGCCGGCACCTCCATCATCACCGAGCGCTCGCCCTATATCGTGCGCACCAGCTTCACGCTGGCGCAGTCCTCCACCATCATCGCCGACTGGGCGGTGAAAAACGGCATCAAGAAGGTGGCGACGCTGACCTCGGACTACGCGCCGGGTAATGACGCGCTCAACTTCTTCAAGCAGAACTTCACCGCCGGTGGCGGCGAAGTGGTCGAAGAGGTCAAAACGCCGCTTGCAAATCCTGATTTCGCACCGTTCCTCCAGCGTATGAAGGATGCCAAGCCTGACGCGATCTTCGTGTTCGTGCCGGCCGGCCAGGGCGGTAACTTCATGAAGCAGTATGCCGAACGCGGGCTCGACAAGGCCGACATCAAGGTGATCGGACCGGGCGACGTGACCGACGACGATCTCCTCAACAACATGGGCGACGCCGTGCTGGGCACGGTCACCGCTCACCTCTATTCCGCGGCGCATCCCTCGCAGATGAACAAGGATTTCGTCGCGGCCTACAAGAAGGCCTACGGAAACCGGCCGGGCTTCATGGCGGTGAGTGGCTATGACGGCATTCACCTGATCTACGAAGCGCTGAAGAAGACCAATGGCGACACCGACGGCACCAAGCTGGTCGAAGCGATGAAGGGCCAGAAGTGGGAGAGCCCGCGCGGCCCGATCTCGATCGACCCCGAGACCCGCGACATCGTGCAGAACATCTACATCCGGAAGGTCGAGAAGGTCGACGGCGAGCTCTACAACGTCGAGTTCGCGACCTTCGAAGCCGTCAAGGATCTCGGCAAGACCAAGAAGTGACGCACGAAAGTGCGCCATCCCGGCGCGCGCATTAGCGCACATCGGGGATCTCGCCCTCCACTCTCGTCATGCCCGAGCTTGACCCCGGCATCCACGCGAGAACCGAACCAAGAACGGGGATGACCGGGACAAGCCCGGCCATGACGATAACGCCAAGCTGAGACGATGACCTCAATCCTCACCAACCTGTTCGATGGCGTCGCCTACGGCATGCTGCTGTTCGTGCTGGCTTGCGGGCTCGCGGTTACGCTCGGCTTGATGAACTTCGTCAACCTCGCCCATGGCGCCTTCGCCATGGCCGGTGGCTATGTCTGCATGGTGCTGGTCAACCGGATGGGCTGGCCATTCTTCGCGGCATTGCCGCTTGCATTCGTCTCCTCCGCTGCGATCGGCATCGTGCTCGAGCGCACGTTGTACCGACACCTCTATGCGCGCAGCCATCTCGACCAGGTGCTGTTCACGATCGGCCTCACGTTCATGTCGGTCGCGGCCGTCGACTACATCCAGGGCTCGTCGCGGGTCTTCATCAACCTGCCGGCGGCGCTCCAGGGTCAGTTCGACCTGTTCGGCGTTGGCATCGGCCGCTACCGGCTGATGATCATCGTGATCTGCGGGCTGCTCACCATCGGTCTCCAGATGGTGCTGGCGAAGACGCGGTTCGGCAGCCGCCTGCGCGCCGCGGTAGACGATCCCCGCGCCGCGAGCGGCCTCGGCATCAACGTGCCGCAGGTGTTCGCCTTCACGTTTGCTTTTGGCTGCGGCCTGGCCGGTCTCGGCGGCGCGCTGAGCGCCGAGATCCTCGGCCTCGACCCGTATTTTCCGCTGAAGTTCATGATCTACTTCCTGATCGTGGTCACCGTCGGCGGCTCATCCTCCATCACCGGCCCGTTTCTGGCCTCGCTGCTGCTCGGCATCGGCGACGTCGCCGGCAAATATTACGTGCCGAAGATGGGACCTTTCGTGATCTACACCATGATGATCGTGATCCTGATCTGGCGCCCGAACGGTCTGTTCGGCCGCACGGCCGCGCGTTGAGTTCGCCGATGAGCGCCTCCTCCGACGTCGGCTATCACGCCCAGCGCCAGGCACGCTGGCACTATGGCGAGGCCGCTTTCTGGCTGATCGTGCTGGCCTGCGGCTTCGTATTTCCCTCGCGCTACTTGATCATGACGGATATCCTGCGGCTCGCGCTGTTTGCGATGTCGCTCGATCTGATCCTCGGCTACGCGGGCATCGTCTCGCTCGGCCATGCCGCCTTCTTCGGCGTCGGCGCGTACGCGGCGGGGCTTCTTGCGCTGCACGGGATCATCAACGAGCCCGTGCTTGCGCTTGTCGTCGCCGGCGTTGTCGCGATGGTGCTCGGCTTCGCTACCAGTTTCCTCGTGATCCGCGGCGTCGATCTGACGCGACTGATGGTGACGCTCGGCATCGCCTTGCTGCTTGAGGCATTGGCCGAACGCTTCTCCAACATCACCGGCGGCACCGACGGTCTGCAGGGTATCGAGATGCAGCCGATCTTCGGTGAGATTCCGTTCGACATGTTCGGCAAGACCGGCTTCTTCTATTCGCTCACCGTTCTGTTCCTGTTGTTCCTTTTCGCCCGCCGGGTCGTGCATTCCCCGTTCGGGCTGTCATTGCGCGCGATCAAGAACAATCCGCTGCGCGCGGCCGCGATCGGCATCCCCGTCAACCGCCGCTTGATTGCGATCTACACGCTCGCGGCGTTCTATGCCGGCATCGCAGGCGCGCTGTTCACCCAGACTACCGCGATCGCCTCGCTCGATGTGTTCGCCTTCGAGCGCTCGGCGGACCTGATGCTTGTGCTCGTGATCGGCGGCACCGGCTATCTCTACGGCGGGCTGATTGGCGCGGTGCTGTTTCGCATGCTGCAGGAATTGTTCTCGACCATCACTCCGCAATACTGGCAGTTCTGGATCGGCCTCGTGCTGGTCGTGATCGTCCTGGTCGGCCGCCAGCGCCTGCATCGCTGGATGCTGTATGTGCCCAATCTGGTCATCAGGCAGATAGCGGGGCGCAAGGCCGTCGTCGCCGTGCCGGAGAGCGACGCATGACCATCGTGCTCGAAACCCAGAATCTCGAAAAGCAGTTCGGCGGTCTGCGCGTCACCCGCGACTTGTCGCTAAAAATCGAACAAGGCGCCCGCCACGCGCTGATCGGCCCCAACGGCGCCGGCAAGACCACGGTGATCAACCAGCTCACCGGCGTGCTCAAGCCGAACTCGGGCCGCATCCTGCTCGAAGGCCAGGACGTCACGGATCTGCCCGTGCACAAGCGCGTGTTGCGCGGCTTGTCGCGCACCTTCCAGATCAACCAGCTCTATCCCGACCTGACTCCGCTCGAGACCATCGGTCTCGCTGTCTCCGAGCGCCTCGGCCATGGCGGCGACTGGTGGCGGCGGATGGGCACGCGCAGCGACGTCAACGGCGAGATCGCCGACCTCCTGACGCGCTTCCACCTGCTCGACGTCATGAACGAACAGACGGTGACGCTGCCTTACGGCAAGCAGCGCCTGCTCGAGATCGCGGTCGCGATCGCCGCCAAGCCGCGCGTGCTGCTGCTGGACGAGCCCGCCGCCGGCGTGCCCGAGAGCGAGCGCCACGACATTCTCGCCGTCGTCGGCAGCCTGCCGCGCGACGTTACCGTGCTACTGATCGAGCACGACATGGACCTCGTGTTCTCCTTCGCCGACCGCATCTCTGTCCTGGTCTCCGGCGCGCTGCTCACCGAAGGCCCGCCCGAGCAGGTCGCGCGCGACCCGCAGGTCAAGGCGGTCTATCTCGGCGAGGAGGCGGTCAATGTCTGACCTGCTCGCGATCGACTCGCTTCGCGCCGGCTACGGCGAGGCCGTGGTGCTGCCGAACATGTCGCTGCATCTCGCCGAAGGCCAGGTGCTGGCGCTGTTGGGGCGCAACGGTACCGGCAAGACCACGCTGATCAACTCGATCGTCGGCGTCACCCGTCGCTTCTCCGGAACTGTCAGGCTCGCCGGTACCGACGTCACGACCTTGCGGCCCGACCAACGGGCGCGCTCCGGGATCGGCTGGGTGCCGCAGGAGCGCAACATCTTCCGCTCGCTCACGGTGGAGGAGAATATGTCCGCAGTGGCCCAGCCCGGTCCCTGGACCGTCGAGAGGGTCTACGAGATGTTCCCCCCGGCTGAAGGAGCGGCGGAGCAATTTTGGCAACCAGCTCTCCGGCGGTGAGCAGCAGATGCTGGCGATCGGCCGCGCGCTGACCCTCAATCCGAAAGTGCTTCTCCTGGACGAGCCGACCGAGGGCCTTGCCCCCATCATCGTCGAGGAGCTCTTGAAAGCGATTGGGACCATCACGCGGGCGGGCGGCATCTGCTCGATTATCGTCGAGCAAAATGCCCAAAAGATTCTGGGGCTGGCCGACCGTGTTGTGATATTGGAGCGCGGAACGATCGTCCACGACGCCCCGAGCGCCGCGCTGAAGGCCGACCCGTCGGTCCTCGAGCGCCACCTCGGCGTTGCAGGGGCGGCGGCCCACTAAAAATAACTGGGAGTAAGAAATGCAGCGAACCAAAGCCCCCTTCCGCGCCGACGAGGTCGGCAGCCTCTTGCGTCCCGCCAAGATCAAGGAAGCCCGCGCCAGGCTGGAGAAGGGCGAGATCTCGGCCGACGATCTGCGCAAGATCGAGGATTTGGAGATCGAGAAGGTCGTGCATAAGCAGGCTTCGCTCGGCCTGAAGCTCGCAACCGACGGCGAATTCCGCCGCTCCTGGTGGCATTTCGATTTCCTGGCCAAGCTCACCGGCTGTGAAATGTTTCACCCCGACACCGGCATCCAGTTTGCGGGCGTCGAGACCCGGCACGACGCGGTGCGCGTGATCGGCAAGCTCGATTTCCCCGATAACCACCCGATGCTGGATCACTTCCGCTTCCTGAAGAAGGTTGCCGACCAGGCTCACGTCACCGCCAAGATGACGATCCCGTCGCCGGCGGTGCTGCACTTCCGTGGCGGCCGCAAGGCGATCTCCAAGGACGTCTATCCCGATCTCGATGCCTTCTACGAAGACCTCGGCAAGACCTACCGCAAGGCCGTGAAGGCGTTCTACGACGCCGGCTGCCGCTATCTCCAGTTCGACGACACCGTGTGGGCCTATCTCTGCTCGCCGGACGAATTGCAGAAGGCGCGCGAGCGGGGCGACAATCCCGAGGGTCTCCAGCAGATCTATGCGCGCGTCATCAACTACGCGCTGGCCGAGAAGCCCGCCGACATGGTGGTGACGACGCATGTCTGCCGCGGAAATTTCCGTTCGACCTGGATTTCTTCAGGTGGCTACGAGCCGGTTGCCGAGACCATGCTCGCCGGCACCAATTACGACGGCTATTTCCTCGAATACGACAGCGACCGCGCCGGTGGTTTCGAGCCGCTGCGCTTCCTGCCCAAGGGCAACAAGGTCGTCGTGGTCGGCGTCATCACCTCGAAGTTCGGTGAGCTCGAGAACAAGGACGCGATCAAGCGGCGTCTCGAGGAAGCCGCCAAGTTCGCCCCGCTGGAGCAGCTCGCGCTCTCCCCGCAATGCGGCTTTGCCTCAACCGAGGAAGGCAACATTCTCTCGGAGGAGGAGCAGTGGGCCAAGCTCAGCCTCGCGGTCGAGATTGCGAAGGAAGTGTGGGGGCAGTGATCGGGTGCAGCCGCGTCTTTGCGTAAGCGAGACGCATTGTGTCAAAGCTGCTCGATCCGCGACATCAGAGCGGGGCCGGACTTGTCCGCCCCGCTTATTTTTTGCGTCGAAGGGTACTGCGGATCAGGCGCTGCGCCGGCGCCTCGAACCAGCGATAGGTAAGGTGCGAGGCCACGAGTGTCGGCAGCACGAAGGCCACCCAGAACAGATGGTCGCCGTAGGGAATCGGTCGCTGCATGGCCACGCAGGCGAGTGCGATGGCGAGCTGAATCGGGAAGTGCAGAAGATAGCAGGAATAGGTCATATTGCCGGCCATCTCGAGTAGTGCCTGGACCCGCCGCGGCAAGGTGAGTTGGCCGGAACAGCAGAACAGCAGGATCGGTGTATAGATCAGCAGCAGCGGTCCGGCGGCCGGGGCGAGCTCGATGCCCGCCAGCCAGATCGCCGCCGGGACTGCGATGGCGGCGAACGCGGCCGTTGCTTCCAATGTCCGCCGATGCCCGGAATCGACGACGGCCTGCCGGGCCATGGCGGCAAGTCCGCCTGCATAGAAGAAGGCGAGGCTGGTCCCGACCTGCGTTCCGATCGTGATCGAGGCAAGGATCACGACCAAATTGAACAGCGGCGATGCCGTTACAAAGCGCAACGCCATGAAAAAGGTCGCATAGTCCATAATCTCGACTGAGACCGACCAGATGGGCCCGTTGAAGCTTTCGCTGCGCGGCGGCAGCCAGTCGCTCGCCATGAAGAGCTGTGCGAGGAAGTGCGGGAGATCGTTGTTCGGATAGACGAAGTAGACTCCATGCTGGGCGAAATAGACCGGTTGCAGCACCGCGACCAGCAGCAACGTTGCGATATGGAGCGGATAGAGGCGCGACAGCCGGTTCACGAAGAAGCTTCGGCCGTCGACCGTGCGATCGGCGATAATGGTGCGATACTTCCAGAAGAATATGAAGCCCGAGATGCACCAGAAGAACCAGACGCCGTACTCGCCGGCCTCATAGAAAGGGAACAGAACGCGGTAGAACGGCAGCTCGCTTCTGGTGAGCTTGACGGCGGGCTCGGCGACAAGGGCAAAGTGCTGATAGTGCCATAACAGCACGGCGAGGGTCGCAAGGAAGCGTAGGCCCTCCAATCCCAGGAGCTTCCGGGCCTCCGGCAGTGGCAATGTTTTCGGCATGATGAATACGGCCTTCGGCTACCTCTGCCGCATCATTGATCCCAGCATCTCGTGGACATCGTAGGTCATGACCGCGAGCAAGGCTGCGAGCGCGAGATAGGCGCCGCCATATTCGAGCTTGGTCTGGAGCGGGACACCGTAATAGGCGACGTTCTCGGGTGCATGCGGATCATATCGCCACGCGCCGAGGAGCTGCGGGGCGGAGCGCCTTGTGAGAAAACCGGCTGTAATCCGAACACGACAAACAGGACGATGCCGGCGGCGGCAACGAATTTTCTCACAGAATTCCCCAGCAACCAGTCCACCGCCTGGTCGGTGGTGCAGTCATTATAAGACAACGATAGGCTGTGGGAAAGAGCAGCCGCAGGTTGCGTTCGACTATCTCGCGCGCTGTTGTAATTTTGGCGCGTCGGCGCGGGATGTCAGCAGGATCAAAACCGCAACTTTGGCCGCAAGAGCCTCGCGATGTGCGGGACTGCTTGTTCCCGGATGCTACGCTCGCCAGGGTAAAGGCAGTTTGCCGGGACGATGCCAATTCGCATCATTTCTCCGCCAGATAGACCTCTCCCAGCAGCGACGAGTTCGACCACGGCACCTGCTTGCTCTTCGTGGTCGAAACCACCTCCGCCCGCACACGTGTCAGCATCTGCTGCACCTCGAGACCGGGCGTGCCGATGTGGCGGGAGAGGGCAGCGGAAAACGGCGAGTTGGCGCCTTCGCCGTCGAGAGCGACCTGGCCCGGCGCTGTGGCGAAAGCGATCAGCGTGCCGGCGCCGAGCATCGCGCCGGCGCCCAGGCTCGGTGGCGCTGCGAGGCCCGAGGCAGCTTCGATGGCGAGGTTGGTGCCGGCTGATGCGACCTGCTGTGCCATCGGATTATTGCGGCAGGCATCGAAGATCAAAATGTTGGTGCGGACCTGGTCGTCGAGGCCGGCCATGATCGTGTCCATGTCGATCATCGCGTCCGTCATCCTCGCGCCCGGCTTGAGTTCGACGTCGACAGGAATGAGATAGTTGCGGCCGTCGACCTGCACACCGTGGCCGGCATAGTAGACCAATACGACCTGCGCCCGCGCCGCTTCCCGCAAGAAGTCACGCGTCATCTTCTGCATCGCCGCGCGGTCGAGATCGACGCCTTCTGATACCGTGAAGCCGATATCGCGCAAGGCCCTGGCAATGGCGCGCGCGTCATTGGGCGGATTGGGGAGCGCCTTGACATGCGAATAGGCGCCATTGCCGATGATCAGCGCCATGCGCGTGCCGCGCGCGGCCGGAGCAGGCGAGGGGGCGGCGCGGCACCGGTCTGCTGGGGAGCCGGTGCCTTTGCCGGCTCGGTCGGTGACGGCGCATCGCGCGGGATCGGTGTGCTTGCGTCGGTGATCAGCGACAGCCGCACCTTTGCGGTGGCTTGATTGGCCTTGCTGCCGGCATCGGACGCCGCGATCGCCAGCGTCGCCTTGTAGTCGTCGCTCGCGTGCGCGTAATCCCCTTTCGCCTCATAGGCCAGCGCGCGATGGGTGTAGCCTGAGATCAGCACGCTGTTCGGCGGAGTCATGATGTTGACGGGCGGCTTCTCTTTCGCGAGCCGAAGCGCTTCGCTCCCGTCGACAATCGCGCGATCGTAATCGCCTCTGACACGCCAGATCGCGGTCCGGTTGATCAGCGGCTGCGGCAGCGTCGGGTCGAGCCGGATCGCCTGGTTGATGTCGGTCAGCGCGCCGTCGAGATCGCCGAGCGCCTCCTTGGAGATGCCGCGGTTCTGGTACGAGAACGCCGATTTTGGATTGGCCTTGATCGACATGTCGTAGTCGGCGATCGCCTTGGCGTAATCGCCTTTGCCGCGCCAGGCATTACCGCGATTGTGGAAGATGGTTCCGTCAGGCGGGCCGAGCTTCAGCGCATCGTCGAAATCAGCGACCGCGATCTCGTACTCGCCTCTGTCGTAATACGCCGAGCCGCGTAGATTGTAGACTGCCTGGCTCGGCTGGAGCCGGATCGCTTCCGTGGCGTCAGTGATGACCTTGGCGTAATCGCCCTTCTTATTCCAGCCCACCGCGCGCCAGAAGTAGACCGTCGCGAGCTGCTCGCCTTTAAAAACGTTCAGCGAAATGATCTTGCTGCAGGCGTCGATCATCTGGTCTGCCGGCATGGTGTCGGTGGTGCAGAGCGGCCCAAGCTGGTTGCGCGCCTGCGCAAAAGCTGGCGCCGACCACAGGGTTGCAGCGAGCAGGCAGAGCGCGACGAGCAGGCGACGCATTGGCGGTGGTCCCGTAGAGGAGAGGCGTCTGTTGGTTACCCGGCAGGGGAAGGTGGTTCACGGCTCCCTGTTGTACAAACGGCAAACAGGGGTGGCTCTATCGCTATTCCCTCGGTGGGCAGATTTTGCTAGGAGGCAGTACCCAATCCCTCTGCCCACTGCGTCCCACTCCATGAAGAATGACGAAATCCTTAGCCAAATCACCGAGTTCTGCCGTAAGGCGGACATGGCGGAGTCGACGTTCGGCCGGCGCGCGGTGAACGATGGGAAGCTCGTGCACCGCTTGCGCGAGGGCAAACGTATCACGATCGATACCCTGGACCGGATCCAGGCCTACATGGCTGCATCGATGGCCGGCGGCGTGCCGACGCCGCGGGGGCTTCAGGTGCCCCCGGAAAAGCGCGATCCGCGCGGCAATTTCCGCTTTTTCGAGAACCGGCAGAAATACCTGCTGTTCGTCCACACTTGCAGTGAGAAGCGGGTGGTCGCCGAGCGCGTGGCGCTGGAGCTTGCCAGCATCCATCCCCGGCCCCCGGCGCTGCGCGTGTTCGATGCCGGCGTTGGCGACGGCACGGTACTGGCGCGCGTGCTGCGCTCGATGCACCAGCGCTTTCCGCACATGCCGTTCTATGTCGCCGGCAAGGAGCTCAGTCTCGAGGACCTCCGCCTGACGCTGGACAAGGTGCCGGATCGCATTTTCGAGCACCCGGCCTCGGTGTTCGTTTTTACCAACATGCTCTACGCGGAGGCGCCGTGGCTCGCGCCGGCATCGCCCGCGGCCGCCGCCGCCACCGTCTGGCACGAGGTTCCCCTGCGGGGTGCTTCCTCCGGTGAGTTCGAGACCCAAATCGCGGAGTTGAAGCCGTTTTTGGAGCAGAACTGGCGCGCAGCGGTCAGCCCGCGCACGGGGATGCCGCTCTATGAGCGGCCTGTCGTGCTGGTGCTCTACCGTGAAGATCAGCGTTTTCTGCTCGATTCGACCATTCCACGGCCGGGCCAGGCCGAGGCCAATTTCGACCTCGTTATCGCATCCCAGCCATACCGGGCGCTGTCCTCGGTCAATTTCAGGGCAAAACGCATCATAGCGCCCCTGGCGCGGGCCTTGCGGGCAGGCGGCCGCCTGATCGGTATTCACTCCCATGGCCAGGATCCGGGCATGGAGATGATCCAGGCAATCTGGCCCGGAGAAAATCCTTTCTCGGTGAGCCGTCATGAGCTATTGCGCGCGGTGAAGTACGAGCTCGGCTCGGTGGGCCGCGACTTAAATTTTAATGCTTACGCAGATAACCGCTCGATCTTCAGGTATGATATGGAAGCGCTGCCCAACGAGGTGACGGGCACCATCGGAACCTCGACGGCCTTTGCAGCCTGGAATGCGGCGGTGTATGTGGCTCAGATTGAGGACGACCGGTTGACGGAAATGACTCAAAACGGCCGCACTCTGGACGCCGCCAGGGACGTGCTGCGAAAGTACAATGGGCTCTGGTTTCTCGACGAGATCCTACGTCATCTCGCGCCGGCGTGATTGACATCATTCAAAGCTAAATATCGCAACGCCCGCCAGCTAGCGGCGGAACAAGGGGTTACTGATGCGCGCGTCCTATCTCTTCACCAGCGAGTCCGTGTCCGAAGGCCATCCGGACAAGGTGTGCGACCGGATCTCCGACGAGATCGTCGATCTGTTCTACCGCGAAGGACCGAAAGCCGGCATCGATCCCTGGCAAATTCGTGCCGCCTGCGAAACGCTCGCGACCACCAACAAGGTCGTGATCGCCGGCGAGACCCGCGGTCCGGCATCCGTCACCAACGAGCAGATCGAAGGCGTCGTTCGCGCTGCGATTAAGGACATCGGCTACGAGCAGGAAGGTTTCCACTGGGAGAAGGCGGACATCGAGATCCTGCTGCATCCGCAGTCGGCCGACATCGCGCAGGGCGTCGATGCGCTGCAGCCGGGCGAAGTCAAGGAAGAGGGCGCTGGCGACCAGGGCATCATGTTCGGCTACGCCACCAACGAGACGCCCGATCTGATGCCGGCGCCGATCTTCTACGCCCATAAGATCCTGCGCCTCATCTCGGAAGCGCGGCACTCCGGCCGCGAGAAGGTGTTGGGCCCGGACTCGAAGAGCCAGGTCACCGTGCAGTACGAGAACGGCAAGCCGGTCGGCGTGCGCGAGATCGTGGTGTCGCACCAGCATCTGGTCGAGGACATCTCGTCCAAGCAGATTCGCGACATCGTCGAGCCCTATGTGCGTGAGGCGCTGCCGAAGGATTGGATCACGGCGAAGACCATCTGGCACATCAACCCGACCGGCAAGTTCTACATCGGCGGTCCCGACGGCGATTCCGGCCTGACCGGCCGCAAGATCATCGTCGACACCTATGGTGGCGCGGCTCCGCATGGTGGCGGCGCGTTCTCCGGCAAGGATCCGACCAAGGTCGACCGCTCCGCGGCTTACGCTGCCCGCTATGTCGCCAAGAACATCGTCGCGGCCGGTCTTGCCGACCGCTGCACGCTGCAGCTCGCCTACGCCATCGGCGTGGCGCGTCCGCTGTCGATCTACATCGACACCCACGGCACCGGTAAGGTGTCGGAGGATCAGCTCGAGAAGGCCGCGGCCAAGGCGATGGATCTCACCCCGCGTGGCATCCGCAGCCATCTCGATCTCAACCGCCCGATCTACGCGCGCACCTCCGCCTATGGCCATTTCGGCCGTACTCCCGACAACGAGGGCGGCTTCTCCTGGGAGAAGACCGATCTCGTCGAAGCGCTCAAGCGCGCGGTCTGATCACCGACGACATTTCGGGGCGCCGCGACAGCGGCGAACCCGGTACTTCCATCGCCTCGAGATTCCGGGCTCGCCCCTCCAGGGTGACCCGGGATGACCAATTCAACAACAGGACGCCCGCAATGAACGCGAAGCCCGGCTTCACCGATTACATCGTCAAGGACATTTCGCTCGCCGATTTCGGCCGCAAGGAGCTCTCGCTCGCCGAGACCGAGATGCCCGGCCTGATGGCCACCCGCGAGGAGTACGGCCCGAAGCAGCCGCTGAAGGGCGCGCGTATCGCCGGCTCGCTGCACATGACGATCCAGACCGGCGTGCTGATCGAGACGCTGGCCGCGCTCGGCGCCGACATCCGCTGGGTCTCCTGCAACATCTATTCGACGCAGGACCACGCCGCGGCGGCGATCGCAGCCGCCGGCATTCCGGTATTCGCCGTCAAGGGTGAGAGCCTTACCGAGTACTGGGACTACACCGCCAAGCTGTTCGACTGGCACGGCGGCGGTCACCCGAACATGATCCTCGACGACGGCGGCGACGCCACCATGTACGTCCATCTCGGCCTGCGCGCCGAGAACGGCGACACCAAGTTCCTGGACAAGCCGGGTTCGGAAGAAGAGGAAGTCTTCTTCGCGCTGCTGAAGAAGCAGCTCAAGGAGAAGCCGAAGGGCTACTTCGCCGAGATCGCCAAGAGCATCAAGGGCGTTTCCGAAGAGACCACCACGGGCGTGCATCGTCTCTATGACATGCAAAAGGCCGGCACGCTGCTATGGCCAGCCATCAACGTCAACGACAGCGTCACCAAGTCGAAGTTCGACAATCTCTACGGCTGCCGTGAATCGCTGGTCGACGGCATCCGCCGCGGCACCGACGTGATGATGTCCGGCAAGGTCGCGATGGTCGCGGGCTTCGGCGACGTCGGCAAGGGTTCGGCCGCCTCGCTGCGCCAGGCCGGCTGCCGCGTCATGGTCTCCGAAGTCGATCCGATCTGCGCGCTGCAGGCGGCGATGGAAGGCTATGAAGTCGTGACCATGGAAGACGCCGCGCCCCGCGCCGACATCTTCGTCACCGCGACCGGCAACAAGGACATCATCACGATCGAGCACATGCGCGCGATGAAGGATCGCGCCATCGTCTGCAACATCGGTCACTTCGACAACGAGATCCAGATCGCAGGTCTGCGTAACCTGAAGTGGACCAACATCAAGCCGCAGGTCGACGAGATCGAGTTCCCCGACAAGCATCGCATCATCATGCTGTCGGAAGGTCGCCTCGTGAACCTCGGCAACGCGATGGGCCATCCGTCCTTCGTGATGTCGGCCTCCTTCACCAACCAGACGCTGGCGCAGATCGAGCTTTTCGCCAACAACAAGGACGGCAAGTACAAGAAGGAAGTCTACGTGCTGCCGAAATCGCTCGACGAAAAGGTCGCGCGCCTGCACCTCGCCAAGATCGGCGTCAAGCTCACCGAGCTGCGCAAGGACCAGGCCGACTACATCGGCGTCAAGCAGGAAGGTCCGTACAAGTCGGACCATTACCGGTACTGAGCGCACACTCTTGCGACATAAAGGCCCCGGAGCGATCCGGGGCTTTTTTTGTCGCCGTTCGGCCGACTACTCCTTCTCCCTCTATCTCGTGCACCACACCATCTTGATAGCGGTCTGGTTCATTTTATCCGCGTCGCGGTTTGACGGTGGGCATGGCGGCAGTCGGCGCACCCAATATAGCTGCGATCTTTTTAGCAGAGATAGGGAGAGAACCATCATCGAAAAGTCGCCAGCATCTAAAGTCAGCCTCGCCCCGCCGGACATTGACCGCAGACGCGTAGCCCCTGCTGATAGGCACATTGCGACAGCCCTGACCAAGATCGGCGTTTCTAACGGGCGGCTGCACTACTCTCAACCAAGGGACGTTTCGCTTGTCGTGTTATATTCGCCGCAAATCTGTTGGAGGGCGCTTCAATGATTTTCCACGTCGCATAGGACACTAAGCAACATACGATCAGCGTGATGTATCGCCATGGCTCGCACATCCAATCGGGTAGGCCGATCCAGGCAGCGGCATAGACCATCGTAACGAATGTCACATAGTGCAGCAGATAGATTGAATAGGAAGCGTCGCCGGCTTGTATGATCCAACGAAATGGACGGCGGTCCCAAGGAAGGCGCAAGCTAATTATGCCTTGCAGGATAATGCCCATGCAAAGGGATACGGAAAAGGGGAAGTCATGAGACCGCGTGTACGCGAGTAGCGCCGATCCAAAGACAATCGGGGCGATTGCACCCAAGCGCTGCAACCAATCATGAGCAAGGAAAACAAGGACACCGCAGAGAAAGTCTATTTGCGTGGTCGATACGAGGTGCCAGCTCCACGGATTCCCGAAATACCAGCCCGCGACGCCAAGGGACGCCAACGCAATCGCCAAGCCCCCGGAGGCCGGCCAGAGGCACGATGAAAGTGGCAAGCGCGTAAAATACTAACTCGCGTTCCAGCGTCCAACTTACATCATAGGCCGGCGCCCCATTTTGCGGACGTCATTGAATAGAGAAAATGCCCGATTGGCTCGGGGCGATACTTGCCGATGGCTATCAAGAACGCGACCGCAGCCATTGCGACCCAATACTTCGGGTACAGCCGAAACACGCGCTTGATGGCAAACGAAATCGGAGAAAACGTCGGCTTTGATGCAACCAGACAGATCACAAAGCCGCTGATAGCAAAAAAGAAATTGACGCCCAGATAGCCCCAATCTTTGAGCGGACCTATCGGTATTTGTGCCGATTCGGGGAAGGCACGAAGGGCAATATACGAATGAAAATAAGCTACGCTCAGCGCCGCGAGTGCGCGAGCCGCCTGAAGCCCCGGGAGCCTCGGATTGCCTTGTCCCATGCCTCCGACTAGCATAAGTCCCTACATGCTCCAAATCGTGCAGGTCCGAAAAGACCCATTCCGTGGGTGACTAGCAAATGCCTTGCAGGGGATCGAGAAGCTGAATGCGCCCGCGAAGCGATATTCCGGCGGTCACACATATCGACTGTTCCGCTCGCGTGCAGACGGTGCATGCCGAAACCAACCCGCGCTTCTCCGTCTATTGCGCGAATTTGAGGCTCGTACCGGCAGCAGCGTTCTTGTCAACACCAGCGTCAACGTCCGTGACGAGCCCATCGTGTGCAATCCCGAGGACGCGTATCGCTGCTTCATGAACTGCGAGATGGATGTCCTCGTGATCGGTAACATCGTTCTGCTCAAGGAAGATCAACTGCCGCCATTGCCGTCCACTGCTCGAGCGGAGATACGCTTATTCCCGCCCGCTAAGCCATGGTATATTTCGACTGGCGCCTACAGTTTGCTCGAAATGAGCCGGATAGCCACCGATTTGCAGTTGGGTTCAGTTCGGCCCGGCGTGAAGGGGAATGATGACCAGCCTGTCTGAACATTTCGACGTGCTGATCGTCGGTGCCGGCCTGTCCGGCGTCGGCGCGGGCTACCATCTTCAGACCAAATGCCCGGGCAAGAGCTACGTCATTCTCGAAGGCCGCGACTGCATCGGCGGCACCTGGGACCTGTTTCGCTATCCTGGCGTCCGCTCCGACAGCGACATGTTCACGCTCGGCTATTCCTTCAAGCCGTGGACCGATCCGAAGGCGATCGCCGACGGTGCGCAAATCCTCAACTACGTTCGCGAAACCGCGGCCGAGAACGGCATCGAGAAGCACATCCGCTTCCACCATCGTGTCAAGCGTGCGGCGTGGTCGACGAATGAGGCGCTCTGGACGGTCGAGGCCGAGCGCATCACCGGCGAGGGCGCGACCGAACTCGTGCGCTTCACCTGCAATTTCCTGTTCATGTGCTCGGGCTATTACAAATACGAGGCCGGATATACGCCGGAGTTTCCGGGCGTAGCGGATTTCGCCGGCCGCATCGTGCATCCGCAGAAGTGGACCGACGACATCGACTGCGCCGGCAAGCGGGTCGTCGTGATCGGCTCGGGCGCGACCGCGGTGACGCTGGTGCCGGAGCTCGCCAAGTCGGCCGCGCAGGTCACCATGCTCCAGCGCTCGCCGACCTATGTGGTGTCGCGCCCGGCGCAGGATCCCGTCGCCAACAAATTGCGGCGCAATCTCCCGACGCGGCTTGCCTATCACCTGATCCGCTGGCGCAACGTGATGTGGGGGATGTTCTTCTTCCAGCTCAGTCGGCGCCGCCCTGCGAAAGTGAAGGATCTGGTTCTCAAGGGCGTGCAGATGGCGCTCGGCCCCGACTACGACGTCGTGACCCACTTCACGCCGCGCTACAATCCCTGGGACCAGCGGCTCTGCCTCGTGCCGGATGGCGATCTGTTCAAGGCGATCCGCGAGAAGCGCGCCTCGGTGGTCACCAAAGAGATCGACAGGTTTACGCACGACGGTATCCGCCTGAAGGACGGCAGCGAGCTTGCGGCGGACATCATCGTGACCGCGACGGGGCTGGTGCTCCAGGTGGTCGGCGGGTTGGAGGTTAATGTCGACGGCCGCGTCGTCGATTTTGCCAACACGCTGACCTACAAGGGCATGATGTATGCCGACGTGCCCAACATGGCTTCCGCGTTCGGCTACACCAACGCATCATGGACGCTGAAATGCGACCTCACCTGCGAATATGTCTGTCGGCTCATCAACTACATGGACCGGCACAATTTCCGGCAGTGCATGCCGCATAATGACGATCCCACGATTACCGCGCAGCCGTCGCTCGATTTCACCTCGGGTTATGTGCAGCGCTCGGTCGCGAAGATGCCGAAGCAAGGCTCGAAGCAGCCGTGGCGGCTCTACCAGAACTACGCGCTCGACATCGTCTCCTTGCGGTTCGGCCGGATCGACGACGGCGTGATGCGGTACTCCTGATCGCGACGTATATCGCCAGGCTTACCGTGAAGAAGTCTCTGATATCGAACCCGACCGCTGATGCGGTCGGGTGCGGACTTGCTGCTTGGCATCTGCGTCTGCCATGTCGTCCTCGCGCACGCGAAGGCGCGGCTGCGTTCAGTGGCCGGCGCTCTGGCCGCCGTCGACATGCAGGATCTCGCCGGTGACGAAGGAGGCACTCTCGAGATAAAGTACGGCATCGACGATGTCGGACATCTCGCCCATATGGCCGACAGGATGCAGCGCATCGAGCTGGGCGTGCGTCGCGACGGGGTGCATCGGCGACTTGATGATGCCGGGTGACACCGCGTTCACGCGGATACCGCGCTTGGCATATTCGATCGCGAGCGACTTGGTCGCGGCGTTCAGGCCGCCCTTGCTCAGCGAGGCCAGCGCCGAGGGCACGTTCGAATTGGCCTGGTCGACCAGCGTGGTTGTGATCTGGATGACGTGGCCCGACCCCTGCTTCTCCATCTCGGCGATGGCGAGCTGCGTGACGTGAAAGAAGCCCGCGACGTTGGTGCCCATCACCGCCGCATAGTCCTCCGCCGTGTACTGCGTGAACGGCTTTGCGACGAAGATGCCCGCGTTGTTGACCAACGTGTCGACGCGGCCGTAGCGGGAGATGGCATGCGAGACCACGCGCTCGGCCGTGGCCCTCTCGGAAATGTCGCCGGGAACGGCGAGGACATCGTCATCGCCCGACGGCTTGATGGAGCGCGCCGTCGCGGCGACACGATAGTTGCGATCGCGAAAACCTTGGACCAGGGCGGCACCGATGCCCTGCGAAGCACCGGTGATGATGGCAACCTTCTGTTCGATACCCATGATGGGCTCCTGTTGTTGGCTTTCAGAACCTGCGCCAGCAGCGGCTGACTTAGTCGATGAGGTACGCCGCAGCGGGCCGGCTGCGAATACGCGTTGTCCGGCAGACACTCTTTCGCAGCGCGAACGAATGCCGGACCGGCTCCCGGCGGTGGTTGTCGCAGCGGGAGCGAACGCCTAGCTTGCAGTCGGAGCTCGATGGGCTGGCGGGAAACCTATGGATCGTCTGGATGCGATGAAGGTGTTTGTCCTTGCGGTGGACGAGGGCAGCCTCGCCGCCGCCGGCCGCAAGCTTGGCCGTTCGCCGGCGGCGGTGAGCCGCGCCATTGCTTTCCTGGAGCAGCGGGTCGGTGCCGAGCTGCTGCACAGGACCACACGCTCCATCAAGCTGAGCGAGGAGGGCGAGCGCTATGTCGCGGTCTGTCGCCGCGTGCTCACCGAGTTGGAGGAGGCCGACGACATCGCGGCCGGGCCGCGCACGGCGCCCCGCGGCTTGCTCACGATCACTGCGCCCGTGGTGTCGGGTGAGATGGTGCTGCGGCCGATCCTCGATCCGTTTCTCGATGCCTATCCGACCGTCTCGGCAAAACTCCTGCTGTTCGATCGCGCCGTCAATCTGATCGAGGAGGGGGTCGACGTCGCGCTTCGCATCGGTCATCTCGCGGATTCGGCAATGGTCGCGATGCGGGTCGGCGAGATCAGCCGCGTCGTGGTAGCATCACCGCGCTATCTGAAGCAGCACCCGCGCATCACCGAGCCCGGCGACCTCGCCAAGCACCAGATCGTCGCGATGGCGCACCTTCCCAATTCCTGGACCTTTGCACCGCAGGCCGGGTCGTCGGCCGCCCGCACGGTGCAGTTCACGCCGCGGCTCGTCGTCAACAGCACCTATGCGGCGGTGGCCTCGGCCGTCGCCGGCCGCGGTGTGGCGCGAATGTATTCGTACCGGGTAGGTGAGCAGGTCGCGCGCGGCGAACTCGAGATCGTCCTGGCCGGCCACGAGGATCCCGAGATGCCCGCGCATTTGATCTGTCCGCAGGGCCGGCTCTCGGTACCGAAGGTGCGGACCTTCACGGACTTTGCGGTGCCGCGGCTGAAGAAACAGTTTGCTCGGCTCAAGAACGGCATCACTGCCCGGTGAGCCGCTGCGGGCACGGGCAATGCGTTGTTTTGCGTATACGGCGGGTCGGGTGAATCGGCCATGTTGCCCGAACGGTTAACGCCGGATTAACCGCGGACTCCTAGCCTGTCTCGGCCGGGGTTACTTGCAAGGCCGAGGTGAGCCCAATGGAAGCCCAGAGAATCGCGGTCGACGCCGTCGTCGCGTTGACCGATTGCGACCGCGCCGCCGTCATCGCGTTCATCCGCCGCCTGTATCTTGCCGGCGTCACCGACCCCAAGCGCCTGACCTTCAAGGGCCTCCAGGCCCTGTCACGGGCCTGATTCGGCTCGGTTCGGCCTCAAGTTCCCAGCCCTGATGATCTCCGGAGCGTGATTGCAACCCACCGGCGAATATCTTGCCGCTCGGGCCGCGTCGGGATAGATCACGTCCCCGGTTGAATCACCGGGGAACGGGGGAGATGTTAAAACAGCTTTTGCGCCGCAACTCGTCATTCTCTATGTGCTGGCGGCATCGACGATCTACGTTCATTTCCGCGGCAAGCAGCGGCTGCGCTTAGCGCGCCAGCTCGGGGACCACTCCACCTATCTCGCGCCCTACAATGTGCTGATGTACGCGGGCTCGGCGGTGCCGAACAACCCGGTGATCCCGGTGGAGCAGTTTCCGGAGCTGAAAGCCCTCAGCGAAAATTGGGAGACCATTCGCGACGAGGCCGTTCGCCTGTTCGACGAAGGCTTCATTCGCGCGGCGGCGAAGAACAACGATTGGGGCTTCTATTCGTTCTTCAAGAGCGGCTGGAAACGCTTTTACCTGAAATGGTACGATGACTTCCTGCCTTCGGCGCGCACGCTGTGCCCGAAGACGGTGGAGCTGCTCAACTCCATTCCGAGCGTGCATGGTGCGATGTTTGCGATGCTGCCGCCGGGCGGCAAGCTCGGCGCCCACCGCGATCCCTTCGCCGGTTCGCTGCGCTACCACCTCGGTCTTGTCACGCCGAACTCGAACAAGTGCCGCATCCTGGTCGACGGCGTCGAATGCGTCTGGCGCGACGGCGAGGCCTTTATGTTCGACGAGACCTTCATCCACAGTGCGGAGAATGCCACCGACGTCAACCGCATCATCCTGTTCTGCGACGTCGAGCGTCCGATGAAATACGGCTTCATGACCGCGATAAACCGTTGGGTCAGCCACCACATCGTCAAGGCCTCTGCAACCCAGAACGTCGACGGCGAGAGCGTCGGCCTGCTCAACAAGGTGTTCGGCAAGCTCTATGAGATCCATCTTGCGAGCCGCAAGGTCAAGGAATGGAATCGCAACGTCTACTACACGCTCAAATATTCGCTGACGGCGCTGATCCTCGGTCTCATCGTGCTGTCGGCATTGCGGTGATCGCCTTTAGTGACGGTGCTTGTGTTGTTCGGAGTCATCAGGGCGTTGGTAACCGCGCAGCTCCGCGTATCGCTGCATTTGGCTCTGATCGAGCAGGGCGGTTGTCGATAGATGGTATTTGAGGTGGCTTTCGCGGAGCAGTGCCTGGGTTTCCGAATGGCCACGAGGGCCGCCTTGAGTGACTCCGACGTCACGACGCGGGCGGAGAAGAGGCGGTCCAACTCCGTTTCCTGCTCGACCAGCTTGTTACCTAGCGGGACCGCCTCTTGCTTCATGGCATCGAAGAGGCGCTGAACCCGGATGCGCTGATCCGCGGTCAAGTCAAGCCGATCACCGAACTCGAGAACATGGCTCGGACCGGGATATCCATTGAGCTCGGCGGCAAGTGCCAGGCCCATGCCACGTCCGACTCGAAGATCGTCGATCTGCTGCTGCGACAGCGCCTTGATGGGGCGATGCTCAAGACCGGCATAGGGCTGAACGGACTGCGCGCTGGCAACGTTGCACGAGACGATAAGCGTGGCTGCAAGCAGGAGAAGGCGTCTCATGAGTCTGGCTCCATGAAATCGGCCCGGCTGGTCGATCGATCTCCACCGGTGCTCTCCACATATCTTGCTGGACGGTTCGCCTCATGGCAACAAAGATTGCCGCGATTGAGTTGCGAACATGGAGCAGACGATGGTCTCTTTGCCGACCGCGAATACCGTGATCACGCAGTTCTTTCAGCACTGGCTGGAGACCTTCGCGGGCTATGTCCGCGAGGTCGACTATGCTTCGGCGCGGCCGCTTTTCCATCCGCAAGTGCTGGCCTTCGGCACGCACAATGACGTCATTCCCGGCCTCGACCAATGGGTCACCACGCAATGGGACAACGTGTGGCCGAAGACGTCCGACTTCCGTTTCGTCATCAACCAGGCCTCGGTCCTGGCATCGTCCGATGGCACGATAGCGACCGTGGTCGTGCCGTGGACGAGCACGGGCTATCATCCCGACGGCAGCGCGTTTCCACGCCCCGGCCGGGCCACGATGGTGTTTTCAGGATATGGCGATGCTTGGCTATGTGTGCATTCCCACATGTCGCTCAATCGGGGTGTGCCGCAGACAAGCCACGCCGATCGGCCGGTGAAGGCTTGGTAGTGCCGCCGGGCTTGCGGGCCGACTAAAGTTTTACCCTCTCATTCCAACTCGGTTGGAACCCTTGGAACCCAATGTCGTTTTTTCAGCAACAATAACAGGTGAAACCACGCAAGCGGGGGCCTATCTGAGGATGCGCTCCCATGGCAACCCTTGATCTCGACGCCACCCGACTTGCCGTCCCCGAGCATCAGCGCCAGCTTCGCCGCGCCGTGATCGCCTCCACAATCGGGACTGCGATCGAGTGGTATGACTTCTTTCTTTACAGCACCGTCACGGGTCTGGTTTTCGCAAAGCTCTTCTTCCCTCACTCCGATCCCTGGGTCGGCACGCTGGAGGCGTTTGCGATCTACGCGGTCGGATTCGCCGCGCGGCCCGTCGGCGCGGCAATCTTTGGGCATTATGGCGACCGCATCGGACGTAAATCCACGCTGATCGCGACCTTGCTCTTGATGGGACTGGCGACCGCTGCGGTGGCCGTGGTGCCGACCTATGCCAGCATCGGTATCTGGGGCGCCGTGATCCTGACCGTGCTGCGGTTCATTCAGGGCGTCGGAGTCGGTGGTGAGTGGGGCGGCTCGGTACTGATGTCGATGGAATGGGCGCGCAACGACCGATCCCGTGGATTGATCGCATCATGGCCGCAGTTCGGTGTGCCCTGCGGGCTTTTCCTCGCCAATCTTGCCGTGCTGGTGTTCAGCCAGATGGCGGGTGATCAGTTCCTGGCATGGGGTTGGCGTATTCCCTTCGCGCTCAGCATCATCCTGGTCGGCGTGGGCCTCTATATCAGGCTCGGCATTCTCGAAACCCCGGTGTTCTCCAAGCTCGTGGCCGAACGCCAGGTCGATCGCACGCCGATGCTCACGGTGATCCGGGAATACCCGAAGGAGATCCTACTGTCTGCCTTTGCGCGCATGTCGGAGCAGGCGCCGTTCTACATCTTCACGGCCTTCGTGTTCTCCTATGGCATCGGCACCCTGCACGTATCGCGCGACTTCCTGCTGACCGCGGTGCTCTCGGCCTCGGTGCTGTCGTTCGTGTCGATCCCGCTGTGCGGACATATCTCCGATCAGATCGGCCGCAAGAACATGTATATGCTCGGCGCTGCCGTGACGGGCATCTTCGGCTTCGTCTATTTCGCCATGCTCAATACGGGGTCGCTGACCATCATCTTCCTCGCGATCATCCTGTCGCTGATTCCGCACGACATGCAGTATGGACCGCAAGCCGCCTTGATCGCCGAGAGCTTCACCGGACGCCTGCGCTACAGCGGCTCCTCGCTAGGCTATCAGCTCGCATCCGTGATCGCCGGTGGCCCCGCACCGCTGATCGCTACCTGGCTGTACGGCACGTTCCACTCGGCGACCGCGATCGCGATCTACATCGCGATTTGCGCGGTCGTGACGCTGGTGGCGACCGCGATGATGACCGATTACACGGGAAAGGACATCAACGCCGCGGGGGCGTACGAGCGACGAACTTGAATCCGCAAAAAAGCCCCGGACGCGATGCCCGGGGCTTCGCTGTCCCGTGATCTCGAGCTCAGCCTTATTCCGGCTGACCGATGCTCACCTTCAGCGTGCCGACGCCGTCGACGCCACATTCGAGCTTGTCGCCGGGCTGGAGCTGCGACACGCCGGCCGGCGTGCCCGTCATGATGATGTCGCCGGCGGCGAGCTTCACCTGCTGCGAGAGCTGCCAGATGATCTCGGGCACGTTCCAGATCAGCTCTGTGAGGTCGCCCTTCTGCGCTTCCTTGCCGTTGACCGTGAGCCAGATCTTGCCCTTGGCGGGGTGGCCGATCTTCGATGCCGGCTGCACTGCGGAGCAGGGCGCCGAATAGTCGAACGACTTGCCGACCTCCCACGGACGCTCCTTCTTGCGCGAGGCGATCTGCAGGTCGCGGCGGGTCAGGTCGATGCCGACGGCATAGCCGTAGACATGGTCGAGCGCCTTGTCGGCGGGAATGTTGAGGCCGCCGCTCTTCATCGCGACGATCAGCTCGACCTCGTGATGGAGATCCTTGGTCAGCGGCGGATAGGGAATGGTGGCGCCGTCGGGCACCAGCATGTCGGCGTGCTTGGCGAAGAAGAACGGCGGGGCGCGCTCGTCATTGCCCATCTCGCGGATGTGCTCGAGATAGTTGCGGCCGACGCACCAGATGCGGCGCACGGGATAACGGCCGCTTTCCCCGACGACGGGAAGCGAAGCTTGGGTCGGAAGCGGGATGACGTAGGGGGCGGCGTTCATGGTGCGATCTCGCTGCTCTTGAGGTGAAGGGAACTCTATGCGGTTGCGCTGATCGGCGCCAGAGCACCGGCGTCGTGATGTTGCAGGCGGAAGAACGAGGCGTAGCGGCCGCCGCGGCGGAGCAACTCGTCATGCCGGCCCTGCTCGACGATCTCGCCGCCCTCGACCACCAGGATCGCATCGGCGTGCATGATGGTGTGCAGGCGGTGCGCGATCACGATGGTGGTGCGGTTCTGGCAGAGATGCTCGATCGCCTCTTGCACCTGCCGCTCGGACTCGGAATCGAGCGCGGCGGTGGCTTCGTCAAGCAGGATGATCGGCGCGTTCTTGATCAGCGCGCGCGCAACCGCGATGCGCTGGCGCTGGCCGCCGGACAGCTGCGTGCCGTGCTCGCCGACGGGCGTGTCGTAGCCGAGCGGGAAGCCCATGATGAAATCATGCGCGCAGGCCGCCTTGGCGGCGTCGATGATCTGGTCTTCGGTCGCGCCCGCGCGGCCGAACGCGATGTTGCTGCGGATGGTGTCGCGGAACAGATAGACGTCCTGACCGACATAGGCGGTCTGGGCCCGCAGCGATTTTCGCGAGACCGCGCCGATCGACTGGCCGTCGATCACGATGTCGCCTTGCGTCACCTCGTAGAAGCGCAGCAGCAACCCCAGCACGGTCGATTTGCCGCCGCCGGAGGGGCCGACCAGCGCAGTGACCTTGCCGGGCTCGGCAACAAAGCTCATGCGATTGAGGACGGTCTCACCGTTGCGATAGGAAAAGCTGACGTCGCGCAGCTCGATGCGCGCAGTCGACAGTTTCAGCGCCGGCTTGTCGTCGTCGGAATGCTCGCTCGCGGGGCTGTCGACGACTTCCAGCAGCATGCGGGCGCCAACGAGCTGGCTGTTGAGGTCGATGTTGAGCCGCGCCAGCCGCTTGGCCGGCTCGGTCGCCATCAGGAACGCGGTCATGAAGGAAAAGAACGCGCCGGGCGTGGCGTTGAGGGCGACTACGCTATAGCCGCCGTAAAGCAAACAGCCGGCGACCGCGAAGCCGCCGAGCATCTCCATCAGCGGATTGGAGCGGTTGGCGACGCGAGCCATCTTGTTGGCGTTGCGCTCGACGATCGCGATGTTCTCGTCGATGCGGGTCTGCATGGTGTCTTCGAGCGTGAATGCTTTCACCGTGCGGATGCCCTGCAGCGATTCCTGCATCGTCTCCAGGATGTCGGCGGTGCCGGTGAACTGGTTGTAGGCGAGCCCCTTGATGCGCTTGACCAGCTTGCGCAGCACCAGCATCGCCGGTGGCACGGCGACGAGTCCGATGAACGACATCACCGGATCCTGCCACACCATCACGCCGATCATGGCGAGCAGCATCATGAGGTCGCGCCCGACGGCGTTGACCAGCATGCTGAGGACATCGGTGATGGACTTCGCGCCGGCCGTCAGCCGCGCCAGGAATTCCGACGAATGCCGCTCGGAGAAGAATCCGACGCTCTCGCGCATCAACTTGGCGAACAGCTGGCGCTGGTTGGTGGCGAGGATGGCGTTGGAGATCTTGGTCAGGATCACCATGTGGCCGTAGGTCGCCACGCCCTTGATGAAGAGCAGGATCACGGTGATGCCCGAGAACATCGCGATGCCCGGGATGTTCTTGTCGACATAGGCCTGGTTGATGACCTGGCCGAGCACGTAGGTCGCGCCCGCGGTCGATCCGGCGGCAAGCGCCATCAGCGCGAAGGCGACGAGGTAGCGCCGCCAGTAGATGATGCCCTGTTCCGTGACCAGGCGGCAGATCAGCACCGCTGCCGCATAGGGATCGTCGGTGATTTTCTTTGGAAACTGAGCCATCCGCAGTCCATTGACGGCACAGGAATAAGCCTGCCCGCGCGTCAGGGATCGAGCGGCCTCTGTGCCCGCTAAGCCAGCGCTTTTCAAGCCCAATTAGGGCTTGCGCTGGAATGGAATCTAGGCCGAGGCGGCGTGGCGGAGCTCGCCGTGGCGCTCGCGGAACAGCTTGTCCTCCCACGCCAGCGCATGCGCGGCGATGGTCTCGAGGTCGTCGTATTGCGGCTTCCAGTCGAGCAGGCCCCGGATCCGGCTGGTGTCGGCGACCATGGTCATGATGTCGCCGGGCCGGCGCGGGGCGTATTGTACGGCGAAGCTGCGGCCCGACACACGGCGCACCGCGTCGATGGTCTCCAGCACCGAGTAGCCGCGGCCATAGCCGCAATTGAGCGTCGTCGAGGCGCCGCCGTTGCGCAAATAAGCGAGCGCCGAGCGATGCGCCTGCGACAGGTCCGTGACATGGATGAAGTCGCGGATGCAGCTGCCATCCTGGGTCGGATAGTCGGTGCCGAACACGTCGATCTTGGCGCGCTGGCCGGTCGCGGCTTCCACCGCGATCTTGAGCAGGTGCGTGGCGCCGACGGTGGCCAATCCAATGCGCGCCTGCGGATCGGCGCCGGCGACGTTGAAATAGCGCAGGGTGACGTACTGCATGCCGTAGGCGGCGGCGACGTCGTGCAGCATGATCTCGGTCATCAGCTTCGACGAACCGTAGGGCGACAGCGGCCGTGTCGGCGCATGCTCGGGCACCGGCACCTGGTCCGGATCGCCGTAGACCGCCGCGGTCGAGGAGAAGATGAAGCGGTCGATGCCGCGCTTGACCGCGACGTTGAGCAGGTTGCGCGCGGTCGTGAAATTGTTTCGGTAATAGCCGAGCGGATCGCGCATCGAATCCGGCACGACCACCGAGCCCGCGAAATGGATGATGCTCTCGATGTTGTGCTGGGCGATCACGCCTTCGAGCAGGTTCTCGTCGCCGGCATCGCCAATGAACAGCGGCACGCCTTCGGGCAGATAGGACGAGAAACCGGTGGAGAGATCGTCGATCACGACGACGTCCTCGCCGGCTTCCGCCAGCGCCAGAACCGTGTGGCTTCCGATATAGCCGGCACCGCCGGTGACAAGCACAGTCATGATCTCACCCGTCCTCGATCAACGCTCCAAGCTAACGTTTACGTGGTGAAGAGTGGGTGTCGGCGCGGCTGAACTGGTCACTATGCTTAATGTTGCGTATAGGGACTTTCGAAACGGAGCGTGGCGTGGCGAATTCCCCAGGCGATCTCGAAGTGATCGTGCCAAATCTGCACAGGCGCTATTCCGGGGTCACCGCGACCAACCGGATGGTGGCGCCGCGGCTGGCAAAGCTCTATCGCGCCGCGTGGTTCGGCTCCGACGCGCCGGAGGGGATCGCGCGCCTGAACGGTGCCGATCTCCTGAGATTGTGGCGCCGCAAGGCGCCGCTGATCTGGCACGCGCGCCGCAACAACGAGATGATCGCGGGTGTGCTGTTGCGCGCGCTCGGTTGGCCGCTCAAGCTCGTCTTCACCTCGGCGGCACAGCGCCATCATAGCTGGATCACGCGCTGGCTGATCCGGCGCATGGACGCGATCATCGCGACATCAGATCTTTCGGCCTCGTTCCTGAAGGTGAAGGCGACGGTGATTCCGCATGGCGTCGACACCGCCGTCTATGCGCCGCCGCTCGACCGCACTGCTGCCTTCGCGGAAACCGCGTTGCCGGGCCGCTATGCGATCGGCTGCTTCGGCCGGGTACGCGCGCAGAAGGGCACCGATGTGTTCGTCGATGCGATGTGCCGCTTGCTGCCGCGCTTTCCGGATTTCACCGCAATCATCGTCGGCCAGGTCACACCGGAGCAAACCGTTTTTGCAAACGACCTGAAGAAGCGGATCGAGGCCGCCGGCCTGCAATCGCGCATCGTCATCATCGGCGAGCTGCCGATCGAAGACGTGCAGCGCTGGTATCAGCGGCTGACGATCTACGCCTTCACCTCGCGCAACGAAGGTTTTGGCCTGACGTTGATCGAGGCGATGGCGGCTGGCAGCGCGCTGGTCGCCGCGCGCGCCGGGGCGGCCGAACTCGTGGTCGAGGATGGCGTGACCGGCGTGCTGATCCCGACCGGTGATGCGGACGCGCTGGCTGCAGCGGTCGAACCGCTGATGCGTGACGTGGCCGCCGCGATCGCTATGGGCGAGCGCGGGCGGGCACGGGTGCTCGCGCAATTCAGTCTCGATGCGGAGGCGTCACGGATCGGGGACGTCTATCGGCCGCTGCTTTGACATCGCCTTCAGGGCAGCAAACAAAAAAACTCGAAAACAACCCCATGCACAGTAGCCGAGGCCAACGAAATCAATGGCTTCCCCGGCATCCCGAAGCTGCGGATTTTACGAAGTCGATTTGACTCGTCGGGCAAAACACCGGCATAATGTCATCATCGGCGTAGCCTCGACGGCCTTCACGTCGAAGCCCTTGTCTCCACCTCACCCAGCACCCGCTGCGCAATCTCCACCACCTCGCTCGCTGCGATATCTCGCATGCAGCGGTGGTCGTTCATCTTGCAGGTCGTGCTCTGGCAGGGTTGGCAGGAGAGCACGCTCTTGTCCTGCACCACGGTCGCGGCGAGGCCGTTGAGGGGGCCCAGAGATAGGGGCTGGTCGGCCCGAAGATGCCCATGGTCGGCGTGCCCAGGGCGGCTGCGATGTGCATCAGGCCGGAATCGTTGGAGATCGCGACGCCGGCTGCAGCCATGGCCAGCACGCCGTTGCGCAGATCATTGCCGGTGAGGTCCCGGACCCCCGGGCCGCCGGCCGCGACGATCTCCTGGGCCAGGCCCTTTTCCCCGGGGCCGCCGACAACCCAGACCTCAAGGCCGCGCTCGGCCAGCAAGCGGGCGGCCTCGGGATAGTAGGTCCAACGTTTTGAGACGCCGACCGAGCCGGGGGCTAGGGCCACCGCGGCGCCGGCGCTGAGGCCATTGGCCTGCCGCCAGCGGAGGATGTCCCCGGTCGGAACCCGCAACTGCGGCACCGGCCATTCCGCCGGCAGCGGGGCGCCATCGGGCTGGGCGAGGGCGGCGTTCTTGTCGATGAAGCGGGGCAGCTTCTTTTCGCCCCAACGCCAGCGATTGAGCAGGCCGAACCGGAACTCGCCGACGAAGCCGACCCTTTCCGGAATGCCGGCCAAAGCGGGCGCAATGGCGGCCTTCCAGGTCCGGGGCAGCACCAGGGCGGTGCCGTAGTTCCGCTCGCGCAGGAGCTTCGCCAAGCCGAGCTGGCGGCCCACCGCGAGTCGCCCGCGCGGCAGGTCCCAGACGATCGCTTCGCGCACGCCCGGCATGTAATCGACCAGGGGCGCGCATAGGGAGGTCGTGAGCAGATCGACCGGCCGGTTCGGCCAGCGCTCATTCAGGACCCGCACGACGGTGTGATTCCGGACGAAATCGCCGATCCACATGTAGGGGACGATCAGGATCGGGCGCGTGTCGCCCCCATCTGCCTCCCCATTAAATTGCAGATCTTGGTTCATTCGTTAAAGGGCCGGGGTGCGCTGATGTGGCGGTTCGGTTAGCCGCTCCGGGCCGGCAGGTAAAGCCGGCTGAGTGGCAATCCCAAAACCGCTTACACTTTGGCGGATCATGCGCTAGGGCAGAACCGGGCCGCAAAACTTCGGGCAGGCGGAATCTGGCAGGGAAGTTGGAAATGTTGCTGGTGACCGGCGGGGCCGGTTTTATCGGATCGAATGTCGTCGCCGCGCTGAACGAGGCCGGCCGCAGCGACGTGGTCGTCTGCGATTTCCTTGGCAACGAGGGCAAATGGCGCAACCTCACCAAGCGGCAGCTTTTGGATATCGTGCCGCCAGCTGAGCTGCCGGACTGGCTGCAGGGCCGCAAGCTCGATGCCGTGATCCACCTCGGGGCGATTTCCGCGACCACCGCGACCGACGGCGACCTGGTGTTCGAGACCAATTTCCGCCTGTCGATGCGCCTCCTGGACTGGTGCACGGCGAATGCGGTGCCGTTGATCTACGCCTCCTCGGCGGCGACCTATGGCGACGGCGAGGCAGGATTTGACGACGACAGCTCTGTGTCTGCACTGAAAAAACTGCGGCCGATGAACCTCTACGGCTGGAGCAAGCACCTGTTCGATCTCGCCGTCGCCAAGCGCGCCGCGAACGGCGAGAAGCTGCCGCCGCAATGGGCCGGACTGAAATTCTTCAACGTGTTCGGCCCCAACGAATACCACAAGGGCTCGATGATGAGCGTTCTGGCGCGCCGCTTCGACGACGTCAAAGCGGGCCGCGTCGTGCAATTGTTCAAGTCGCATCGCGAGGGCATCGCCGACGGCGATCAGCGCCGCGATTTCATCTATGTCGACGACGTCGTGCGCGTGATCATGTGGCTGCTGGCAACGCCCTCGGTGTCCGGGCTGTTCAATGTCGGCACCGGCAAGGCACGCAGCTTCAGGGACCTGATGTTGGCGGCCTATGCCGCGCTCGGCGCCGGCCCCAACATCGAATACGTCGACATGCCCGAGCAGATCCGCGGCAGCTACCAGTACTTCACCCAGAGCGAGGTCGATCGCCTCCACCGCGCCGGCTACAATGGCGGTTTCACGACGCTCGAGGACGCGGTGAAGGCCTATGTCGGGGATTATCTCGACCGGCCCGACCGCTTCCGCTGAGGTCCATCACCATGCCGACGCCCATTCTCGATTTCGATGCCCTCGCGCAAGCCATCTCAGGCTGCACGGTGCTGTGCATCGGCGACATCATGCTGGACGAGTTCGTCTATGGCGAGGTGTCGCGGATATCGCCGGAGGCGCCGGCGCCTGTCATCGCGGCCCAGCGCAGCGAGATCCATATCGGCGGCGCCGGCAATGTCGCGCGCAACGTCGCCGCGCTCGGCGCGCGCTGCATCTTCGTCGGCCTCGTCGGCGAGGACGAGGCGGGCAGGCAGCTCGCCTCGACGCTTGCGGAGCAGGGCGCCATCGAAAGCGTGCTGGTGTGCGATCCCTCGCGTCCGACCACGCGAAAAGTGCGTTTCGTCTCCGAGCATTTTTCCACGCACATGCTGCGTGCGGATTGGGAGCAGGCACAGCCTGCTTCCGATACGATCGAGACCAAGCTGATCGAAGCGATCCTGCCGCAGATCGCGCGCGCCGACATCGTGCTGCTGTCCGACTACGCCAAGGGCGTGCTGACCGCCCGCGTCATCCGCCACACCATCGACGCCGCGCGAAAACTCGGTAAGCCCGTGATCGTCGATCCCAAAAGCCTGAACTGGGCGATCTATCGCGGCGCGACGCTGCTCACGCCCAATCGCAAGGAATTTTCGGAAGCGACCCGAAGCCGCGCCGACACGCCGCAGAGCATCGTCGATGCCAGCGAGGACGTGATGCGGCTCGCCGATTGCGAAGCGATCCTCGTCACCCAAGGCGAGCACGGCATGACGCTGGTGCCGCGCAACGGCGAGGCCGTTCACGTTCCGGCGTTTCCGGTCAAGGTGCGCGACGTCTCCGGCGCCGGCGACACCGTTGCCGCGGCGCTCGCGGTCTCGCTCGCCACGGGCGCGGACTGGGACACGGCGCTTCGCATGGCCAGTGCCGCGGCCGCCGTCGCCGTCGGCAAGCAGGGCACCGCCAGCGTGAGTGCGGCCGAGCTGAAGCGAAAGATCTTGCCGCATGCCTATCTCGCGGCCGAGGAGAAGATCGTGCTCGAGCCCGGCGCGCTCGACGCGCAGCTCGCGGAATGGAAGAAGCAAGGCCAGCGCGTCGGCTTCACCAATGGCTGCTTCGACATCCTGCATCCCGGCCACGTCAAGGTGCTGACAGCGGCGCGCTCCGCCTGCGACCGCCTGATCGTGGGGCTGAACAGCGACGCCTCGGTACGGCGGCTGAAGGGCGCCGACCGCCCCGTTCAGGACGAGCGAGCGCGTGCGGAAGTGCTGGCGGCGCTCGAAGCCGTCGATCTGGTCGTTATTTTCGATGAGGATACGCCGATCGACCTGATCACCCGCATCAAGCCGAGCGCGCTGATCAAAGGGGGTGATTACACCCGCGAGCAGGTGGTCGGCCATGAGGTCGTCGAGGCCGCGGGCGGGACCGTGGTGCTGGTCGACATTCTCCAGGGCTTCAGCACGACGGCGCTGGTTCATCGCGCGCGGGGCGAGGGCAAGTGACGACGCTCGCCGGGGCGACGACCGGCCAGGTGCTGTGGCGGCGTCTGCGCAGTCCGGCGGCCTGGTCCGAGACGGTCGATCTGTTTGCGATCCTGACTGCGGCCTCGCTGCCATGGTCGACGTCGCTTGCGGCGATATTCAATGTCCTGATGCTGCTCTGCATGGTGCCGTTCCTCGACGTCCGTGAGTTCCTGCAATCGCTCAAGCGTCCGATCTGTGCGGCGCCGATTGCGCTGGTCCTGCTCGCGCTGGTCGGGACGCTGTGGTCGGACGCGGCCTGGGGGCGCGCTTCTACGCGGTCAATCCGACCGTCAAGCTGCTGGTGCTGCCGGTCCTGTTCTATCATTTGCGCGCTCGCCGCGCGGACATTGGGTGTTTGTCGCCTTCCTAATGTCCTGCGCACTGTTGTCGGTGATGTCCTGGCTCGTCGCCTTCTACCCAGACCTCGCGCTCAAATCCGACCGCGTCGAGCGCGGCATCTTCGTCAAGAACTACATCGACCAGAGCCAGGAGTTCACGCTCTGCGCCGTCGCGCTCGCCTATCCGATCGTGCAGTTGCTGCGCCAGAAGCGCTACTGGATCGCCGCGCTGCTCACGGCGCTTGCGCTCGCCTTCTTCGTCAACATGGTGTTCGTGGTGGTATCGCGCACCGCGCTGCTCACCATTCCGATCCTGTTCGGTGTGTTTGCGTTGCTTCATCTGAGATGGCGCAGCATCGCGATCATCTCCGCCGCCCTGCTCGCGGGCGCGGTTCTCGCCTGGCAGGCCTCGCCGCAATTGCGCAAGACCGCCGACAGCTTTGCCAGCGACTACACGCGCTATGTCGAAAAAGGCGCGCCGACCTCGGCCGGCTTGCGGCTCGAATTCTGGCGAAAATCCCTCGGCTTCTTCGCGGAGGCGCCGGTCAAGGGGCACGGCACGGGCTCGACGCGCGGATTGTTCGAACGTGCCGCGACGCCGGGGGATGCTCAGTATCAGGCGTCCGCCGAGGTGATCGGCAACCCGCATAACCAGACGCTGAACGTGGCCGTGCAATGGGGCATCATCGGGGTCGCCGTTCTCTACGCCATCTGGATCCTGCATCTGCTGTTGTTTCGCGGCGACGGGCTCGCAAACTGGGTCGGCCTCCTGGTCGTGGTCCAGAACGTCTTCACCTCGCTGTTCAACTCCCATCTGTTCGACTTCCACGAGGGCTGGATGTACGTCATCGGTGTCGGCGTTGCCGGCGGCATGGTGATCCGGGCCCAGCAGGCCGGGGCGAAAGCGGCGGAAGCAGGTTCCTGAACGGCCGGCCGGATGGCAAACCTTGACTGACAAGCCTTGACTGGCATGTCCGGCCGAGATGGGTTATCAGCGCGATCAGGTTGCATCTAACTGGATTTTCGGTCAGCGGATGACGCGTCTTTCGCATCTCACCTTGCGCAATTTCATGATCGCGCTCCACGACCTGCTGGCGACCACGGCGGCGCTGTTCGCCGCCTTCTATCTGCGCTTCGAGGGCGGCGACGGCTTCTTCGACCGCCTGCCGCTGCTAATTCAGATCCTGCCCTATTTTCTCGCCTTCAGCGTGGTCGTGTTCTTCGTCTTCAACTTGACCACGACGAAATGGCGCTTCATCTCGCTGCCCGACGCGCTGAACATCATCCGCGTCGCGACCGTGCTGACGGTTGCGCTCCTGGCGCTCGACTACATCTTCGTCGCCCCAAACGTCCGTGGTGCCTTCTTCCTCGGCAAGGTGACCATCGTCCTCTATTGGTTCCTCGAGATCTCCTTCCTCAGCGCGTTGCGCATGGCCTACCGCTATTTCCGCTATACGCGGGTTCGGCGTCACGCCCGCACCGGAGATGCCGCGCCGACGCTGCTGATCGGCCGCGCCGCGGATGCCGAGGTGCTGTTGCGCGGAATCGAGAGCGGGGCGATCAAGCGCATCTGGCCGGTCGGCGTGCTGTCGCCGTCGAGTTCCGATCGCGGCCAGTTCATCCGCAACGTCCCGGTTCTGGGCGGCGTCGACGACATCGAGGATGTCATCGCCGACTTCACCAAGCGCGGCAAGGGGATCGCGCGCGTCGTGATGACGCCAACGGCATTCGAGCCGGAGGCCCATCCCGAATCGATCCTGATGCGGGCGCGCAAGCTCGGCGTGATCGTGAGCCGCATGCCCTCGCTCGAGAGCGGCGATACCCCACGGCTCACGGCCGTCGCCGTCGAGGACCTGCTGCTGCGGCCGAGCGAAAAGATCGACTATGCGCGGCTCGAGGCCCTGATCGAGGGCAAGGCGGTGATCGTCACCGGTGGAGGCGGCTCGATCGGTTCCGAGATCTGCGAGCGTGTCGTCGCGTTCGGCGCCGCGCGCCTTCTGATCGTGGAAAATTCCGAGCCGGCGCTCTATGCGATCACGGAGACGCTCGCGGCGCTCGGCACTGCTGCTTCGATCGAAGGGCGGATCGCCGACATCCGCGACCGTGAGCGCATCATGCGCCTGATGGCCGAGTTCAAGCCGGACATCGTGTTCCATGCCGCCGCGCTCAAGCACGTGCCGATCCTCGAGCGCGACTGGAGCGAGGGCGTCAAGACCAACATCTTCGGCTCGATCAACGTTGCCGATGCCGCGCACAGCGCCGGCGCCGAAGCCATGGTGATGATCTCGACCGACAAGGCGATCGAGCCGGTGTCGATGCTCGGCCTGACCAAGCGCTTCGCCGAGATGTATTGCCAGGCGCTCGACCATGATCTTGCGGCGGGTCACGGCGGCGCCAGGCGGTCGATGCGGCTGATCTCGGTCCGGTTCGGTAACGTACTCGCGTCGAACGGCTCGGTGGTGCCGAAGTTCAAGGCCCAGATCGATGCCGGCGGTCCCGTGACGGTCACGCACCCCGACATGGTCCGCTACTTCATGACCATCCGCGAGGCCTGCGATCTCGTCATCACGGCGGCAACGCATGCGCTCGGAACGCAGCGCTCGGACGTGTCCGTCTACGTGCTCAACATGGGCCAGCCGGTGAAGATCGTCGATCTCGCCGAGCGCATGATCCGTCTCTCGGGCCTGCAACCCGGCTACGACATCGAAATCGTGTTCACGGGCATGCGGCCCGGCGAACGCCTGCACGAAATCCTGTTCGCCTCCGAGGAGCCGACCCGCGAGATCGGCGTCGCCGGCATCATGGCCGCGCAGCCGAACGAGCCGCCGATGCAGACGCTGCGCAAATGGATTGCGGCGCTGGAGCAGGCGATCGCGCGCGACGATCGGGCCACCATCAGGACCATCCTGAAGGACGCGATTCCGGAATTCGGGTCGACCGCGGCCTGATCATGCAGCCTCGAGGCAAGATCGTCGTGGCGAGCCAGCACTACCCGCCTGATCCGAGCACGACGGCAGCGATCATGGCCGAGATCGCCTGCCGCATCGCCGGGGATCACGAGGTCGTGGTGTTGTCGGGCTCACCGGGCGCGTTGCCGGACTCGCAGACCGGCCCGGGCAAGCCGCGCATCGTCGCCGTCAAGAACCGGATGGCGGACAAGGCGGCGCTGGTGCGGCGCGGCGCCTCCGAGCTGCTGTTCGCGGCGCGCACGTTCCTGGCGCTGACACGGGAGCTGCGGCGAGGTGACGTCGTGCTCACCGTCACCGCACCGTTCATGCTGCCTTACGCGGTCGCGGCGGCGGCGAGGCTGAAGGGCGCGCGCTCGGCGCTGATCATGCACGACCTCTTTCCCGACGTGCTGGTGATGGCGGGCCTGCTGAAGCCCGGTTCGATCTTGGCTATGACGATGCGCGCCGCCAACGGCCTGATGTTCCGCGCGCTCAATGCCGTCATCACCATCGGCCGCGATGCGGAACGGCCGCTGCTGAGCTATTCCGGCATGACGCGGAACAAGATCCGCTTCATCCCGAACTGGGCGACGCTCGTGGCCGCACCCCGGCCGGTGACAGCGGATAATCCGTTCCGCAAAGCGCTCTCGGCGGGTTTCGTTGTCGGCCTGTCGGGCAATCTCGGCTTCACCCATGATCCGGAGATCGTGTTCGAGGCGGCGCGCCTTTTGAGGGCCGAGCCTGACATCCATTTCCTGCTCTCCGGCTGGGGCATCGGCTTCGAGCGGTTGAAGCAGTTGCAGGCTGAAGCGAACTTGCCCAATGTCTCCTTCGTGGGGCGGGTCGAGGATGCCGAGCTCGAACCATTCCTGGCGGCTGCCAATCTCTGGATCATTCCGTACCGGAAGGACGTTGCGGGGGTGTCGGTGCCGAGCCGGTTCTACAATCTGCTGGCGGTCGGTCGTCCCGTGGTGCTGGTCTCCGAACCCGAGGCCGAGGCCGCGTTGACGGTGGTGGAGAACGGGCTGGGCTGGGTCGTGACGCCAGGCCATGCCGATCAGCTGGCCGAGGCGATCCGCGCGGCGTCTTGCTCCGACGGTGTCGCCTTTGCGGAGCGCGCGGTGAAGGCGGCGGCGAAGTTCGATCGCGTCACCGCGATGAACGCCTATGCCGCCCTGGTCGACGAATTGTTGCGCAACCCCGAACTGCCGGAGCAACGATGAACGAGCGCAAGCCAGTCGTGCTGGTGACGGGTGCGAGCGGTTTCGTCGGCCGTCATGTCGTGCCCGCGCTGGCGCGCGAGGGCTGGTCGATCCGCCGCGCGGTGCGCAGGCCGGAAGGTGTGGACGACGAGGTCGTGATCGAAACGATCGGCCCCGAAACCGACTGGCAGGCCGCGCTTCAAGGCGTCGACGCCGTCGTTCATCTCGCTGCGCGGGTGCATCACAAGCACGAAGAGCATGCGGTCCAGCTCTACCGCAACGTCAACATTGCCGGCACGCTGCAGCTGGCGCGCAGCGCGGCGACGGCCGGCGTGCGCCAGTTCATCTTCATCAGCACCGTTCTCGTGCACGGTCGCAGCAATGAGGGCCGCGCGCCGTTCAGCGAGGACGATGTCCTGACGCCGCGCGGTCTCTACGGCATGTCCAAGGCCGCGGCCGAAGCGGGCTTGAAGACGCTGGCGCGCGACAGCGCCATGAAGGTCTCGGTGATCAGGCCGCCGCTGGTCTATGGTGCGGGCGCCAAGGGCAATTTCGCGCTGCTTACGCGCGCCGTGAACCTCGGGCTGCCGCTGCCCTTTGCCGCGATCCGCAATCACCGCGCCTTCCTTGCCGTACAGAACCTGTCGTCGTTCATCCTGCGCCGGCTCGCCCATCCTGACCCCGCCAGCAATTTCGAGGTTTTCCTGGTGGCTGATAGGGAACAGGTCTCGACGCCTGACTTCATCAAGCGCGTGGCCAACGCGTCCGGCAAGAACCCCCGGCTGTTCGCCATGCCGCCGGACCTGCTCAGCAAGCTTCTCATCGTGATGCGCCGGCAAGAAACGCATGACAGCTTGATCGGCTCGCTCGAGCTCAACCTGTCCAAGGCGATTGCGACCGGGTGGCAGCCGCCGGTGTCTCTCGACGAGGGGCTGCGGCTGGCGCTGGCGGCTCAGGACGCCTGAGGACGGGAGAACCGCCGCAGCACAACGCCGATCGCGATAGCGCCCGCCAGCAGCGCGATCAACGTGATCGTCACCGAGCCGGCGCGAGCGGTGGCGATGGCAAGCCCCGCGAGCACGAGATTGAGCGCGAACACCTCGCCGATCACGCGGGAGACCGTGAAGCCGTGGTCGGTGGCGCGCTGGTAGAAATGCGAGCGATGCGCCGACCAGAACTGCTCGCGCCTGGCGATGCGCCGGAACAGTGTGATGGTGGAATCCACGAGGTAATAGGCCGGCAGCAACAGCGCCGCGGCGGGCTGCCCGCGCCAAGCGAGCTCGAGCAGGCACCAGCCGAGCAAAAGGCCGATCGGCAGGCTGCCAACATCGCCCAGGAAGACTTTTGCGACCGGCTTGTTGAACGGCGCAAAGCCGAGCATGGCGCCGCACAGCGCCGCGGCGATCAGCGCGGCCGGCCACGACAGATCGCCGAGCAGTCCCAGCAGCAGCAGCGCCGCGGTGACCGGCACCACTTCCGCCACCGTCATCAGGTCGAGCCCGTCCATGAAGTTGACGAGGTTCACGAACCACACGCCCGCCAGCAGGATCAGTCCGCGCTCCAGGGCGAGCGGCAGCGCCGGCACGATGCGCGCGGTCTCGGGCGTGGTGAACACGACGGCGCCGACGGCTGCGGCCTGCAGCACGAGCCGTACCAGCACCGGCAGCGACTTGATGTCGTCGGCAAATCCGACCACGGCGATCAAGACTGTCGCAGCGATCAGCGCCGGCGGAATCGCGACGTTCGCCCAGACTGCCCAGGCTGATGCGACCAGCAGCGTCGCTGATATCACGGCAATGCCCGCACCCTGCGGGGTCGGGATGCGATGAGAGGACCGCGCGTTGGGCCGCGCCAATGCGTAACGCTGGAGCAGGGGGCGGCTGGTCCAGGTGATGACGCCCGACACCAGCGCGGCAATCGCAACGGCAAGCAGCGAGGGGACGGCGCCGAGCGCATCGATGGCCGCGCTCACTCCGGCACTCCGAGCGGCGCCGATCCCTGCGCGGCTTTCTCGGCGCTGAGGATCCAGACCAGACCGCCGATCGCGCCGACGATGAAGTACACGGCGCCGAACAGCAGCGAGACGTTGACGCCCTCGTTTGCGGCCAGCCCCGCGAAGCCGAACGCGAGGCCCATGGTGGCTTCCCGCACGCCCCAGCCGGCGATCGAGATCGGCATCATCGTGATCAGCATCACCGGTGGCACCAGCATAAAGACGTCGCTGAATCCGACCGGCGCGGCGATCGACTGCACGACGCACCAGGCGACCACGACGGCCAGCACATGCACGGCGAGCGACAGGATCACGACGGCCGGTCCGCGCGAGCGGCTGAAGATCACGCGGTTGGCGATCACGGCACAGGCGTGGATGTGATGCGTGGCCCACCAGGTTTTCAGCCAGTGCCATTTCAGCGCGCCGAAGACCAGGAAGCCGAGGCCACCCGCGAGCGCCGCGAGGTCGACGAGCAGCAGCGCCGAGCGCCCGTGCGGATCAGCGATGAGGCCGTAGCTCCAGGGCAGGCTCGCGACGATCATGATCGCGAGCGCGATCAAACCGATCGCACGGTCGACGAAGATCGAGTAGGTCGCAGCGCGCCAGCCGGCGCCGGCGCGCGCGACGAGCCACAGCCGGACCGCATCGCCGCCGATCGCCGAGGGCAGGGTCTGGTTGAAGAACGATCCGATTACGTTGTAACGCATGGCCCGGCCGAGCTCGAGCGGGGCACCGCATGCGGCGCTGATCTCGCGCCAACGCAACACGCCGACGAAGATTTGCAGGAACGTGACGGCGATCGCCAAGCCGATCCAGAACAGGCTGGTCACGGTGAAGCGCGAAAACAGTTCGGACAGATCGACCTTGCGCAGCGCCAGGTATAGCAGCGCTCCGGAAATCAGGATCTTGGCCGTCGACAGCAGGATTCGGCGCATTTCGCCCGCATGAACAAGGGTTTTGAAGCAACCCGACGCAAGGCGCCGAATTCGGCCGCTTTGGTATGGTTTTGGCGCCGATCTTGCAATAGCGGTGATCAGGAGCCCGCATGCAGGGCGGCCGGCTATTGCGGCCCCGTCGATGCGGAGGCTAAAGAGGCGCCGCGGGCGAAAGATCGAGCGACGGATCGGGCGAAGCGGTCCTTGGGAACAGGATGAGGGATCACCGCAGTTCGTCCGGCTGCCGCAAATGCGCCGTCTAAGGTCTACAATGTCGGCAACCACCGCCCGGAAGAGCTGATGCACGTCGTCGGAGTTCTGGAGCCGGAGCTGGGTCGGACGGCGATCAAAGAATTGCCGCCGAGAGACCTTTTGGAAACGTTCGCGGATGTCGAGGATCTGATGCGCGATACCGGCTTTGCACCGTCAACGCCGATCGCGCACGGAATTCGTAATTTTGTCACCTGGTATCGGAACGACCTCAAGGTTTGAAATGACGATGGACAAACGCATTATCCCCCTGATCATGTGCGGCGGTGCCGGAACGCGGCTGTGGCCGGCTTCGCGCGAGGTGCGCCCCAAGCAGTTCCTGCCGCTGTTCGGCACGCGCTCGACCTTCCAGGACACGCTGCTCCGCGTCTCCGAGGCCTCGCTGTTCGATCGCCCGATCGTCATCACCAATGCCTCCTATCGCTTCATGGTGCTGGAGCAGCTCGCCGAAATCGGCATCGAGGCTGACGTGATCCTCGAGCCGATGCGGCGCGATTCCGGTCCTGCGATCGCCGCCGGCGCGGTGTTTGCGCAGAACCGCGCCAGTGAGGCGATCGTGCTCGCGCTCGCCGCCGACCACGTGGTGCAGGACAATGCCGCGTTCGTCGCGGCGTGCCGCCAGGGCCTCACCGCCGCGAGCGCCGGGCGCATCGTCACGTTCGGCGTCAAGCCGGAGCGGCCGGCGACCGAATACGGCTATATCAGCCCGGGCGAGGTCATCTCCGGTGAGGTGCACGCGGTCGCGCGCTTCGTCGAGAAGCCGGATGCGGTGAAGGCGGCCGACTACCTCAATTCCGGCTATCTCTGGAACAGCGGCAATTTCATGTTTCCGGCCAGCGTCCTGCTCGACGAATACCGCAAGGTCGATGCGGCGAGCGTGGAGACCATCTCCAATGCCGTGACCAATGCCGGTCGCGATCTCGGCTTCGTGACGCTGGAGCCCGAGGCGTTCGGCGCGGCCAAGGCGATCTCGATCGACTATGCGGTGATGGAGAAGACCGCGCGCGCAGCGGTCGTGCCGGTGTCGTGCGGCTGGTCCGACGTCGGCTCCTGGCACGCGGTGTGGGAATTGTCGGACAAGGACGCGCAAGGCAATGCTTCGCATGGCAGTGCGGTGTTCGAGGATTCCCGCAACTGCAACGTCACCACCGACTCTGCGCTGGTCGCGCTCGAAGGTGTCGACGATCTCATCGTGGTGGCGACCGCGGACGCAGTGCTGGTCTCGCGTCAGAAGGATGCCAACGGGCTGAAGCGGCTGGTCACAAAACTCAAGGCGGTCGCGCCGAAGGTCACCGAGGAGCACCTCAAGGTGCATCGGCCCTGGGGGAGCTACCAGTCGGTCGACAATGGCGAGCGCCACCAGGTCAAGCGCATCGTGGTGAAGCCGGGCGGACGTCTGTCGCTGCAGAAGCACCATCATCGCGCCGAGCACTGGATCGTGGTCCGCGGCACCGCCCGCGTCACCGTCAACGAGACCGTCAAAAGCGTGCACGAGAACGAGTCGATCTACATCCCGATGGGCGCGGTGCACCGGATGGAGAACCCCGGTAAAATCATGCTGGAGCTGATCGAGGTCCAGACGGGAAGCTATCTCGGGGAAGACGACATCATCCGGATTGAAGACGACTATCAAAGGTCGTAACCAGCACACTCCGAATCACGCGACCCGGGCCAAAAGAGTGGTCTCTTCCAGAGGCTTAAGGCCCGCGAAACGTGTAACTTTTTGAATCAAATCGTGTCCGGACCGCTAGCTCCGCATTCGCCACAAATGTGGCGTCCGTGCTAGAAGCGCCCCGGGGATTGCGTTGAATCGGGGTTTGCTCAAATGAGTTCCACAGGATCTGCACCGGCAAAGGCCGGCTTGCGCGTCGGCGTCATTGGCGCCGGCGTGATGGGCAGCAACCACGCGCGCGTGCTCGCGGGTCTTCCCGGTGTCAGCCTCGTCGGCGTCGTCGATCCTTCGCCGGCACATCGCACGCGGGCGATGGAGCTTGCCAATTGCGCGAGCTTCGAGACGCTCGACCAGCTCTTGGCCGAAGGGGTCGATGCCGTCACCATTGCGGCGCCGACTCATCTGCATCACGAGGTCTCGCTCGCCTGCATCGCCAAGAACATCCACGTGATGGTCGAGAAGCCGATTGCGTCCACGGTCGCGGAAGGCCGCGAGATCGTCACGGCTGCGCAAAAGGCCGGCGTTACGCTGATGGTCGGCCATGTCGAGCGCTTCAATCCGGCCGTTGCCGCCGTCAAGCAGGCGATCGCGGGCGAGGATATTCTGTCGATCGCGATCACGCGCGTCGGCCCATTCCCGCCGCGCATGTCCAATGTCGGCGTCGTCATCGATCTTGCCGTGCACGACATCGATCTGATCCGCTGGTTCACCGAATCCGACATCGTCGAGGTGCAGCCGCAATTGTCGAGTGCGGTCGCCGAGCGTGAGGACATCGCGCTCTTGCAGTTCCGCACCGCCAACGGCGTGCTCGCCCACATCAACACCAACTGGCTGACGCCGTTCAAGGCGCGCAGCGTCACGGTCGCGACCCGCGGCAAATACGTGATGGGCGATCTCCTGACGCGCCAGGTCACTGAATGTTTCGGCTTCAAGCCTGACGGCAGCTATTCGATGCGGCATCTTCCGGTCGGCCATGACGAGCCGCTCCGCGCCGAACTGATCGCGTTCCTCAAGGCCGTGCGCAACGGCGAGACGCCGGCGGTCACCGGTGACGAAGGCGTCGCCAGCCTTGAGATCGCGACGCAGTGCCTGGAAACGCCGTCGCGGCCGGCCGCCAAGTCGTCCGCCCTCAAGGGCCCGCGCCGCGTCGCCGGCTGATCCCATTCCATGTTGACCGATCAAAACCCGCAAGGCGCCATGAACCAGCATCTGCGTTCCGAACCCATTCCCTTCATCGACGTCGCCTCGCAGCGCCGCCGGCTCGGCGACTCGCTCGATGCCGCCGTGAAGCGCGTTCTCGATCATTGTCAGTTCGTCAACGGCCCTGAAGTCGCCGAGCTCGAGAAGCAGCTTGCGGCCTATTGCGGCGCCAAGCACGTCATCGGCTGCGCCAGCGGCACCGATGCGATCCTGATGGTGATGATGGCGAAGAATGTCGGGCCGGGCGACGCCGTGCTGTGTCCGTCCTTCACCTTCATCGCGACGGCTTCGCCCGTGGCCCGGACCGGCGCGACGCCGGTTTATGTCGACGTCGACGAGACCACCTTCAACATGAGCCCGGAATCGCTCAAGCGCGGCATCGCGACCGCCCGCAAGGCCGGCCTCAAGCCGGTCGCGGTGATTCCTGGTCGATTTGTTCGGCCAGCCGGCCGATCACGACGCCATCGCGGAGATCGCCAAGGCCGAAGGCCTGTTCGTGCTCGATGACGCTGCGCAGGGTTTTGGCGCGAGCTACAAGGGCCGCAAGCTCGGCACCTTTGGGCTCGCCACTGCGACCAGCTTCTTTCCCGCGAAGCCGCTCGGCTGCTTCGGTGACGGCGGCGCGATCTTCACCGATGACGATGAGCTCGCGGCGACGCTGCGCAGCATCCGCGTGCACGGGCAGGGCGTCGACAAATACGACAACGTCCGCCTCGGCCTGACCGGCAGGCTCGACACCATGCAGGCCGCGATCCTGATCGAGAAGCTGAAGATCTTCGACGACGAGATCGCCGCCCGCAACAAGGTCGCGGAGCGCTACGCACGCGGTCTCAGCAATGTGGTCACGGTGCCGCGCGTGGCGCGCGGCAATACGTCGGTCTGGGCGCAGTACACGATCCGCCTCCCTGAGGGTACCGACCGCGACGGCTTTGCCGCCGCGCTGAAGGCCCAGGGCGTGCCGACGGCGATCTACTACGGCAAGTCGATGCATCAGCAGACGGCCTACAAGCAGTACCCGGTCGCCGAGGGCGGCCTGCCGGGCTGCGAGAGCCTGTCGCAGGACGTCATCAGCCTGCCGATGCATGCCTATTTGACCGAAGCCGATCAGGAGCGAATCATCGCGGCCGTGCGCGGCGCGCTTTCAGCCTGATTTCCCCGTTTTGCTGCGCGAGCTCTTCCTTTAGAAGGGAACGATGCTCGGACGTATCTTCACGGTTGGTGGCTACACGCTGCTCTCGCGGCTGACGGGGTTTGCCCGCGACATCATGCTTGCCGCGATTCTCGGCGCCGGCCCCGTGGCCGACGCCTTTTTCGTGGCGCTGCGGCTGCCCAACCATTTCCGTGCGATCTTCGCCGAGGGCGCCTTCAACGCCGCCTGGGTGCCGGCCTATGCGCACGTGCACGGTGAGCGCGGGGAGGGGGCGGCAAGATTGTTCGCCGACCGCATCTTCACGCTGCTGCTGGCCTCGCAGGTGGTGCTGCTGATCGTCGCCTGGGTGTTCATGCCGCAGGCCATGAGCATTTTGGCGCCCGGCTTTTCCGAGGACGCCGAGCAGCGCAAGCTCGCGATCGAGCTGACCCGGATCACCTTTCCCTATCTGCTGCTGATCACGCTGGTGACGCTCTACGGCGGCATGCTCAACGTGATGCAGCGCTTCGCGAGCGCCGCAGCCGCGTCGATCTTCCTCAACATCTCGATGATGATGACGCTGGCGCTCGCCGCATGGTTTCCCGGCGCGGGCCACGCTGCCGCCTGGGGTGTCCTGATCTCGGGTTTTTTGCAGTATTTCCTGCTCGCCGGCGATCTCGCCCGCCATGGCGGCCTGCCGCGCTTTGCGCCGCTCAAGCTCGACGAAGACGTCCGCGCATTCTTTAAAGCACTCGGGCCGGCGACGCTGGGCTCGATGGGCACGCAGCTCGCGCTGTTTGCCGACACCATCATCGCGACTTTCCTGCCGGCGGGCGCGCTGTCGGCGCTGTATTACGCCGACCGTCTCAACCAGCTCCCGATCGGCGTGATCGGCATTGCCATCGGCACGGTGCTGCTGCCGGAGATGTCGCGGCGGATCACGGCCAACGACCATGACGGTGCGATGAAGGCGCAGCGCCGCGCCTTCGATTTCACGCTGCTGTTCTCGGTGCCGTTCGTGGCCGCCTTCCTCACCGTGCCCGACGCGATCATGCGCGCGCTGTTCGCCCGTGGTGCGTTCTCGAAAGCCGATGCCGCCGCTGCCGGCGCCACGCTCGCGGCCTATGCCATCGGCCTGATCCCCTTCGTACTGATCCGCAGCGCGGTCGCGACCTTCTACGCGCGCAAGGACACGGCGACGCCGGTGCGGGCGTCGCTGACCGGCATCGCGGTCAACGTCGCCTTGAAAATTGCCTTGATGGGATCGCTGGCCCAGATCGGGCTTGCGCTGGCCACTGCCGTCGGCGTCTGGACCAACCTGCTACTGGTGCTGTTCTTCGCGGTGCGGCGAGGCTTTCTCGTGCCGGACCGCGCCTGGCTGTTGTCGCTCGCCAAATTCCTGCTGACCGGGCTCATCCTGGCCGCCGCCTTCTGGCTCATCGCGCGCTTCAGCAGTCCTTCGTTGGGCTCGATGCACTTCCGGGACGAATTGACGCTGCTTCTGCTGGCCGTCGGAGGTACGATCGTCTATGCGCTCGCCATCCTTGCGCTGTTCGGGCGCCGCTGGCTGGTCTCACTGGTGCGGGGTTAACTTTTTCATATTTTCAACGCATTGACGGCTCGAGCTTGTCGGCACGGGCCAGTCTCGATCGTCCTTGGATGGACACATCTCGGAAGTGCGGCGGATGGACCCTGCACAATTGACGTGATGCCGTCACCTCGAGCCGGCAAAATTCGAACCAGGAGCACTGTTTATGAGGATCACCGTCGAAACCAACGTAGCAGCTCCTATCGATCAGGTCTGGCGCGCTTATACGACGCCTGCCGACATCATGAAGTGGAACGCCGCGTCCGACGACTGGCATACGACCAAGGCGACCGTCGACCTGCGAGAAGGCGGTGTCTTCTCATCGCGCATGGAGGCCAAGGACGGCAGCATGGGCTTTGACTTCGCCGGTACCTACACGAAAATCGTCGAGCACAAGCGTATCGAATACGCGTTCGGCGAGCGAAATGCCGAAGTCGAGTTTGTGCCCGGCCCGAAGGGCATTCTGGTTCGCGTGGTCTTCGATGGCGAATCGACGCACTCGGTCGAGCAGCAGCAAGGCGGTTGGCAGGCAATCCTCGACAACTTCGCACGATACGTGGAAGCGAAGCAGACGAAGTCCTGAGGCGTGTGTAGGGGCAAGAAAGCGCCAGAGTAAGGGGCTCGCTTCCAGCGTGCAACCGACCTCCACACATCTCTTGATTTTGCGCGATTGCTATGGTAATCGCAGCGCATGATCAAATCAGTGCGCAAACTCAACCGCAACCACATGACCCGCTTCGGCCGGGCCGTGGAAGGAGTCGCGCGCTAGAAATTCGACGACGACATCTTTTCACCAGGCCCCGCCGGCATCGGACGGGGCCTTTTGTTTGGCCACGCTTCCCTGCCGGCACAACAGCAGGAGCGTCCCATGCCACCCCAACAGACGATCATGACATCCGAGCCGGAGAGGCTCCCCCTCGAGCTTGCCTCGACGTGGAGCATCCCAGGCTTGCTCGCGCGATACTGGCGTGCGCTCCAGGACTGGCGCTGGCGGCAGGGCCCACAAATCGCCTTGCGGGACCTGAGTGACCGGGAGCTGATGGATATCGGCCTGACGCGCGGCGAGATCGACTACATCTCGCCGGAACGGGCTATCGATAGGCTGAGGGATCACGCCAGAGATCTATGGAGCCGCGGGGGGATGTAACTGATGAGCCATCCGAAGCGGAGATGCGCTTTGCGAGCAAGCAGCCGTCAGCACGGCTGCTTGTTCTCAGGCGTGCACTGCGGGCGGGTTCGGCAACTATCATGCCATCAAGCGGACCGTTCCTCACGGCGAAATGACCGAGTTGCGGCGCTCCCGTTCCATCCTGCTCTGACAGGTGAGGGCGCTGGACGGTTTTCGCATGGCTAAACCCGTTTGCCTTGCCAGTTTTTCCACGGCAATATGCCGGCAAAACAACCATGAGAAACGGGACGAGAAAAATGGCGGCTCCCATCAAGTTTGGCGTTGGCCAAAGCGTGTTGCGCAAGGAGGATGACGCGCTCATCCGCGGCAAGGGCCGCTATACCGACGATTATGCGCCGCAGGCCGTGCTTCACGCCCTGATGCTGCGCTCGCCGCATGCGCATGCCAAATACACCATCGATGCGAGCCGCGCCCGCACCCTTCCCGGCGTCGCGCTGATCCTGACCGCCGACGACGTTGGGGATCTCGGCAATCTGCCCTGCCTGTTCAATCTCGAGACCGATCCCTTCACCGGGCCGCCTTACCCGATCCTCGCCAAGGACGAAGTGCGCCATGTCGGCGATTCCATCGCCTTCGTGGTCGCCGAGACCATCGACCAGGCCCGCGACGCGATCGAGGCGATCGAGGTCAAATGGAGCCCGCTGCCGGCGGTGACCGGTGTCGTCAATGCCGTGAAGAAGGGCGCGCCGCAGGTCTGGCCGGACAAGCCCGGCAACGTGCTGTTCGACGTCTCGATCGGTGACAAGAAAGCGACCGAAGCGGCGTTTGCCAAAGCGCATGCGGTGGCCGAGATCTCGATCGTCAATCCGCGCGTGGTCGCGAACTTCATGGAGACGCGCGCGGCGGTGTGCGAATACGACGCCAAGCGCGACCATCTGACGCTGACGGTCGGCAGCCAGGGCAGCCATCGCCTGCGCGATATCCTCTGCCAGAACGTGCTCAACATTCCGACCGACAAGATGCGGGTGATCTGCCCCGACGTCGGCGGCGGCTTCGGCACCAAGCTGTTTCCCTATCGGGAATACGCCCTGTTGGCAGTCGCCGCGCGAAAGCTGAAGAAGGCGGTGAAATGGGCCGCCGACCGTACCGAGCATTTCATGGGCGACGCGCAGGGCCGCGACAACGTCACCACCGCGAAGATGGCGCTGGCCGAGGACGGCAAGTTCCTGGCGATGGATTGCGACCTGATGGGCGACATGGGCGCGTATCTGTCGACCTTCGGGCCCTATATCCCGCATGGCGGCGCCGGCATGCTGCCGGGCCTCTACGACATCCAGGCGTTCCACTGCCGGGTGCGCACCATCTTCACCAACAGCGTGCCGGTCGATGCCTATCGCGGCGCCGGGCGGCCCGAGGCTGCTTACGTCATCGAACGTCTCGTGGACGCCTGCGCGCGAAAGCTCGACATGACGGTGGATGCCATCCGCCGCAAGAATTTCATCCAGCCGAAGGCGCTGCCCTACAAGACCGCGACCGGCAAAGTCTACGATTCCGGCGACTTCGCCGCGCATCTGAAGCGCGCGATGGAGATCGCCGATTGGAAGGAGTTTGGCAAGCGCGCCAAGGCGGCCAAGAAGAACGGCCTGATCCGCGGCATCGGACTTGCGAGCTATGTCGAGGTCTGCGGCACCATGGGCGAGGAGACCGCCAATGTGCGGATGGACCCCAATGGCGATATCACGGTCCTGATCGGCACCCAGTCGAGCGGGCAGGGCCACCAGACCGCCTATGCGCAGATCGTTGCCGAGCAGTTCGGCGTGGCGCCCGAGCGCGTGCACGTCCACCAGGGCGACACCGACATGATCGCCACGGGCCTCGGCACCGGCGGCTCGGCTTCGATCCCGTCGGGCGGTGTCAGCGTCGAGCGCGCGACCCGCGAGCTCGGGCAGAAGCTGAAGGAAATCGCGGCCCAGGCGCTGGAAGCCAGCGCCGGCGACCTCGAGATCACCGACGGCATCGTGCGCATCGCCGGCACCGACCGCTCGATCTCGTTCGCCGATCTCGCCAAGCGACCCGGCGCGGATCCCTCGAAGCTGAACGCGAGCGCGACCTTCGCCAGCGCCGACGGCACCTATCCCAACGGCACCCATGTGGCGGAGGTCGAGATCGATCCGGCCACCGGCATCATCAAAATCGTCAACTACGTGATCGTCGACGATTTCGGCATGACGCTCAATCCACTGCTGCTGGCCGGCCAGGTCCATGGCGGCGCCATGCAGGGCATCGGCCAGGCGCTGATGGAGCAGGTGGTCTATGGCGCGGGCGACGGCCAGCTCGTCACCGCGACCTTCATGGACTACGCGCTGCCGCGCGCGGCGGACGGCCCGGCCTTCGTGTTCGAGACGGCCAACGTTCCCTGCAAGACCAATCCGCTGGGGGTGAAGGGCGCGGGCGAGGCCGGTGCGATCGGGTCCTGCCCGGCGGTCGTCAACGCCATCGTCGACGGGCTGTGGCGCGAATACAAGATCGACCACATCGACATGCCGGCGACCCCGGAACGGGTGTGGATCGCCATCAACGAGCACCATCGCCGTCACAGCCTGTGACAATCTTCCACGGGAATGAAATCTGCCGAGCGGTGTTGGCCCATTGAGGGGTCAGCACGATCCTGCATCAAGGAAAGGGATTTTGCGAATGAAGCGAGTGTTGGTGGTTGGGGGTGCGCTCCTGCTCGGTATGGGCGCGGTTTGGGCACAACAGGACTCCGTCAAGGAAGTGCAGACTCTCATGAAGGGCAACGGCAAGAACGCCGGCGCAGTGGCGGCCATGGTCAAGGGCGAGAAGCCCTATGATCAGGCCACTGTGGACAGCGCGCTGGCGCAGTTCGAGGACACCGCCAAGAAGCTGCCGCACCTGTTTCCGGCGAGCGCAAAGGGTATGAAGCCCGACGGCGACTACAGCGCCTCGCCGAAGATCTGGGAGGACAAGGCCGGGTTCGATGCCAAGGTCGCGAGCTTCGCCAAGGTCGTCGGCGAGGCCAAGGGCAAGATCAAGGATCTCGACTCGCTCAAGGCGAATTTCCCCGCGGTCGGCAAGGAATGTGGCGGCTGCCACGAGACGTTTCGTGTGAAGAACGGTTGACGGAAGAAAAAGATTCGTAGCCCGGATTGCGCTTTGCTCCATCCGGGCTACTGGGAATCGGGAAAAAGCGGTTGCGAAAGCAGCCGCTTTTTTCATGTCGGCGCGCAGCGCTGCTGGAAATTCTATCCGCAAGGCCTGACGGATCGCTGCCGGAGCAGCTATCTTTGCTCCAGCCGCCGCGGCATTGGCGTGAGCTTTTGACGCTGACGCATCTCTCTCCTGACTGCGTCACGACATCAGGAGTTCCAACCCGCGGCGAGCGCCTCAATCAGCAACAGCGAGACAAGCCATGGTAAAACCGTTCCCGTCTAAGACGCACATCGGCAACCATATGCTGCATCCGGAAACGCTGATGCTGACCTATGGCTACGATCCGCAATTGTCGGAAGGCGCGGTCAAGCCGCCGGTGTTCCTGACCTCGACCTTCGTGTTCAAGACGGCCGAGGACGGGCAGGACTTCTTCGATTTCGTCTCCGGCCGGCGTGAGCCGCCGGAAGGGATGGGCGCAGGCCTGGTCTATTCGCGCTTCAATCACCCCAACAGCGAAATCGTCGAGGACAGGCTCGCGATCTACGAGCGCACCGAGAGCTGTGCGCTGTTCTCATCCGGAATGGCGGCCATCGCGACCACGATCCTGACGTTCGTCCGCCCCGGCGACGTCATTCTGCACTCCCAGCCGCTCTACGGCGGCACGGAAACGCTGCTGACGAATACGCTTGCGCGTCTGTCGATCGGCGCCGTCGGCTTCGCCGATGGCGTCGATGAAGCCGTGGTCAGCCAGGCCGCGGAGGAGGCGATGCGCAAGGGCCGGGTTTCGATGATCCTGATCGAGACCCCGGCCAACCCGACCAACGGGCTGGTCGACATCGCGATGATGCGGCGTGTCGCCGACACCATCGGAAAGGCGCAAGGACACGTTCCGATCATCGCCTGCGACAATACGCTGCTCGGGCCGGTGTTTCAGCGACCGATCGAGCACGGCGCCGATATTTCCCTGTACTCGCTCACGAAATACGTCGGCGGTCATTCAGATCTGATTGCGGGCGCCGCGCTCGGCGCGAAGGCGGTGGTGAAAGGCATCAAGGCGCTGCGGGGCGCCATCGGCACCCAGCTCGATCCGCATTCCTGCTGGATGATCAACCGCTCGCTCGAGACGCTGAGCCTGCGCATGGAAAAGGCGGATGCGAATGCGCGCCTCGTGGCGGACTATCTGCGCGATCATCCCAAAGTGGCCAAGGTGCACTATCTCGGTCATCACGACGCGGCGTCGCCGGACGGACTTGTGTTTGCGCGGCAATGCTCGGGGGCAGGGTCCACGTTCTCGTTCGACATCGTCGGGGGCAAGGCCGCCGCCATGAAATTCCTCAACGCGCTGCAAATCCTCAAGCTGGCGGTGAGCCTTGGTGGAACGGAGTCGCTTGCGAGCCTGCCTGCCACCATGACCCACTCCGGCGTCCCCGCCGACATCCGCCGGAAGATCGGCGTGCTCGATTCCACGATCCGGCTGTCGATCGGCATCGAGCACCCGTCGGATTTGATCGCCGACCTCGCGCAGGCGCTGAACGCAGCCGAACCTGAGGTGTGACGCCTGCGCCAGCGCTACGCGGAATCGAAAAGGGCGGTTGCGCAAGCAGCCGCCCCTTTTGTTGGTCTGTGCGAAGCTTACTTCGTCACCTGACCACGGATCTCGCCCCCCCGGATTGGCCGCGGTGTGGATGTTGACGTAGAGTTTGCCGCCGAGCAGATCGGCGGCCTGCGCGTCGGTCAGCGTCGCCGAGCCCTCGGCCGGGCTGGTCGCAGCGCCTGGGATCGGGATCGCAACGCCGGCGTTCTTGCCGGGCTCGGCAGGTCCGTGGAAATGCGCGGCGGTGGCAGGGCCGGACAGGCCGGAATAGGTGACCTTCCAGGACAGCTTCTTGCTGGCGGCGTCGTAATCCAGATCGGCCGTTCCGGTGCCGCTGCTGGTCGTTGCGGGGACCTCCGACTTGGCGTCGAGCGTTGCTTTCAGCTTTTCCGCGCTGGCCGAACCCGCAAAAGCAACGGCGCCAAGCACTGACATGGCGATGACGATCTTGTTCATGATTTTTCTCCCTGCTGAACCCGTTTGGGCTGCCAAACTTCCAACAGCCGGCATTGCAGTTTATTCCCGTTTCAGGCCGCGGTGGGCTAAATTCTTCGTGGCTGGAGCCGCGAGGACATCGGTCATAAGCTTCGCCGCGATGACGAAAGGACCGCATGTTGCGACGAACAATCTCCGTGGCGCTGCTCGCCGCACTCGCCACAGCCGGCGTCTATTGGTGGCTCAGCGCGCCGGTGGGGGCGGCCGTCGGCACCGCGCCTGCCCGCGTCCCTGATCTTGCCAATGGCCAGGTGATGTTCAACGCCGGCGGCTGCGCCTCATGCCATGCCGTCCCCGACCAGCCCGATCGTCTCAGGCTCGGCGGCGGCGTCGCGATCAAGTCGCCGTTCGGAACGTTCTACGCGCCGAACATCTCGTCCGATCCGACCGATGGCATCGGCAAATGGAGCGAGGCCGAATTCGTCAATGCGGTGATGCACGGAGTCTCGCCCGACGGACAGCATTATTTTCCGGCCTTTCCCTACACGTCCTATCAGCACGCCAGGCGCGAGGACGTGCTCGATCTCTTTGCGTACCTGAAAACGCTGCCGGCCGTCGCAGGCAAGGTGCGCGACCACGATGTGCGCTTTCCGTTCAACATCCGGCGTAACGTCGGCATTTGGAAATTCTTATTTCTGGACGACAAGCCCTTCGTCCCCGACAGCGCGAAGTCACCGCAGTGGAATCGCGGCGCCTATCTCGTCAACAGTTTTGGCCATTGCGCGGAATGCCACAGCCCGCGCAACGCGCTTGGCGGCATCACCGCCGCACAACGCTTCGCTGGAGGCCCCAATCCGGAAGGCGAGGGATGGGTGCCCAACATCACCCAGAAGGGCCTTGGCGAGTGGAGCGCGAAGGATATTGCCTATTTCCTGAAGACCGGCGAATTGCCCGACGGCGACAGCGTCGGCGGCGCGATGACGCGGGTGATCAAGAACACCTCGCAACTGCCGGACGACGATCTCGCGGCGATGGCGGACTATCTCAAATCGCTGCCGCCGGTGGACGGTCCGCCGCGTCCCAAGCGCAAGGAGGGCGGCTCCTGATCGGGCCTGCCCTTTTTCGGACGGTCAACTCGCGCCAAACGCCTTGAAGGTGATGATGGTGAGGGTGTCCTGGATGCCGGGCAGCACCTGCACCTTCTCGTTGACGAAGTGGCCGATATCGGTGTCGTTGTCGACGTAAAACTTCACCAGCAGGTCGTATTGCCCGGCCGTGGAATAGATCTCGGAGGCGATCTCGGCTTCGGCAAGCGCATTGGCGACCACATAGGATTGGCCGAGCTTGCATTTGATCTGGACGAAAAAGGGAACCATCGCGGTCACTCCGAAAGCATATCTGACGGCTAATAGGCCAAACCCGGCCGGATTTAGCAAGCGAACTTGCTGGGCTGGGAGAGGCGCGCTAGGACGGGCCATGGCTTCGAAAACGCTGAAGAGCGCCCCATGACGACACCCGTAGCGCTGACCATTGCCGGCTCCGATTCGAGCGGCGGCGCCGGCATCCAGGCCGACCTGAAGACCTTTGCCGCGCTCGGCGTTTTTGGCGCTTCCGCCATCACGGCGCTGACGGCGCAGAACACCCGCGGCGTCACCGGCATTCACGCCGTGCCCGCCGAATTCGTCACCGCGCAGATCGACGCGGTGTTTTCCGATCTCGAGGTCGGCGCGGTCAAGATCGGCATGGTGGCGCAAGCCGCCAGCATCGATGCGATCGCGGCCGCGCTGTCGCGCTGGGCGCCCGGGCATATCGTGCTCGATCCCGTGATGGTGGCGACGTCGGGCGATCGCCTGCTCGCGTCCGATGCCGTCGATGCCCTGCGCATCAAGCTGATGCCGCTGGCCTCGGTGATCACACCCAATCTGCCCGAGGCCGCGGCTCTGCTCGACGAGCCGGTCGCGGCCAGCGAGGCCGAGATCGAAAGCCAGGGGCGCCGGCTGCTGGCGCTCGGCTGTCGTGCGGTCCTGATCAAGGGCGGCCACGGCGAGGGCGCCGAGAGTATCGATTATCTCGTCGATGCCAGCACCACGATCGCGCTCGCCGCGCCGCGCGTTGCCACAAGCAACACCCATGGCACCGGCTGCTCGCTGTCCTCGGCGGTCGCCGCAGGGCTCGCCAGAGGCGAAGATCTCGAGCGCGCCGTGCGCAACGCCAAGACCTGGATCAGCGCGGCGATCGCCGCCGCCGACCGCTTCAGCGTCGGCCACGGACACGGCCCGATCCATCATTTCCATAAATTTTACTGAACGCCGGTCGCGAGCGCGCCACTGCTAGTCCCTCCCGCCATGCAGCTCCGGGTTCTTGCGGAGGGCGCTGCGACGCCATGTCGCCTGATTGTCGCATGCGACTGATATTCGCGGGTGGGCGAGGCAAGCGCGATTCGTATCTGAGGGTGCCTCAAAGGTTCGATTGGTCATCCCCCTGTCACGGGACATTGTTACAGGCTGGCGCATGGGAAGTTACGATGTGAGTGACGAGAGCCCGGAGCGGCGCTTTCGCACGTTGTTCATCTCCGACGTTCATCTCGGAGCCCGCGGTTCTCAAGCCGATCTTCTGCTCGATTTCCTGCGTTTCCATGATGCCGACACGATCTATCTCGTCGGCGATATCGTCGACGGCTGGGCGCTGAAATCGAGCTGGCATTGGCCGCAATCGCATAACGACCTCGTCCAGAAGCTTTTGCGCAAGGCGCGCAAGGGCGCCAAGGTCATCTACATCCCCGGCAATCACGACGAGTTCCTGCGCAACTATTACGGCACGCATTTCGGCGGCATCGACGTGGTCGAGAACACCGTCCACACCGGCGCGGACGGCAAGCGGTATCTCGTCATCCATGGCGACATCTTCGACCTCGTGGTGCAGAACGCACGCTGGCTCGCCCATCTCGGCGACAAGGCCTACGATTTCGCGATCCAGCTCAATCGCTTCGTCAACTTCTTCCGGCGCATGTTCAAGGTGCCGTATTGGTCGCTGTCGCAATGGGCCAAGCAGAAGGTCAAGAACGCCGTCAACTATATTGGCGCGTTCGAGCAGGCGCTCGCCGCCGAAGCGCGGCGCCACGACGCCGACGGCGTGATCTGCGGCCACATCCATTACGCGGTGATCCGCGACGAGGGCGGAATCCGCTACATGAATTGCGGCGACTGGGTCGAGAGCTGTACGGCGCTGGTCGAGCACGACGACGGCCATTTCGAGATCATCACCTGGGCGGACCAGGCCGAGAAGCCGGCACAGGTCCCGCAGGTCGCAGCCAGAGCTGCATGAAAGGCAGCCTGATGCGCATCCTGGTCGCGACCGACGCCTGGCACCCGCAAGTCAACGGTGTGGTTCGGACGCTGACCAAGCTTGCCGACGCCGCCAAAAGTCTCGACGTCGAATTCTCGTTCCTGACGCCACAATCGTTCCGCACCTTTGCGATGCCGAGCTATCGGGACGTGCGGGTGGCCATGCCGCGCCCGGGCAGAATCGCGAAGCTGATCGAAGAGGCGCGCCCGGACAGCATCCACATCGCGACGGAGGGGCCGATCGGCCTGATGGTCCGCCGCTATTGCCGGCAGCGCAAGCTGCCCTTCACGACCAGCTTCCACACCCGCTTTCCCGAATATGTCCGCGCCCGCGTGCCGGTGCCGGGCTCGCTGATCTGGCGGGCGCTGCGCCGATTCCATAGCCCCAGCCGCGCCGTGATGGCGGCGACGCCGGCGCTCGCCAGTGAGCTGACCGAGCGCGGCTTCGACAATGTCGTGCTGTGGCCGCGCGGCGTCGACCCCCATCTGTTCCATCCCCGCGCGATCGATCTCTGCCTGCCGGCGCCGGTGTTCCTCTCGGTCGGTCGGGTCGCGGTGGAGAAGAATCTCGAGGCGTTCCTCGACCTCGAGCTGCCCGGCACCAAGGTGATCGTCGGTGACGGCCCGGCGCGTGTCGCGCTGGAGGAGGCCTATCCGGACGCGATCTTCCTCGGCGAAAAGCATGGCGAGGAGCTGGCGGACATCTACGCGGCCGCCGATGTCTTCGTGTTTCCGAGCAAGACCGACACGTTCGGCCTCGTTCTGCTCGAAGCCTTGGCGAGCGGCCTGCCTGTCGCGGCGTTTCCGGTGAAGGGGCCCCGCGACGTGATCGGCGATGCGCCGGTCGGCGCGCTCGATCACGATCTGCGCAGCGCCTGCTTCGCCGCGCTCGACATCTGCCGGCAGGACTGCGTGGAATTCGCCGCCAACTACACCTGGGAGGCCTCGGCCCGGGCTTTTGTCGACAGCATTTTGGCCGTCGGCGTGATGCCCGGCCGGAACGGGGCAGAACCGGCGCGATTCGTCGCCTGAGGGGAAGAAGCCCTCGCCCGGAGATGCCTTGCCCGCGCCTCATCCGGCGCGATAACATCAGGCATGACAGAACAGCTTCTCCCGATCGGCCCTGCCGATATCGACGCCGCAGCACGCGTGATCGCACCCTTCGCCGTCCGCACCCCGCTGTTGTCCTTTCCCGTGCTCAATGAGCGTGTCGGCGCAAAGGTCTATCTCAAGCCGGAGATGCTCCAGCGCACCGGGTCGTTCAAGTTTCGCGGTGCCTTCAACAAGGTCGCCTCGATCCCGCAGGACAAGCGCGCCGGCGGCGTGGTCGCGTTCTCCTCCGGCAACCACGCCCAGGGCGTGGCGGCGGCGGCAAAGATCCTCGACATGCAGGCGACCATCGTGATGCCCGCGGATGCGCCGTTGTCAAAGCGCGAGCGAACCAAATCCTACGGTGCGGAGGTCGTGCTGTACGACCGCGACCGCGACGACCGCGAGGCGATCTCGCGCGGCATCGCCGAGAAGCGCGGCGCGACTCTGGTCAGGCCCTATGACGATCCCTTCGTGATCGCCGGTCAAGGCACCGCCGGCCGCGAGATCGCCGAGGACATGGCGGCGCTCGGTCTCAGCCCCGACATCGTGGTCGCCCCGGCCTCCGGCGGCGGCCTGATCGCCGGCGTTGCAACGGCTGTGAAGGCGCGTTTTCCGCTGGCCGAGATCGTGGTGGCCGAGCCCGACGCGTTCGACGATCACGGCCTGTCGCTGACCGCGGGCCATCGCGAGCCGCACGCACCCGCCGGCCGCACCATATGCGATGCGCTGATGGCCCTGATCCCCGGCGAGATGACCTTTGCGATCAACAGCAAGCTGCTCGCGCGCGGCGTGACCGCCTCGGACAAGGAAGTCGGCGCGGCCGTCGCCTTTGCCTATCGCGAGCTGAAGCTCGTGGTCGAACCGGGCGGAGCGGTCGGCCTGGCGGCGCTGCTTGCGGGACGACTTGATGTTGCCGGCAAGAATGTCGTCATCGTGCTCTCCGGCGGCAATGTCGACGCTGATCTGTTTGCCGAGCTGGTGGCCTGATAATCAATCTTCTGACATCAAGAAGGGCAGAGCGTCACCGCTCTGCCCTTTGTCGTGTGTGGCCGACCGCGATCAGTGCATGAAGCCGCGGTGGTTGTTGCCGCCGTTGCCACCCTGGCTCTGGTTCATCGACTGCCGGAAGTTGTTGCTGCCGTTGTTGACGATCCGGTTGGTCTCATTGAACTGCGGGTGGTTGTTGTTCTGCACCTGCACCTTGTTCACGGGGTTGTTGCTGATCTTCGCCCCGTTGTTGATGCGGATCGGGTTGTTCTGGGTCTGAACGTTGACGGGCTTCGTATCGATGGTCGTGCCGCCCTTGCCGACATTGACCGGCATGCTCACGATCTTGCCAGGATTGCCACTGGTTGTGCCGTTGGCAGTACCATTCGGCGTCTTGTTGGTCGCAGGCAGCGTCACGATCTTGCCGATGCCGCCATTGTTGTTGGTGGTGTTGGTCGGCGCAGGCAGGGTCACGATCTTGCCCGGGGTCTGCGACGGCGTGCCGTTCTGCTGGTTGGGCTGGTTGTTGCCCGCCGGCAGGTTGACGATCTGGCCGCCATTGCCGAGCTTGCCGATGCCGTTATTGTCGCCCGACTTCTGCACGATCGGCAAATTGCCGTTCACTTGCGCGCCGCCATTACCCTGCTGCAGCGGCATGTATTTGGGCTGGCCGAGATTGCCGATCTTGAAGGTCGGGGCGATATTCTGCGGCGCCAGGAACTTGGTCGCCTGCATCAAGGGGATCTGCTTCGGCTGCATCTGGAGCTTCAGCGCGACCTGCGCATAGGGCGTGTTGCCGTAGCTGTCGTAGAAGTTCTTGTAGCCGAGCGGCGAGTTCGCGAGCACCGCCTTGTGCCAGGCCTGCGTGAGCAGCAGGTTGTTGAGCAGCCAGCGGACGTGATCGCACAGCGGGTCGTGCGGATACATCGTGATGAATTCCTGATAGTACTCCGGCCGTGCTTCGGACACGACGTAGTCATAGGCCTGGCGCGTCGAGCGGCTCGGCAGATTGGAGGCCATCTGCACCACAGGCGCATTCACCGGTGCGCGGCTGGCGGCAACCGCGGTGTCGCCGAAGAAGGTGAAGTCGGACGTGAGCGACGAGCTCTCCCACGGGATCTGCGCGCCGCTGGTGGTCTGGTTCACTTCGAGGCGCACGCGCTTGAACAGCTGCTCGATCGGCACGTTGGGCTCGCGCGCGACGTTCAGGAAGGCCTGCGTGTAGGGGCTGTGGCCGCCGGTGCCGTCCTGCGCTTCGGCGCCCGGCGCGGTCGAGTAGCCGACGATCGAGCCGTTCGGGGCATCGACGATGGCCAGGCCGCGGCCGGCATCGTTCACGTTCGGGAACGGGTTATTGCGGCAGGCATCGAGGATGACGATGCGCATACGGCTCGGGATCGTCTCCAGCGTCGACATCACGTCGACCAGGCGGACGGAGTTGTTGACGAGTTCGGTCTGGCTCGAGACCTTGGCGTCGACCGGAACGAGGTAGTTCTCGCCGGCGAGTTGCACGCCGTGACCGGCATAGTAGACCATCGCCACCGTGTTCGGACCACGCGCCGACACTTTGGCGGAGAAGTCCTGGACGACGCGGAGCATGTCGTTCTGGGTCAGGTCGGTCGCGGCGACCACTTCGAAGCCGGCGGAGTTCAGGAACTTCGCCATGGACTCCGCGTCGTTGTCCGGATTGGCGAGCTGCGGCGCGTTCTGATAGTTCGAATTGCCGATCACCAGCGCGACACGCTGTTCCGGGCCTTGCAGCGCGGTGCGGGCCGGCTCGACCGGGGCGACTTGCGCGGAAACTGGGCCGCAGGCAAAGCCGAACAGGCTCCCCAGCAGGCTAGCCGTCATCAGGAAAGGTTTTAGGCGGAACATGGCGTGCTCCTTTGGCACTGATCTCGATACGAGATTGGTTGCCGGCAAACTTGGCCGCGTTCGAGTTTCATGTCCGTGATTCCCATCACCATGGTAGGCTGCGTGATCTGAATCACGCTTGGACCTGCCGAGGTGGGCGCCCAATGGGAGGACAGTCCGTCACATGCTGAAATCGATCGATCCGATCCTCACGCCCGACCTGCTTTGGCTGCTGGCTTCCATGGGCCATGGCGACGATCTCGCTTTCGTCGATGCCAATCACCCCTCGGCGCGCATCGCGCAGAGCACGCATTCGCAGCGCTTGATCCAGTTGCCAGGCATGAGCATGGAGACCGCGATTCGCGCCATCATGTCGGTCTATCCGCTCGACGATTTCGATCCCGATCCGGTCCGCGTGATGATGCCGGTCGACGATCCCGACCGCGTCCCCGACGTGCAGCGCGCGGTGCTCGCCGAGATCGAACGCGCCGCCGGCCGGCCCGTCACGCCCGGAAAACTCTCCCGGCCGGATTTTTATCGCGCGGCGGCGGCGAGCTTTGGCGTCGTGCAGGTCGGCGACAGCAGCAGTTACGGATGCTTCCTGATCAGGAAGGGTGTGATCAGCTAGCAGCGCACGATCGAACGATGCGGGACGGCGTCACGCGTGCTCGAATGGTCCGACCTCGCGGATCACCTTGCAGATCTGCAGGAAGCCGCTGGCGTAGAATTCGGCATGTCCTCGCTTCATCGTCTCGACATGTTCGGGATGGGTGCGCCAGGCTTCGAGCGCTTCCTCAGAGGCAAAACGGAACACGGTGAGCTCCTCGCCGTCGTCGGCCTTGAACGACTTGACCGATACAAAGCCGGGAAGACGACTGACGATGTCGTACATGCGCGCGCCGAGCCGGTCGTGCTCGTCGACAGAGGCGCCGTCACGCAATTGCAGATCGCCAATGACAATCACTTCGCCAATCATGTTTCCTTGCCCTTAATCAATAGGATTCCTGCCGCTCGATCTGCTATTCGGTTTCGTGAGGGCTTTGTTACTTGGCACTCGAAATTGAATGGTCATTCCGCAAGCGGCCGTCTATCGTCCATCCATGTCACGCTTTTTATGTCTATCTGTCGCTATCGTCCTATCGCTGCTGCCGGCTGTCGCGCCGGCTGCTTCGATCCAAAAGCGTCCCAAGCAAGCTTGGCATGGTTACGGCTTCCTGCCGGGCTATCGCCAGCCGCTGAGCAACAGCATTCCGCTCTACAAGCAGAAGGAAGCGATGCGGCGGATGTCGCCTAGCGACCGGCGCCATTGGTATATCGATCCGGTCCCCCAATATTACGGCTGGGACGGCGAGTGGCGCTATTTCGGCCGGCCCGGCTTCGGCGGCGGCCGCTACAATGGCGGCAGTTTTGGGCCGTGCTGGACGCGGACGCCGATCGGTGCGGTGTGGAATTGCGGGTGATCGGCTGAGCATCCGTCATTGCGAGCGGAGCGCGCTGCGCTCGCAATGACGTTGAGGAGAGAGTGTTTTCCTCATTCCGCTCTCGTGCGGCGGACGCAGCCTGGCGTCTCTTCGACGGTGCGCTGCAGAGCCGGGGCCATGTGGCGACGGAAGCTGTGGCTCGTGGGTTCCGGATCTGTGCTTCGCTTGTCCGGGACACGAGACGGAGGAGGCCGCATCCCCTTACGAGAAGAACGCGATCTTCTCGGCCTGGGTCATGCGGCGGATTGGCGCCATGGGATCGTTGGCGGCGGCGCGGGGCTTTTGCAGGATGCCGCTGGCGAGGATGGTGGCGCCAAGCGAAGCTTCCGGAACCGGCGACGTCATCGGGAGCGTCGTGGCCTGCGCCGCGCCGAATGTCGCGGATGCTGCCATGACGGGCGCCGGCTGCTCCATCACTTCGGCGGCGGCTTCCGCAATGGCGTTGGTGAGGCGCGCCAGCGATTCCATCGCGATCGGCGCTTCCTCTACGGGCTCCTCCACCACCGCTGCGGCGGCGACTGGCTCGGCTGCGGCCGGCTCCGGTATCTCCGCTGCGATGGGCGCTGCAGCCTCCGCAACCACCGGTTCCGGAACGGTCGCTTCCATCTCGACCGGTTCGATGATCTCGTCGAATTCGGGGTCGGGCGCGGCCATCTCCAGCGCGATGGCCTCGAGGATGGCTTCGTCCTCGGCTTCGGCGGCGGCATCGAGCGAAAATTCGTCCGTCACCTCCGCGAAAGCCTCAGTGGCCGGCTCTTCAAAAGCGATGTCTTCAGGCGCGATCCGGCTCTCGGCGACGGTCTCCGGCTCGAGCGCGGCGTCCGTCGCCTGCTCGGCAACGGAGAAGGCCTCGGAGACGATTCCGGCCGCTTCCACGGCGGCTTCGGGCTCGATCGCCTCTGCGATGTCTTGCGGCGCCTCCGTAAAAGCCACGGGTGCTTCGCTGGCCATCGCCGCGGGCGCGGCCTCCGCCAGCGGAGCTTCCGCAGCGGACGACGGTGCCTCCTGCACCGGAGCCGGCGAGGGGCGCGCGGCCTGCGGTGTTGCGTCAGCGTCGGTTTGGTCGATCCGGTCCTTGAGCAGATCGAATGCGGCCTTGAGGTCGGCGCGGGGGTCGATGGTCGAAACCTGCGCGCAGGCCGCCTCGATCGAGGCGAGCTGCGAATCAATCAGGTCGCAGATTCGGCCGTCGGCACCGATCTCGCGCCAGCGCCAGGAGATCTCCTTGATGATGCGCAGGCCGCGCGGGATCGGTGCGAGGCTCGCCTCGATCGCAGCAGGATCGAACGCCGCGATTGCGATCGTCTCGGCTTCACGAATCGCGTGCCGGATGGCGACCAAGGCTTCGGGGAGGCGGTCCTCGACGACGGGTTGGCGCTGTGCCGCAAGGGCTTCTTCGATTTTCGCGACCGCGTCGAGCACCATGCGGGTATCGGCATTGCGGTTGCGCTTGGCGTATTCGCCGAGGAACCAGCGGCCGCGCGCGGTCTCCATGAAGGCTTCGCGGATCGCGTCGTAATCCTGCTCGTTCGGCTCGGCCGCACGGGCAGACATAGGCGAGAGGGCGAATGCTTCGTTGGCCATGTCAATCTCGTCGCGCAAATCACCGCGCGTTACAGTAACGATCATCACGATATCGACCGAATCGCAATTGGTTTGATGGCACCCGAATCACAAATCCCCATCGCAGCATCTCAGAAGCGGCGATTCGCCGTGAGCCTCGCGCTGTTCTATTCGGCCGTGTTCGCGGTGTCGGGAACGCATCTGCCGTTCTTTCCGGTCTGGCTGAAGGCGATCGGCATCGACGCGGCCTGGATCGGCCTCATCAACGCGCTGCCCGCGATCACGCGCTTCACCACGCTGCCGCAGATCACCGCCTTTGCTGAAAAGAGACATGCGATTCGCGCCGGCATGATGGTGTCGGTGCTGGCGACGGCGATCGGGTTCACGGCGGTCGGCTTGCAGCAGCAGCCGCTGGCGCTGTTCCTGATCTATGCGCTGACCTGCATGATGTGGACGCCGACCATGCCGCTGACCGACGCCTATGCGCTGCGTGGCGTCGCCCGCTACGGGCTCGATTACGGGCCGGTGCGGCTGTGGGGTTCGGCAGCGTTCGCGGTCGGCTCGCTCGCCTGCGGCTATCTCGTAGACCACATCGCGGCGCGCGATCTGATCTGGGTCATCGTCGCCTGGGCCGGGGTTGCGGTCGCCGCCGGCATGCTGCTTCAGCCGCTCGACGACGTCAGGCGACGGACGACAACGGTGCACGCCGGCAAGGCGCTGCTGCGCGATGCCGGCTTCTGGGCCATCATCGTTTCGGCCGCGCTGATCCAGGGCAGTCACGTCGCGTACTATACGTTCTCGGCCATCAACTGGCAGGCCCACGGCCTCGGCGGGCTGACGATCGCGGGCCTCTGGACGTTAGGTGTGATCGCGGAGATCGTCGTGTTCGCGCTGTCGCCGCGCTTCTCGCTGCACCCGTCCTCGCTGATGGCGATCGGGGGCGCGAGCGCGGTCGTGCGCTGGGTCGTCACCGCGTACGACCCGCCGCTCGCGCTGCTCGTGGTCGTGCAGCTCGGCCACGGCCTCACCTTCGGGATGACCATTCTCGGCACGATGAGTCTGCTGGTGCAGCGCGTGCCGTCGCATCAGATCGCGCGGGGGCAGGGCTATTACGCCGCGTGCAACGGGCTGCTGGGTGCGACCACCTCGATCGCGTCGGGCGCGGTCTACGCCCGCATCGGCGACGGCCTGTATTGCGTCATGGCCGCGATGGCCGGTGTGGGTGCGCTTGTGATCTGGTCGGCGCGGCACCGGCTGAAAGCTCATCCCCAGAGCGACGAGTCCGGCGGGTAGACCAGGCTGTCATCATAACGCAGGCCATGATCGCGGTCGCGCGTCAGCAGCAGCGGGCCGTCGAGATCGACGAAGCGCGCCTGCGGTGTCACCAGCATCGCAGGCGCCATCGACAGCGAGGTCGCGACCATGCAGCCGATCATGATCTCGAAGCCGAGCGCTTGCGCGGCGTCCGCCATGGCCAGCGCCTCGGTGAGGCCGCCGGTCTTGTCGAGCTTGATGTTCACGGCGTCGTAGCGCTCGCGCAAGGCTGCGAGCGAAGTGCGGTCGTGCACGCTCTCGTCGGCGCAAACCACCAGCGGCCGCTTGATCCGCGCCAGCGCGTCGTCTTGGCCCGCGGGCAGCGGCTGCTCGACCAAGGTGACGCCGACGGCCTCGCAGGCCGCAAGATTCTGCTCCAGATTGGCCTCGGTCCAGGCCTCGTTGGCATCCACGATCAACTCGGATTCGGGCGCCGCCTCGCGAACCGCCGTGATCCGCTCCGGATCGCCGTCGCCGCCGAGCTTGATCTTGAGCAGCGGCCGGTGCGCCGCGTTGGCAGTCGCCGCCGCCATGGCCTCGGGCGTGTCCAGCGAGATCGTGTAAGCCGTGGTGCGTTCGCCCGGCGCCGGGCGGTCGAGCACGCTCCAGGCCCGCAATCCGGCCGCCTTGGCTTCCAGATCGATCAGGGCACAATCCAGGGCATTGCGGGCCGCCCCGGGCGGCATGGCGGCTTGCAGGGCCTGGCGGGTGAGGCCGCCGGCCACGGCGTCCTGCATGGCCTTGATGGCGGCAAGGGTCGCCTCCGGCGTCTCGCCGTAGCGGGGATAGGGCACGCATTCGCCGCGGCCGGTCAGGCCCTTCCGGCGGACCTCGGCCACAACGGTGACGGCCTCGGTCTTGGCGCCCCGGCTGATGGTGAAACTGCCTGCGATGGGAAAGCGCTCGATTCGCGCAGCGAGGGCAGGAACTTTGCTGGAAGTCATTTTGAACTCTGGCGAAATCTGAACCTGCTGGTTACCTCTAGCAACTAAGGTTAACCAGTTGGGGATACCTTCTCCGGGTAAGGGCGCGTGCGCAACCATCTGATTTCAACCGTTTCTCGCGCCCCGGCACGGGAGCGGACATCTTGAACGGCGATCCGAAGCTGGAACGGATTGCAAAGGGCAATGCGCTGGCACTCTGCGCCACCGGAACCTGGACCGCGAGCTTCGCGCCGGTCCTGGAGCGGATGGTGGCTGACGCCGAGAAGCTCGCCGGCGGCCCGCAAAGCATCTTCATCGACGTTTCCGAGGTCTCCAAGCTCGACACCTTTGGTGCCTGGCTGATCGAGCGGCTGCGCCGCAGCCTGACGCAGGGCGCCGTCGAGGCGCAGATCGCCGGCCTCTCCGCCAATTATTCAAGCCTCGTGGACGAGGTGCGGCGGGTCAGGGCGACGCCCGTCATCGACGCCAGCACGATCACCATCACCGGCATGCTGGAGCAGATCGGCCGGGCCGTGGCCGGTGTTGCCGGCACGGTCGCAGGCCTGGTCGACATGCTCGGCGCGGTGCTCGCGGCGGTCGCGCGCACCCTGATTCATCCGCGCTCGTTCCGCCTGACCTCGACCGTGCATCATCTGGAGCAGGTCTGCTGGCGCGCGGTGCCGATCGTGGTGCTGATCACCTTCCTGATCGGCTGCATCATCGCCCAGCAGGGCATCTTCCATTTCCGCAGGTTCGGCGCCGACCTGTTCGTCGTTGACATGCTCGGCGTGCTGGTGCTCCGCGAGATCGGCGTGCTGCTGGTCGCGATCATGGTCGCGGGCCGCTCGGGCAGCGCCTATACCGCCGAACTCGGCTCGATGAAGATGCGCGAGGAGATCGACGCGCTGCGCACCATGGGTTTCGACCCGATCGAGGTGCTGGTGCTGCCGCGCATGCTCGCGCTCGTTCTCGCGCTGCCGATCCTGGCCTTCCTCGGCGCGATGGCCGCGCTCTATGGCGGCGGCCTCGTCGCCTGGCTCTATGGGGGCGTGCAGCCGGAGGCTTTCCTGCTGCGGCTGCGCGACGCTATCTCGATCGACCATTTCATCGTTGGCATCGTCAAGGCACCTGTCATGGCCGCGGTGATCGGCATCGTCGCCTGCGTCGAGGGGCTCGCGGTGCAGGGCAGCGCGGAATCGCTCGGGCAGCACACGACGTCGTCTGTCGTGAAAGGCATTTTTTTCGTCATTGTCATGGACGGCGTGTTCGCCATCTTCTTCGCCGCGATCGGGATGTGACGATGGCTCCCGAAATTCAGAACCCGATCATTCGCGTCCGAGACATCACCGTGCAGTTCGGCGCGACGCGCGTGCTCGACGGGCTCGACCTCGACGTCAGGCGCGGCGAGATTTTGGGCTTCGTCGGCCCTTCCGGCGCGGGCAAATCCGTGCTCACACGCACGATCATCGGCCTCGTGCCTAAGGTCGCAGGAAGCATCGAGGTGTTCGGCGTCGACCTGGATGCCTCCAATACGTCGCAGCGTCGCAACGTGGAGCGTCGCTGGGGCGTGCTGTTTCAGCAGGGCGCGCTGTTCTCCTCGCTCACGGTGCGGCAAAACATCCAGTTTCCGATGCGCGAATATCTGCGGGTGTCGCAGCGGCTGATGGACGAGATCACGATCGCCAAGCTCACCATGGTGGGTCTGAAGCCTGAGGTCGCCGATCGCTTTCCCTCGGAACTGTCGGGCGGCATGATCAAGCGCGTGGCGCTGGCGCGCGCGCTGTCGCTCGACCCGGATCTCGTCTTCCTGGACGAGCCGACCTCGGGCCTGGACCCGATCGGCGCCGGCGACTTCGACGAACTGGTCAGGACTCTGCAGCGTACTTTGGGGCTGACCGTTTTCATGGTAACCCACGACCTCGATAGCCTTTACACAGCATGTGACCGCATCGCCGTTTTAGGCAACGGTAAGATCATTGCGGCAGGGTCGATCGCCGACATGCAGGCCTCGCAGCATCCCTGGCTGAGGCAATATTTCCATGGCAAGCGCGCTCGCGCGGTGATGGGCTGAGGTGCCGGAGTAGCTGATGGAAACGCGCGCAAATTACGTGCTGATCGGGTCGTTCACGCTGGCGGTGATCGCCGCCGCGATCGGCTTCGTGCTGTGGTTTCAGTCGCTGCACACCACCAAGCAGCGCAGCCCCCTGCGCGTCGTGTTCGAGGGCCCGGCCACGGGCCTGCGCAACGGCGGCAGCGTCAATTTCAACGGTATCCGGGTGGGCGAGGTGGTCTCGGTGAAGCTCGACAACCCGCGGCGGGTTGTCGCACTCGCCATGGTCGAGAATAACGCCCCGATCCGCAAGGACACCCTGGTCGGCCTCGAATTCCAGGGCCTGACCGGCGTTGCCGCGATCTCGCTCAAGGGCGGCGAGGAGGCAGCGCCTGCGCCGCCGCTCGACGAGGACGGCATTCCGACGCTGACGGCCGATCCCAACAAGCTCCAGGACGTCACCGAGGCGATCCGCGGGACGCTCCAGAACATCAACAAGATCGTCGCCGACAATCAAGGTCGGTGAAGAACTCGCTGAAGAACCTCGAGACCTTCACCAACTCGCTCGCCCGCAACTCCGAGAAGATCGACGGCGTGATGGCCAAGGTCGACGGCGTGATGCTCAAGGCCGATAGCCTCATGCTCGGCCTCAACACGCTCGCCGGCGGCAAGGACGGCGGGGAGCTGTTCCAGGCGGTGAAGTCGATCCGCGAACTGGCCGACGATTTCGACAAGCGCTCCGGCGCATTGATGACCGACGGCCGCCGCACGCTCGGCGACATCAGCCGCGCCGTCAACAATTTCGACCGCAACCCGACCCGCGTCCTGTTCGGCGCCAGCAACAACGCGCCGCCAGCCGCGCCGCCACCGCCGCCCGAGCCGCCGAAGCCTGCGGCGACGCCGAGGCGGCAGTAAGGGTCCCCGATGTCGTCCTGGCGAAAGCCAGGACCCATACCGCGAGGTCCATCGATTGCGATCGATGGGAGTACCGAACGACTGATCTTCGCCAAACTCCTCCCTTGGGTAATGGTCCTGGCTCCCGTGCGCAATTGCGCACTAGGCCAGGACGACATCGAGTGTTTGGTCGATCGCTTCGGTCCTAATGACACCCAAAACAAAACGGAGCCCGCGGGGGCTCCGTTTTTCATTCGCTCTTCGCTATCGCTGCGAACCGCTTATCCCAGCCGGCCCGCTGCGTGCGCGAGTAGCGTGTACACCAGGCCCGTCTCCGAGGTCAGGTGGTTGCGCAGCTCCTGCGGGCCGCGTCCGTCGCGGGCGACTTCGTCGAGCAGGCGTTCGAACTCGGCGACATAGCGGTCGACCGTGGCCTTGAAGTTGCGGTCGGAGCGATACTTGCGGGCGACCTCGTCAAAGGCCTTCTGGCCGGCGGGCGTGTAGAGGCGCTTGGTGAAGGCCTTGTTCTCGCCGCGCTGGTAGCGGTCCCACATCTCGGACGCGAGGTTGCGGTCCATCAGCCGGCCGATGTCGAGCGACAAGGATTCCAGCGGATTGCCGCCACCTTGCGGAGCCTGCGGCTGCGGAGCCGGTGCAGCCTGGCGGCCGCGCTGGGGCTCACGTCCGGTGGGCGCACCCTGGTTGGCGTCCGTGCGGCTCAGCAGGTCGGACAGCCAGCCGTCACGGCCCTGGTCGTTGCCGGCCGGCGCCACCGGGGGAGCTTCGGTGCGGCGCGAGGAGGCGGGCATGCCGAGGTCCGGCGGCGGCAGCGTCGAGGCGCTGGCGCTCTCGCGCATGCGCGTCTCGGTGCTGCGCGCGCCGACGGCCGCCAGCATCGGCTCTTCCTGCCGCTGTACGCTGGCGCGGCCCGTCGTGGAGACGTCGAGACCGCGGCCGTGCTGGGCCACGATGCGGTTGAGCTCGGCGAGGGCCTCGATCTGGTCGACGATCACCTTGCGCATCTGCGCAGTGCTCTCGGCGGCCTCCTGCGGCATCTCGAGCACGCCGCGGCGCAGCTCGTTGCGGGTGGCTTCGAGCTCGTTGTGCATCTCGAACGCCATCTGCTTCATGCTGGAGACGAGGTTGGTGAACTTCTCGGTCGACTGCTTGAACATCGCATCCGCCTCGTCGGTGGTCTGGCGGTAGATGTCGTGCATGGCCTCGACGGTCTGCCGGTGCTCCTCTTCGGAGGCCGACCGCACCGCCTCGAACTGGCGGGTGATCGCGGCGGAACCTGCGCCGGCGGTCTCCGCCACGACGCGGGCGATGTCGCGGGCACGCTCTTCGGCAGCCGCCAGCGATTCATCGAGCAGGCCGGTGAAGCGCGACAGGCGCTGGTCGAGATCGGCCGTGCGCAGGTCGATCGTGGTGACGAGCGATTCCAGCGCCTCCTTGCGTTCGGCGAGCGAGGCGGTGGTGTTCTTGTTGCTCTGTTCCACCACCTGCGCGGCCTCGACCAGTGCCTTGCCGTGCGCGTCGAACTGGGTCGACAGCTCGCCGAGATCCTGGAGCGCCCGCGTGGTCTTGCTGTTGAAGACGTTGAGCTGGTCTTCCAGGTTCTGCGTCGCAGCGCCGTTGCGCGAGGTGACGTCGTTCATCGCCGAGACGAAGTCGGCGACGCGCGTCACCAGCGCCCGCTCGAGCGAGTTGAGGTTGTCGTGCGCACCGGTCAGCACCTCCTGGAGCAGGATGTTGCCTTCGCGCAGGCGCTCGAACAGGGCGACCGTGTCGGTGCGCAGGATCTTGCTGGTCTCCTGCATCTCGGTGACGGCCGCGATCGAGACCTGGCGCGACTGGTCGATCGCCGCGCGCGAGGCCTGCTCGAGGTCCTTGAGCGACTTGTTGACGGCACCGGTCGCCATCTCGCTCGCCGAGTTGATGGTCCGCGCCACCTCGGAGCCGTTGCCCATCATGGTCTGCGAGAACGCATGGCCGCGCGTCTCGATCGACTTCAGCGCGTCGGACGTGACGCGGTCGATGTCGAGCGTGAGTTGGCTGGTCTTCGAGCCGATCGCGTCCACGAGCGAGCCGCGCTTGGCGTCGATCATGTTGGCGAGACGGTCGGACTGCTGCTGCACGTAGGTGACGATCTCGTCGGTCTTGCCGGTCATGGCCTGGCCGAAGCTGCTGCTGGCGGCGAGCACCGACCGCTCGACGTCGGCCGAACTCGACTTGACCCGCGAGCTCGCCTCGTTGGAGGCGTTGATCAACGCGTTCTGGGCGTTGAGCGCGCTGGTCTGGATGTCGTTGGTCGCGTTCGCGGTGGCGGTGCTCAGCGTACGCTCGATCTCGCTCGAGATCGTGCGGATCTGGCTTGCGGCATCCGCCGAGGTCGAGGTCAGCGAGGTCTGCGCCTCACGCGCGCTGTTGAGGATGGTCGAGGCGGTGTCGGCGCCGACCGAGGTCAGCGTGCGCTCGATGTCCGTGGTCAGCGACTTGATCTGGCTCGCAGCGTCCGTCGAGGCAGAGATCAGCGTGCCCTGGGCCTCGCGTACGCCGCTGGTGAGCGCCTCGATGGTGGCGCCGCCGGCGGTCGCCAGCGCGCGCTGCATCTCGGCCGCCAGCGAACGAACCTGGCCGGTCTGTTCGGCGGAGACCGCCAGCAGGGTGCTCTGGGCATCGCGGGCGCTGGTCGTGATCGTCTCGGCGGTCGACTGGCCGACCTGCGAGAGCGAGCGATGCACTTCGGCGGCGAGAGACTTGACCTGGCTCGCCGCATCCGAGGACGCGTTGACGAGCGTGCTCTGGGCTTCGCGGGCGCCGGTCATGATGGTCTCTGCCGTCGCGGTGCCCGCCATCGAGAGCGAGCGCTGCACGTCCGAGGACAGCGCCTTGATCTGGTTGGCGGTCTCGCTCGAGGCCGCGATCAGCGCGCTCTGCGCATCGCGGGCGCCGGCGGTGATCGATTCCGCCGTGGTGGTGCCGGCCATCGACAGCGAGCGCTGCACGTCGGCGGTGAGGGTCTTGACGTGGTTGGCGGCGTCCGAGGACGCCGTGACGAGCGTGGTCTGTACCTCGCGGGCACCGGCCAGGATCGAGGCGGCGGTCGCCGAGCCTGCCGACGACAGCGTGCGTTCGACGTCGGCGGTGAGAGACTTGACGTGGTTGGCCGCATCCGAGGACGCCGTCACGAGCGTGGTCTGCACCTCGCGGGCACCGGCCAGGATCGAGGCGGCGGTCGCCGAGCCTGCCGACGACAGCGTGCGTTCGACGTCGGCCGCGAGCCCCTTGATCTGGTTGGAGGCATCGCCCGACGCGGCGACCAGGGTCGACTGGGCTTCGCGGGCGCTGGTCAGGATCGAGTTCGCGGCACCGGTGCCGACGGCGGTCAGCGCACGCTCGACCTCGGCGGAGGTCATCTTGAGCTGGGCGTTGACGTCGGAGGAGACCGTCATCAGCGACTGCTGCGCGGTGCGCGCACCGGTCTGGATGGTCTCGCTGGTGTTGACCACGAGGTTGGTGAGCGAGCGCTCGGCGTCCTCGACATGCGAGCGAGATCGCGGTCGAGATCATCTCGGCGCGGGACATCATGTCGTCGCTGGCCTGGCGTCCGCTGCTCTCGATGCGGCCGGCGACGGCCTCGACGCGCGAGCCGAGCAGGTCCTCGAACTGCGCCACGCGCACGTCGATGTCGCTGGCGACCGCACCGACCTTGGTCTCGATGGCCTGCTGGATGTCCTGGAAGCGCGCCGTGACCGTGTCGGTCAGGTGCATGCTGCGGCCATCGATGATCTCGGCGACGCCGGTGATGCGTCGATCGACCGCCTCGATCGCCTGCGCGGTGCCGTCCGTGAGTGTCGAGGTCAGCAGGGTGAGGCGGAATCGATCGACTGCACGGCCTGCGAGGCGCCGTTCGTCACCGCGCTGGTCAGGTAGGTGAGGCGCGTGTCGATGGATTCGAGCGCCTGCGACGCGCCGCCCGTGAGGGTGGTCGTCAGATGCGTGAGGCGCGTGTCGATCGTCTGGATGGTCTGCGACGCGCCATCGGTCAGCGAGGTCGCGAGGTGGTTGAGGCGGTTGTCGATGGTCTCGACAGCCTGAGACGCGCCGTCGGTCAGCGACGTCGTGAGGTGGGTGAGGCGGGAGTCGATCGACTGGATCGCCTGCGCGGCGCCGTCGGTCAGCGACGAGGCGAGGGTGTTGAGCCGTCCGTCGATGGTCTCGGTAACCGACTTCGCACGGGTATCGAACGACTGTTCGAGCGCGGCGACGCGGCCGACGAGCTGCTCGTCGAAGGTCTTGATGTGACCGTCGATCGTGGAGTCGAGGCTCGAGATCTTGCCGTTCAGCGAGGCATCGAGGTTGCTGACACGTTCGCCGATCGTGGTCTCGAACTGCACCAGGCGCTGGTCGAGCACGGCGGTGATCGCGCCGCCATTGGCGGTGAAGCGAGTGTCGAAATTATCGACATAGGTCTTCAGCGATTCATGGATGTCCTGCGTGCGCTGGCCCATCCGATCGACGATCTCGCCGCCGAAGGTCTTCACGGTGCGGTCGAACTCGGAGATGTGGCGGGTGATCAGCGCGCCCAGCGTGCCGGAGTCGCGGGCGAACTTCTCGACCAGCTCGGTGCCCTGGTTCTTCACCAGCTCGTCGAAGGCGCTCATCTGGAGCGACAGCGAGTCGTGCGCGGTCTCGGTCTGGCTGACGACCTTGGCGACCAGCGTGTTGACGGTGGCGTCGAGCGCTTCGCTCGCCTTGTCGCCGGAGGTCATGATCTGGCCGGCGAGGCGGTTGCCGGCGTCGTCGATCTTGGCGGAGAGGTCGTTGGAGCGCAGCTCGAGCTCGAGCAGCAGCGAGTCCGAAGAATTCTTCAGGCTGTCGTGCACCTGCTCGGTGCGCTCGGAGATGCCGTCGACGATCGCGGCGGAGCGCTGCTCGAACTCGCCCGTGATGCGGTCGATGCGCTCGTTCAACATCTCGTGGACGCGGTCGGCGAGGTCGACGAACTCGTCGTGAACGTGGCCGGTCTTGAAATTGAGGCTGGTGGTCAGCCGCTCGCTGGCGTCGAGCACGGCGCGGGTGGTCTCGTTGCTGGCCTCCTCGAGGCGGTCGAGCAGGTCGCCGCCGCGCTCGCCGAGCGCGAGGATCATGTTGTCGCCGGCGTTGCTGAGCGCACCGGTGATGTGGGCGCCGCGCTCTTCGAGTGCGCCGGTGATGGACTTGGCGACCTCGTCGACGCGCGAGGCGATCGCGTCCGAGATCAGGGCGATGTCATGGCGCAAATCGATCTGCACGCCGGAGATGGCGCTGCGGACCTGCTCGGCCTGGCCGACCAGATTGTCGCGCTGATGCGCGATGTCCTGGAGCAGGGCGCGGATGCGCACTTCGTTGTCGGAATAGGCGCGCTCAAGCGCCGCGACCTCGTTGGCGACCAGCGTCTCGAGTTCGCCGGCGCGCGCGATGGCGCGCTCGATGCCGTCGCCCATCGCCGCAACCTCGCGGCGGATGGCCTGGCCGACGGTCACCATGGAATCGAAGCCGAGCCTTCCGGCTCGGAGAAGCGGATCGCAACCTGGGCCATAGCCTGCGCGACCGAGCTCATTTGTTGGCCGCGCCAGACGAGGCTCGCCAGGAAGAAGAACAGCATGATTGGCGCGAAGAACATCGTGACGAGGCCGGCAATGGCCAACACGCCGCCGCTCTGGCCCATCGCCGCCTGGATCGAAGGCAGGAAGCCGACCGTCAGCGCGGCGCAGGCGGCCAGCCAGATGACGGTGAAGATTGTCGCGCCGGTGTAGATGTTGCGGGTCGGGCGTCCCGTCTGCAACGTCTGCAAGAGCTGGCCGATGGTCGCACGGTCGTCATTGGCGGCGCGGCGCGAGGAGCGCGGCTCCTCGATCTGGTCGAACACCGCGCGTTCGTTCGCGGCGGGGCGCGCGTCGAAGCTCGGTTCGTCGAACATCGGGGGAGCCGGTGGCGCGACGGGGGGCGACGCTTCGCTGCGCATCGAGGCGTTGCGGCTTGTGTCCGCGGCCGTGTCGCTGATGTTCAGGGCCTCCTGGATTGCAGAAAGCGCATCTTCTGTGGGGTCTTTGACCTTTTTCGGAGTGTTTGCCATGTTCAGTCCGAGCCCTCGTTACTTGTACGCGTCCCCCCGCGAGCTCTGCGCGCTACGCAAGCCCACAGTCCGGATCATGCCGCTTACGCGGATCTCCGAGCCATCCCCACCCGGACGGCTTGTCCGCCAATTTCTCCAACATCCTATTGGCAGAGCGTCGCGAATGAAATGCCCGCGATTAAGACATTCTTAATCATCGTTAACAGGATCGTGCCGTAAGGCCTTAGCAATAAATGGAATTCTCCACCGGACTCGCCGGATTGCGGCAACTTTTCGTCAATAAACGGGCAGATTTGCGCAAAACGGCCGGAACATTTCGTTAACCATTCCGTGCTTGGGTGGAGGGAACTTGACCGCCGGACCGGCGGACATCGCGCGATGCCGGGGCCTGCGCCATGATACCTGAACTGCAACGGATGGACTGGATGCCCTCGCCCCCGCTTGCACCCATCGACAGCCCGCTCGACCTCGATCATCTCTCCCGCATGACGCTCGGCGATTCCGAGCTGAAACAGGAAGTGCTGGCGATGTTTGCCGAGCAGGCGGTGCGCCTGATCGCGGCGATGGCAGCGCTCCCGGCCGAGGCCGGCGCGCTCGCCCACAAGCTCAAGGGATCGGCGCGCGGGATCGGCGCCTTTGCGGTGGCGGACGCCGCAGCCAGCCTGGAGACCGCGATCCAGACCGGGCAGGGCCGGCCTCACGCCTTCGCCGCGCTGAAAGAGGCGGTGACCGAGGCGCGCGCCGCCATCGAGGCGATCCTGAATCCTTAAGCCGACAGGGCCAGAACCGTGCTGTAGTCTTTTGTTTTGACGGGTCTTCTTCCCGCGAAGCGGTATTCGCGACTTCATCAAAACGCTATGGCGCCGGGCCGACCGACCCGTTATAGGACAGCCCGGACCCTCCTTCATTCCCTAGATCGCGGCAGCACGAGCACACATGGCGAAAATCCACTTTGTCGATCACAAGGGCGAAACCCGTACGGTGGACGTCGAGAACGGCGCGACTGTGATGGAAGCCGCCATCCGCAACAGCATTCCCGGCATTGAGGCCGAATGCGGCGGCGCCTGCGCCTGCGCCACCTGCCATGTCTATGTCGACGAAGCGTGGCGCGAGAAGGTCGGCAGCCCGACGCCGATGGAAGAGGACATGCTCGACTTCGGCTTCGACGTGCGCCCGAACTCGCGCCTGTCCTGCCAGATCAAGGTCTCCGACGAGCTCGACGGCCTGGTGGTGGCGACGCCGGAACGCCAAGCCTAACTCAGTTAGCTATCATGTGCTCGGCGGCGCGACCTGGATGCCGCGCTTGTGCCAGGGGCTGAGCTTCTCAAGCACTTCCGCGATCAGTGGCGTCGGCCGGCGCGACGCTTCGTCGATCATCACGGCGACCGATGTCGCCGATGCAATGCACTTCCCTTCCGAAAACACCACCTGCTCGAACGTCACCGACGTTCGTCCCAGCTTCACGACGCCGAGACCGAGCTCGATCGTGTTCGGCCAATGCAGCTCCGCGCGAAAATGGATGTCGAGCCGCACCATGATCCAGGCAAGTCCGGGCGGCGTCAGGCCGTATTCCGGGAGCTTCATCAGCGTGACACGGCCGGTCTCGAAATAGGTGGCGTAGACCGCGTTGTTGACGTGCTGGTTAGGGTCGAGATCGCCGAAGCGGACATTGTCGCTGAGGCGAAAAGGGTAGTCCTCCAGGCGCGGCGTCGTATCGAGGCGACTTGGTGCGTTCACCGATTGATCTCCGTCATATCGTTGCTGGTTACAGCCCAGTTATCCTGACCCGGCAAGTGGGCGCGGCCGCGGGGCGCTCCCGCTTTTATGCCTTCCCTGATCCATCCCCGTTGGCTAGACAGGCAGGGTCACCTCGGCCCAAAGGGCGCCGTCCCACCGAACGACCGATAAAGAGACGACATGAGCGACGCGATCAAAACCGATGTGCTGATTATTGGTGCCGGCCCCTGCGGTCTGTTCGCCGCCTTCGAGCTGGGCCTTCTCGACATGAAGACGCATTTCGTCGACATCCTCGACAAGGTCGGCGGCCAGTGCGCAGAACTCTATCCGGAAAAGCCGATCTACGACATTCCCGGCATTCCGCAGGTTTCGGGGCAGGGCCTCACCGACGCGCTGATGGAGCAGATCAAGCCGTTCCATCCGACCTTCCATCTCGGCGAGATGATCGAGACCGTCGAGAAAATCGGCGATCCGCTGTTCCGCTGCACCACGGACGCCGGCAAGGTGTTCGAATGCAAGGTGCTGGTGATCGCTGCCGGCGGCGGCTCGTTCCAGCCCAAGCGTCCACCGGTGCCGGGGATCGAAGCCTATGAAGGAAGCTCGGTGCACTACGCCGTGCGCAAGATGGAGACGTTCCGCGACAAGAACGTGCTGATCGTGGGCGGCGGCGATTCCGCGCTCGACTGGACGCTCAATCTGCATCCGATCGCCAAGCGCATCACGCTCTTGCACCGTCGCGACGATTTTCGCGCCGCCCCCCACAGCGTCGAGCAGATGCGCGCGCTGGTCGCTGCCGGCAAGATGGATCTGCGCCTCGGCCAGGTCACCGCGCTGTCAGGCAGCGAGGGCAAGCTGAGCGGCGCCACCGTGAAGGGCAACGACAACAGCGTGAACGAAATCACCTGCGACACCATGCTGCCGTTCTTCGGGCTGACCATGAAGCTCGGTCCGGTCGCGAACTGGGGCATCGCGCTTGAGAACAATCTGGTGCCGGTCGAGACATCCGCGTTCGAGACCAACGTGCCAGGCATCTTCGCGATCGGCGACATCAACACCTATCCCGGCAAGATCAAGCTGATCCTGTGCGGCTTCCACGAGGGCGCGCTGATGTCGCAAAAAGCCCATCGCTACGTCTATCCGGAGAAGCGGCTCGTGTTCCAGTACACGACGTCGTCCTCCAGCCTGCAAAAGAAGCTCGGCGTCAACTGATGGCGGCGGGCGATGCCCCATGTTTCTGGTGCTGGAACAGTTCGCGAAATCGCCGTAGTCTGCGGCCATTGCAGTTGGCGGCTTAGCAAGGCGATTGGCTCAGCAAGGTGATGATAATGCGGACTCTCTTTTCCAGCTTTCGGCTGTTCTCGCTCCTCGCGCTCGCGATGACGCTCGGTGCGGTGAGCCCGGTTGTGGCGCAAGTGCAGCAGCCGACCGCCGCAGGCCTCTGGCAGAAGGTCGAAGACGGCAAGACGGTGGGATGGTTTCTCTTCATCGACCACAACGGTGTGTTCGAAGGAGTCATCGCAAAAACCTTCCCGCGACCCGGCGACGACCCGAACGAGGTCTGCGCGAAATGCACGGACGATCGCAAGAACGCGCCGGTGCTTGGGCTCTCCTTCATCCGCGACATGAAGCGCGACGGCCTGAAGTATGACGGCGGCAACGTGGTCAATCCTCGCGACGGCAACATCTGGAAGGCCAAGATGACGGTCAGCCCGGATGGGCAGACGCTGACGATGCGCGGTTTCCTCGGCATCTCCCTGTTCGGCAAGGACGAGACCTGGACGCGTCTTCCCGACGCCAACATCGCGCAGGTCGATCCCGCCATCGTCGCCAAATATCTCCCGGCGCAAGCAACCGCCGCGACCAAGCCCGTGCCCGTGCCCGCGGCGAAGAAGGGCGGCGCGATGATGGCGCCGGTGCCGAAGCAGTAGGGTCTACGTCACGCGCTGTGCCGCCTGAACTTCCGTAGCTCCACACACCGCCGTCATTGCCCGCGAAGGCGGGGACTCCAGTACGCCGCAGCCTCTCGGTGTTCTTGCGCGGTGTCCGTGGACTCCGTGCGCAATCGCGCATGCGGCCGGCTGAGACAGCGGAGAACTTGGCGCGCGAGCAGCGGTCATACCCGTCGAAAGACCAATGCGTGCCGGACGCGCGCCCAGTAGTTCCCGGAATGCGCGGTGGCGCCGGATTTGCATAGCTATCCGCAAAGCTGTTGGGGGATGAGTCGCCGTCCTTGACGCCTTCGCCGAGTCGCGGAAGGCGGACGGCAGCTATCGCCCCGCGGCGATGATCTCGATCCGCGGAGACGACATGAGACGTGCAATATCGTGTGCCGCCATGCTGCTGGTCCTGACGGAGCTGCTGACGGTCCCGATGATGGCGCGCGACGACGGGCGCTACGCCAACTCGCCATTAAAACCCTGGTTCGAGAGCCTGCACAGCGAATACGGCCAATGCTGCTCGGATGCCGACGGCTATATGGTCGCCGACGTGGACTGGGAATCCGACAAGGGCCGTTATCGGGTGCATCTCGACGGCGAATGGGTGATCGTGCCCGACGGCGCCGTCATCACCGAGCCGAACAAGATCGGCCGCACCATGGTGTGGAAGCACTATATCGACGGCCATCCGCGGGTGCGCTGCTTCATGCCGGGCAGCATGACCTAGAGTGAAACGTCATCCCGGGCGCCGCGCAGCGTCGAACCCGGAATGGCGTCGAGGCTTAGCGCGCCTCGTTGTTCGCGCTGACGTTCGCAAGCCGCTTCACGCGTGGCGACAGCACCGACATCTGCGCGGGCGAGGCGGGCATGCCGGCGACGATCATCGCGGGCGCAGTCGACTGCTCCTCGACGCCCGCGCCGCCGAGCACCTGGACTTGCGTCGCCGAGATCGGAAACGACGTCACTTCGTAAGAGGGAAGCTCGCCGGCGAACGCGCCTGACGAGTTGGCAATCATCGCTGCGGCAACGGCAATCATCGAAAGAACGCGCATTGGAAAATCTCCGTGAGAAGTGGCAATCGGAGGTTAGGTCGCGGCGATGCCGCAACAGGTTCGCTCGTATGCGACCATTAGATCGCGGTCGCTGACTATTTGATTGCGTGATGTCGAGCGACGAAGCGCGAAGGAAGTTTTCCGCGCCAATGTTTCCGGACGGTTTCGCGGGAGCGGTCGCGCGGTGACGCGTCGGTGCCCCACGTCCCGAAACGGCACCAATGCATCCACGCGGCGAGGCAGCGTCCGCGCGCGGCGCTCAGGTCACTGGCGCCGGATTGAACAGCGTCAAATCGTTGTGGATGCCCCAACGATCCGACCAGGGCTTGGTGCGGCCGCTGGCGACGTCGAGGATCAGGCGGAACAGGTCCCAGCCGGTCTCCTCGATGGTCTTCTCGCCGGTGGCGATCCCGCCGGCATCGAAATCGATCAGGTCCTTCCAGCGTCGCGCCAGCTCGCTTCGAGTCGCGACCTTGATCACGGGCGCAGCCGCAAGGCCGTAGGCGTGCCGCGGCCCGTTGTGAACACCTGCAGCGTCATGCCGGAGGCGAGCTGGAGCGTGCCGCAGATGAAGTCGGACGCCGGCGTTGCCGCAAACAGCATGCCCTTCTGCGTCGCCTTCTCGCCGGGCGAGAGGACGCCGGTGATCGCGCTTGATCCGGACTTGACGATCGAGCCGAGCGACTTCTCGACGATGTTGGCGAGGCCGCCCTTCTTGTTGCCGGGCGTGGTGTTGGCGCTGCGGTCCGCGCCGCCACGGGCCAGATAGGAATCGTACCAGGCCATCTCGCGGACCAGCGCGCGGCCGACGTCCTCGTTGATGGCGCGCCGCGTGAGCAACTGGATCGCGTCGCGCACTTCGGTGACTTCCGAGAACATCACGGTGGCGCCGGCGCGCACCAGCAGGTCGGCGGCGAAGCCGACCGCAGGGTTCGCGGTGACGCCGGAGAACGCGTCGCTGCCACCGCATTGCAGGCCGATGACGAGATCGGCGGCCGGGCAGGTCTCGCGGGTGCGCTTGTTGAGGATCTTGAGGCGGGCCTCTGCCTGGGTCATGATTGCCTCGACGATGGCGCCAAAGCCGTCGAAGGCTTCGTCCTGCATGCGCACGATGGCATTGCTGACGCCTTCCGGCACCAGACGCTCGGGCGCAAGCTTCTCGCAGCCGAGGCTGATGACCAGGATCTCGCCGCCGAAATTCGGGTTCTGTGCGATGTTTTGCAGCGTGCGGATCGGAATCACGGCATCAGGCGCGTTGATGGCGACGCCACAGCCATAGGCATGCGTCAGCGGCACGACGTCGTCGACATTCGGATATTTCGGCAGCAGCTCGGCGCGGATGCGCTTCACCGCATATTCCATCGTGCCCTTGACGCATTGCACCGAGGAGGAGATGCCGAGGATGTTCTTGGTGCCGACCGAGCCGTCGGAATTGCGAAAGCCTTCGAACGTGAAACCTTCGAGCGGCGGCAGCGGCGCGGGAACGGCGGTGGAGATTTCCAGCTTGTCGAGGGCAGGGGCCTCCGGCATACGGATGCGCGCTTCGTCCAGCCATTCGCCGGCCAGGATCGGCGCGAGCGCATGGCCGATTACCTCGCCATAGCGGATGATCGGGGCGTCCTGCGGGATGTCGACCAGCGCCGTCTTGTGTCCCTGCGGCACGAAGGCGCGCAGCGTCAGCCCGCTGGCGAAGCGGGAGCCGGCGGGAAGCCCGAAATCATTGACAACGATCGCGACGTTGTCGCGCTCGTTGAGCTTGATGTAGCGAGGCTGCTCTTTCGCTGCGACTGACTGGTCCATCTGCTTTACCTCGGAAACTCAAGTCGTAGGGTGGGCAAAGGCGCAAAGCGCCGTGCCCACCATGCTTCGTGCCGAACGTAAGCGGTGGGCGCGCTTCGCTTTGCCCACCCTACGATATCTTGCCCGTGGTTAGCCGGGATAGGTATAGGCGGTCTTCACCGTCGTGTAGAACTCGCGGGCATAGGAGCCCTGTTCGCGGGCGCCGTAGCTCGAACCCTTCCGGCCACCGAACGGCACGTGATAGTCGACGCCGGCCGTCGGCAGATTGACCATCACCATGCCGGACTCGCTGTTGCGCTTGTAGTGCGAGGCGTATTTCAGGCTGCTGGTGCAGATGCCGGAGGCGAGGCCGAACTCGGTGTCGTTGGAGATCGCGAGCGCCTCCTCGTAGTTCTTGGCGCGAATGACGGCGGCGACCGGGCCGAAGACCTCCTCGCGCGAAATGCGCATGTTGTTGTTGGCCTCGGTGAACAGCGCCGGCTGGAGGTAGTGGCCGGGCGTTTCGCGCTTGAGCAACTCGCCGCCCCAGGCGAGCTTGGCACCCTCGTCCTGGCCGATCTTTATGTAGCGCAGGTCCTGGTCGAGCTGGCTCTGGTCGACCACCGGGCCGATATGCACGCCGGCCTTGAGCGCGTCGTCCACCGTGAGGCCTTTCAGGCGCTCGGTCACCGCCGCAACGAAACGGTCGTGAATACCTTCGGTGACGATCAGGCGCGAGGACGCCGTGCAGCGCTGGCCGGTGGAGAAATAGGCGCCGTTGACGGCGACTTCGACGGCGGTCTTGAGATCGGCGTCGTCGAGCACGACCAGCGGGTTCTTGCCGCCCATCTCGAGCTGGAATTTCTTCATGTTGCTCGAGGTCACGCAGGCCTGCGCGATCTTGCGCCCCGTCTGCACCGAGCCGGTGAAGGTGATCGCGGCGACGTCGGGATGCTCGATCAGGGTCTGGCCGACCACGGAGCCCGAGCCGACAACGAGGTTGAACACGCCGGCCGGGATGCCGGAGCGGGTGATGATCTCGGACAGCGCATGCGCCGAGCCCGGCACCAGTTCGGCAGGTTTGAACACCACGGTGTTGCCGTAGCAGAGCGCCGGCGCGATCTTCCAGGCCGGGATCGCGATCGGGAAATTCCAGGGCGTGATCATGCCGACGACGCCCATCGGCTCACGGGTGAGCTCGACGTCGATGCCGGGACGGACGGAAGCGCCCTTCTCGCCGATCATGCGCAGCGCCTCGCCGGCGAAGAATGCGAAGATCTGGCCGGCGCGCGCGACCTCGCCAATTCCTTCCGGCAGCGTCTTGCCTTCCTCGCGGGCGAGCAGGCGGCCGAGCTCTTCCTTACGGGCGATGATTTCGAGAGAGATCTTGTTCAGCGCGTCATAACGCGCCTGCGGTGTCGACTGCGCCCAAGCGGGGAAGGCGGCCTTGGCGGCTGCGATCGCCTTCTCGGTCTGGGCCTTGTCGGCCTTGGCGTATTCGCCGACGACGTCGTTGGTGTTGGAGGGGTTGATGTTCTTGGTGACGGCGGAGCCATCGACCCATTCGCCGCCGATGAAGTTCTTCAGGATCGCAGTCATAGCTTCCTCCAGAGTTTTTAACGAACCAGGCAAGGACGCTTGTCGTCGAAGGTCCAGCCGGGGATCAGGTCCTGCATGGCAATAGCGTCATCGCGGGCGCCGAGTCCATGCTGCTTGTAGAGGTCATGCGCGGCGTCGATGGCGGCCCTGTCGATTTCGATACCCAGGCCCGGCCTATCCGGCACCGCGATCTTGCCGGCCTTGATCTGGAGCGGCTCCTTCGTCAGGGCCTGACCGTCCTGCCAGATCCAGTGTGTGTCGATCGCGGTGACCTTGCCGGGGCGGCGGCGCCGACATGGGTGAACATGGCGAGTGAGATGTCGAAATGGTTGTTGGAGTGCGAACCCCAGGTCAGGCCGTTGTCGCGGCAGGTCTGGGCCACGCGCACCGAGCCTTGCATGGTCCAAAAATGGGGATCGGCCAGCGGAATGTCCACCGCGCCGAGGCGCAGCGCATGGGACAATTGCCGCCAATCGGTCGCGATCATGTTGGTCGCGGTGGGCAGGCCCGTTGCGCGGCGGAACTCGGCCATGATCTCACGGCCGGAGAAGCCGCCTTCGGCGCCGCAGGGGTCCTCGGCATAGGCGAGGATGCCGTGCATGTCCTTGCAGAGGCTGATGGCCTCGTCGAGCGACCATGCGCCGTTCGGATCCAGAGTCACGCGCGCATTCGGAAAGCGCTTGGCGATCGCGGTGACGGCCTCGATCTCCTGCTCGCCGCGCAGCACGCCGCCCTTGAGCTTGAAATCGGCGAAGCCGTAATGGTCGTGGGTGGCTTCCGCGAGCCGCACCACGGTCTCCGGCGTCATCGCCTCCTGATGGCGGAGGTTGAACCATTCCGCCTTGCCGGTCTCGCCGCCGACATAGTCGAGCTTGGATTTGCGGCCGTCGCCGACGAAGAAGAGATAGCCCAGCGTCTCGACGCTGGTGCGCTGCTGGCCCTCGCCGAGCAGGGCTGCGACCGGCAGGTTGAGATGCTGGCCGAGCAAATCGAGCAGCGCGGACTCCACGGCCGTGACGGCGTGGATCATGACGCGGAGATCAAAAGTCTGCTTGCCGCGGCCGCCGGCATCGCGATCGGCGAAGGCGGTCCTGATATCGGCGAGGATGTTGTTCATCGCGCCGACGGTCTTGCCGATCACGAGATCACGGGCGTCCTGCAGTGTCTGCCAGATCTTCTGCCCGCCAGGCACCTCGCCGAAGCCGGTGTGACCGGCATTGTCGGTGAGGATGACGATGTTGCGGGTGAAGAACGGCGCATGCGCGCCGCTCAGATTGAGGAGCATGCTGTCACGGCCTGCGACCGGGATCACCTGCATCGCGGTGACGACCGGTGCGCCAGTGATCTCGGTCTTGACCATCGCAGGCTCCTCCCTGTGTTGTTGTTATTCTGCAGCCTGTTGTGACGATCGGATGGCGGGCAGATTCTTCACCAGCGCCGTGACTTCCGCGATCTCCTGCTCGGTGAGGTCGGTCAGCGGCGGGCGGACCGGGCCGGAATCGCGGCCGATCACCTTCATGCCGGCCTTGATGATCGAGACCGCATAGCCCTTCTTGCGGTTGCGGATCGCGATCAGCGGCAGGATGAAGTCCTTCAGGCCGGCGTGGATCGTCGCGTGGTCGCGCTTGCGCACGGCGGCGTAGAAGTTGGTGGCGAATTCCGGAACGAAGTTGAATACCGCCGAGGAGTAGGTGGTCACGCCCATATCGAGGTAGGGCAGCGCGAAGGTCTCAGCGGTCGGCAGGCCGCCGATATAGGTCAGGCGGTCGCCGAGCTTGGTGTAGACGCGGGTCATCAGCTCGATGTCGCCGATGCCGTCCTTGTAGCCGACGAGGTTCGGGCAGCGTTCGGCGAGGCGGGCGAGCGTATCGGGCTGGAGGATGGCGTTGTCGCGGTTGTAGACGATGACGCCGATCTTCACGGAGGCGCAGATCGCTTCCACATGGGCAGCAAGGCCGTCCTGCTCGGCATGGGTGAGATAGGGCGGCAGCAGCAACAAGCCGTCGGCGCCCGCCTTCTCCGCGCCGATCGCGATCTCGCGCGCGGTGGCGGTGCCGTAGCCGGTGCCGGCGAGCACGGGCACGCGGCCCTTGGTCTCATCCACGGCGATCTTGACGACCTGCGGAACCTCGGCCGCCGTCAGCGAGAAGAACTCGCCGGTGCCGCCTGCGGCGAACAGGCCTGCGACGTCATAGCCGCAGAGCCAGTCCATGTTGGCGCGGTAGGTCGTCTCGTCGAAGGAGTAGTCCGCCTTGAACGGCGTGACGGGGAAAGACAGCAGGCCGGATCCGATCTTCTGGGCCATTTCCTGCGGGGTCATCTTGCTCATGGGCGCTGCTCCCTGGTCTCGTGTTGTGGAGGACGCAAAGGTTGCGCGTCCATGCGCCGTGGTTTAGGAGACCGTTCGATGCGGGTCCAAGCCAAAGCCTATATCGACCGATGCGAAATCAGCATCAATCTTCCATCACCTCCGCCGAGGACAATTCGCTCGCGATCTTGACGAGCGCCGAGAGCAGCGGATTCTCGTCGTCGCGGCGCCAGACCATGAACAACTCGACCGGGACGCGGGTGCGCAGCTTCAGCGGCCGCAGGCGGACGTCCGCGATCTTCAGGCTCGCCGCAGCCGCCGGCACGATGGCGAGGCCGAGGCCGGCGCGCACCATGGCGAGGATGGAGTGGATCTGGCTCAGGTGCTGGACATAGCGCGGCAGGATGTCGGCGCGGGTGAACAGCGCCACCAGCACGTCGTGGAAGTAGCGGCTCTCATAGGGCGAATACATCACGAAGGGCTGGTTGTCGAAATCCTTGATCGTGATGGTCTCGGCATTCGCCAGCGGATGCTTTTTCGGGATCGCGGCGAGCAGGGGCTCGGCGACGACGCGGCGGCTGGCGATTTCGGGGCGCGCGATCGGGGGCCTGAGCAGGCCGGCATCGATCTGGCCCGAGGTCAACGCCTCGAACTGGTCGCCCGACACCATCTCCTTCAGCGAGAAGTCCACCTCGGGCAGCTTGGCGCGGCAGGCGGCGACGAGTTCGGGGAGGAAGCCGTAGGCGGCGGCCGCGGTGAAGCCGATCTTCAGCGAGCCGGACTTGCCGAGCGCGATACGGCGGGCGACCTGCGAGGCGCTTTCCGCAAGCTTCAGGATGCGCCGCGCTTCCGGCAGGAAGCTGCGCCCGGCAGGCGTCAGGCGCACCGAGCGGCTGGTACGCTCCAGCAGCGGCGCATCGATGATGTGCTCGAGCACCTGGATCTGCCGGGACAGCGGCGGCTGGGTCATGTTCAGCCGTGCGGCGGCGCGGCCGAAATGCAATTCCTCCGCTACCGTGACGAAACAGCGGAGCTGGTTGAGGTCGAACATCGATACATGCCTTAGATGGATAAGGCGTTTCCCCGGCGCTTCTAGCATCGATTACTCCCAAAACAAAGACGGCGGCCGTGAAGCCGCCGTTAAGTTGCCTGGTCAAGCTCCCATGGGGAGCCCTCAGGAGGAACGTTTGAGCACCACGCGCTCGATCTTGCCGACAACCACGAGATAGGCGAATGCGGCCACCAGCGCATTGGCGCCGACGAATATCAGCGCCCCGTTGAAGGAGCCGGTCGCGGCCAGGATGTAACCGATCACGATCGGAGTGCTGATCGAGGAGAGATTGCCGAAGGTGTTGAACAGGCCGCCCGAGACGCCGCCGGCTTCCTTCGGCGAGGTGTCGGAGACGACAGCCCAGCCGAGCGCGCCGATGCCCTTGCCGAAGAAGGCGAGCGCCATGAAGCCGACCACCAGCGCTTGGCCGTCGACATAGTTGCAGGCGATGATCGACATCGACAGCAACATGCCGCCGACGATCGGGATCTTGCGCGCCATCGTCAACGAGCCGGTCTTGCGCAGGATCGCGTCGGAGATGACGCCGCCGAGCACGCCGCCGATGAAGCCGCACAGCGCCGGCAGCGTCGCGACGAAGCCGGCTTGCAGGATCGAGAGGCCGCGCTCCTTCACGAGGTAGACCGGGAACCAGGTCAGGAAAAAATAGGTCAGCGTGTTGATGCAGTACTGGCCGAGATAGACGCCGAGCATCATGCGGTTGGAAAGCAGCTGGCGGATGTGGTCCCACCCGGAGCCGGCCTCGGGCGCGCGCTCTTGCTTCAGATCGTCTTTGGGCGCGTCGAGATCGACCAGCGCGCCGCCGTCCTTGATGTAGTCGAATTCAGCCTCGTTGATGCCGGGGTGCTCTTTCGGCCCGTAGACGGTCTTGATCCAGACCAGGCCCATGATGATTCCGAGCGCGCCCATCACGAAGAACACATAGCGCCAACCGTAGTCGTGCGCGATCCAGCCCATCAACGGCGCGAAGATCACGGTTGCGAAATACTGCCCGGAATTGAAGAACGCAGAGGCGGTGCCGCGCTCGTTGCTCGGAAACCAGGCCGCGACAATGCGGGCGTTGGCGGGGAAAGACGGCGCTTCGGCGATGCCGACGAGGAAGCGCAGGCCGAACAGCACGGTGATCGCGGTGCCGGCGCTGAAGAAGCCGACCCAGCCCTGCATCGTCGTGAACAGCGACCAGACGATGATGCTGAAGGCATAGACGAGGCGGGAGCCGTAGCGGTCGAGCAGCCAGCCGCCCGGCACCTGCGCGATCACATAGGACCATCCGAACGCCGAGAAGATGTAGCCCATCGCGACGGGATCGAGATGCAGCTCCTTGGAGAGCGCGGGGCCCGCGATCGACAACGTGGCGCGGTCGGCATAATTGACGGTCGTGACCAGGAACAACATGGTCACGATGAACAGCCTGACGCGAGACCTTCTCACGTCCGTTGCGGACATCACTGCGCTCATTGCGCGCCTCCTTAGAACTCGAAACGTTTCCCCACTGCGACTCCTAGAGGTGCGCGCGGCAAAGTGTCCAAGTTCAAGGCAGTATCGATCGATGCTGCTTTTGGATCGATGGAACGGCAGGTCGGAGGAACGACTGAGGTGATGGACCAGATTGGCACCACGCACGCCGTTGTCATTGCCCGCGAAGGCGGGAAATCCAGTACGCCGCGACGTCTCGATTCAATTACGTCTGTCACGAAGTACTGGATCGCCCGCCTGCGCGGGCGACGACAGTGTGCGGGTAGAGGCCGCGCGCGTTTACTGCCGCGCGCCGGGCAGCAGCGGCGCGAGCAGCCCGCGTGTCACGCCCGGCGGTGCCGCATCCAGACCCAGCACGGCGCTTGCGGCCGGGAGCGCCGCGTCCGCCATCGCGGCGTGGCCTTCGGCGCTCGGATGCACGGCGCCGCCATAGACGGCGGAGAGCACGCCCCAGGTCGCGTCATGGATGTCAGTCGGCTGGCTTGCTGCCGGCAAGCCTTGCGGATAGGTCATCGCGGCGAAATAGCTGTCATTGGCGTCGCGGATCCAGCGCGCGCGCGGCAAATAGGCGCGGAATTCGGAGGCGCCGCGGCCGCACAGCATTGGCTGGCTCGCCGCGCTCACGATGTCAGGATTGAAGCTCTGGCCGTTCTCGGCAAAGCAGGTGCGGTCGAATTCAGGATCGTTGCCCGAATGCGCGCAGAAGCCGTGATCGGCGAACGCCGCCTGATGCGAATCCACGAAGGTCATGCGATCGGCCTCGGGATCGCGGCACAGCGCGCCGCGGGTGCAGGTGGCGAGCCCCTTCAGTTGCGGCAGGAATTCGGTGTCGACGAAAGTCGAGACGCGGGCGAGGCGCTGCGGATCGGCGTTGAAGGATGGATGGATGTCGAAGCCGGCGCGGCCGCCGCGGCAGGGCACCCCGCCATCGGCGAGCGCCGGGTTGGCGTAGGAGACGTAGACCACGTGCGAGAGGTCGCCGCCGACCAGCGGCTTCAGCGCCTCACGCAGCTTGACGAAATTCTGCGGCAGCTCGCGCGCCAGCGCATCGCGGGAATCATCGACGCTCGCCATCACGCCGGAGCGGCGGAATATCGCGCGCTCGGTTGCGGTCTCGACGATCACGTCGGCGACGAGGCCGGAGAAATAGACGTCGTTGGCGCCGACCGAGAGCAGCACGAGGTCGAGCGTGCGCTCGGGCTGGCGTTTCCTGGCGGCGGTCAGCGCCTCGCGCAGCTCGGCGACCTGCGCGTTCACGCTGATGTTGCAGACGCCGGTCTTGCCGGGCGGGCATTCGCGGGCGCGTTGCGAGCCGAGCAGCCCGTCGCTGATGCTGGCGCCGGTGCAGGCGAGCGGCAGAAAGGTCACCGCGACGTGGGTGTAGCGTACCGCAAGCGCCAGCGCGGTGCGGGCCTGGTAGCTGTAGAGCGATCGGTGGCAAGGCGAGTTGAACCAGAGGGCGCTGTAGCGCTGCCAGTTGGCAAGCGTATCCGGCGCTTCGCAGGCGCGGCCGCCCTTGAAGCCGGCTCGGCTCGGCCGGTAATACTGCGCGCCGGCGGTGCCGAGATAGGAGCGGAAGCAAAAACCTTCGTCCGACAGCGCCAGCGGCCGGTCCGGATTGCCTTCGCCCGAGGCGATGCTGTCTCCGAGGCCAGCGACGAAGATGTCGCGGACCTGGATCTCGGTCTGGACCCGCTGGGTCGGATCGGAGCCGGAGGAGACATCGACGCTCGCGACCGTCTGTTTGCCGTAGCGGACCCGCAGATTGATCGGCTCGGCGCAGTCGAAGGTGGATTGTTGCGGCCCGTCGCCGTCGTCGAACGACCAGGCGCAGGTGGCGCCGACCGGCACCGCGCCGGCGAGGCGCACGGTGACGGGATGGTCGATGGGGGTGAGGTAGTTTTCCTTCGTGTTGTCGCGGGTGCAGGGCTGGTTGACCCGGCCCTGGAGGTCGATGCAGAGCCGGTTGACCATGTTGCGGGCCCAGCCGCGGCCCTCGCTCTGGAGCTCCAGCGATTGCTCGGCGGCGAGGATGCTGCGGTTACGCGCGTTCTCGACATGGAGCAGGAAGTCGCGCTCCTCGCGGAACAGCCGGAAGCGGTTTCGTACCTCCCAGCTGATCTGCATGGCGCCCGCGTCCTGCGCGGCCGCCCGCTCCGGCGGCAAGGCGGTGAGGAGCCCGGCGAGCAGGAGGGCACCGGCGAGGAAACGGCGATGGAATAAAGGGATCATGGCTCGCGTCTTCAACGGCAAAGTTGAGGCGGAAATAAGAGAGCTGCTCTCCGCCTGCAACATTGGTCTGACGGTTTTGCGGGCCGGCGTCCAGCGGACTATCGTGGGCGCATGATCTTTTCGGAAAACCGCTTCGCACTTCTCCGGATATCACGCTCAGCGTTTGCTGGCCTGCCGCAGCGACCGCTCGCGCTCCATCGCTGCCACCTGCTTGGGCAGGTTGGCCTGCGCGCAGGCCTCCGCCAGCCGGCGGCGCTCCTGCCAGGGCTCCACCACATTCATCCAGAGCTCGCGTGCGCCCATGATGGAGATGGCAAGACCGAACGGGATCACGAAATAGAGGATGCGGAAGACGAGGAGCGTGGCCAGAAGCTGCTCGCGGCCGAATTCGGGCAGCGCCACCAGCATGGCGGCGTCAAACACGCCGAGCGAGCCGGGGGCGTGGCTGGCGAAGCCGAGCAAAGTCGCCAAAATGAACACCACGGAGAGCGACAGGAAGTCGATCTGCGGAGTGGCCGGCACCAGAAGGTACATCGCCAGCGCGCAGAATCCGAGATCGACGACGCCGATCAGGATCTGCACCAGCGTCAGCGGCGCTGAGGGCAGCACCACCTTCCAGCCTTTCTGGCCAAGCTCGCGGCGCTTCTCGCCCATGCACAGCCAGACCAGATAGGCGCCGATCGAGGCGAGGCCGCCGATCGCAATCAGCCGGTTGATCGACGACGGCAGCTGATCCATGTAGGAGGCGGCATCCGGATGGATGGCCATGCCGATCGAGAGCACGAAGATGTTACCGAGCCAGAAGGTCAGGCCCGACAGGAAGCAGATTTTTGCGACGTCGATCGCATTCAGCCCGTAATCCGAATAGATCCGGAAGCGGATCGCGCCGCCGGTGAAGACGGTGGCGCCGATATTGTGGCCGATCGAATAGGACGTGAAGCTGGAGAGCGCTGCAATGCGATAGGGCACGTGCTTCTTGCCGATCGTTCGCAGTGCAAAAAAGTCGTAGAAGGTCAGCGTACAGAACGCGAAGCATACGCAGATCGCCGCCAGCCCGATATTGCCGCGGGGGATCTCGGTCAACGCGGTCAGGATGACCCCGGTGTCGATGCCCTTCAGCGTCCGCACCAGCGTGGTGATCGCGAACGCGATGATGAAGACGCTCGCCGCAACGCCGAGTCGCCGCCAGCCGATCCATCTCTTGAAGCCGCGCTTCAGCGCGGTCAGCAGTCCGTGCATTCATCCTCCCGGCGGGGGCAAGACCGACCAGGCCAGACATTGGCCGGTCGGATGCGATCAGTGCCCGATGTGGGCTTGGATCGCTAGGCATGATGTAGCTCATTTAAGGCAAAAACAGTGACTTGTGCAGCCCTTGACAAGGATAGGTTCTGCCTTGGACCAGCCACTTTGTCATACGCGGTTCACATCGGACGCGCGTTAAGCATATGAGTCGGGGGATCGGTCGCGTCCGTCCGTGACATAGTCTCAGATCCTGCATGGCCGGTATTGTTCCAGCGCAAGAGATGAGGGCTTTTTTGGAACGACGATGCCGTGCGCTGGTTAGTGCCGCATCAGCAATCGAACATGGCGGAATAACCGGCTTCTCCTGCAAGCCGGTGCCTCCGTGTTCCCACAACCCGGAGAGGATCGGACCGATGGGATTGTTCACAAAAGACATCAAAACCATGAACGACCTGTTCGTGCATCAGCTCCAGGACATCTATTACGCCGAGCAGCAGCTCACCAAGGCTCTGCCGAAAATGGCGGATAAGGCGACCGATCCGCAGCTGAAGCAGGGCTTTTTGACGCACCTCGAAGAAACCAGGGAGCACGTCAAGCGCCTCGAGGAAGTGTTCAAGATGCACGGTGCGCAGGTGAAGGCGGTTGATTGCCCCGCGATCGACGGCATCATCGAGGAAGCCGACGAGACCGCCGGCGAAGTCGCCGACAAGGCGGTGCTCGACGCCGCGCTGATCAACGCGGCACAGGCGGCGGAGCATTACGAGATCGTCCGCTACGGCAGCCTGATCGCCTGGGCCAAGCAACTCGGCCGCAACGACTGCGCCAGCGTGCTCGCCAAGACGCTCGAGGAGGAGAAGGCCACCGACAAGAAGCTGACCACGATCGCCGAGAGCAAGGTGAATCTGCGCGCTGCGAGCTGAGGCCAGGCGTAGCCAGAATAGAGCGTCGCGCGGCCATCCGCGCGACGCTCGAACATGACGCATCCGTCACGCATCCATCATTCGATCCTTGTCGTAACAGGACGAGGGGCTGGAAGCGTATCGTTCGCATGGGGCTGCAACCGAGATGGCAGCATGCGAGTAAGCACCGCAAGATACGAAGCCTTCGAAGCCGGCGTGCCGCATTCCGGCTCCCGGCTTGCAACGTCCCTCACCCTTGCCGCGATGAGCCTTGGTTATGGCGTGGTGCAACTTGACGTCACTGTTGTCAACACCGCGCTCGACGCGATGGGCAGGACGCTCGGCGGCGGCGTCGCTGAGCTGCAATGGGTTGTCAGCGCCTACACCATTGCGTTTGCCGCCTTCATCCTGACGGCCGGCGCGCTCGGCGACCGCATCGGCGCCAAGCGCGTCTTCATGGCGGGCTTCGCAATCTTCACCGCGGCCTCGCTCGCCTGTGCGCTGTCGCCCAATGCGACCGTCCTGATTGGGGCGCGGCTGGTCCAGGGCCTGGCGGCGGCGATCCTGGTGCCGAATTCTCTTGCCCTGCTCAATCATGCCTATCCGGACGACCGCGAGCGCGGCCGCGCCGTCGCGATCTGGGCGGCCGGTGCGAGCCTCGCGCTCACCGCGGGCCCCTTCGTCGGCGGCGCGCTGATCACGCTGGTCGGCTGGCGCGCGATCTTTCTCGTCAACCTTCCGATCGGCCTCATCGGCCTTTGGCTGAGTTGGCGCTATGCGACCGAGACCACGCGCGCGCCCTCACGCGAGATCGATCTGCCCGGCCAGCTCGCGGCAATTGGTGCGCTGGGGGCGCTCGCCGGCGCGATCATCGAGGGGGCGCGCTTGGCTGGCAGCATCTGGCTGTGCTCGCGGCGTTCGCTTCAGCCGCTCTCCTGGCGGTGCTGTTCGTCTGGCGCGAGAGCCGCGCGACGCAGCCGATGCTGCCCCTGTCCCTGTTCGATCACCGGCTGTTCAGCCTGACCGCGCTCGTCGGCCTGCTCGTGAACGTCGCGATTTACGGGTTGATCTTCGTGCTCAGCCTTTACTTCCAGAGGATCAACGGCCTGTCGGCGTGGTGGACCGGTCTCGCCTTTGTGCCGATGATGGCGGTGGTGCTGCCGGTCAATCTGCTGGCGCCGCGCCTCGCCGAGCGTATCGGCCCGTGCCCGACCATCGTCGTCGGAGCCTGCGTCTCGGCGCTCGGCTGTCTCGGCCTGCTGTGGATCGAGGCCGGCACAAGCTATTGGGCGATCTTTGCGCAGATGATCGCGATCAGCAGCGGACTTGGGCTGCTGGTGCCGCCGCTGACCTCGACCTTGCTGGGCAGCGTCGAGAAGGCACGCTCCGGCATCGCGGCGGGCGTCCTGAACGCGACGCGGCAGACAGGCAGCGTGCTCGGCGTTGCGCTGTTCGGTTCGCTGGTGGCCTCGGAAGGCGCGTTTGTGACCGGCCTGCACCTGTCGCTGGTCGTGTCGGCGGCCGTGCTGCTGCTCGCCGCCGCCGTGATCGGCCTCGGCGCGCCTTCGCGCGGATGAACAATCCGAGCGATTGAACACAGCTTCCGTTCACCATCCCCGAAACAGGCACGTAGCCGGTTACCGACTGTCCATCTCTGTCGGTTCAAGTGTGGGTCGATAGGGGCCCGCAATGCATCAAGTTCTCTACTGTCTCACCGAGGAGCACGACTGGCGGCTCGTCGCGCTTGGCGGCGCGGTGTGCCTGCTCGCAAGCGCGGCGGCGATCAGCCTGTTTCACCGGGCGCGCGCGACGCACGGCTCCGGGCGTCTGGTCTGGATCGCCCTGGATGCCGCCGTCAGCGGATGCGGCATCTGGGCGACGCATTTCATTGCGATGCTCGCCTACGGGCCGGGCGGTGCCGGCGCCTACAACATCCCGGTGACGATCCTTTCCCTGATCTTCGCGATCTCCTTAACCTTCGTGGGGTTGAGTCTTGCGGCAACTTCCGTGCGCGCGCCGTGGATCGTGCTCGGCGGCGCCATCGTCGGCGCCGCAGTCGCGACGATGCATTATACCGGAATGGCGGCGCTGGAGATGCCGGCACGGGTCGACTGGATCGGGAGCACGGTTGCCGCCTCGGTACTGTTCGGAATTGTTTTCGCGGCGCTCGCGCTGTTCGTCGCTGCGCGGCGCGACGACCTCTTCCACGCGCTGACCGCAAGCACACTGCTGACGGTCGCCATCGTCGCACATCATTTCACCGCAATGGGCGCTGTCGTTCTGACGCCGGATCCGACGCTCGCGATCAGCGGGTTATCGATCCCGCCGGCCTCGTTGTCCTTTCTTACCGCGGGTGCCGCAGTTGCGATCATCGCGATTGCGCTGGTGGCCGCGCTGCTTGATCGCCGCGCCAAGGGCGAACTGGGCCGCCAGCAGGTCGTGCTGGATACCGCGCTCGAGAACATGTCGCAGGGACTGTGCATGTTCGATGCGGACGGCAAGATCATCCTGTTCAACGAGCGTTATGCTGCGATGCTTGGCCGCACCGACATCCTGCTCACCGGCCGACTGCTGGTCGACGTGCTGCGGGAGGAGCAGGCGAAGGGTCAGTGGCAGGGCGATGCCGGCGAATTCTTCGCGCGCCTCGTCGCCGACGCGCGCGAGAGCCGCGCCACGACCGACATCGTGACCAGGTTCGGCCGCTCCATCCGGGTCGTCAACCAGCCGATGCAGGGTGGCGGCTGGGTCGCGACCTTCGAGGATATCACCGAATGGCTGGAGGCCCAGGCCAAGATCTCGCACATGGCCCGCCATGACGCGCTGACCAGTTTGCCGAACCGCGTGCTGTTCCACGAGCAGCTCGTGCAGGGACTGCGCCGGACCAATTCAGGCGACCAGCTCGCCGTGCTTTGTCTCGATCTCGATCACTTCAAGGACATCAACGACTCGCTCGGCCACCCCATCGGCGATGCGCTGCTCAAGGAGGTCGGGCGCAGGCTGAAGGTCACCGTCGGCGAGAACGACACCGTGGCGCGGCTCGGTGGCGACGAATTCGCCGTGGTCCAGATCGGACGTTCCGAGGAAGCCGCGGCAAGGTCCCTTGCCGGCCGCCTGGTCGAGGTGATCTCGGCGCCTTACGAGATCGACGACCATCAGATCATCATCGGTGTCTCCATCGGCATCTCGCTGTCCCCGCAGGACGGCGACAATCCCGATGAACTGCTGAAGAACGCCGACCTCGCGCTGTACCGCGCCAAGGCGGATGGTCGCGGCACCTATCGCTTCTTCGAGACCGGCATGGATGCGCGCGCACAAGCACGGCGTCTGCTGGAGATGGATATGCGCGCGGCGCTGCAACGTGACGAGTTCCAGCCGTACTACCAGCCGATCCGCGACGTCGCCAGCGGTCGCGTCGTCGCGTTCGAGGCGCTGCTGCGCTGGAATCATCCGCAGCGCGGCCTGATCGCGCCCCTCAGCTTCATTCCATTGGCCGAGGAGACCGGCCTCATCATCCAGCTCGGCGATTTCGTGCTACGCTCCGCCTGCACCGACGCCGCGACCTGGCCTGACGATGTCGACGTCGCGGTCAACCTGTCGCCCGTGCAGTTCAGGAACCCAAATCTGATCGCATCCGTGACCGAGGCGTTGGCGTTGTCGGGCCTCGACGCGCGCCGTCTCGAACTCGAGATCACCGAATCCGTGCTGCTGCAGAACAGTGAGGCGACGCTGACCACCCTGCACGAGCTGCGCGCAATGGGCGTGCGCATCTCGCTCGACGATTTCGGCACGGGCTATTCGTCCCTGAGTTATCTGCGCAGCTTCCCGTTCGACAAGATCAAGATCGACCGCTCCTTCGTGTCGGAACTCGCGACGCGCGAGGATTCCATGGCGATCATCCGTGCCGTGACTGGCCTCGGCCGCAGCCTCGGCATTGTCACCACGGCAGAGGGGGTCGAGAACGACGGGCAACTCGAGCTGCTCCGGCGCGAAGGCTGCACCCAGGCGCAGGGCTATTTGTTCAGCAAGCCGCGGCCGGCTTCCGATGTTGCGATCATGCTGGACCGACCGCCGTTGCGCGCAACCGCCTGAGGTTAGCCGCGGCGCAGTGCGAAATGCGCGCCGCAGAACGCCATCACAGCACCGAGGCCCAGCGCGGCAATTCCGGCCAGCACGCCCGAGACCGTCGGCACCGGGCTCGGCGCCGAGGCCACCTGGCCAGCACCCGCAAGCAGCAGCACGCCGACCGCGATCAGGAATTGTCGCATCCGTTGCGGGATCTGGCCCGAGACGGCGCTCTGCATCAATGTCGCCGTGAAATAGCCGCCGGAGAAGCCGACGGAGGCGATCAGCCACCAGGCGATCGCCGCGCCCGCCGGTATGAACTCGTGCGTGTCCGAGTGCCAGAGGCCGCCGAGGTCGAGCCCGTAGCGCGCGCCCAGCATGTGCACGGCGAGCGCGAGCAGCACGCCGGAGATCACGGCGGCGCCGAGAATCAGGCGGCGCGGAAAAAAATCGTCTCAGCCATGGCTCGCTTGTAGGATGGGTCAGGGCGCTCACGCAAGCGGATCGCAGAGTGGATCGCCCGGATAGGATCGATTGTGAAGATGCGGGATTCGGGAGCTGAGATGGCTGCGGGTGCGAGCTATGCCTACAAGGCGTCGCTGATCGGCTCGGCGCATCGCTTCGAGCTGACGGAGGAGGGGCTGTCCTGGCACATCGGCGGCCGTTCGGGCCTGTGGCGTTATGGCGAGATCAGTGCAATCCGGCTGTCGTTCCGCCCGGTGTCGATGCAGCAGCACCGCTTTCGCGCCGATGTCAGCCATGCCAGTGGCGGCCGCATCGCGATCCTGTCGACGAGCTGGCAGACCGCGGCCCTGATGGCGCCGCAGGACAATGGCTTTCGCAACTTCATCGTCGCGCTGCACGCGCGCATGGCGCAGGCCGGCAGCCGCGCCGAATTGACCGCGGGCCTTGGCCGCAGGACCTACGCGACAATACTGGCTTTTCTTGCGGTGCTTGCGGTGGCGATGACGGGGCTCCTGGTCCGCGCGCTCGCGATCGGCGAATTCGCCGGCGCGCTGTTCATCATCGGTTTTGCCGCGCTGTTCGCCTGGCAGATCGGCGGTTTCGTCCGGCGTAACCAGCCGCGGAGCTACAGCTTCGATCGCCTGCCGAGAGCGTTGCTGCCCTAAATGCCTTGCCTTTGGTGCAATGGGCCGCAATCAAACGTGACTTCGCGCCGTTGCGGCGGTGTCGCATCGTGCTGCCATGTCAACCCTGGATCGCAGCACGCGGAGGCCTTCGGCGGATGAGATCTCCGAGATCAACCGCGCCCATCTCATCGAGACGCCGCTGCAGCCGGCGGACCTCCTGTTCATGTTCGGCACCCGAGAGGACGTGGCGCTGCGGGCCGATACGGCGGGGCGACTGTGGCGCCAGGGCTATTTTCGCTGGTCGATTGTCAGCGGCGGCGTGACGGCGGGCTCGGAGCAATCCGAGTGCACGATCATCAAGGCGGCGATGGTCGCGGCGGGCATTCCGGCCGACCGAATCCTCGAGGAGCATCGTGCCCTAAACACCGGCGAGAACGTGATCCTCTCGCTGCCGATCATCGACGCGGCGCTCGGGCTGCACAATGTCCGCCGCGTGATCTGCCTCGGCAACACCTGGACCGCGCGGCGTTATCCGATGACGCTGCACCGGCACTGGCCGGAGGTCGAGAAAATGCTGCTCACGGTCGACAGCTTTGCGACGTCACGCGCGCTCTGGCACACCGATCCCGAATTTTGCCGCCGCATGCTGCATGAATGGGACAAGATCGAGCCTTACAAGGCGAGGGGCTTCATCGCGGAATGGCCGGCGGCCTGAGCTTGGGGCAAGCGCGCGCTACTCCGTCGAGTCGAAATCCTCTTCCTTGGTGCCGAGCAACGACACGAGCGTGCGCAGACCGGAATCGAGCTGCTCGAACGAAGGCGGAGCGAGGGCGAGCCGCACTGCGTTCGGTGCGTGGCCATGGGCGATCGCGAAGGTCGAGGACGGTGTCAGCGCGATGCCGCGCCGGGCTGCCGCGGCGACGAAGGTCTGCGAGCGCCAGTGCGCCGGCAGCGTGAGCCAGAGATGATAGGAGCGCGGATCCGCGGCGAGCTGGTAGCCGGCGAGCAGCCTTGCCGCGGTCTGCTGGCGGCGCGCGGCGTCGATGCGTTTCAACCGCGTCAGCTCGGCGACGGTGCCGTCGGCCATCAGCCGCTGTCCGGATGCCAGCGCATGGCCGGACGCGATCCAGCCGCCGGTGCGGACCGCGCTCATCACGCTCTCGCGCAATCGCGGCGGCGCGACCAGGATGCCGAGCGCGAGGCCCGGCGCGACCTTCTTGGAAAGGCTGTCGATCACGATGCAGCGGTCGGGGCCGAGCGCGGCCAGCGGCGTGTCGTCGGCCAGGAAGCCGTAGACGGCATCCTCGATGATGGTGAGATCGAGCTTCTCGGCGACGCGCATGATGTCGACGCGCCGCGTCGCATTCATGGTGACGCCGAGCGGGTTCTGGATGATGGGCTGGAGATACAGCGCCGACAGATGCGCCTCGCGATGCGCCTTCTGGATGGCGTCGGGGCGCGCGCCAAATTCGTCGATCGGAATCGGGACCAGCGTCACGCCGAGCCGCGCGGCGATGCTCTTGACGTAAGGATAGGTCAGCGCCTCGACGCCGCAGCGGCCGCCGGTGGGAACGAGGGCTGCGAGGGCGGCCGCGAGCGACTGCTTGCCGTTGGCGGTGAAGACGATCTGCTCGGCCTGCGGCGCGAAATCCTTGCGCGCGAGATAGGCGGCGGCCGCATTGCGCGCGCTCTTGGTGCCGGTGCTGGTGGAGACGCGCAGCGCGGATTCGAGCGCGTCGACGCGCTCGAGGCCTGCAAGGCTCTTGGCGATCATCGCCCATTGCTGCGGCAGCAGCGGGTAATTGACCTCGAAATCGATCCGCGCATCGCGCGGCTCGCTCAGCGCCTCGACCTCGCGCCTGATGGCGCCGGAGATGAAGGTGCCGCGGCCGACCTCGCCGACGACGAGGCCACGGCGGAGCAACTCCGTATAAACCCGGCTCGCGGTCGAGACCGCGATGCCACGGTCATAGGCAAAATTGCGCTGCGGCGGCAGCCGGTCGCCCGGCCTTAACGTGCCGTTAGAGATATCGAGAGCAATGGCATCGGCAAGCTTCACGTATTCGAACTTGGACATTATTGCACCGAGAGCAATGTTTCACTTGCTCCGAGTAGTGTACTGGATCATTTAAGTTCCATCAAGCTTCACGATTGAGCCGAGGAGAGCGAGAGCAATCCGAGGCAAATGAGGTGCAGGCGCTCGGGCGCTTGCGCCAACGGCATCCGCTTCGCCGCGTGGACAACAGGCCGGAGAAGGACAATGACCACGATCTCGCAGACCGCCGGGCGGAGTTTACGCTCATCCTCGTCGGACGGATTTTTCCGCAAGCTGGCCAACGGCGCCTATGCGCTGTTCGACCGCCTGGAGCAACGCTCCGCCGTCAAGACGCTGAACGATCTCGATGACCGCGCCTTGCGCGACATCGGCATCACGCGCAGTCAGATCGAGGACGCGGTCTACGGCCAGGCCAAAGCAGAGCTGACGCGGTATCTGTAAAGCGCTTCGCTCTTGTCCCGGACGCGCTGCGTCCGGGGCACCACACTGAGTTTTCAGGCACACCTGCTTCAACATCGTCATTGCGAGCGCAGCGAAGCAATCCAGAATCCCTCCGCGGAAAGACTCTGGATTGCTTCGCTGCGCTCGCAATGACGGCGTTTGTGGGTAGCACTGTCGCTCCTTGAGTTCGCATCTCACTCGCAGACACACCTTCGCATCCTCGCGGCGCATTTCGCCCGAGCTTTGCTTCGCCGTCTCACCCTCAAATGAAAGAGGGCGCAGGGAAGACCGGGCGCCGGCTGGCACCCGCGGTCCACTGTGCGAAGTTGCAGTAAAAAATCTGCACAGCGGCATACAGGTGAAGCCAAAACGTCCGGCCTTCCCTGCGCAGCGGTTTTACGGCTTATGCCGTGCTCTCCCCGGGGAGCGATGCACTATTGCCCCCTCGCCTCATGGATGGCTGATGCGCGAACCCGGTCGGGCCGCCACATCACCACAAGACTTGACGCACAGACCCCGGGCGTCAGGACACACGGTTTTGCCGTACGCTGTCAGCACCGGTCGTGTGCGCGACGCCTTCGCTCACGGTTGCCCGCCCTGCGAAACCATTCGCGCCGGTGTGGCCCAGCGTCCGCCGCTGTCCGGCCTGCGTTCGTGACGATCGCGATACGCCCTCTTCCTTGGGCCGGGTTGCGGTGACACATACGTGATTTCCGAATTTCGGTAAAGTGGAATATTTTCATCGGCGGGCGTTGACTGACAGCTTGGGTGTTTTGCCCGACGGGCAATGCAAGGGCTTTGAGCCGGACGGAGCGCAGCGCAATCCGGGATTCCATCCATGCGGGCACAGCGGCCCCGGATTGCGCTCTGCTCACTTTTGAGACTTGCCGATCAGAAACGATAGTTTACGCCGACACGGGCGATGTCGACGCTCGACTTGATATCGACGCGACTCGTGATGACGCCAGTTAAGCCGGCCGGTGATTGAAGCGAGCCAGTTAAGTTATAGCCGTTCGTGCCGAAGCCCATGTGCAGATACTCGCCCTTCACGGACCAACCTGCCCCAAGGGAATATTCGAGGCCGCCGCCGACCACGTAGCCCACCAAAATGGCGCGGTCAGAAGCGTTCATGGAGCCTAACGGTCCATAGGTAAGCGGGAAAAGGCTGGTGGGGATACTGCCAGTAGCACTCGCGCTCAGCTTGGTTTCAGCCAACGCTATACCGCCAGTTGCATAGAGCAAAGCCGGCCCAAACGCATAACCCACTCGGCCGCGGAACGTCGCGTACCAATCGGTGCTGACGGAAGCGCTGCCGTTGAAATTGCTGCCGATGGCGGGCAGAATGGCAATGGCCGAATTGCCGATGCTAGTCTTTGAATTGAGATACTGCCAATCAGCCTCGATGCCGAGCACCGTCTGCTCGATTTGCCAGTTGTAGCCGGCCTGAATACCGGCGGTGATGCCATTACCGTTGTCAGATACAGCGTTGAAGCCATATGGGGCCGAACCGCCGTTCGAGTTCACGAACGTCCCGATGACGTTTGAAGCGCCGTAGTTGCCCCAGCCGTAACCAACGTTGCCGCCGATATAGAAGCCCGTCCAGTTGCCCGCCTGCTGGGTGATAGCCGGAGCCTTCCCTGGCATACGGATCGGCTCCAAGTCGGCAGCCTGGGCCCTGATCGGGCCGAGAGCGACGGTCGAGAGCAACGCGAGCACAAACTTTCTCATCTAATAGAACTCCCTATGTTGGGCCGCCCCCGCGGCGCGCCCCTTATGAGGCAAAACCGAGACAGCATCAAAGCGCGATCGAATGCGCAACTTGAGTTATCCTTGCCATAGTGCTGGAGACCTTTTGCAACCCAACTGCGCGGCTCGGCGAAGCGGAGCCACCAGTTGCCTCGCGCTGCGGCGATCGGCTTAGCGCGTCGGCAGCGGTCCCGGCTTGCGAAAGCCGCGCACCCCGGCAAAGCGGAGCACCTCGCCGATTCTCTGGGGAACCCGATCCATGGTCTGCGGCGCGCTCTTCCACTCCACCTTGATCACCTTGACGACCACCACGGTGTCAATTCGCCGACCGCCACGTCCAACAGCGACTTCGCGTAGGTGGTCATGCTGTTGCGGTATGCGTTGCGTGCTTGTGCCGCCATTGTCCCCGTGGTTTTCAAGCAGCTGGTCCAGCACCGTGCTTGAAGGTCGCGGTGTGCAATTTGGCGGCGCGGGCCGCCGCCGTCGACGTATTTCCCTGGCATTTTAGGCCGCGCACGAATGTCGCTGACAGCCGATCCCAGGTCCGCATGATCGGTCGGCAGCAACCGGAAATAGGGTAGCTCGGACGCTCCATCCGGGCTACGAGTTGCGCCCAATGACGAAGTTGGTGCGGTGCCTAGTGCCTGACCACCAGCACGGAGCATTTTGCGTAGCGCACGACATGTCCGGCATTGGAGCCGAGGAAATAGGTGCGCATCGCCGGCCGGTGCGAGGTCATCACGATCAGCTCGGCCTTCATGTGAACGGCTTCCTCCAGGATCTCGTGATAGATGCCGCCCTGGCGCACCACGCTGGAGATGCGGGAAGGCTCGATGCCGGACTCGCGTGCGACGATGGCGAGGGCTTCTTCCGAGGTCTGGCGCTGCTGCTCGTCGAAATCGGCCGGCACGTATTCGGCCAGCATCACCGGCGTCATCGGCAGCACGTTGAGCAGGCGCACCACGCCGCTCCAGGTCTGCGACAGCGTTGCGGCGGTCGCGATCGCCGGCTTGGCCAGGTCGGTGTCGGCGAGGTCGATGGGCACGAGGATCGACTTGAACATCTGCGCCTCCAAATCTTCCAGTCAGGACGTCTTGCCGGCACGTCGCGCGATCAACCCGATCGAAACAGCCTTAGCTTCGAAGCAACCTTAACTTCGAAGTAGCCTTAGCTTCGAAGCAGCCTTGGACTGACGAACAGCACCAGCCTACCGCGGCGGTAAGCCACGTCACCCCAATCCTTGACGTCAAAATCGAAGATCGCAAGCCCCGACGTGGGCAGGTTGTCGGCGAGCGCCTTGGCGGCGGCCGGATCGCCGCCGCCCGTCAGCATCAGGGCGATCTCGTGCATGCCCGGATTGTGGCCGACCAGCAGCAATTGCCTCGGATCAGCCGGAATGGTTGCAGTGCGAATGGATTCCAGGATCTGGGCGGGATCGGCGGCGTAGAGTTCCGGCAGGACCTCGACCTGCGGCGCTGCGACGCGGTCCTTCATGGTCTCCCAGGCAATGTCCCAGGTCTGCCGAGCCCGGACGGCATGCGATACCAGTACGGCCTGGGGAAAGGGGGATGGGAGGCCATCCAGTCGCCGATCTCGGCGGCATCCTTGTGGCCGCGGTCGTCGAGCCGGCGGTCCTGGTCACGGCCGCTCGGCGCGTCAGTCTCGGTCTTGGCGTGACGCAGCAGCATCAAACGGCGCATGGCACTCTCGAATCGTTACGCGTTCCAGAATAATCTACAGGTGCCGGTTGAGGGCAAGGTGACAAGGGCCTGCACAGTCCTCTAAAGCGCGATGAGATTAGGACAATCCCCATCGCGCTTTAAATTTTTGTTTTGAGCATGATCTTTTCGGAAAACCGCTGCACACTTTTCCGGATCATGCTCTAAGAAACGGCATGAGCGAGACTTTCACAAGCGTGTCCCAGGAAGAAGCCGGCTTTCGTGAACGCGCGCGACTGTCGTTTGATCTCGACGCCGATATCTGCGTGATCGGGGCGGGGCTTGCAGGGCTCTCCATTGCGCTCGAGGCGGCCCGGCTGGGGGCCAGCGTCGCGGTGCTCGAGGGCCGCCACATCGGCTGGAACGCTTCCGGCAATCAACTCGGCACCGTGATGCCGGGCTTCGCGCTGCCGCTCGCCGAGCTGATCGAGCGCATCGGCTTCGAGGATGCGCGGGAATTGTGGACACTGTCGAAAGAGGGCGCCGAGTTCGTCCGGGCCAACGCCACCGAAGAGAACATGCCCGGGATCGGCCCGACCGACGGCGTGCTCGAGGTCTCCAACGTCGATGCCGGCGACCGGCTGATCAGCCGGTTGCAGATGTTGAACGAGGATTTCGACACCGAGGCCGAGGGCTGGCAGGTCGATCGCGTCCGCGCCGCACTCAAGACCGATCGCTACTTCCACGGCGTGTATTATCCGAAGGCGTTCCAGGTCGACGGGCGCAAATATGTGCACGGCCTCGCGGCGCTGGCGCGGCGCGCAGGCGCCCGCATCTTCGAGGACACGCCGGTCGTCAGCATCGATCATTCCGGCATCCGCAAGCGCATAGTCACGCCCTCGGCGCGGCTGCGCGCCACCCATATCGTGCTCGCCGGCAACATCCATCTCGGCGCGCCGTTGCGGCGCCTGTCGGAGACGCTGCTGCCGGTCTGGCGCTATGCCGGCATCACCGCGCCGCTCGGCGAGCGCGTGCACGAGATCATCGCCTTCAAGGGATCGGTGATGGATTCCGACGGCGTCGATCATTTCCGGATCGTCGATGGCGACCGGCTGATGTGGGAAAGTCCGGAGACCACCTGGGCCGCACGGCCGCAGCGCTTTGCAGGCAGCGTCAGGCGGCGGATCCGGTCGATCTTTCCCCAGCTCGGCAATGTCGAGATCACCGACATGTTCGGCGGCGCCACCGGCCAGACCGTGCATGGCATGCCGCAGATCGGCCAGTTGCGCAAAGGCCTCTGGGTCGCAAGCGGCTTCGGCCGCCAAGGCATGAACACCTCGGCCATGGCCGGGCAGATGATCGCCCGCAGCATCCTGTGGGGCGACGAGCGCTGGAAGCTGTTCTCGCCGTTCGAGCTGGTCTGGGCGGGGGGAACGACCGGGCGGGTTGCCGGGCAACTGGTCGGAATCTGGGGCAGGGCGAGTTCCGCCGCCGCAGGCTCGCTTGCCCGCTATCGCGAGCGTGCCAGGGTCAAGGACCGGGAACGCGAGGCGCGGCTGGCCGAAGCCAACCGGGCCGCCGGGACCGGTCCGCGCCGTCCGCCGCCCGGGGTTCGGCCCCGGCCGGCCCCACCGCCGAAGCCTGTGGCGGAAGCCGTGGAACCAGTCCCGCAGGACGACAGCGCCTCGCGATAAGGTGAGAAAAACTCCGCCCGGAAGTGTAACGTCGACGGTTAGAGCCCGTATCTCAGGGCGTAGACGCTCCCGCATGGAGAATGAGATGTTTGACCGCCGCATCCTGTTGACGACTGTCGCCGGCCTGTTCGGCCTTGCGGCCTTCCGCTGGCTCAGAGCATCGCCGGCTGAGGCTGGAGAGAAAGCCGCGCAGAAATTCGAGATCGAGAAGACCGACGCCGAATGGCGTGCCCAGCTCACGCCGCAGCAATATGAGATCCTTCGCAAGGAGGGCACCGAGCGGCCGGGCTCCAGCCCGCTGCTCAAGGAGCACCGCAAGGGCGTCTTCGCCTGCGCCGGCTGCGACCTGCCGCTGTTCGCCTCCGACACCAAATTCGAGAGCGGCACGGGCTGGCCGAGCTTCTACCAGCCGATCGAGGGCAATGTCGGCAAGACCGAGGACCGGACCTACGGCATGCTCCGCACCGAGGTGCATTGCCGGCGCTGCGGCGGCCATCTCGGCCACGTCTTCGACGACGGTCCGAAGCCGACCGGATTGCGCTACTGCATCGACGGTTTCGGGCTGGTCTTCCATCCCGCGGCGGCGTCCGCAACCTAGCTTTCGTCCCGGCAATTGTTGCCGGTCCCGGCAATTGTGCCCCGGTCATCAGGCCGGGGCTTTTTCGTTAAGTCATTGATTTTATGATAAAACCCGCATTGGCATAGCCCTTGCGACAGTCTCCTTCGACTGCGGCCATGGTCGACCGGCCGCCGAGATCGGATCTGGAGACAAAGTTATGGGTATCTTCGATGCAATGAACACCTCGGTGGGTGGCCTGCAGGCGCAGTCCTACGCGCTGCAGAACATTTCCGGCAACATCGCGAACTCATCCACCACCGCTTACAAGGGCATCGGCACCAGCTTCGTCGATCTCATTCCGGACGCCTCGGTGCCGAGCAAGCAGGTCGCCGGCGGCGTGACCGCCAACGCCAAGGCGACCATCACCACCCAGGGCACGATCTCGTCCTCCAGCGTCGCCACCAACATGGCGATCACCGGGGACGGCTTCTTCTCGATCCAGAAGGCAACCGGCGTCGTCGACAACGTTCCGGTGTTCAGCGGTGTCACCTATTACACCCGCCGCGGCGACTTCCAGCTCAATGCCAATGGCAATCTGGTCAACGGCGCCGGCTATTATCTGATGGGGACCACGGTGGACCCGAAGACCGGCAACCCGACCGGCAACGTCGCGACCGTCCTGAAATTCCAGAACAACTTCATCCCGGCGCAGGCGACGACCTCGATCCAGTACGCCGCGAACCTGCCGAGCGTGCCGAACACGGCGGCGAGCTCGACCGCGGCGAGCGGCTCGCTGCTGGCGGCGGGCGGCCTGAACCCGTCCGATTTCGCCGCCAACCCGATGATCGTCGGCACGCCGCCGCCGCCCTACACGAATGCGACGATCTCCGGCGCAGCCGCGACCGGCAATCTGCGCTCGGCCTATACGCCGACGACCGCGACCGGCTCGGTGGCGCTGCAGGACAGCGCTTCGGCGGTGGCGACCGGCAGCACGTCTCTCGATTCCGGTGTGACCCCGCATCTCAACACCACCCTTCTCACCAACCTGGCCGGCAAGACATTGACGGTCAACGGCCAGACCATCAACTTTTCCGCCACCGCTTCTGGCGCCTCGACGACCGGCAGCACGACCACGATCGGCCTGCTCTCGCCTACCGGCGCGCTAATGTCGGACGTCCTGAATGCGATTGTCCTGGGCGCCGGTGGCGCCCCGGCCGCCGCGACAATGAACTCCAGCGGCAACATCCAGATCACGACCAACACCACCACTGACGTGACGATCGGCGGCAGCGCGGCAAGCTTGCTCGGCATCAGTAGCATCACGCGCGGCGGAAACGTGCTGTCCACCCCCGCGATTACCGGTGCGACGCAGCTCGGCGGCACCGCGCAGCCCGGCGGGGCGGAGGTGCTCTCGACGCCCTTCGTGGTCGGCAACACGATCCAGGTCAACGGCACGGCAGGCGCCAATACGATCACCTTCGTGGCCTCAGGTGCCACCAGTGCGACGCCGAACCTGATCAACGTCACGGACGACATCGCGACCTTGCTTCAGAAGATCGACAACCTCAGCGGTGCAAGCGGTTCTTCGATCAACAACGGCGTAATCACGCTGAACACCGGTATCGCCAATCCCACCTTGACGGTGACCAGCCCCAACAACTCCACCGCCTTCGCTGCGCTCGGCTTCACGTCGGCCATTTCCAAGAACCGCGGCGGTGGCGGCACGGCCGGCACCGGCGGCGTGATCGGCAACGACATCGCCACGTTCACCAAGGAATCGATCAGCGGCGGTGCGGTCACCGCCTACAACGCCGCGGGCACGCCGGTGAACCTGCAAATGCGCTGGGCCAAGACCGACAGCGCCTCGCTCGGCACCGGCCATTCCGACACCTGGAACCTGTTCTACCAGACCGATCCGAATGCGACCGGCACGACAGTCGGCTGGGTCAATACCGGACAAGCCTTCACCTTCGCCGCCGACGGCTCGCTGACCTCGCCGAGCAGCTCGGGCATTACCATCAACAATGTCAGCGTCAGCGGCCAGTCGCTCGGCTCGCTCTCCCTCAACATCTCCCAGGGCGGCCTGACGCAATATGCCAGCACCAGCGGCGCGGTGACGATCAACACCATCACCCAGAACGGCTATGCCGCAGGCCAGCTCCGCTCCGTTGCCGTCAACAACAACGGCCTCGTGGTCGGCACCTTCTCCAACGGTCAGAACCTCGATCTCGCACAGGTCTCGCTGTCGCACTTCAACGGCACCAACTATTTGAAGGCGCTCGACGGCGGCGCTTTCTCTGCGACCGAGCAGTCGGGACCTGCGATCGACGGCGCCTCGGGCAGCATCAGCGGCTCGTCGCTGGAAGGCTCGAACACCGACATCGCCGACGAGTTCACCAAGCTGATCGTGACCCAGCAGGCCTATTCGGCCAACACCAAGGTGATCACGACGGCGAATTCGATGGTGCAGGACCTCCTCAACGTATTGCGCTGATCGCGCGTGACGTAACCAAAGGCGGCCAGTGATATGGGTTTGAGTTCAGCCCTTGCCAGTGCGATGAGCGGTCTGCGTGCCAATCAGGCCGCGCTCTCGATCGTGTCCTCGAACGTCGCCAATTCGCAGACGCCGGGTTACGTCGTCCAGACGCCGAACCAGATCGAGGTCACCACCGGCGACTTCGGCTCGACGGCGATGACGACCGGCGTCAGCCGCGAACTCGACACCTTTGTGCAAAACCAGCTGCGCACCGAGACCGGTGGCAGCGGCTATGCCGACCAGATGGCCAACATCCTGAAGCAGCTTCAGAATGTCTATGGCACCCCCGGCAACAGCGGCACGCTCGAAACCGCGCTCAACAATTTCACCACTTCGTTGCAGGCGCTGTCGACCAACGCAGGCTCGTCGTCGGCACAGACCGTCGCGCTCGGCGCCGCGCAGGGGCTGGCCCAGCAGCTCAACGTGACCACCAAGGGCATCCAGTCGCTGCGTTCCGACGTCGAGCAGGATCTCGGCACCTCGGGGCAGCAGGCCAACGCCGCGATGAACCTGATCGCCGACATCAACACCAGGCTCCAGGGCCTCTCGGCGAACGATCCATCCGCCGCGACACTGATGGACCAGCGCGACCAGGCCATCAACACGCTGTCGAAATTTGTCGACGTGCGTGTCACCACCGACGGCTCCAACCAGGCCAACATCTACACCACCACGGGCTTCCAGCTGGTCGGCGCCGGGCTCGCCTCGCAATTCTCCTTTGCCTCCGCCGGCGCGCTGACGGCGACCTCGCTCTACAACGGCGATCCGAGCAAGTCCGGCGTCGGCGCACTCGATCTCAAGCTGCCGAACGGCTCGCACATCGACGTCGTCGCCAACAACGTGGTCTCGTCCGGCCAGATCGCGGCCGATCTCAAGCTGCGCGACCAGACGCTGGTGCAGGCACAGACCCAGATCGACCAGCTCGCCGCCACGATGTCGAGCGCGCTGTCTGACAAGACCACGGCCGGCAGCACCGTCTCCGGCCCGCCGGCCGGATTCGACCTCGACCTTTCCGGCGCGCAACCCGGCAACACGGTCAACATCACCTACACGGACACAGTTACCAACACCCAGCGCCAGGTCACGCTCGTCAACGTGACCGATCCGGCGGCGCTGCCGCTTCCGAACGCCACCAACGCCAACCCGTTTCAGATCGGCGTGAATTTCTCCAGCGGCATGAGTGGAATCGCGGCGGCGCTCAACACCGCGCTGCCCGGCGCGCATCTGTCCTTCTCCGCCGCTCCGTCGCCGGCGACCCCGACGACTCTGCGCGTCACGGACGACAACAGCGGCCTTGCCAAGGTCAATTCGGCCTCGACCACCAGGACGATTTCGTCGCTGACCTCGGGCAATCCGCAATTGCCGCTGTTCACCGACGGCGGCCAGGCGCTCTACACCGGTGCGATCACGGCGTCGGGCTCGCAGATGACCGGCCTTGCCGGCCGCATCGCCGTGAACACGCAGCTGACCGCCGATCCGACCAAGCTCTCGGTCTACAGTACTTCGCCGGTGACGCCGACCGGCGACACCAAGCGCTCGGACTATCTGTATTCGCAGCTCACCTCGGCGGTGTTCTCCTATTCGCCGCAATCCGGTCTGGGCTCGGCGAGCCAGCCCTTCACCGGCAGCGTCTCGAACTACCTCCAGCAGTTCCTGAGCGTCCAGGGCAACGCCGCGACCCAGGCGACCGCGCTCCAGCAGGGCCAGAGCGTCGTGGTCTCGACGCTCCAAGCGAAATTCAACTCGACCTCCAGCGTCAACCTGGACTCGGAGATGTCGAACCTGATCCAGCTCCAGAACGCCTATGCCGCCAACGCCCATGTGATGTCGGTGGTGCAGGGCATGATGAACACGTTGCTCCAGGCTCAAGTGTAACAAGTAACAGGGCTCTGAAACATGTCGATCAGCAGCATCAATTACTCCTCGTCGATTCTCGGATCGCAGATCCGCAACATCAATCAGCAGCTCACCGACCTGTCGACGCAGCTCTCGACCGGCAAGCTGTCGCAGAACTATTCGGGGATGGGCACCAACGAGGGCTTTGCGATCGCCGGGCGCGCGCAGCTTTCCAACATCGCCGCCTATACCGACACGATGACCAACGTCAACGTCAGCATCAACCTCGCCAATACCGCGCTGCAGTCGCTGACCACGATCCGCAACACGGTGCAGACGGGCTCGGCCAACACCGCGCAGGATCTCAACGTCAACGGTCAGACGGTTGCGCAGAACACCGCAGCCGCGCAATTCGGCTCGATGGTCGGCGTTCTCAACACGCAGTCCGGCAATCGCTATCTGTTCTCCGGAACCGCCTTCAACACGCCGTCCGTCGCGAATGCCGGCGACATCATCAACGGCACCACGACGCAGGCGGGCTTCAAGACCGTTATGGTGGAGCGCCAGGCCGCCGACCTCGGTGCTAACGGTATGGGCCGGCTGGTGCTGGCTACGCCACAGCCGACGCCGAGCTCTGTGATGGTGTCGGAGGACGCGGCCATATCGCCATTCGGCCTGAAGATCGCCGCGGTCTCCTCGACGCTGACCGGCGCGACGGTCACCGGCCCGAGCGGCTCGCCGGTGTCGTTCTCGGTCGACCTCAACGGCGTCAATCCGAAGAATGGCGACAAGCTCAGCGTCCAGTTCACGCTGCCCGACGGCTCGACCGAGCAGATCGACCTGACGGCGTCCACCGCGACGCCGACGCCTGTCGGCAGCTTTGCGATCGATGCAAGCGTCCCGGTCAACCCGAACAACACGGCGACGAACCTCAACACCGCGCTGAACACCGCGATTAAGAAGCTTGCCGGCACCTCGCTGGTGGCGGCGTCCGCTGTCACCGCCGGGGACAATTTCTTCAATACGGCGGGATCCGCCACTGCCAATGTGGCGGCCACCGGCAATCTGCGCTCCTATACCTCCACGACCGGGACGGGCTCGGTCGCGTTGCAGGACAGCGCATTGGCGACTGCGTCTACGACCACGTCGCTCGATTCGTCGGCGACACCCCATCTCAACGGGACCATTCTCAACGCGCTCGCCAACGCTCCGACCGGTACCACCCTGACCATCACCGGCGCGAGCGGCGCCCACACGATCACCTTCGACCCTACCGTCACTACCGTCACCACAACGGCCAGCGGCAATACCACTATCGGACTGGCTTCGGGCAGCGCCGCGAAGGTGTCTGATATCTTGAATGCGATCGCGACGGCCGCCGGCATCCCCGCCGCCAACGTAACTCTGAGCGCCGGCGGCAATATCCAGATCGCGACCGGCACCGGCACGGACGTGGCGGTCACCGGCGGCGCGGCGGCCACGGCGCTCGGTCTCAGCAGCGTGACGCGCGGCAGCGTGGCGTCGACGCCTCAGATCACCGGTTCAACTGTGCTGAGCGGCATTGCGACTACGGGCGGCCCGGAAGTCCTCTCAGCGGCGTTCCAGGCGGGGTCGGCGGGTCCGCCTGCCGTTAATCCCGATACGATCACGGTGAACGGTCAGACGCTGACTTTTGTCCCCTCGGGCGCCAGCGGCCCAAACCAGATCAACATCACCGACAACATCACAACTCTGCTTGGCAAGATCGATCAGATCACCGGCACCACGAAGCCGTCGACGATCCATGGCGGCGTGATCACGATCAACACGGACGATCCCGGGAGCCTCAACATCACGAGCTCGAGCAGCACGGCGTTCGCGGCGCTCGGCTTCACGACCTCCCCGGTCACGGCGGCAAAGGCTCCGCTGCGCGTCGGCTCGTCGCCCCTCGGCTCGGCGACGACGCTGGTGAACGGCTCGGCCACCACCGTGCAATGGTACCTGGGCAATGACGGCCCCGGCTCGCCGCGCTCCACCGCGATGGCCCGGGTCGACGATTCCGTCACGGTGCAGTATGGCGCGCAGGCGAACGAGGACGCGATCCGCAAGGAGCTGCAGGCGGTCGCCGTGTTCGGGACGTTCTCGACCTCACCGACCGGGCAGTATTCGGGCGGGCAGGTCGCCGCGCTGAGTCTGCGGGTGACACAGGCCCTGACGAAGCAGCCAGGCCAGCAGCGCATCGAGGACATCCAGACCGACATCGCAATGGCCCAGAACACCATGAAGGACGCAGGCACGCGCCAGACCCAGGCCAAGGCGCAGCTCCAGACCATCATCGACCAGGCGGAATCAGCCTCGCCGGACCAGGTCGCGAGCGAGATCCTGTCGCTCCAGAATGCGCTCCAGGCGTCCTACCAGGTGACCTCGAACCTCGCGCAGCTCTCGCTCGTCAAGTTCCTGTAAGCGGGCGTTAAGGCGCCGTTAACCATGCCTCTTTACCTCTTGGTGAGGATTGCAGCGGGGCGGAGCTGACGATGTCGGAGAAGATGAAGCTGGTGGTGGCCACGCCATGTTTCGGCGGGCAGGTGACGAGCATCTATGCGAGCTCGATCTTCGCGCTCCAGCGCGCCGTGCACGGCATGGCCAATCTCGAGCTCAAGGTTCTGTTGCGCGACGGCGATGCGCTGATCACGCGCGCGCGGGCCAATCTGGCCGCGATGTTCCTGGACGATCCCGAAGCGACGCACTTCCTCTTCATCGATGCCGACATCGGCTTCAAGCCGGAGCAGGTGTTCCGGCTGATCGAGTGCGGCGCGGACGTCGTCGCCGGCTGTTATCCAATCAAGCGGATCAACTGGGACAAGGCCGCGCGGGCGATCCAGTCCGGCCGCGCCGACGTGCCGGCCGCATCGCTCGACTACGTGCTCGAGATCGAGGATCCCGACCGCATCGTGGTGGTGAACGGCTTCACCCGCGTGCGCTACGCCGGCACCGGCTTCCTGATGATCCGGCGCTCCGTGCTGGAGGCGATGTGCCGCCATCCGGACTACGCGGCCCTGCAATTCTTCCACGAGCATTCGCACGATACGCTGGCGGCGAGCCACAACCGGTTTGCCTTGTTCGAATGCATGATCGATGCGGCGACCGGCACCTATCTGTCCGAGGACTTCGCCTTCTGCAAACGCTGGACTGATATCGGCGGTGAGATCTGGGCCGACATCGAGAGCTCGCTCGATCACGTCGGAGCGTCGGTGTTCCACGGCGACATCACCTCGCAATTCGCACCGGCGCCCGCGGCGGCGGCCGATGCGGCGTGAGCCTTTCGGGATGAGCGCCGGCGCATCCCGTCTGTCAGCCAGCGAGCGCGCGTCCGTCGGCGGCTCGCGCTATCGCCTGCGCGATCTCTTCACACCACTGGATACGCTGCTCGCCTCCGGCGGAGATCCGCGGCTGGCGCTCGATCCGAACGACCGTGTCAACGCCTACGGCTGCGCGGCTTCGCCGGAGCCGGAGCTCTGGAATTTCGCCTCCGCGACCGCATCGACGATCTCGCAGATGGCCTACGACCGCGCCGCGCTGGCGCGCGAAGAGCTGATGCACAAGTGCCTGTTCGACGAGGTCGAAATCGCCTTCGACGCCCGCTGCGAGGACATGCGCGAGGAGCTGCGCGGCCACCTTGCGCTCTCGTCGCGCATCGGCGTCGTGTTCTCGCCGTCCGGCACGGACTCCCAGCTTCACGCCCTGTTCGTGGCCCGCGCGGTGCTCGGCGCGGCGCCGGTGACGATCGTGGTCGGCGCCGACCAGACCGGAAGCGGGACGCCGCATACCGCACGCGGCCACCATTTCAGCACGATGACGGCAGGCGGCATGGCCGTGCGCAAGGACGGCGCGGTGACGGGGCTGGCCGGCGACAGCATCGCGGTGCCGCTGATCGACATGGCGGCCGGCGTTGCGATGCGCACCGATGCCGATGCCGCGGTGCTGCATGCGGTCGAGACCAGCCTCGCGCAAGGCCGGCGCGTTTTGTTGCAGATCATGGATTCGTCAAAACTCGGTTGGCGTGCCCCAAGCGAGGCGTGTCTCGACGAGATCGCGCGGCGCTGGCCGCGCAAGGTTCAAATTGTCGTCGATGCCTGTCAGGCGCGGCTCGGTCGCCGGCGGCTGCGCGCCTATCTCGACCGTGGTTACATGGTGCTGATCACCGGCTCGAAATTTTTCGGCGGACCGGCCTTCAGCGGTGCGCTGCTGCTGCCGAAAGGCCTGTCGCGGTCGATCGACCGGATGGGCGGGATCGCGCCTGGCATCTTCGATTATGCCGGCCGCTGCGACTGGCCGGTGGCGTGGACGATGCTGCGCTCGCGGTTCGAGCGCCGGCCGAATTTCGGTCAATGGCTGCGCTGGGAGGCCGCGCTGGCCGAGATCGGCAGCTACTACGCCGTGCCCGGGGCTTTCCGCGCCAGGATGCTGGCCGAGCTTGCAGCCGGCATCGACAGCATGATCGCGTTGTCGCCGTCGCTTCGTGCCGTTCCCACCGCGATCGAGAAGTCCGGCGCGGACGACGAGGAGTTCGTGCAAGCCACGATCTTTCCGTTCACGCTGCTGCGCGGCGGCAAGCCGGTCTCGCTCGCCGAGACCAGCGCCGTGCATCGGGCGCTGGCGTGCGACATGGCCGAGGAGATCAGCGGCAGCGCGGCGGACCGGCAAGTGACCGCCCAGCGCTGTCTCGTCGGCCAGCCGGTCCGACTGGAGCGGCAGGACGGTGCGCCGCAGGCCGTGTTGCGCCTCTGCGTCGGCGCACGATTGGTGACCGAGGCATGGTCGCCGAATACAATGCAGGCGCAACGCAATGTGCAGCACGTTCTCGATCGCATCGCCCATGTGCTGGTGAAGATCGAGCTGCTGCTTGACCGTGGCGCGGTTGCGGCCGTGCCGGCAAAGTCCGCGTTCGAGGTGTGAGATGCAACATCCAGTTTCCGCGCCGGGCGGCGTGACCGCGCCGACCCATGCCGACCGCATCGGCTTTGCGCAGTTGACGCGCCGCGCCTTCGAGGGCGGCGACCTGCATCCGTTGCGCGAGCGGCTGCTGGCGCGGATCGAGGAGGGAACGGCGGAGGCCGGCGAAGGCCTCGATCTCTCGCTGATTGCCCAGCTTCTCGGCGAGAAGGAGGCCGGGCTGGTGATCCAGACCGAGGTGCTCTCCTTCCACCAATTGTTTCGTACGCCTTGCGCGGCTCCAAAACCCCGCCTGCGCGTGCTCGCGCTCGCCGCCGATATCGACATGGGCGGCAACACGCCGATCGACTTCCTGCTTGAAGATTCCGACATCGAGCTGTTGACGCTCTACGTTGTCAAGGGCATCGGCCTGCCGGAGACTCTGCCCGAGCACGACGTCGCCATCGTGATCGCATCCGATTCCGAGGAGTGCCGGGAGGCACTCGCGCTGATCGAGAAGGCCGCGCCGCACTGGCCGAAGCCGCTGCTCAATCGTCCGGATCTCATTGGCAATCTCGATCGCGACAAGCTGTATCGTCTGCTGACGGGCGTGCCCGGCCTCGACATTCCCGTGACCGCCCCCACGACGCGTGCGCAATTGTCGGAGCTTTCGCGAGGCAGGATCGTTTGCGAGGAGATCACGGGCGAACTGCGCTTTCCAATGATCGTGCGGCCGCGCGGTACGCATGCCGGCGTCGGTCTCGCGAAACTCGACGATGCTGGAGCGCTCGCGGCCTATCTCGCCGAGCGACAAGAGCAGGACTTCTTCGTCGCACGTTTCGTCGACTATGCGAGTCCGGACGGGCTCTACCGCAAATATCGTCTCGCGATGGTCGACGGCAAAGCCTATGCGTGCCACATGGCAATCGCCGATCGCTGGGACATCTGGTATCTCAACGCCTTCATGGCGTTCAGCGAGGAGAAGCGGGCCGAGGAAGCCGTCTTCATGCTCGACTTCGACCATGCTTTCGCCGCGCGCCACAAAATCGCGCTCGACGAGATGAGCAGGCGCGTCGGCCTCGATTACTTCATCGTCGATTGCGCCGAGAACCAGAACCGCGAGCTGCTGGTCTTCGAAGCCGACAATACCGCCGTTGTGCACAACATGGATCCGCCGGCCGTATTTCCGTACAAGCCGCCGCAGATGCGCAAGATCTTTGTGGCATTCACGGCGATGCTGTCGCGGCATGCAAGAGCGAGTGAGGAGAGTGCAGCATGAACGAGATCATCCGCAACACGCAAAGCTCCGTCACGCACACTTCGCTCGATCCGCAGGACTGGAGCGAGTTTCGCGCGCTCGCTCATCGCATGCTTGACGAGACGATCGACGGCATCGCCAACGTTCGCGCGCGTCCGGTGTGGCAGCCGATCCCCGACGGCGTTCGTGCGGCGTTCAACGCCGATGTGCCGCGCGAGGCGAACGACCTCGCCGACGTCTATCGCGACTTCTCCGAACATGTCGCGCCCTATGCGACCGGCAACGTCCATCCCGGTTTCATGGGCTGGGTGCATGGCGGCGGTACCGCGGTCGGCATGGTCGCGGAAATGCTCGCGGCGGGCCTCAACGCCAATCTCGGCGGCCGCGACCACATGCCGATCGAGGTGGAGCGCCAGGTCGTCGACTGGATGCGACGCCTGTTCGCCTTCCCGGAAAGCGCGAGCGGCATCTTCGTCACCGGCACGTCGATGGCCAATCTGATGGCGGTGCTGGTGGCGCGCACCAGCGCGCTCGGCACGCTGGCGCGGCAGTACGGCATCGGCAATGACGGTGCGCTGCTCACGGCTTACACATCGCGGGCCGCCCATGGCTGCGTCTCGCGGGCGATGGACATCGCTGGGCTCGGCAGCGATGCGCTGCGCAAGATCGGCGTCGATACCGATCATCGCATGGACGTTGCCGCGCTACGTGCGCAGATCGCGATCGATCGTGAGGTCGGTTTCAGGCCGTTCCTGGTCGTCGCATCCGCCGGTACCGTCGATATCGGCGCGGTCGACGATCTCAAGGCGATCGCGGAGCTGTGTCGCGAGGAAGGAATCTGGTTTCACGTCGACGGCGCCTTCGGTGCGCTCGCGATTCTGTCGCCCGAGCTTGCGCCGCTGCTCGGCGGCATCGAGCTTGCGGACTCCATTGCGCTCGACTTCCACAAATGGGGACAGGTGCCTTATGACGCCGGCTTCCTGCTGGTGCGCGACGGCGAGCAGCATCGACAGGCCTTTACGCAGCCCGCGGCCTATCTGCGTCGCGAGGCGAGGGGGCTTGCGGCCGGCGCAATCTGGCCCTGCGATCTCGGCCCCGATCTGTCGCGCGGCTTCCGTGCGTTGAAGACGTGGTTCACGTTGAAGACGTTCGGCACAAATCGGCTCGGTGCGGTGATCGCACGAAGCTGTGCGCTGGCGAAATATCTGGAGACGCGCGTTCTCGCCGAGCCGCGGCTGGAATTGCTGGCGCCGGTCAATCTCAACATCGTCTGCTTTCGTTACCGCGCTGCCGACGAGGTCAACCGCGAGATCGTTGCCGACATCCAGGAGTCCGGTATCGCGGCGCCCTCAAGCACGACGCTCGACGGCAGGTTTGCGATCCGCGCCGCTATCGTCAATCACCGTACCGACGAGAGCGACATCGACGCGCTGGTCGCGGCCGTGCTGGAATTCGGCGGGCGTCGCAGCCGAGACGCTGTGATCGAGGTCGATGCGCCGCCGCTCGCGGCACACTAGCTCGATGCAGGTCTGGAACGACAACGGCCCCGGAGACGATCCGGGGCCGTTGTCGGTCGTGTTGGCTGGTCGCGCGAACGCGTAGGATCAGGCGGCGGTGCTGACGTCGCCCTGGCTCGCTTCGGCCTTGGGATGGGTGGCCTCGAACTGGCCGCGCAACTTCTCTTCATAGGCGATCAACTTGCGGGCATCCTTCAGGGCGCGATAGAGGTCGCCGTTGAGGATGTTGTTGTTGATGCCTTCGATGATCGGCCAGGAGCTCGGCACCGCGGTGACGATGTCTCGCACCAGGTTGAAATAGGTGCCGTGCTGGGTCTGAGGATCCGGCGAGATGTACATGAGCTGGACCGCCAGATAGACGAGCTTGGCGGGCGAGTCGGCGGTCTCCGGTGTGAGGATGTCGCGCTCGCGCAGGATCGGCACGTTGTCGCCGTCGATCAGAAGGCGGGCGCGCTGGTCGGTGTTGGTTATCACGCAGTTACCGACGATGATGCGTTCGTGCGGTCTGAGCTCGACCTTGAGGGCCATGCCTGTTCTCCATCAACGCTTTCGTAACCGAGCGTGTGTTGCGGCGGATCAGGGCGCAATACTCCATCAAGACTAGTTAACGAGTTGTAAATCCCGGCCGATGCCGTGCAAAAGCTCAATCATATCAAGGCTGAAATCGACCGGCGGCGTGGCGTTGCCAGTGTGCAAATGGGCCGAATCGCGCGCCGACTCAGCAAAAGCGCCGATTTCATTTCATGTTTCGTTAGAGGACTCCGCCCCACGGTCCGCCGGTCGCTGGATCACTCGATCCATGCAGACGCGTAACAGTAAGCGTCGTTTACCAGAAAGGTAACACCCAATGTCCGGTATCGTTCTCTCCTCCTCGGTTCGTCAGAACCTCCTCTCCCTCCAGTCCACCGCTGATCTTCTCGCCACCACGCAGAACCGTCTGTCGACCGGCAAGAGCGTCAATTCGGCCCTGGACAATCCCACCAACTTCTTCACGGCACAGTCGCTCGACAACCGCGCCAGCGACATCAACAACCTGCTCGACGGCATCGCCAACGGCGTGCAGGTGCTGCAGGCTGCCAACACCGGCATCACCTCGCTGCAGAAGCTGATCGACAGCGCAAAGTCGATCGCCAACCAGGCGCTGCAGACCACTGTCGGCTATTCCTCGAAGTCCAACGTCTCCACCACGATCGCCGGCGCGACCGCGTCCGATCTGCGTGGCACGACGACCTATGCCAGCTCGACCGCGAGCAGCAACGTGCTGTACTCCGGCGCTGCCGGCGGTACGACCGCTGCGGCTTCGACCACGAAGCTCGGCGGTGTCTCGGGTGTCCTCACCGGCGCCGTGACGCAGGACAACGCCGGTACCCCCGCCAACATCTCCGGCACCACGCTGATCTACGGTGCGAGCGGCGCGCTGACCACGCAGGCCACCACCAAGTTCGCTGACGGCGACACCTTCAGCGTCAACGGCAAGACCGTCACTGTGAAGGCGGCGACCGCCCCGACGGCAGCCAGCCTGATCGGCGGCACCACCGGCGTGCTCGGCAACGTCGTCACCGATACCTCGGGCAACTCGACGGTCTACCTCAACGCCACCACGACGGTCGGCGACTTCGTCAACGCCTTCGATCTCGCCAGCGGCACGCAGACGGCGACGATCACCTCCACCGCGGGTACGGCGGCCTTCGCTCAGACTGCGGGCCAGACCGCATCGAGCATCACGGGCGGTCAGATCTCGCTGCAGAGCACGACCGGCGCCGATCTGGTGCTGACCGGCAAGGCTGACGCCCTGAAGGCGCTGGGCCTCACCGCATCGGTCGGTTCGGGCACCGCGACGGTGCAGGCGAACCGCACCACCGGCACGGGTACGCTGTCCTCGCTGCTCCAGACCAACTCGACGCTGAACGTCAACGGCCATGTCATCAGCTTCAAGGATGGCAATGCGCCCGCGGCGGCCAACGTTCCGGCCGGCTCCGGCGTTGCCGGCAACCTCGTCACCGATGGCAGCGGCAACTCGACCGTCTATCTCGGCGGCGCCACCGCGGCCGACCTCCTGAAGGCGATCGACCTTGCCACCGGCGTGCAGTCTGCGTCCAACGCCAGCGGCACCGCGACGGTGACGACGACGACCGGCCAGATCGCCTCGTCGATCAACTCGAGCGGCCAGCTCAAGATCTCGACCGGCGTTAACGCCGACCTCGCGATCACCGGCACCGGCAACGCGCTGTCGGCGTTCGGCCTGGCCGGCAACACCGGCACGGCCTCGGCCTTCACCGCGGCACGTAGCGCCGGCACGGGTGGCATCAACGGCAAGAGCTTGACCTTCAGCTCCTTCAACGGCGGCACGGCGGTCAACGTCACCTTCGGCGATGGCACCAACGGCACGGTCAAGACGCTCGATCAGCTCAACACGCAGCTCCAGGCCAACAACCTGTCTGCCACGATCGACGCCAACGGCCTGCTCACCATCTCCTCGACGAACGACTACGCGTCTTCGACGCTTGGTTCGGCGGCCGCGGGTGGTGCGATCGGCGGTACGCTGACCTCGTCGCTGACCTTCTCGACCGCTTCTAGCCCGGTCGCTGACAATGTCGCACAGACGACCCGTGCGAACCTGGTCTCGCAGTACAACAACATTCTGAACCAGATCGACACGACCTCGCAGGACTCCTCGTTCAACGGTGTGAACCTGTTGAACGGTGACCAGCTCAAGCTGGTATTCGACGAGACCGGCAAGTCGAACCTGAACATCACGGGTGTGACCTACAACTCCAAGGGTCTCGGCCTCGCCTCGTTGACCAGCGGTGTCGACTTCATCGACAACTCTGCGACCAACAAGGTGCTGTCGAACCTCAACGCCGCCTCGAGCACGCTGCGTTCGGAAGCGTCGAGCCTCGGTTCGAACCTCTCGGTGGTGCAGGTGCGTCAGGACTTCAACAAGAGCCTGATCAACGTGCTGCAGACCGGCTCGTCCAACCTGACCCTGGCCGACACCAACACCGAAGCGGCCAACAGCCAGGCGCTGTCGACCCGCCAGTCCATCGCGGTCTCGGCGCTGTCGCTGGCCAACCAGTCGCAGCAGAGCGTGCTGCAGCTGCTCCGCTAACAAGCGGACGACATCGCAACCAAGACATGGCGGCGGGGCTTCGGCCCCGCCGCTTTTTTGCAACGGCATCAGAGTGCCGCTGGACGAAGTGCGGACGATGCATTCGGATGCAGCCGATTGCTTACCCTGATTATGGTTGACAAGTCGCAAACGCCGGATCGTTGCGCGAAAAAGCGTCATGCTATCATGACGATATGGACGAGCCTGAGATGGCTCCGATCGCTCATATGGTGAATCCGCGCAAGGACTGGCGCGACACGCTTCATGCTTTGTTAGCCGTCTGTGTTCACCGTCCCGGACATCGATTAATCCTAATCGAAGTTTGTTGCGTCGCGTACCAGAAGGGTAACACTCAATGTCCGGTATTGTTCTCTCCTCGTCGGTTCGTCAGAACCTTCTCTCTCTCCAGTCCACCGCTGATCTTCTCGCCACCACCCAAAGCCGCTTGTCGACCGGCAAGAGCGTCAATTCGGCCCTGGACAATCCCACCAACTTCTTCACGGCACAGTCGCTCGACAACCGCGCCAGCGACATCAACAACCTGCTCGACGGCATCGCCAACGGCGTGCAGGTGCTGCAGGCTGCCAACACCGGCATCACCTCGCTGCAGAAGCTGATCGACAGCGCAAAGTCGATCGCCAACCAGGCGCTGCAGACCACTGTCGGCTATTCCTCGAAGTCCAACGTCTCCACCACGATCGCCGGCGCGACCGCGTCCGATCTGCGTGGCACGACGACCTATGCCAGCTCGACCGCGAGCAGCAACGTGCTGTACTCCGGCGCTGCCGGCGGTACGACCGCTGCGGCTTCGACCACGAAGCTCGGCGGTGTCTCGGGTGTCCTCACCGGCGCCGTGACGCAGGACAACGCCGGTACCCCCGCCAACATCTCCGGCACCACGCTGATCTACGGTGCGAGCGGCGCGCTGACCACGCAGGCCACCACCAAGTTCGCTGACGGCGACACCTTCAGCGTCAACGGCAAGACCGTCACTGTGAAGGCGGCGACCGCCCCGACGGCAGCCAGCCTGATCGGCGGCACCACCGGCGTGCTCGGCAACGTCGTCACCGATACCTCGGGCAACTCGACGGTCTACCTCAACGCCACCACGACGGTCGGCGACTTCGTCAACGCCTTCGATCTCGCCAGCGGCACGCAGACGGCGACGATCACCTCCACCGCGGGTACGGCGGCCTTCGCTCAGACTGCGGGCCAGACCGCATCGAGCATCACGGGCGGTCAGATCTCGCTGCAGAGCACGACCGGCGCCGATCTGGTGCTGACCGGCAAGGCTGACGCCCTGAAGGCGCTGGGCCTCACCGCATCGGTCGGTTCGGGCACCGCGACGGTGCAGGCGAACCGCACCACCGGCACGGGTACGCTGTCCTCGCTGCTCCAGACCAACTCGACGCTGAACGTCAACGGCCATGTCATCAGCTTCAAGGATGGCAATGCGCCCGCGGCGGCCAACGTTCCGGCCGGCTCCGGCGTTGCCGGCAACCTCGTCACCGATGGCAGCGGCAACTCGACCGTCTATCTCGGCGGCGCCACCGCGGCCGACCTCCTGAAGGCGATCGACCTTGCCACCGGCGTGCAGTCTGCGTCCAACGCCAGCGGCACCGCGACGGTGACGACGACGACCGGCCAGATCGCCTCGTCGATCAACTCGAGCGGCCAGCTCAAGATCTCGACCGGCGTTAACGCCGACCTCGCGATCACCGGCACCGGCAACGCGCTGTCGGCGTTCGGCCTGGCCGGCAACACCGGCACGGCCTCGGCCTTCACCGCGGCACGTAGCGCCGGCACGGGTGGCATCAACGGCAAGAGCTTGACCTTCAGCTCCTTCAACGGCGGCACGGCGGTCAACGTCACCTTCGGCGATGGCACCAACGGCACGGTCAAGACGCTCGATCAGCTCAACACGCAGCTCCAGGCCAACAACCTGACTGCCACGATCGATGCCAACGGCCTGCTGACCATCAATGCAACCAACGACTACGCGTCTTCGACGCTCGGCTCGGCTTCGGCCGGTGGCGCAATCGGCGGCACGCTGACGAGCGCTCTGACTTTCTCGACGGCTTCGACCCCCGTCCAGGATACGGTTGCCCAGACCTCGCGTGCGAACCTGGTCGGCCAGTACAACAACATCCTTGCGCAGATCGACTCGACCTCGCAGGACTCCTCGTTCAACGGTGTGAACCTGCTGAACGGCGATCAGCTCAAGCTGGTGTTCGACGAGACCGCCAAGTCGAGCTTGAGCATTACGGGTGTGACCTACAACTCCAAGGGTCTGGGTCTCGCCGCGTTGACACAAGGGACGGACTTCATCGACAACGCTGCGACCAACAAGGTGCTGACAAACTTGAACACTGCGTCGAGCACGCTGCGTTCGGAGGCATCGGCACTTGGTTCGAACCTGACCATCGTGCAGGTTCGTCAGGACTTCAACAAGAACCTGATCAACGTGCTGCAGACCGGCTCGTCCAACCTGACCCTGGCCGACACCAACACTGAAGCGGCCAACAGCCAGGCGCTGTCGACCCGCCAGTCCATCGCGGTCTCCGCGCTGTCGCTGGCCAACCAGTCGCAGCAGAGCGTGCTGCAGCTGCTCCGCTAAGAAGCGGACGACATCGCAAGCAAGACATGGCGGCGGGGCTTCGGCCCCGCCGCTTTTTTTTCGTGCGTCAGCCGACATTTCGCAGCCACGCAGTGCTCTGAAAAAAGTAACCAGTGGTTATGGTTAATGGAGAGTAAGCGCGGATAAATGCCAATGATTTCAGCCTAATTGCCGGCCGCGACTACGCCTTCCGCGCGCTTATGGTGAACCCGCGCTTAATGCGGGCGCGTGTTGTTTCACCCTTTGTTAGCCATGTCGCGGCACGCTGTCCCCGTCACTCGATCCGAAGCGATCGAACGAAGACGCGTAAACCAGAAGGGTAAGAGTTATGTCCGGTATCGTTCTATCCACGTCGGTTCGTCAGAACCTGCTGTCTCTCCAGTCCACCGCCGACCTCCTCGCCACCACGCAGAACCGTCTGTCGACCGGCAGGAGCGTCAATTCGGCCCTGGACAATCCCACCAACTTCTTCACCGCGCAGTCACTCGACAATCGCGCCAGCGACATCAACAATCTGCTCGACGGCATCGCCAATGGCGTGCAGGTACTGCAGGCCGCCAACACCGGGCTGACCTCGCTGCAGAAGCTGATCGACAGCGCAAAGTCGATCGCCAACCAGGCGCTGCAGACCACTGTCGGCTATTCCTCGAAGTCCAGCGTCTCCACCACGATCGCCGGCGCGACTGCTGCTGACCTTCGCGGCACGACTACCTATGCCAGCTCGACCGCGAGCAGCAACGTGCTGTACTCCGGCGCTGCCGGCGGTGCGACCGCTGCGGCTTCGACCACGAAGCTCGGCGGTGTCTCGGGTGTCCTCACCGGCGCCGTGACGCAGGACAACGCCGGTACCCCCGCCAACATCTCCGGCACCACGCTGATCTACGGTGCGAGTGGCGCGCTGACCACGCAGGCCACCACCAAGTTCGCTGACGGCGACACCTTCAGCGTCAACGGTAAGACCGTCACCGTGAAGTCCGCGGCGACCCCAGGTGCAGCCACTCTGATCGGTGGCACCAGCGGTGTCTTCGGCAACGTCGTCACCGACGGCTCCGGCAACTCGACCGTCTACCTCAATGCCAACACCACGGTTGGCGACTTCGTCAACGCCTTCGATCTCGCCAGCGGCACGCAAACGGCGACGATCACCTCCACCGCGGGCACGGCGGCCTTCGCTCAGACTGCGGGCCAGACCGCATCGAGCATCACGGGCGGTCAGATCTCGCTGCAGAGCACGACCGGCGCCGATCTGGTGCTGACCGGCAAGGCTGACGCCCTGAAGGCGCTGGGCCTCACCGCATCGGCGGGTTCGGGCACCGCGACGGTGCAGGCGAACCGCACCACCGGCACCGGTACGCTGTCCTCGCTGCTCCAGACCAGCTCGACGCTGAACGTCGACGGTCATGTCATCAGCTTCAAGGATGGCAATGCGCCGGTTCCGGCCAACGTTCCGGCCGGCTCCGGCGTTGCCGGCAACCTCGTCACCGATGGAAGCGGCAACTCGACCGTCTATCTCGGCGGCGCCACCGTTGCCGACCTCCTGAAGGCGATCGACCTTGCCACCGGCGTGCAGTCTGCATCGAATGCCAGCGGCACCGCGACCGTGACGACGACGACGGGCCAGATCGCCTCGTCGATCAACTTGAGCGGGCAGCTCAAACTCTCGACCGGCGTCAACGCCGACCTCGCGATCACCGGCACTGGGAACGCGCTCGCCGCGTTCGGTCTCGCCGGCAACACCGGCAATGCGTCGGCCTTCACGGCGGCCCGCACGTCCGGCACGGGTGGCATCAACGGCAAGACCTTGACCTTTTCCGCCTTCAATGGCGGCACCGCCGTCAACGTCACCTTCGGCGACGGCACCAACGGCACGGTCAAGACACTCGATCAGCTCAACTCGCAGCTCCAGGCCAACAATCTGTCCGCGACGATCGATGCCAATGGTCTGCTCACGATTTCTGCCTCGAACGACTATGCGTCCTCGACTCTTGGGTCGACGGTCGCAGGTGGTGCGATCGGCGGTACGCTGACCTCGTCGCTGACCTTCACGACCGCCTCCACTCCGGTGCAGGATGTCGTGGCCCAGTCGACCCGAGCAAACCTGGTCTCGCAGTACAACAACATCCTGAACCAGATCGACACGACCTCGGTCGACTCCTCGTTCAACGGTGTCAACCTGCTGAACGGCGACCAGCTCAAGCTGGTGTTCGACGAGACCGGCAAGTCGAGCCTGAACATCACGGGTGTGACCTACAACTCCAAGGGTCTCGGCCTCGCCTCGCTGAGCGTCGGTGTCGACTTCATCGACAACGCCGCAACCAACAGGGTGCTGTCCAACCTTAACTCGGCGTCCAGCACGCTGCGGTCGGAAGCCTCGGCGCTTGGTTCGAACCTCTCGGTCGTGCAGATCCGTCAGGACTTCAACAAGAACCTGATCAACGTGCTGCAGACCGGCTCGTCCAACCTGACCCTGGCCGACACCAACACTGAAGCGGCCAACAGCCAGGCGCTGTCGACCCGCCAGTCCATCGCGGTCTCGGCGCTGTCGCTGGCCAACACCTCGCAGCAAAGCGTGCTCCAGCTGCTCCGCTAATAAGTATCTGTAATTACAACAATAACTACGAGCGGCGGGGCTTCGGCCCCGCCGCTTTCTTTTTGGCGCAGGAACCGCGTGAGACCGGGGGAGGGGGCGCTAACCCCGCATTAACCGTATCCCTTAAACCGGCGTTAACCATACTTTAAAGGACAGGCTCTAATACTGGACAAAAGCCCGCTTCCAGACCCGCGTGGCCGATTCGTATCCGGTTCAAGAGGAAGACCTGCCAATGTCCAACATCGTTCTCTCGGCGTCCGTTCGCCAGAACCTGTTGTCGCTGCAGTCGACGGCCGACTTGCTGGCCACGACGCAGGAGCGGCTGTCGACCGGCAAGAAGGTCAACACCGCGCTCGACAATCCCACCAACTTCTTCACGGCGCAGGGACTGGATAACCGGGCGAGCGACATCAGCAACCTGCTCGATGGCATCAACAACGGTGTCCAGGTGCTCCAGGCCGCTAACACCGGCATCACCTCGCTGCAGAAGCTGATCGACTCTGCGAAGTCAATCGCCAACCAGGCGCTGCAGACCACGGTCGGCTACTCAACCAAATCGAACGTCTCCACCACGATTCCCGGTGCGACGCCCGCCGATCTCCGCGGCACGACCTCCTATGCCAGCGCGACCGCCAACAGCAACGTGCTTTATACCGGCGCACCTGGCGGCGTGACGCCGGTAACGTCAGGCGCCTCGCTCGGTGCGTCGCTCGGATCGACCGCCGGCACACTGACCGGCGCGGTTGCCAAGGCAGCCGACAACGCCACGAACCTCGCCGGCACCAACACGCTGATCGGGGCGACCGCCGCGACCACGTTCGGATCGTCGCCGGCAGACGGCGACTCGATCACCGTGAACGGTAAGACGGTCACGTTCCGCACCGGTGCTGCACCTTCGGCGCAGCCGACCGGCTGGGGCCTCGACCCGAGCGGCCATATCGCCACGGACGGCACTGGCAATTCGATCATCTACATGGGAACGACTGGCGCTCCCACAGCTACGGTCAATGACCTCCTCAGCGCGGTGGACCTTGCCAGCGGGGTCAAGACAGCGACGATCAGCGCAGGCGCCGCCACGATCGCGACGAGCGGCGCGACAGTCGGTACGGCCCAGACGCCGTCGTCCATTACCGCGGGCGCGGTTACGCTGAAGAGCTCGACCGGTTCCGATTTGAGCGTGACTGGCAAGGCCGACTTCCTGAAGGCGCTCGGACTGACCTCGGCGACCGGCGCAGGCAATGCCAGCGTGAGCGCCAACCGCCAGACGACTGCGGGTTCGCTCGGCAGTCTCGTCAAGGATGGCTCGACGCTGAACATCGACGGCCACACCATTACCTTCAAGAACGCCGAGACGCCGCAATCGGCCACGAGCGTGACCTCCGGCGGCGTTAGCGGCAACATCGTCACCGACGGCAACGGCAACTCGACCATCTATCTCCAGAGCGCGACGCTGACTGACCTGCTCAATTCGATCGACCTTGCTACCGGCGTGAAGACCGCCAGCATCTTCCTGGGTGCCGCGACGCTCTCGACCACCGCAGGCCAGATCCCGTCCTCGGTGAATACCAGCGGCCAGCTGGCGCTCTCGACCGGCATCAACGCCGACCTCTCGATCACCGGCACCGGCAATGCGCTCGCCGCATTCGGCCTCAGCGGCAACACCGGAACGGCGACCGCCTTCAGCGCGGCGCGCACCTCCGGCGTTGGCGGCGTCAGCGGCAAGACGCTCACCTTCAGCTCGTTCAACGGCGGCACGCCGGTGAACGTCACCTTCGGTGACGGCACCAACGGCACGGTCAAGACGCTCGACCAGCTCAACGTGCAGCTTCAGGCCAACCATCTGACGGCGACGATCGACGCCAACGGCGTGCTGACCGTCACCACCGTCAACGAATACGCCTCTTCGACACTCGGTTCGACGGCCGCGGGCGGCGCGGTCGGCGGTACGCTCACCGGTGTGCTCGCCTTCACCACCGCACAGCCCCCGATCCAGGATCCCGTCGCACAGACGGCGCGCTCCGGTCTGGTCAGCCAGTTCAACAACATCCTGGCGCAGATCGACACGACCTCGCAGGACTCCTCCTTCAACGGCGTCAACCTGCTCAACGGCGACACGCTGAAGCTGGTCTTCAACGAGACCGGCAGCTCGACGCTCGGCATCAATGGCGTGGTGTTCAACGCAGCGGGGCTCGGCCTCAGCAATCTCGTCCCCGGCACGGACTTCATCGACAACGGCGCAACCAACAAGGTGCTGACGAGCCTGAACGCGGCCTCGAGCACGCTGCGCTCGGAAGGTTCCGCGCTCGGCTCCAACCTCTCGATCGTGCAGGTGCGCCAGGACTTCTCGAAGAACCTGATCAACGTGCTGCAGACCGGCTCATCCAACCTGACGCTCGCCGACACCAACGAGGAAGCGGCGAACAGCCAGGCGCTGTCGACCCGCCAGTCGATCGCGGTGTCCGCGCTGTCGCTGGCCAACCAGTCGCAACAGAGCGTGCTGCAGCTGCTCCGCTAATCTCGGAGCGCAAGATACTGAATCGGAATATCGCGGCGGGGCTCATGCTCCGCCGTTTTTATTGAGATCGGTAAGGCAGGATCGCGATTGATGCGCATCATGGAAGCGTGTTTACAGCATGCATCCGCGCATCTAGCTTCACGACGAAGGACTCCGGGCCCGTATTTATCCGGAGCCCCTCCAAGCACTCACGTAAGCAAATCTTAAGCGGTGCTGCCTAGGGTCGGGAAAGAAATCCTTAAGCGCGTTCAACGGGCTGGGTAACCTCCAGGGTGTGATTGATGTCGAATTCCGCTGCCTCGGCCTACGCGCGTGTTGCAACGACCACCGCATCTCCTCGCGACATCGAAGCGCAGACCCTGCTCAAGGCCGCGAACAAGCTTCAGGATGCGATCAACAGCGCCGAGCCGTTCAGCGAGCAGACCACGCAGGCTCTGATGTTCAATCGCAAGCTCTGGACGATTTTCCTGAGCGAGGCCATGCGCGAGAACAATCCGCAGCCGATCGACGTCCGGCAGAAGATCGCCAACATCAGCGTGTTCGTGCTGAGCCAGACCGCCGCACTGCAGATGAGCCCGCAGTTCGATCATTTCCGTCCGCTGATCGAGATCAACCGCAATATCGCCGCTGGTCTGTCCGGCCGTCCGTGATCGAGCACGGCTCGTTTCTTCGGCGACACCAAATTCATGCTGACGTATACCGGCAAGACGCAGATCAGGAACGTCGTCACCGGTCCCGCGACCGGTTCGAGCGATCTCGATGTTGCCGTTGCGACGCTCGACGCCTGATTGTCAGGCGCTGCGGTCCGTGCTGGCCGGACGCGAGGGCTCGGATTTCAAATCCTGCGCATGGAAATAGGCCCGCCGGCGCAGCATTGCTTCGTCGGGGAACTGGTTGACCACCGCGTCGGTCCTGTCGTTGACGACCTGGAAGACGAACGACGCCGCCGCCTGGTCGAACACGACCTGGCGTGAGACGTTCTCGTTGCTTCGCAAATCATTGCGTGCAGGCGCGCTCGCCTCGCCAGCGGCCACTGTCTGGCTCACGGGCAGATCGGTTTGTACGGCCTCGTTCGCCGCCGCATTCGACGTCGCTACGATCTGCACGGCAACCGGTATCCCCACCGGCCTGATGCTGAAATCTGTACTCATGGCAGCCTCCTGGTTGCCTCACGTGAGTCAAATCCCAACCCCTCTCAATACGCAACCATGGAACACCGGGATTGAACATCCGGTAAGGAAACGTGCCTAACCGCGCGACGATGTTGCCGCGCGGTTTTTCATAAAATTGTCGCTTGTTGTTGCGCGCGCTCAGAGCGAGCGGCTGACCGCGAGCGGCGTGATGTGGCGCGGGCCCGGCGTGGCGCGTCGTCCCGCGGCCGTATAGGTGTTCGGCACGTTGCGCTTCTGGATCTCGGCGTTGACGCCGCGCACGACGCTCTCCGACACGGCGTGAGCGGTTGCGAGCACGGTGAGGTTGACCTGGAGCATCGCGCGGAATGCATCGTGGTGCCGATGCAGCGTCGAGAGCAGCTCGGGCGCGGATTTGGCGAGCTGGGCTTGGTTCGCCTTCAACCGGGTGACGGCGCCGACATAGTTTCGCGACAGCTCCTGCTTCTTGCTCTCGAGGGTCATCGCCTCGCGGACTTGGCCGGCGCGCACGAGCTCGGTCTCGCGCTCGATCAGACCGAGCAGGGCGCTCATCGCATCCATCAACTGCTCGGCGATCTTGCGCGACTCGGCGCTGCCGGGTGCGGTGTTCGGGCGCTGCGCTTGCACGGGCTGACGCGAGGCGTTGAAATGGTTCATCTCGTTTGACCTTATGCCGTGCGGATCGTTTTTGCCTGCTGCATGATCAGGGTGCGATAGACGTCGCTTGCGATGCCGACGCCGCCGGCGTTGGCGAAGTTCTTGGAATATTGCTCGGTCAGCATCGAGCGCCACACGCCGGTACCAGGCGTGTCGCCGAACGGGCCTTCGCCCTTCAGGCCCGAGGTCATCTGCGAGAACATGCTGTTGAGGAACATCGCCTCGAAGTCGGTGGCGATCTTCTGCGCCTTGGCCTGCTGCTTCGGCGAGACCTTTTGCAGTGCCGCGGCGAGATCGAAGTCCGGCCGGCCATTGCGGCTCTCCACCGAGAAGGCGGAGCTGGCGAGCCGTGCGGTGTTGACCATGCCGGTCTGCATCACATCACCTCGATGTCGGCTTCGATCGCACCGGCGGCCTTGATCGCCTGCAGGATGCTGATGAGATCGCGCGGGCCGATGCCGAGACCGTTAAGGCCGTCGACGAGCTGCTGAAGCGAGACGCCGTCCTTGACGACGGCGAACTTCTTGCCGTCCTCGGTGACGCTGACGCTGCTGCGTGGTGCGACCACGGTCCGCCCCCGCGACAGCGGGTTGGGCTGGCTGACCTGCGGGCTCTCGGAGATCGTGACGGTGAGGTTGCCCTGTGCGACCGCAACGGTGGCGACGCGGACGTCGCGACCCATCACGATGATGCCGCTGCGTTCGTCGATGATGATCTTGGCGGCGAGATCCGGATCGACCTGGAGCTGCTCGATCTCGGTGAGAAAGGCGACGACGTTACCCTTGAACTCCGGCGGGATCGCAAGCTGCACGGTCGATGGGTCGATCGGCTCGGCGGTCTTGACGCCGAGATAGTCGTTGATCGCGGCGGCGATCCGCTTGGCCGTGGTGAAGTCGGCATTGCGTAGCGCAAGCCGGACGTTCGGCAGGCGATTGAGCGCAAATTCGATCTCGCGCTCGATGATGGCACCGTTGACAATGCGTCCGACGGTCGGCACGCCACGCACGATTTTCGCCGCCTCGCCTTCGGCCTGGAAGCCTGAGATCGCGAGCGAGCCCTGTGCGACCGAATAGACGTTGCCGTCGGCGCCGAGGAGCGGGGTGACGAGCAGGGTGCCGCCCTGGAGATTCTTGGCGTCGCCGAGCGCGGAGACGGTGACGTCCATGCGCGTGCCCTGGGTGGCGAAGGCCGGCAGATTGCCTGTCACCATCACGGCGGCGACGTTGCCGGTGCGGATGGTGGCGCCGCGGATGTTGACGCCCATGCGCTCGAGCATCGCTTGCAGCGACTGCTTGGTGAAGGGGATGTTGTTCAGGGTGTCGCCGGTGCCGTTGAGACCGACGACGAGCCCGTAGCCGATGAGCTGGTTCTGCCGCACGCCTTCGATGTTGGCGAGATCCTTGATGCGCGATGTCGCGCTTGCAGAATTGACCGAGAGCGCCAGCGCTGACAGCGCGGCGCAGGCCACCCCCACAAGTCTCACCCAACGAACGCTTGGCATCCTCTGCTCCCCGAGGCTCCTCAAATCAAAGGACCGTCACGACACTCCCATGACGAGCTGGTCCGACGCTGTCCTTGCGAGCACTGTGCCAACTCGGGGCAGCGGGGGTAGGTCGCTGAATAGGTTGAATAAATCTGTTTCGAGCGACCTCAGCCTGCGTTGTCCCTGAGGAGCGAAACTGCCGCCTGTCGGCAGATTTTGCCGAGCTGTTTACGGGCCGTTAACCATAAAACGGCGAATGTGGCGCATCGATCACCCGGATTGCTTCCGATGCGCATCTACGGACCGAACGGCACCACGCTTGGAACGCCGGCCAGCCAGGCCAGGCGGACGAGCTCAGGCACCTTCGTGCTACCCGACACCTCGTCGGCGCCGGAGACGCGAGGCGCCGCCGCACCGAAGGCGGCCGCCAACATCGACGGGCTGCTCGCGCTGCAAGGCATTGAGGAGGATCCCGTCGAGCGTCGCAAGCGCTCGGTCGTGCGCGGAAAGACCGCGCTCGACGTGCTCGACGATCTCAAGATGGGGCTCCTCTCCGGCAAGCTCGACGCCACGACCGTGATGCGGCTGCGTGACGCTGCGGCGAACCTGAAATCGTCCTCCGGCGATTCCGGCCTGGATTCGGTGCTGTCCGAGATCGAGCTGCGCGTCGAGGTCGAGCTCGCCAAGGCCGGGCAGGCGTAGCGGCTTACGCCGCTTCATCCTTCAACTGCGCGTCATAGCGGCGCTGGGCGGCGAGCACGTCTTTCAGATTCTGTTCGGCCCAATCGCGCAGCGGATCGACGGCGGCGGCGAGCGTCACGCCGAGCTGCGTGATCGAATATTCCACGGTCACCGGCACGGTTGCGATGGCGTGACGCTTGATCAATCCGTCGCGCTCGAGCGACTTGAGAACCTGGCTCAGCATCTTCTGCGAAATGCCTTCGATCGTGCGGCGCAATTGATTGAAGCGCATCGGATCCTCGCGCAGCAGCAGCAGGATCAGCACCGCCCATTTGTCACCGACGCGGTCGAGGATCTGTCGCGTGGGGCAGTTCGCTGCATAGACGTCTGGCTTCATCGTCGGGTCCTCACGATCCATTCCGCTGATTTGCCGGCCGCCGCCGGTTACTCCCGTGTAATCAGGTAAGCACAAAGTGCTCTCTTAACACCAGCGCTCTTTGCGATATTTAGTCACCGTTGGTTACTACAGAAGCAAAGGAGCCTTGCATGAAAATCGCAGTTGCCGGCGCCTCGGGCCGGGCCGGGTCGGAGATCACCAAGGAACTGTCCCGCCGCGGCCACGCGGTTACGGCCATCGCCCGCAACCCGGAGAAGATCGCGGTCCTGCCGAACGCCACGCCGACCAAGGGGGATGTGCTCGACCAGCCAGCCCTTGCCAAGCTGTGGGCCGGGCACGACGTCGCCGTGAGTTCCGTGCACTTCCTGGCCAGCGACGCGCTCAAGCTGATCGGCGCGGCCAAGGACTCCAAGGTCGGCCGTTACCTCGTCGTCGGCGGGGCCGGCAGTCTGGAGGTCGCTCCGGGCGTCAAGCTGGTGACAACTCCCGGTTTTCCGGCTCAGTACAAGGCTGAGGCGGAGGCGGGTTCAGCCTTTCTCGACCTGCTGCGGCAGGAAAAGGAGCTGAACTGGACCTTCATCTCGCCGTCGGCCCTGTTTATCGAGGGAGAGCGCACCGGCAAATTCCGGCTTGGGACGGATCAGCTTCTCGCAGATGCGAACGGAAAGAGCCGGATCACCTTCGCGGATTACGCCATCGCGCTCGCCGACGAGATCGAGCGGCCGGCCCATGAGAGGCAGCGTTTCACGGTCGGCTACTAGGCCGTCGGCCGCTCCCGGGCCCTCCAGGATAAAGCTTCCTGTGCAAGGGCTTGGGGGCGCCGGTCGGGCGATCAGGGAAACATTGTCTGTCACAGGAGGCCGCTATATAACGCCCCGCTCAGCGGACCCCGTTCCGTGTACGAGTCGTTGCTTAGACAGATAGGCCGCCCTTGGAAAAGTTGAAAAACTACCGACCGACCGAAAAAGAGCCTTTCATGAACGACAGGCAGAAGGAGTACTTCCGCCTGAAGCTCCTCGCCTGGAAGGATGAGATCCTCAAAGAGTCCAAGCTCACCCTGCAAGCCCTGCAGGAGGAGAATGTGAACCACCCCGATCTCGCCGATCGGGCATCGTCCGAAACCGACCGCGCCATCGAGCTCCGTGCCCGCGACCGCCAGCGCAAGTTGATCGCCAAGATCGACGCCGCGCTCCAGCGTATCGAGGACAACACCTACGGCTATTGCGAGGACACCGGCGAGCCGATCTCGTTAAAGCGGCTCGAGGCCCGTCCCATCGCGACGCTCTCGGTGGAGGCGCAGGAGCGCCACGAGAAACGCGAGAAGGTCTATCGCGACGAATAGAGTGCGAGCCGCAGCGATGCGGCTCTTTGTTTTTTGAACGCAAGGTGCGCCTTTTCGCGCCGTGATCAGCATTTTGCCTGTCGCTTGCAACCGCGCGTTTAGGCGCGCGGGCGCAATCGCGAAAAGTGAATCGCGATCAATGGGCTAGACTCAACTCCTCCGAACTCACGTGAGTTCGGATGAGAAACAGCCTTCACTTCAGGTGCGAGAGGTTTTGCGAGTCGCATCAAGGACATCGACTCGAATGCTGAGGCGCTGATCCAGCAGCTTCATACATTGCTGCAATCAGGCCTGTTGCGACGCTACAAGGCGTGCATCCCCATAAAGCCCGGACCAGCTCAATATTTCCTTAAACGCCGGCGCCGCCCGTGAGGCTTGCCATGATGTGGACGATCAGCGTCCGCATCTCATCCAGCCTGGGCTGGCATGACCTGCTGCCGCGCGCGCCCTGCGCTTGTCACGCCCCGGCGGGGATGCTGAAGTGCCGCCCTCGATTGTGGTGTGTAGGAGCCGGCGCCGATGGACAGAATTCTCGCAGCCGCAAAGGCGATCGCGCTGGCCCGCCGCAACCATGCGCCGCTCGCGGCGCTCGAAGTTCCTCCGGCCGATGAAGCCGAGGGCTATCAGGTCCAGCGGGCGCTGCACGATCTGCTGCTGCCGCATGCCGGCCCGCTGGTCGGTTACAAGATCGGCTGCACCAGCCAGGTGATGCAGGATTACATCGGGATTCCACACCCATGCGGCGGCGGCGTGTTCCAGAAAGGCGTGCACGACAGCGGCGTGCAGCTCGCGGCTGCCGACTATGTCCGCGTCGGCGTCGAATGCGAGATCGCGGTGCGGCTGAAGCGCAATCTCGCGGCCGGCGAGGCGCCGTTCACGGCCGAATGGGTCGGCGAAGCCGTCGAGGCCTATCATCCCGCGATCGAGATCGTCGACGACCGCTATGTGAAGTGGGAAACGATGGGCGCGCCGACGTTGATCGCCGACGATTTCTTCGCCGCCGGCTGCGTGTTGGGCGAGATCGTGCCGCGCTCGTCGGTGCCGGACCTGAAGGCCATCAAAGGCCGCGCTATCGTCAACGGCGAAGAGGTCAGCCACGGCACCGGCGCCGACGTGCTCGGCCATCCCCACAACGCACTCGCCTGGCTCGCCAACCATCTGGCCGCCGAGGGCAAGGGCCTTCACGCGGGAGAGCTCGTGCTGACGGGGAGCCTGGTCAAGACGCTGTGGCTGAAGGCCGGCGACAAGGTGCGGATGGAGCTGGACGGGCTGGGAACGGTGGAGGCGGAGTTTACGTAGGCGCCGCGGGCACTGCGTCGTCATTCCCCGCGAAGGCGGGGAATCCAGTACGCCGCGGCTTCTCGGTTCATCGCTGACGTCTCGAAATACTGGATCGCCCGCCTTCGCGGGTGATGACAGTCGAGGGGGCGGAGAGGGGATAGCGGCGTCGCTACAATCGCGCGTCGCTGAGCGCTGTATGCAGCCATCGCCAAAATACATGCGGCCCTCGCCAGGGGAGCTAGCGAGGGCCGCGTCGTACATCGTCGTCCGCGCCTAGGTTCGCGAACACGATGTGGGAGCTCGGGAGAAGCTAGAAGGGCAGCAGCACGTCCATGACTTGCTGGCCGTAGCGCGGTTGCTGCACGTCCATGATCTGGCCGCGGCCGCCGTAGGCGATGCGGGCCTGCGCGATCTTGGTGGAATCGATTGTGTTGTCGCTCTGGATGTCTTCGGGACGGACGATGCCGGCGACGATGAGCTCGCGGATTTCGTAGTTGACGCGGATCTCCTGCTTGCCTTCGACCACGAGGTTGCCGTTGGGCAGGACCTGGGTGACGACCGCCGCGACGTTGGTCTGCAACGCTTCCTTGCGGTCCACGCTTCCTTTGCCCTCGCTGGACGCGGTCGAGTCGGCGGTGAGGATACGGCCGGGCAACACCTTCTGCGCTTGGGCCCCCAATGTCTTGGCGCCGATGAAGTCGGTGATCCCGGAATCTTCCTTGTTGGTGCGGCTGCGCTGGGTGTCGTTTTCGATATTGGCCTTGTCGGTGATGTTCACGGCCACCGTCAGGATGTCGCCGACCTGATGGGCACGCTGGTCCTTGAAGAAGGCCCGGCTGCCGCTGCGCCACAGCGAGTTCGGATTGTAGGAGGCGACCTCGGGCTTCGGCATCGGCATCTGCACCGGCTTGTAACCGGGCTGCGTCGTCGGATTGTCGATCGCCGACAACTTCGGCTGCTCGCCGATCTGCGACAGACGGTCGATCGAGGAGCAGCCGCTCGCCAGCGCGCACGTCGCCAGCAGCAGGGCAGAGATCGCGATGCGACGGGGACGAAAAGCCGAACTGAACGTGGACATGACTTACTCTGACTTGGCTGGAGCTTGCGAGACGCGAACTTGCGGGATCTGGGCTTGTGCGATCTGGGCCGGGGATGCCGGGGTCTGGACCAGGTTCCGGACGAGGGCTGCGGTATCGACGGGGGCGGGCGCCTCGTCGCGCTTGAGCGAGGAGGTCTGCTCGACCGCGGCCGGCATCGGCGCGGCCTGGCTGGCGCCCTGGACCGTCACCTGGCCGCGGCCGGTGACGACGCCGCTGAGCGTGCGCTTGGTCTGCAGGTTGAGCACGCTGATGGTATCGCCCTCGGCGCCGCTCTCGATCGCCTTGCCGCGCGTGGTGAGATAGATTCCGGGAACTTGGTAGATGACGGTGACGTTTTGGTCGCGCTGCACGAAGTCGGGCTTGACGATGTCGGCGACGCGGATCGGCGTCCCCGCCCGCATCGGCCGGCGCAACTGCATGCCGAGCGTGCGATCGCGCGAGGCGGCCTCACCGGTGACCTCGGCCTTCGGCCGCCGCTCCATGGCGACATCGGACGCCTTCAGGAGATCGACGCGGTCGATGTCGCGCGTCAGCACGGCCACTTCCACCGTTTCGGTCGCGGTGCCGGTGAAACGCAGCTTGGTCGGTGCCGGATTATTGTCGTTGTTGATCTCGAAGGCGATGTCGAAACGGCCGCTGCGGGCGTCGTAGCGGGTTGCCACCGGCTGCAGCACGCCGGTGTTGGAGGCATCCAGCCGCATGTCGGCAATGCCGCGGTCGAACGTGACGGTGATGTTGGCGGCATCGCCAAGTCCAAAGCGGCGCTCGAGCGCCGAGGCGACCGCGGTCTCGAGGTCCTTGTTCACGAGCGTGCGGGCGAGACGGGTGACCTGGACCTCCTTGATGTCGCCGGTCATCACGCCGATCACCTGCTTTGCGCGCAACACCGCCAGCACGTGGGCGACCGGCAGCGCCCCGGTGGTGCCGGGATCGGGCGAGCGGTAGACCGGGATCAGCGCGGCCGAGCCGGCATTGTCGATGAGATCGCCGATCCGCACCACGTCCGAGGTCACGGTGATGCTCGCGCGCAGCGTCGGCGTCGCGATGAAGTCGTCGGCGGCCCGTGCGGGCAGCGCCAGCACGAGGAGAGCGGAGATCGTGGCGAGGGTGGTGCGGATCATCGTCATCACCTCAGCGGAACAACGCCGTGGTCGACTGCATCATCTGGTCGGCGGCGCTGATCACCTTGGCGTTCATCTCGTAGGCGCGCTGGGCGGCGATCAGGTCGCTCATCTCCGAGACGACGTCGACATTGGCCTGCTCGAGGCTGCTCTGGGTGATGTTGCCGAAGCCCTCGGAGCTCGCGGTACCGTCCTGCGGCGGGCCGGAGGAGGGCGTCTCGGTGAACTGATTGTTGCCGACCGGCTGGAGGCCCGCCTTGTTGATGAATCGGGTCAGGCCGATCTGGCCCTGGACGGCCGAGGTCGACGAACCTGGCAGCGTCACCGAGACCTGGCCCTGCACGTTGATGGTGAGGCCCGAGGCGTTGTTCGGGATCGTAATCGTCGGTTGCACCGGGTTGCCCTGCGCCGTGACGATGCGCCCCTGATTGTCCATCTGGAAGGTGCCGTCGCGGGTGTACTGGTAGCTGCCGTCGGGCATCAGGATCTTGAAGAAACCTTCGCCCGTGATGGCCATGTCGAGGTCGTTGCCGGTCTGCGACAGCGTGCCCTGGGTCATGCTGCGCGGCGTGCCGACGGTCTTGACGCCGCCGCCGATGTCAACGCCGACCGGCAGGATGGTGCCCTGGTCGGACGACTGGGCGCCGACCCGGCGGACGTGTTCGTAGATCAGGTCCTGGAACGCCGCGGTCTGCTTCTTGAAGCCGGTGGTGCGCAGGTTGGCGATGTTGTTGGAGATCACCTGAACGTTGAGTTCCTGTGCCGCCATTCCGGTTGCTGCGGTGTGAAGCGCCTGCATGTCAGTTCTCCCTCAATCAGGCCGGAACGTCGGCGAGCTTCTCGATCGCCGACTTGTGCATGTCACTCTGCTGCTGGAGCAGGTTGGCGATGGCGGTGTAGCTGCGCATGACTTCGACCATGCGGCTCATCTCACTGACCGAGTTCACATTCGACTTCTCGACATAGCCCTGCTGCACGGTCGACTTGGTGTCGGCCTGCGGGACCGCGGAGCCGATGTCATAAAGGTTGGCGCCAAGCTTGGTCAGCTTGGCCGGATCGTCGAAAGAGGCCATGCGGATCTTGCCGCGGATCGAATCGTTTTTGGCCGTGCCCTCGAGCACCGTGACGGTGCCGTCCGGCGCGACGTTGATGTCGTGGTCGGTCGGCTGGAAGGTGATCGGGCCGCTGGTGCCCAGCACGAGGTTGCCGTCGGAGGTGACGAGCTGGCCGGTGCTGTTGAGCGAGAATTTTCCGTCGCGGGTGTAGCGCTCGGCGCCATTGGCCTGAACCGCGAAATAGGCGTTGCCGCTGATCGCCATGTCGAGCGGATTCTTGGTCGGCTCCATCGGCCCCTGGCCGACGTCGCGGAAGGTGCCGCGGTCCTGCACATAGGAGACCCGGCGGTCGGAGCCGACGAAATTGTCCTCACGCGCGTTCGAGTTGAGGTACTCCTCGAACAGCGAATGATCGGCCTTGAAGCCGTTGGTGTTGGCGTTGGCGACGTTGTTGGCGATGACATCCATCTGCCGTTCCAACGTCATCTGTCGTGACAAGCCGATCAGAAGCGCGTTCTGCATCGGAAATCTCCCCTGAGTGAGATCTGCCAGCTCGCTCTCCCAAGCGCATTGGCCGATCCCGTGAACGAGACCTCGGGTTCTCCCAAACCCTGGGTCCGGTCCTTTCTCAGCGAAACTCGTGCCAAGCTGGAAAATTGTGTAATTTCAGGATCTTGATTGTTTTTCGAGGGCGCGGAGAGGCGGCAGAAAGGGTCTGTTAGCCATGTTTACCCGGCAGATTTTTCCTAGCGAAGGCCCAATCGAAAGGTTCCGTTAACCATTATTACCGTAGCGTTTGCGCGTAAGAGGAGCACTGCGCTGGGGCATTTGTATCGCGTCACTGTCTGCCAGGAGCTTCGCTCTTTCGACCCCTTTGAGAGATGAGCGAGCGCGGCGATCATGGCAGAGAATGAAGCGGAAGGCGGCGCAGCCGCCGACGGCGCGGAAGCCGCTCCGCCCAAGAACAAGTTCAAGCTGATGATCATGGTGGTGGGCCTGCTCGCCGTTCTCGGCGGCGGCGCCGCGACCTGGTTCTTCTTTTTCCGTCACGGCGACGACGAGCATCACGCCGAGGCGGCGCCTCCGCCGAAGCCGCCGTCTTTCGTCGAGGTTCCCGACATCATGGTCAACCTCGCCGGCGCGCCGGGCGAGCGCGTGCAATATCTGAAGCTCAAGATCGTGCTGGAGCTGAAGGAAGAGAAGCAGGTCGAGGCGATCAAGCCGACGATGCCGCGCATCACCGACATCTTCCAGACCTATGCGCGCGAGCTCCGCTCGTCCGACCTCAACGGTTCCGCCGGCATCTTCCGCCTCAAGGAAGAGCTGACCAAGCGCGTCAACGCCGCGGTTGCTCCGGTCCAGGTCAGCGCGGTGCTGTTCAAGGAAGTTGTGATCCAGTGAGCATGACGGGCTAGGGATCATGGCAGGCACCGACCAACCAGACCAGGATGCAATTGCCGCCCAATGGGAGGCCTCGCTCGATTCCGAGGATCCCGCTGAGGCCGCGAAGGCTGCTGCGGAAAACGAACTATCCGAGACCATGGCCCTGCAATGGGCGGCCATGGTCGAGGATGGCAGCCGCGATCTCGGCGCCGGCAAGAATTCCGGCGAACGCGTGCTGTCGCAGGAGGAGATCGATAACCTCCTCGGCTTCGCGGTCGGCGACGTCACGCTCGACGATCATTCCGGCATTCGCGCCATCATCGATTCGGCGATGGTCTCCTACGAGCGTCTGCCGATGCTCGAAATCGTCTTCGACCGCCTGGTGCGGTTGCTGACGACGTCCTTACGCAATTTCACCTCCGACAACGTCGAAGTCTCGCTCGACCGCATCACCTCGGTGCGCTTCGGCGACTACATGAACTCGATCCCGCTGCCCGCCGTCCTCACCGTCTTCAAGGCCGAAGAGTGGGACAATTTCGGCATGGCCGTGGTCGACTCCAGCCTGATCTACTCGATGATCGACGTGCTGCTCGGCGGCCGTCGCGGCTCGAGCCAGCTGCGCATCGAGGGACGGCCCTACACCACGATCGAGACAGAGTTGGTCAAGCGATTGGTCGAAGTCGTCATGGCCGATGCCGAACAGGCGTTCCGGCCGCTGTCGCCGGTGACCTTCACCATCGACCGCCTCGAGACCAACCCACGTTTCGCCGCGATCAGCCGTCCTGCCAACGCCGCGATCCTGGTGCGCCTGCGCATCGACATGGAAGATCGCGGCGGCAACATCGAGCTCTTGCTGCCTTACGCGACCATCGAGCCGATCCGGGGCGTCCTGCTCCAGATGTTCATGGGCGAAAAGTTCGGCCGCGACCAGATCTGGGAAGGCCATTTCGCCACCGAGATCGTCCAGGCCGAGATCTCCGTCGACGCCGTGCTCTACGAAGCCGACATTCCGCTCAAGCAGCTGATGCGGTTAAAGGTCGGCGACACGCTGCCGCTGGACATGCGCGCGGATGCCAGCGTCACCGTTCGCTGCGGCGACGTCACCATCACCGAAGGACGCATGGGCCGGGTCGGCGACCGCGTCGCGATACGGGTGACGAAACCCTTGCGCAAGCCAAGTACGACACTTGCGATGTTCGAAAAGGTCGACGAGCAGAACAAGATGATGGAGGCCCCATGAACCACTCCCTGGGAATGGCGATCGAGACGCTGGTGGCTATCCTGCTGATGCTGACCATCGTCTACTGCGTCACGCTCAACAAGCGACTGACGCGGCTGAAGGCGGACGAGCATTCGCTGAAGGCGGTCATCGGCGAGCTGATCACCGCAACCGAGATCGCCGAGCGCGCGATCGGCGGGCTGAAGCTCGCCGTGCGCGACGTCAACGAGAACCTCGGCAGCCAGCTTGCGGCGGCGACCCAGATGTCCGAGCAGCTCTACAAGCAGCTCGGCGAAGCCGACAACGTGGTGCGGCGCCTGTCCAAGATCGCAATCGCTGCGCGCCCCGTGACGAACCCGGAAACGGTCGCCGCGCCCGCAGCCAAGCCTTCATCGGCGAAGGCGGTGGCGGCTGCGGCCGAAGCCTTCTCCGAGCGCCGACGATCCAACGGTCTTGCGGCATAAAGTCAGGGTATGAAGTCTTTTCGCAACATCCGCGTCATTCCGATCGTGCTGGTTGCCGTCGCTGGCCTGGCCACGCTGAAGGTCACGGGTCTTGTGATCAACGGCGGCTATGTCTTCGACTACAAGCCGAGCCAGACCAAGAAGTCGTGGGCGCAGGAGAATCTGAACTTCCCGGCCAGCCGCGAGGATCCCGATATCACGGGCTCGACCCATGGCGCGCCGAAGGAGGCGCCGAAGCCGGCCGCACCCGACACCAAGTCCGAAGGCGCCGCGGTCAAGGAGGAAGCCCAGCCGCAGATCTCCGCCTCGGAACGGGCGATCCTGGAACGCCTGCAGTCGCGTCGCCAGGAGATCGAGGCCCGCCAGCGCGAGATCGACATCCGCGAGAGCCTGTTGAAATCCGCCGAGAAGCGCATCGAAAACAAGGTCGAGGAGATGAAGGCGGTAGAAACCCGTATCTCCGCGACGCAGGCCGAGCAGAAGGCCGCCGAAGCCCAGCGCATGAAGGGCCTCGTCACCATGTATGAGGGCATGAAGCCCAAGGACGCCGCGCGGGTCTTTGACCGGCTCGAGATGGGCGTGCTGATCGAGATCGCCTCGCAGATCGCGCCGCGAAAAATGTCGGACATCATGGGATTGATGTCCCCGGAGGCCGCCGAGCGGCTGACGGTCGAGATGGCCCGCAGGGCCAATGGCGGCGGCGATCAGTCCGCCTCGGCCGGCGAGCTGCCCAAGATCGACGGCAAGCCGACGCAAAAGCCGAATTGAGGGCTCATACTTAAGAAGTCCTTAATTGCCAAAATCTACAGTCTGGGGCAGGGGCCGGCAGCAATGCCGGCGTGGACCGTCGAACCGGAAGTAATGCCGCCAATGGCGCGAGACGCTGCCGCTGGATTTGTGTCGCGAGCCCGCGCCCTGGCGCGGAGGCTGTCGCGTCATGTCCGCGCGGCGCCGCTGCTGGCAGCCAGCCTGCTGATCGGCTTCACGGCGCCTGTCCGGGCGGCCGACGCGATCAGGGGCGAGGCGACTTTCTCGGCCAGCGGCGGCTTTGCCCGTCTCGTGATCAAGCTCGGGGAGGACGTCCCCTCCGAGGTTACGACGGCCGGCTCCATTCTCGTCATCCGTTTCGACCGGGCGGTCGACGTTCCCGTCGATCGCGTCCCGGAAGGCGCGCCCGACTACGTCAACTCCGCCCGCCGCGATCCCGATGGCGGCGCCATCCGCCTGTCGCTGGCGCGGCGCGTCACCGTCAACACCATGAATGCCGGCGAACGTACCTTCATCGACCTCTTGCCGGAGGGTTGGAAGGGGCCACCGCCGAGCTTGCCGATGGACGTGGTCAAGGAACTCGCCGAGCGCGCGCGCGTCGCCGAACGCGCGCTGCGCGCCCAGCGCGCCGCGGCGGAGAGTAAGAAACGGCCGCAGATCCGCGTGCGCGCGTCGGTGCAGCCGACCTTCGTCCGCTTCGTGTTCGAGATGCCGGATGGCGTCGGCGTATCCTCCGTGCTCAATGAACAGAAGCTCACGCTCGCCTTCAACGCCAACCTGAATTTCGATCTGGCGGACGCGGTCGTCGCAGCGCCGCCGAACGTCGCCTCGATCAAGCAGAAGGCCGACATCGACCAGACCAGTGTCGAGATCGCGCTGATCGGCGATTCCGACGTGCATTCGTTCCGCGACGAGAAGAACTACGTCGTCGACATCTCCTTCCAGCCGGACAAGGGCAAGATGGCCACGTCGGCGGAAGCTGCGATCGCGCAGGCCAAGCCCGCCGCTCATGGACCGGCGCCTGCGCCTGAAAAGCCGGCGGCCGAGAAGCCGAAGGACGCGCATCGTGAGATCGCGCCGCCGACGTCCGAGACGATCGCGCGCGAAGCCAGGATCGATGCCAAGCCCGAGGTGAAGCCGGAAGCGCCCGCCGCCATGCCGCCCGCTGAAGCGCCGAAATCGGTGCCGGCTCCTGCATCCGAAGCCGCGCCCGCTGCGCAAGCGCCCAAGGAAGCGCCCAAGGAAGTTTCGAAGTCTGTCGCGCCAGTTGCAGACGCTGCGGTCGCGCCCGCCAAGCCGGTCATGGCCGAAGCGCCTCAAGAGGTCGTGAAGGATGCTGCCAAAGAGCCGGTCAAGGAGCCCGTCAAGGCCGCGCCAGCAGAGGCGCCCGCTGCGCCGCAGCCGATTGGTGCCAGCGTCGATGTCCGCCGCGACAGCGACGGCCTGCGGGTAACTTTCCCGCTTCAGGTCGCAACCCCTGCGGCGGCGTTCCGCCGCGGCGACACCGTTTGGCTGGTGTTCGATACGGCAAAGCCGATCGACGTCGAGGCGATCCGCACCAAGGGCGGCGCGATGATCGGCGAGGTCGGCCGCGTCCCGCTCGAGAAGGGACAGGCGGTGCGCATCCGTCTCACCCGGCCGCTGGTCTATTCGCTGTCGAGCGAGGAGGTCGGCAAGCAGACCAACTGGCTCTTGACCCTCGCCGACAAGATCCAGGCGACGCCGCTGCCGCTGATGATCTCGCGCAACATCACCGACCCGGCGCTCGCCAACATCGCGATCCCCTTCGCCAATCCGGGGCTCCTGCACAAGCTCACCGATCCCGATGCCGGCGACACGCTCTATGTCATCACCGCGCAGCGGCCGGTGCGCGGCTTCATCAAGCGGCAGGACCTCGTCGATCTCGCGCTGCTGGAATCCGCGCATGGCATCGCGATCCGGCCGAATTCCGACGAGGTCGGCGTCGAGGTCGGGGCTGACAAGGTCATCCTCGGCAAAAAGGGCGGGCTGACGCTGTCCCCGGTCGACATCTCGGCCGAGCGCGCGCCGACCGCAGTGCGGCCGGTCTTCAGCCCCGAAGGTTGGCGCAAGGGCCAGTCGGAAAATTTCATAGCGCGCCAGAACGAGCTGATCACGGCGATCGCCAACCTCGAACCGGCGATGCGTTCCCTGCCGCGGCTCGACCTCGCGCAATTCTACATGTCGCGCGCGATGTATCACGAGGCGAAGGCCGTCACCGAATTGATGCTCGCCGATCCTCTCAACAAGGAGGAGAGCGGTGCGCTGATCATGCATGCGATCGCGAGCATCCTGATCGGTCGGCCGGCGCAGGGCCTGAAGGACCTCGCCAACCCCGTGATCGGCAACAGCCACGATTCCCAGCTCTGGAAAGCGCTCGCCTATGCGCGCCAAGGCAAATGGGCGGACGCGCGCGAGAAGTTCAAGAACGTCGAATTCGCCATCGCCTCGCTACCGCTCGACATCCAGCGCATCGTGACGATGGAGGCGATGCGCGCTTCGCTCGAGGTGAAGGACTATGCGGGCGCCTCCAAGCGCCGCAGCGAGCTCGAGGTGGTCGGCGTCTCGCCCGAGGCCGCGCCCGGCTTTGCCGTGCTGCGCGGCCGGCTTGCCGAGGCGCTCGGCCACGACAAGGACGCGCTCGACGACTACAAGTTCGCCGGCGGCTCGTCCGATCGGCCGGCTGCGGCCGAGGCCAAGCAGCTCGAGGTCGCGCTGCGGCAGAAGCGCGACGAGATCGGTAAGGAAGACGCGTTGCGCGAGCTCGAAACGCTCTCGATGACCTGGCGCGGCGACTCGATTGAGGTCAAGACGCTGCAGATGCTGTCGCAGATGTTTGCAGAGAACGGACGCTACCGGGACGCGCTCACCGCGGCGCGCACCGCGACAAAGCTGCAGCCGAACGCGGAAGCCTCGCGCCAGGCGCAAGACCTCGCCTCCGACCTGTTTACGCAGCTCTTCCTGGGACCCAAGGGCGACGAGCTGCCGCCGATCGAATCGCTCGGGATGTTCTACGAGTTCCGTGAGCTGACGCCGATCGGCCGCCGCGGCGACGAACTGATCCGACGCCTCGCCGACCGTCTCGCCTCGATCGATCTGCTCGACCAGGCCGCCGAGCTCCTGCAATACCAGGTCGACCATCGCCTCGAAGGCGCGGCGCGTGCGCAAGTCGCCGCGCGCCTCTCCATGATCTATCTCGCCAATCGCAGACCCGACATGGCGATCACGGCGTTGCGCGCGAGCCGGATCAGCGACCTCTCAGGCGAGCTCAGGCAGCAACGCCTGCTGCTGGAGGCGCGTGCACAGAGCGACGTCGGCCGCCACGATCTTGCGCTCGATATCGTCTCCAACGTTACAGGCCGCGAGGTGCTGCGCCTACGCTCGGATATCTTCTGGGCGGCGCGGCGCTGGCGTGAATCCGCCGAGCAGATCGAGCTCTATTACGGCGAGCGCTTCCGTGACTTCAAGCCGCTCAACGCGGTGGAGAAAAGCGACATCATCCGCGCCGCCGTCGGTTATGCGCTCGCCGACGACTCGATCGGCATGTCGCGCTTCCGCGAGAAATATGCGCCGCTGATGAGCGAGAGCGCCGATCGGCTCGCCTTCGACATCGCGAGCAAACCGACCGGTGCTTCCAGCGCCGAATTTGCCGATATCGCCAAGCTGGCTGCCAGCGTCGACACGCTCGACGGCTTCCTGCGCGAGATGAAGCAGCGCTTTCCCGACGCCACCGCCCGCGCGCCGGCCTCTCCACAGGCCAAGGACGAGTCCGACCACACCGGCTCGCTGCCCACGATCCCCGTCGTGCGCCAGATCAAGATGCCGCGATAGGATCGCCGCTCCTTCTTGGCCTCGCGACAGGGACCCGTGAGCCAGCTCTCAAGTGACGGGCAGGGCCGAAGACTATCGCCCGCGTACTCATCAACCCGATCAGTCCGCGAGGACGTAGGCCTTGTCCATTCAGTCTTTGAGACCGGACATGGCCCGTTTGCCTTTGCTAGTCGGCTGAGGGCTCCAGGTCCCTTGTGAGAAACATATGCCCCGTGAACCGATCGTAGGGCGTGGAAACAGGGAAGCAGCTAAGGCCAGCAAGCGACGTTAACGGGCTTAATTGAGCTTTCCCCGCACCTGATAAATTGCCGAGGCCAAGCTCGAGGCAAGCACTAGCACAAGACCAAGCCCGATCATGGGGTTGCTTGCGATCACCGCCGCAAGCGATACGCCTAGCGCCGCGGCCAACATCTGCCAGAAACCTAACAGGGCCGAGGCAGCACCGGCGCGATCGCCGAATGGCGAAAGAGCTTGCGCGCTGCAGAGCGGATTGACCATGCCCATGCCCAGCAGGAATACACATGCGCCGACAAGAAATGGCAAAAAGCGCCCGTCGAAAAGCGCGAATAGCAACACCATGCCGCCGCCGACACAGGCCAGCGCGAGACCGATGCAAATCGATCGGTCGAGACCAAGGTGCGGAACAATTCTGGTAGCGATAATGCCAGCACTAAAGACGATCATGACAGTGCCTGCGAAGAACAGGCCGAGTTGCATGGGTGTGAAGTCGAGGCCTTCTATCAAGACACGCGGCAACGCCGAAAACATTGCAAACAGCGCACCTAAGATGAGGCTAACAGTTGCGACAGGAACCAGGAAACGGCGGTCAGTCGATAGCAACCAGTAATTCTTGGAGATCGTCGAGAAATCGAACTCGGCTCGTGGCGCGTGGTGCGTTTCTCCGAAAGCCGCAAGAAATGCTAAAGCGGCGACGACGGCGAAGATTCCGACGAACACAAAGGCTGAACGCCAGCCAAAAAAATGATCCAGCGCGCCACCGACCAGGGGCGAGAATCCGGGCGCCGCTGCCATCGCAACCATAACAAAGGTGAGCACGCGCGCTAGCTTTTCGCCCTGGAAAAGATCTCTTGCGATAGCTCGCGAAAGGACAGACGTGGCACATGCGCCACCGGCCTGCACAACGCGACCAATCAATAGTGCCGCCAAATCATTGGCTAACGCGCACCATATGCTACCTGCGAAAAATACAGCAAACCCGATCATCACGGGTATGCGCCGGCCGAAACGATCCGACAACGGACCGACAACGAGTTGTCCGACCGCGAACATGGCGAGGAATATGGTGATAGTTGACGTTACCTGAGCGCTGGTGACGCCTACCGCGACGGCGATACTCGGTAGCGAAGGCAACAGAATGTTGGTGGCCAACGTGCCACTCGCAGACAACGCAGCAAGAACGGCGACCTGAAGACCAAGCGGCACGACCCGAGCGAGCAGATGGTTTTCGACGTTGCTGGTCATAAGCCGCTTCGGATCTAGGGATGATGACCATCATATCAATGACCCAATGAATGCGCAACCTGAGCATATTCCGATATGTCACGAGCCGCCGAACGCGCTGACGATGGCAGGCTTCCGCCTTACGCTGGTAAGCTCAAGTGCACGCCTACAAGCATCGGGCTAGAGAGGATAGGGTCGCTGACCGCTGCCCAGGACCGCTACCCCCGTAACTCTGCACCAGACTGCCTGCCACCAGCGACCAGCCGTCGACCAGCACGAAGAAGATCAACTTGAACGGCAGCGAGATCGTTGCCGGCGGCAGCATCATCATCCCCATCGACATCAGCACGGACGCGACGACGAGGTCGATGATCAGGAAGGGGAGGAACAGCAGAAAGCCGATCTCGAAGGCACGCTTCAGCTCCGAGATCATGAAGGCGGGGACGAGGATGCGTAAGCCGAGCTCGTCGGGGGTTGCCGGCGGCGGCTCGCCGGAGAGGTCCAGGAACAGCTTGAGGTCCTTCTCGCGCACGTTCTTCTGCATGAAGCCGCGCAGGGGACGGAGGCGCGCTGAAGCGCGTCCTCGACGCCGAGCTGATTTGCGACGAGCGGACGGATGCCTTCGTCGTAGGATTTTTGCAGGACGGGTCCCATCACGAAGAAGGTGAGGAACATCGCCAGGGCGATGATCACCGAGTTCGGCGGGGCGGTCGCTGTGCCCATCGCGGTGCGCAGCAGCGACAGCACGACCACGATGCGCGTGAACGACGTCATCATGATCAGGATCGACGGTGCGATCGACAGCACCGTGAGCAGCGCGATCAGCTGGATCGCGCGCTCGGTGACGCCGCCACCGCCAGCGCCTCCGCCGCCGAGATTGATGCTGATGTCCTGCGCATGTGCCGGCATCGCGAGCGAAGCCGCGCCGATCAGGACAGAAAGAAGAAAAACTCTACGCGGGAGGGCCGGCAGCCTCACGAAGACGGCTTCGGACGGCCGAGCAACGAGGCCATCTCGTCTTCGAGATTTTCAAAGCTGGTCTTTTCCGGAGCCGGCTTTGCGGCAGGTGCCGGTGGCGCCGGCGGCTCGCTGCGGGCCACACGCGGAGGAGCGGCCGGGGGCTCCGGGGCGACCGGTGGGGCAAGCGTCTCGCCGGCGGGGCGGCGCAGCGCAGCTTCGAGCCGCTGCGCCATCTCGGCGAGATTCTGCTCGGCGCTCGATGGCCCCCCAGGAGCGGACGCCGGCGGCGGAACGGGCGGAGCCTGCGGCACAGGCGGAGGAGGCGCGGCTACGCGCTCGGAGCGCACCGGAGGCGCCTTTACCGGCTCGCTCTGGCGGGGCGGGCGCGGCATCAGAGGGGGTTCGTTGCGCGCAACGCGCGGCGGAATAGGTTCGGGACGCGGCTCGCGCTCGGGGCGCGGCGCGAGCGGCTCGGAGGTGAAGCCGGCCAGTGGCGGCTCGTTGCGGCGTTCGGCCAGCCCGGGAGCGGGCCGGCGCACTTCGTCGGCGAAGGAGGGACGCGCGGGCCGCGGTGGCGGCTCGGGCATTTGCGGCTCGGGATGATCGAGCAGCTCGGGCCGCGGTGCTTCGTCGGCCCAGCTGCTGGTATCATGCATCGGCGCAAGACGCGGCGGCTCGGCGGCATTGGAACGCTGCGGGAGCTGGTCGCGGCCGGGTGCTGCGCGCACGATGTTGGGTTCGACGACGATGTCGGTGGGGCCACCGATCATCAGAAGATGCTCGACATTGTCACGCCGGACCAGCACCAGACGGCGGCGGCCGTCGACCGCGGCGGCATCGATCACGGCGAGCCGGGGCATCCGGCCGCGCTGGGTGTTTGCGCCAAGCCGGCTGGTGGCGAATCGGCGAACCAGCCATGCAGCGACGCCGATCAACGCCAGAACGACGATGAACGCGACGATGAAGGTGATAGGGCTGCCTTGCATACTTGTCCCCGACAAATGGCGCTTGTCTCGGGCCAGTGGTCAGATGCGCCAACCACCGGCTTACGTTGCCCCAAACTGCGATTTCTTAACGTCCCACGGCAAGTTTTGCCGTCCCCAACTCTTAATAACCCATGAATCGCTCGATCCAAAACGACTTCTTGACCTGTGAATGCGCCGCCAAGCGGTTGGGTTAATGCCGCTTTTGGAGGCGTAGAATCACGGGGCACGCGCAGTGGTGTCCCGCCGGGGGACAGCTGCCTGCGACCTCCTTAACCGGCTGTTAACCATACAGGCGGCAAATTCTGCCTAGCTTCGGACCTGGTCCGAGAGGCGGAAGGAGCCGCAACGATGTCCATCAACGATCTTCCGGTGCTATCGGCGCTTCGCACCAAGATGCAATGGCACCAGGAGCGCCAGCGCGTCCTGTCCGAGAACGTCTCCAATTCCGACACGCCCAAATTCCGTCCGCGCGACCTGGTCGAGCCGAAGCTGGACAGGAGCGGCGCCGTCACGGGTTCGATGGGTCCCTTGGCGCTCACCCGCACCAGCGGTTCCCATATGGCGCCGTCGGGCGCGGCCTCCGGATTCGACCAGAACAAGAATGCGGGTTTTGAGACACGCCCCGCCGGCAACGCCGTCAATCTCGAAGAGGAGATGATGAAGGCCGCCAGCAACCAGATGGATTATGCGGCGGCGACCTCGCTCTATTCGAAGAGCCTGCACCTGCTCAAGACCGCGATCGGCAAGGGCTAGGGCTGGAGATAGACCATGGCGAATGACAGCAGCGACTTTGCCCGTTCAATGGCGATCGCGACCTCCGGTCTGCGGGCGCAGGCCGGGCGCATGCGGGTGATCTCGGAGAATATCGCGAATGCGGATTCGACCTCGCAGACCGCCGGCGGCGATCCTTACCGGCGCAAGGTGCCGACCTTCTCCTCCGCGCTCGACCGTACACTCGACGCGCAGGTCGTCACCCTCGGCAGGATCAAGCCCGACCAGTCCAATTTCCGCACCAAATACGAGCCGAACAATCCGGCGGCGGATGCGACCGGTAACGTCAAATATCCCAACGTGAACTCGGTGGTCGAGATGACCGACATGCGCGACGCGCAGCGGTCGTACGAGGCCAACCTCAACATCATCAGCGCGACGCGCCGGATGATCCAGCGCACCCTCGACATCCTCAAGAGCTGAACAGGACATTTGAACCATGGCAACACCGACAATTGCCGCCAACGCCTATGCAAACCTCGCTCGCGTGCTGGAGAACAGCGGTGCCGGCAAGGGCAGCGAGCCGAGCGGGCAGTCCTTCGCCTCTCTTCTGAAAGATACTGTCGGCAGCGTCCTGGAGTCCGGCCGTAAATCGGACGCACAGACGGTGGCGATGGCCGCCGGGAAGGCCAACGTGATGGACGTGGTGACGGCGGTCGCAGATACCGACGTCGCCGTGTCCACGCTGGTCTCTGTCCGCGACCGCGTGATCGCGGCCTATGAAGACATCATGAAGATGCCGATCTGATTTTTCTGGTTCGTGTGTCCTCATCAAGAGGTGGGGATGAGAGTTGAATAAAGGAACTGCGAAATGACCGGACCGGAAACCCTCGACGTCGCGCGTGATGCGATCTGGACGATCGTGATCGTGTCGTCGCCCCTGATGGTGGTCGGCCTCGTGGTCGGCGTCGTCGTGTCGCTGTTCCAAGCGCTGACGCAGATCCAGGAACAGACGCTGATCTACGTGCCGAAAATCCTGGCCATCTTTGCCACAATGCTGTTGGCCTTGCCATTCATGGCAGACGCACTGCATTCCCACATGCTGCGGATATCGTCGCGAATCATCGGCGGCTGAGGCACTATGCGCCTATCATGCGCATCGACGTCTCGCTGCTGCCGGCGCTTGCCGCCTCCTTCATGCTCGCCTTTGCCCGGGTCGGCGCGATGGTGATGCTGTTGCCGGGCCTGGGCGAGACCAATATCCCGACACGGATCAAATTGTCGATCGCGCTGCTGCTCACGCTGATCATCCTGCCGCTGCATCGCAATGCCTATCAGGTCGACATGGGCTCGATCGCGCCGCTGCTGGTCCTGATGCTGCATGAGATCGTGATCGGCATCGTGCTGGGAGCGACCGCGCGGGTGACGTTGTCGGCGCTGCAGGTTGCCGGTGCCGTGATCGCGCAGCAGATGGGGCTCGGCTTCGTCACTTCGGTCGATCCGACTCAGGGACAGCAGGGCGTGCTGGTCGGCAACTTCCTGACGATACTGGGGGTGACATTGCTGTTCGCCACCGACAGCCATCATCTGGTGATCGCGGCGCTGAACGACAGCTACACGATCTTCGCGCCGGGCGAGACCGTGTCGAGCGGCGATGTCGCCGCACTGGCGACGCGCGCCTTTGCCGCCGCGTTCCGCCTGGGCTTGCAACTTTCCGGACCGTTCCTGGTGTTCGGCCTCGTCTTCAACATCGGACTCGGCGTGCTGGCGCGGTTGATGCCGCAGATGCAGGTCTATTTCGTCGGCGTGCCGCTGTCGATCTTCGCCGGCTTCCTGGTGCTTGCCGTCGTGCTCACGGCGATGATGGGCACCTTTCTCGACTACTTCATCGGTGTCATGCACCAGATGATGCCACTCAAGTGACCGGGTGATCGATGGCGGAAGACAACGATCCAGAGAGTCAAACAGAAGACCCGACGCAAAAACGTCTCGAAGAGGCGCTCGAACGCGGTGACGTCGCCAAGAGCCAGGAGATCAACACCTGGTTCATGATCGCGGGCGCCACGCTCGTCGTCTCGAGCTTCTCGGGATCGGTCGGCAGCGGGCTGTTGGCGCCGATGCGCAACCTGCTCGCCAATTCCTGGATGATCAAGACCGACGGCAGGGCTCTGCTCGCCCTGATGCAGCAGATCGAAGTCGCGGTGCTGGCGGCGGTGGGCGTGCCGCTACTGATGCTGGTGCTGGCGGCAATTGCCGGCAACGTGCTGCAGCACCGACTGGTCTGGTCGGCCGAATCCCTCAAGCCCAAGTTCAGCAAGCTGTCGCCTGCCGAAGGCCTCAAGCGCATCTTCGGCAAGCAAGCGGCGGCGAACTTCCTCAAGGGTCTCGGCAAGCTGATCGTGCTCGGCGCGGTCATGACCGTGATCCTGTGGCCGGAGCGGCATCGCATGGAGGCGATGGTCAGGCTCGATCCGGCTGCCCTGCTCGGCGCCTCCACCAGCCTGACCATTCATCTGCTCGGCGCGGTGGTCGCGGCGCTCGCGATCATCGCCATCGGCGACTATTTCTTCCAGTATCGCAGCTGGTTCCAGCGGCAGAAGATGTCGCTCCAGGAGATCAAGGAAGAGTACAAGCAGTCCGAAGGCGACCCGCACATCAAGGGCAAGCTCAGGCAACTGCGCCAGCAGCGCTCCAAGAAGCGCATGATGGCGGCGGTTCCCAAGGCCTCGGTGATCATCACCAACCCGACCCACTATTCGATCGCGTTGTCCTACGAGCGCGGCATGTCGGCGCCGATCTGCGTCGCCAAGGGCGTCGACAACCTCGCTTTCAAGATCCGGGAGATCGCGCGCGAGCACGACATCCCGATCGTCGAGAACGTGCCGCTCGCCCGCGCGCTCTACGCCACCGTCGAGATCGACGAGGAAATCCCGACCGAGCACTACCATGCGGTCGCCGAAGTCATCGGCTACGTCATGCGTCTAAAGAGCGGATTCGGTGCCACCCGGCAATAAAACCCCTGAAAAGTACTGGAAATGGCCGTAATCTGGGAATCAGCGTACCTTTCGCCCCTGCTGCCCTTGCGCCTGCGGGTCCGATTCAGGCAGGGAGGACCCTGCGCGCCCTGTAGCGCGTTGATTCTCTGCCGACAGGCTTGTGCCAGCTTGAGATGACTGCCGAGACCGACCACGACCTCACACGCGAGCCCGTTGCGGCGCACGAGCCGTCGCCGCGCTCGGGCAGCATTGCGCTGGTGCTGCTGGTGGCCGCCGGCCTCGTCGCCGTTGCCGTCGGGTTGATGACGCTCGGGCGCGCGCAGGCCCAGCCCTATATCCTCGGTATCCTCGCCGTGCTGGCGATGGTCGGCCTGTTCAACCTGTTCGCCTTCGCCGCCGGCATCATCCGCTTCGCCGATCGCAATCTCGACGATCCCGTGATGGGGCGCATCGCCGACCACGCCTTCGACGGCCTCGCCGTGACCGACCCGCGCGGCCATGTGGTCTATTCCAATGCGGCCTACCTGACGCTGACCGGCGCCGCCGGTCCGCAGGACGTGCGCCCCGTGGAGCGCGTCTTCATCGGCAACCCCGACGTCTCCGAGGCGGTGTTCCGCCTCTTGAAAGCCGCGCGCGAAGGCAAGCGGCAGCAGGAAGAGGTCCGCATCTCCGGCAATGATGGCAGCCAGGGCCGCTGGCTCCGCATGCGGGTGCGGCCCCTCGGCACCGGCAAGCGCGAGACGAGATACGCGGTGTGGTCGATCGCAGACATCACCCGCGACCGCGAGCGCCAGGAGGACGTGTTCCAGGAACTCCAGCACGCGATCGAATATCTCGATCACGCGCCCTGCGGCTTCTTCTCGGTCAATCCGGCCGGGGAGCTCGCTTACGTCAACGCGACGCTGGCGAACTGGCTCGACTACGACCTCGCCGAGATCGGCTCGGGCGGGCTGAAGCTCACCGACATCGTCTCCGGCGACGGTGCTTCGCTGCTCACCGCGATCGTGGCGGTGCCGGGCGAGGTCAAGACGGAAGTCTTCGACATCGACCTGCGCATGCGTACCGGCAAGACCATGCCGGTTCGGCTCTATCACAAGCTCGCCTTCGGCGCCGACGGTGCGCCGGGCCCGTCGCGCACGCTGGTGATCAGCCGTGCCCGCGACGAGCGCAGCGATCCCGACCGCGCCGCCGAAGTGCGCTTCATGCGCTTTTTCGACCATACCCCGATGGCGATCGCCACCGTCGACCGCGGCGGCAACGTCGTGCGCGCCAATGCGCGCTACGCCAAGCTCGGGCAGGCACTGGGGCTCGACAGCGCCAGCAAGTCGATCTTCCGCGCCGTCAATTCGCGCGACCGGCACCTTTGATCGCGGCCATCAACCAGGCTGCGGAGGGCCAGGCCGACGTCGCGCCGGTCGAAGTGGCGCTCGAAGGAACCAGAGAGCGCTGGGGCCAGTTCTTCGTCACGCCGGTGGATGCGGCCGAGAACGACGCCGAAGTCGCCATTGTGCACATGCTCGAGACCACCGAGCGGCGCGCGCTGGAGAACCAGATCAACCAGTCGCAGAAGATGGAGACCGTCGGCCAGCTCGCGGGCGGCATCGCCCACGACTTCAACAACGTGCTCTCCGCCATCATGATGGCGAACGACTTCCTGCTGAACGCGCACAAGCCGACCGACCCGTCGTTCCAGGACATCATGCAGATCAAGCAGAACGCGACGCGGGCCGCCACGCTGGTGCGACAGTTGCTGGCGTTCTCGCGCCGGCAGACGCTGCGGCCGCAGGTGCTCGACCTCGGCGATGCGCTCTCCGATCTCGCCATGCTGCTGCGCCGGCTGATCGGCGAGAAGGTCAAGCACGAGACCATCCACGGCCGAGATCTCTGGCCGGTCAAGGTCGACGTCTCCCAGTTCGAGCAGGTCATCGTCAACCTCGCGGTCAACGCGCGCGACGCCATGCCCGACGGCGGCAAGCTGATCATCCGCACCGCAAACGTCACCACCGAGGAAGCGGCCAGGCTGGCCTACAAGGGCATGCCAGCCGCCGACTATGTGCGGATCGAGGTCGCCGACACCGGTACCGGCATTCCCGCCGACATCCGCGGCAAGATCTTCGAGCCGTTCTTCTCGACCAAGGAGGTCGGCAAGGGCACCGGCCTCGGGCTCTCCACCGTCTATGGCATCGTCAAGCAGACCGGCGGTTTCATTTACGTGGACTCCGAGCCCGGGCAGGGCACCTCGTTCCACATCTTCCTGCCGCGCCATCATGCCGAGCCGGAGGTGCAGGTCGAGCAGCCGGCGCCGGTCGTTGGCGCCAGCAATGGTGCCGCGAAGGAGGCCGGGTCCGTGGCGGACGCCAAGCCCCGCACCGATCTCACCGGACAGGGCACCATCCTCCTGGTCGAGGACGAGGAGGGTCTGCGCGCGCTCAACGCACGCGGGCTGCGCTCGCGCGGCTACACCGTGGTCGAGGCCGAGAACGGCGTCGAGGCGCTGGAGGTGCTGGAAGAGCAGAGCGGCGGAATCGATCTCGTCGTGTCCGACGTCGTCATGCCGGAGATGGACGGCCCGACATTGCTCAAGGCGATGCGCGAGAAGAACCCCGACATCAAGTTCATCTTCGTTTCCGGCTACGCCGAGGACGCGTTCGAGAAGAGCCTGCCCGAAGGCCAGCAGTTCGACTTCCTGCCCAAGCCGTTCACACTTAGCCAGCTCGTGGCGGCCGTGAAGGAGACGATGGCGAAGGCGGGGTGAGGGCGCGGGCTCCACATTCTCCGTCATTGCGAGGAGCGAAGCGACGAAGCAATCCAGTTGCCTCCGCGGAAACAGCCTGGATTGCTTCGCTTCGCTCGCAATGACGGAAAAAAGCTGAACTGCTGTCGCCAAACCGACCGGTAGCCGGCGACCGCGGCTCCTTTTGCACACCCGGCCAAGCCGCCGCCAAATATGGGCTTTTGCCACATCCCCGCGACTGAGGGCCGCAGCCATAAGTTCCGATAGTGGCTTCCTTTTTACGGAAGGCTGCCCATCTTAGGGGCACATCCCCATGCCGGGGATCTGGGAAACCAACATGAATTTCTCGCAACGCTCCCGCAGTCTCTTCAAGACGATTGCCGTCGTGCTGGCGCTTGCGCTGCCGACTGCGCTGGCGATCTCGTCCGCCGACGCGCGCGTCGGTGGCGGTATGTCGTCGGGTTCGCGCGGTTCGCGCACCTATTCGGCCCCGCCATCGACCACGACCGCGCCGGGCTCGACCTCGCAGTTCAATCGGACCTACACCCAGCCGGGCGCAGGCATGAATTCGGCTGCCGCCGCACCCGCGCGTGGCGGTCTGTTCGGCCGGGCCGGCGGCTTCATGGGCGGCCTTGCGGCCGGGTTCCTCGGCGCGGGCCTGCTCGGCATGCTGTTCGGCGGTGGCCTGTTCGGCGGCCTCGGTGGCCTGTCGTCGATCATCGGCCTGATCATCCAGATCGTCCTCGTGGTGCTCGTGGTTCGGCTGGCGATGTCCTGGTGGCAGCGCCGCCACACCCCGCAGGCGGCCTATGCCAATGCTGACGCCGGTGCCGGTCCGGGACCGCAGGCGAACAATCGTAGTGGTCTTGGCGGTGGCTTCGGCTTCGGCGCCAACAACGCACCGCTCGAGATCAAGCCGGACGACTATGAAGCGTTCGAGCGCCTGCTCAGCGACGTCCAGTCGGCCTGGTCCAACGAGGACGTGGCCAAGCTGCACACGCTCGCGACGCCGGAAATGGTCTCCTATTTCGAGCAGGACCTCGGCCAGAACCGCGCGCGCAATGTCGTCAACAAGGTCAGCGGTGTGAAGCTGTTGCAGGGCGACCTCGCGGAATCCTGGCGCGAAGGCGAGACCGATTACGCGACGGTGGCGCTGCGCTTCGCGCTCACCGACAAGACGCTCGACCGCAATACCGGCGCGATTGTCGCCGGCAGCGAGCAGCCGGGCGAGGCCACCGAAGTCTGGACCTTTGCCCGACGTCCGGGCGGCACTTGGGAATTGTCGGCGATCCAGCAGACCAACTGATCGCCCGTATAGCGACAAACGAGGGCGTCGTGCTTCGGCACGGCGCCCTTTTTGTTTGAGCGGCGCGTTTCCGGTCACGCGGCCATTTGGGGGAAGCACTTAATTGCTTGTTGGCCGCGCAGAGCTGCCGCAATTTCGCGCCTGCCGGTTGGATGAGGAGATATTCCGTGAGCCAGTGTGTCGCGCGCCTCAGGACAAACTACGAAGGCATTGCCAGGAGTTCGTCCCTGCTGCTGGAGGCGATCGGAACGGCGTATGACCGGATCGAGGCCGAGCGCGACCGCAATTGCTGGATCTATCTTCGCCCGCGGCAGGAGGCACTCGAAGAATGCCATAAGCTGGTGGCGCGCGCGCGGACGGGCGAAAATCTTCCGCTGCTCGGCATTCCATTTGGTGTGAAGGACAACATCGACGTCGCGGGAATGCCGACCACTGCCGCATGTCCGGCGTTCAGCTATACGCCCTGGCATTCCGCGCATAGCGTCGAACGCCTCACCGCAGCCGGCGCAATTTGCCTCGGAAAGACCAATCTCGATCAGTTCGCCACAGGCCTGTCCGGCGTGCGCTCGCCCCATGGCCCCTGCGCGTCGGTTGCCGATGCGCGCTATGTTGCGGGCGGTTCCAGTTCCGGCTCCGCGGTCGCCGTGGCGGCGGGGCACGTCGCCTTTGCGCTCGGCACCGATACCGGCGGCTCGGGGCGCATACCTGCCGGGTTCAACAACATCGTCGGAATCAAGCCGACCGTTGGGCTGGTGTCATCACGTGGCCTGGTGCCGAATTGTCCGACGATCGATTGCGTGTCGGTATTCTGCAATACCGTCAGCGACGGCGAAGCAATCCTCGACATCATCGAAGGGTTTGATTTCGAAGATCCCTACAGCCGCCTGCCCAGAACCTTTTTCCCCGCCAACGGTGCGGCGGCATCATTCCGGTTCGGCCGCGTTGCGCCAGCAGATCTCGAATGCTTCGGCATGTCGGAATGCGGCGAACTCTACGAGAGTGCCTGCGAACGTCTTGCTCATATCGGAGGAACGGCGATCGAGGTGGACTTCGCCCCATTCCGCCAGGCCGGGGAGTTGATGTTCAGCGGTCCCTGGGTCGCGGAGCGGCACTCGGCCATCGCTTCGCTCATCGACGTCGAATCCGGCGCCTTGCTTGATGTCACGAGGACCGTGCTGGGCTCAGCCGCCGGGTATTCGGCGATCGACACGTTTGGCGCCATTCACCGGCTGCACCGGCTTCGCCGCGACGCCGAAGCAATCTTTGCCGGCATCGATGCCCTGGTGGTTCCGACTGCACCGCGGCCGTTCACACTGGAGGAGATGCATCGTGATCCGATCACCCTCAACAATCGTCTGGGCTACTACTCGTACTTTGCCAATCTACTCGATCTCTGCGGCGTCGCCGTTCCGAATACGAAATTGCCGAACGGCATGCCCATGGGCGTGACCCTGCTGGCGCCGGCCTGGCACGATCGCGCGCTGATCGGACTCGCACGGCGGTTCGAGGCCGGCGCAGACGGATCGGCATTCGAATTGAAGTCTGGCGGCTAACGGGCGGACATTATCCCATCGCCTGCCCAAGTGTAGAAACATCCAGGATCGCAATCACGGATCTTTCGTATCTGATCACGCCTTCATCCTGGAGCCGCGCGAGTTGCACGGTCACCCATTGGCGGGTGGATCCGATCAGATTGGCAAGGTCGCCGTGCGTAAACGGCATGCCGACGACGATCTCGCCGTCGCGTTTCACGCCGTAGACATGCGACAGGAAGATCAGCAGGCTATGCAGCCGCTCGGTGACCGAGCGCGTCCCAAGCATCTGGGCCATTGCCGAATAGCATCGCGCCTTGAATGCGAGGGCATCCAGCAAGGCGACGGCGATTGCCGGCGATTCGAGCGCAAGCCGCCGCAATGCCAGTCCGGGCATGAACGTCAACCGGCTGCGCTCGGCCGCAACCGATGTCCACATATGCGGGCCTGTCCCGAAGATGTCGGGCCCGCCGACGAAGTTGCCTGGAAACCAATAGGCGAGCGTGACTTCGCGCCCCGACGGTGCGGCATAGTAGCTGCGTATGCGCCCCTCGCTGATCAGGTAGATCCCGGCCTGTGCGTCGCCCTGGGACCACACCAGTTGGCCGGCTTCCAGGAACTTTTCGCGTCCGATCGCACGCAAGCGATTGCAATCAGCCCGGTTGAGACCATCCAATAAGCCGGGCAGCGGTCTGACGAGATCGTCCGACTCCGCGAGCATCACACCTGCCGCTATCGCGCTGTTCGCCCTGTGCATGGCCGGCTCCGCATGTGAGACCTGGCATCGGCTATTCAAGAACCATGCCAGCTCCCTGCGTTCGCCTCAGACGCGGACTCCGCGTCATCAGTCCGCGTCCGACTGATTGAATGCCCGCAACCCTTCTGCGCGGATGACGTCGAGACAATCTTTCTTGAGCGAAAGATATGCTGGCTCGACCATGACAGAACTCGACCGCGGGCGCGGCAGCTTGACCGCGACTTCGCGCAGGATGCGGCCAGGTCCCGCGCTCATGATGAGAACGCGGTCGGCCAGCACGATGGCTTCATCGATGTCATGCGTCACGAACACGATCGTCGCCTTGATCCGGTCGCGCAGCGCCAGCAGATTGTCTTGCATCACGGCGCGGGTCTGCGCGTCGAGCGCCCCGAAGGGCTCGTCCATCAGCAGCACACGGGGCTGATTGGCCAGCGCTCGCGCGATCGCCACGCGCTGTTGCATGCCGCCGGACAGCGTCATCGGATAAGCGTCGGCGAAACGCTTGAGGCCGACCATCGCGATCAGATCGTCGGCGATGGCATACGCTTCCGTCGTGGACTTTCCGAGCATCCTGGGACCGTGGGCGATGTTGCTGCGGACGGACTTCCAGGGGAAAGATGCGGCTGCTGGAACACCATGCCGACATCGGGACGCGGACTGTAGACGGGCGCACCCTCGACCAGGATCTCGCCTTCGAACGGCACTTCCAGCCCGGCGATCGTATTGAGCACCGTCGACTTGCCGCAGCCGGAGGGACCGGCGATGCAAACGAACTCGCCAGGCGCCACGTCAAACGAAACGCGATCGACCGCGATGATCTGCCCGCGCTTGGTGTCGAAAACGATGCTCAGGTTCGAGACTTGAATGGCCGGTTGTTTTCGCGCCGATTCGACGGAGGCAGGCGAACTTGCCAGTGCCAGTTTCATGCCCGATCGAGATCCCGACATCAGCGCCACCAGACGATACGTTCGGCAAGAGCCGCAAACAGCCGGTCGGCGATGAACGACATCAACCCGAGCGCTGCGAGCCCGCCCATGACCTGGCCCGTTTGCAAATTCTGCTGCGCAATCTCGATCCTGTAGACAATGCCGGCGAAAGCGCCGGCCAGTTCAGCCGCGACGAGCGTGTAGAAGGAGATGCTGACGGCGGTGCGCAACCCGACGACAATGTAGGGAAGCGCGCCCAGCAGCACGATCTCCTGCAGCATCTGCCGTCGGGGCGTGCCGAGCATCAATGCCGCCCGAATCAGGCCGCGGTCGACCTTCTGCACGCCGATGTGAGTCGAAAGCCACACCGTGAAGAATACGCCCCATACGACGAGGAACAATTTTCCCGCCTCCGACAGGCCGAACCAGAGGATGACGATCGGCACGAACGCAATCGGCGGAATTGGCCGCAAGATATGGAATAGCGGGGACAGCAAGCTCGAGATAACGGGGAATTGGCCGGTGAGAACACCGAGCAGGATGCCGAGCGCGCCGCCTATGATGAATCCCGTGGTGACGCGAAAGAGGCTGGCCAACAGATCGCTAAAGAACTGTCCGCTTCGTATCCACTCAAGCACGGCCGCAGCAACCACCGTCGGCGGTGGAAACAGCACCATGTTGACGGTCCCGGAACGGGAGACCAGTTCCCAGAACCCAATGAACAAGGGAAGCGAAAGCGCCCCGACCAGAATATTGAGGCGGCGAAGCCGAACTGAATTCGGCCGAGCGCGACCGCCAGTGCGGATGGCAATATCGCGTCCTGCTGACGTGGCTTCCTGCATGGCCGCGCGGGTGCCTATTTCCACGACAGGGTGACGCGTGCGGGATCGACCTTTTTCAGTGGCTCGGTGACGACGACCTTGCTGAAGTCGGGCATCGCCGCTCCCGGAGGATGGTTGCCGCTCTCGAGGCGCCATGCGGAATGGGTCTTCAGAATCTCGATGAGCCGGTCGTCGAGACGCACCCGGTAAACATAGTCGGCCCAGATGGGGGCGAGTTCGTCCCGCTTCATTCCAACTGCGTCCGCGACTGTCGTGATTGCTTCATCCGGCTGTGCCTTCATCCAGATCTCGGCATCGATCAGTGCGGCGATGAATTTCTCGACCAGCACTGGGTTGGCGTCCAGGTACGGCTTCATGACGACGATATTGAACGTCTCGGAATAGGTGCCTTTTGTATCTACCTCAGTGACGGCTTCGCCCATTGCCTTCTTCGCGTTGGCGACGTGGGGCTCCCAGGTGTCGATCGCGTCGATGCTTCCGGCCGCGAGTGCCGGCAGCATCTCCTGCGGCCGCAGATTGACGAGGGTGACATCCTTGGGCGTCAATCCCGCCGACTTCAGCAAGGTCGCCGTGTAAACCTCGCTACCGGTGCCGGCAGTGAAGGCGATTCGCTTGCCGCGAAGATCTGCCTTGGTCTTGACGCCGGCCTTGGCCGCGACGAGCGTCTTGAGATCGGAATATTCCATCCCGGCGATGAAGGCGATGGGCTGGTTTGCCATCGTCGATGCGGTGACCGGCGCCTCCGCCGTGGTCGCGATGTCGGCACCGCCCCCGATCACGGTGTCCAGGCACTGCTTGCCGGACGTGAAGTTCGAAACCGTGATGTCCAGACCGTGCTTTTCGAAGATTCCCTTCGACTTGGCGACGATCGCAAGGCCGGAGATCGGTGCGAGATTTTCCGCCAGCCGGGCTTTGAGCAGTTCCGCGGCCAAGGCGCAGTTCGGACCCAGGGCAAGACCGACGACAAGGCAGCAAAGGGTGGCGCGGCCGGCAATTGTCGTGATTGGGCGGATTGTGGTCCGGTGCATGAACGATCTCCCCTTGCGCCGCGCGCTACGCAGCCCCGATGTCATCGCGGATGCCGCCCTGAACGGTCCCGCCACAGTCCCCCGCGTCCTCCCCTGGACGATCACTTGAGGATCGGCCCATTTGGTATGCTCGCCCGGCACCATTGTCCCGGGAAGCAATTAATCGACATGGCAGTCGGGAAGCGGCTGGGAATCGTCGGCGATCCCGTCGACCAACTGATCGCAGACGACATGAAAAAAACAGGGCATCGTGCTCCTTGCACGGGGCCTTTTTCTTTGGGCGTCTCGCATCGCGGCATCGGAATAAGCGGGCTTGCGTCGGGTTGAAATCTGGCGGCCAACGACAACACAAATGGAGGACAGGATGATCCGCATTGAGAGAACCATGACGATTTCAGGCCTCGCGCTCGCTGCGGCCTTGCTTGCGGCGCCATCGGCGCAGGCGCAGTCGGCCAACATGACGTTCTTCGTGACTTCCAACGGTCCTGGCAAAGGCGCCGATCTCGGCGGTCTGGAGGGGGCCGATGCGCAGTGCCAGAAGCTGGCCCAGGCCGGCGGCGCCGGCAGTAAGACCTGGCGCGCCTATCTCTCCACGCAGGCCGCCGACGGCAAGCCGGCCGTCAACGCGCGCGACCGCATCGGCAAGGGACCGTGGCAGAACGCCAAGGGCGTGGAAATCGCCAAGGACGTGGCCGATTTGCACAGCGCCAACAAGATCAGCAAGGAGACAGCGCTGACCGAGAAGGGCGAGATTGTAAACGGCTATGGCGACCAGCCTAACCGGCACGACATTCTCACGGGATCGCAGTCCGACGGCACCGCGTTTGCGGGTCCCGACGACCGCACCTGCAAAAACTGGACGTCGAGTACGCAAGGCGCGGCGATGCTCGGCCACTCCGACATCAACGGCCCTGCGACCAACCCGACGGTCAAATCCTGGAACACCGCACACCCCTCGCGCGGACCCGACGGCGGCTGCTCGCAGGCCGATCTGAAGAGCACCGGCGGCGACGGCCTGCTGTATTGCTTCGCGTCGAATTGAGGCTTCCGTCATTGCGAGGAGCGCAGCGACGAAGCAATCCAGAGTCCCTCCAGGGTGACAGTCTGGATTGCTTCGCTGCGCTCGCAATGACGGAGCGTGTGGTGCCGCCCTTCCGCCCCATCCTGACGGAACCTTGTCGCGCGTGATAGATTGGTCCTGTCGCTTCCACGCTCACGGACCCTTCCATGAAATACGAGCTCTATTATTGGCCCGAGATCCAGGGCCGCGGTGAATATGTGCGGCTCGCGCTCGAGGAGGCTGGCGCGGCTTACATCGACGTGGCGCGTGGCCCACGCGGTACAGCTGCGATGATGAAGATGATGGACGCACACAAGGGCACGCCGCCCTTTGCGCCGCCGTTCCTCAAAGCCGGCAAGCTCGTCATCGGCCAGACCGCGAACATCCTGCTCTATCTCGGCGCCCGCCACGCCCTCGCCCTGAAGTCGGAAGCGGGTCAACTCTGGGTGCATCAGCTCCAGCTGACGATCACCGATTTCATGGTCGAGATTCACGACACCCATCACCCGCTCGGGCCCTCGCTCTACTACGAAGATCAGAAACCGCCGGCAAAGAAGCGCACCGCCGACTTCTGGGGCGAGCGCGTGCCGAAATATCTCGGCTATTTCGAGCACCTCCTTCAGGACAATGGCGGCGCCTATGTCACCGGCCGCAAGCTGACCTATGTCGATCTCTCGCTGTTCCAGCTCGTCGCGGGACTACGCTATGCGTTTCCGAAGCGGATGAAGGCGTTCGAGACAGATATCCCGGCCCTCGTCGGCATGCACGACCGCGTGTCGGCGCGCCCGAACATCAAGGCTTATCTCGAAAGCGAGCGCCGTATTCCCTTCAACGAGCAGGGCATCTTCCGCCGCTACCGCGAATTGGATGGCTAGAGCGCCTGCGAACGCTTCCGCCGACGTCAGTCGATCGGAGGGAACACTTTTTCTGCGATTTACAGAGTGATGCGCGCGCTCACCACACGCCAGGCAGCAGGCGATAGCGCACGTGCGTCACATAGTCGGCATAGCCCGGCAGGCCCTCACGCAGCGTGCGCTCCTCGATGCGAATGCGGCCCGCAAACAAGACGAGGAATAGCGGCACCATCAGAAGTCCCCACCATGAGCCCAGAAGCAGCGGCACGCCGGCGAAGAACAGGATCATGCCGCTGTACATGGGATGGCGCACATGGGCATAAGGCCCCGTCGAGATCACGTGCTGCGCGCGCTCGGCTTGCAGCTTCACCACGGGCGCCGCGAACGAGTTCTCGCGGAAAACCCAGAGGATGAACAGCGTCGAGAGCAGGAACAGGGCGAGGCCGAGCACCTGCAGCGCCATCGGCATGTCGGAGGACCGCGTACGCCGGTCGAGCCCCATCGCCGCCAGCCAGACCAGCATCGCGACGACGAAGACGGTCATGAACACCTTGTCGGCAGCGGGCTGGTCCTTTTGCAGGACCGGCCGCAGACGTTCGGCGAGCAGTGCGGGGTCGACCCGGTAAAGCCACCAGCCGCAAAGCGGGCCGAGCAGGGCGGAGGTCGCGAGGAACACCCAGGCCGACGGCCAATGCAGGGTGCCGGCGGACGCGAACAGCAGCGCGCCCATGGCGGCGGTGGTGATCGTGCTCTGCAACAGGAGTCTTGCGATCATGCAGGTCTCAGGGTAGCCGCGCACGATATTGGTCCCGCTATCCGGCGAAGTTGCGGCCGGACACGCGAAAAGCCCGATCGACCGGATCGGGCATTTCATCTTCGACACGGCTGATCAGGCGAGCTGATCGATCCGCGTACCCTGACCCGGCGGCAGCGGCGCAGGCGGCGGCGGCTTATAGGTCGGGTCGTTGTCCTTGGTCTTGGTCTGATCGTCCTGCTGCTTGGTCGTGTCGTAGCTCGGCACCACGATCGCGATCGGCGGCGGCGTAACGGTAGAAACGCTCATCCACAAATCCTCACATATGGAACAATTGACCCTGCGCCGCGAGACGCAAAATTTCCTTCAAGCCAATCGTTAAAATGCGAGGGATCCGGTGCGGTGGAGAGGCCGCTTTCGTGCCGCCACACGCGCTGTTTCCGCGAGAGGACAGACCTCTCCTCCTCGTCATTGCGAGCGAAGCGAAGCAATCCAGTCTGTCTCCGCGGAGGGATTCTGGATTGCTTCGCTACGCTCGCAATGACGGTCTGTAGTGGGCGGTGTGCTGTCAGGCGCACACCGCGCGGGGACCGCCTATTCGTCCTTGCCGCGCGTGATCGCGATGGACGCATCCGTCTTGGTGCGGGCGCATTCCATGTTGAGACGCCGGTAACGCATGCTGATCTTGTCGCCGCGCAAGAGCCCCATCCGCTTCAGGCAGCGTGTCGCGCCCGTCGTCGTATCGTCCTTGGTCACGGTGAAGACGATCGCGGCCATCGACCCCACCAGCGCAAAGAACTCCGGCTTGGGCTTGCGATCGCCCTTGGCATAGAGCTCGATCGAATATTTGTCGCCACGGCAGGCCACGGACAATTCCTTGGCCGCCGGATGAGTCAGGTAGACGACGTTGGCGGCGCGGAAATTCACCTTGAGGCGATCGACCTGGTTCGCCAGCTCCTTGGCGCTGTCATCGCAGCGGTCCGCGCGGGCGGGCGAGGCGATGGTCACAAGGCCGGTGATGGCGGCGGCGACCAGGATCGCGCCGCGGACGTGCAAGTTCAATGTCATGATGAAAGGCCCCTTAGCGGGCGCATTCAACCGTCGTCGGGCGCGTAGCGCAAGGGGTGCACCCAGGGTCTTCACCGGCATCATGAGAGCTTGGTGTCCGCCGACAGCCGCCGAAAATAGGTCGCCGTGTCGCCGAATCGGGATGCCCCGACCGCACCAGAGCGCCTTCCCTTTGCAGCAAAAAAGCTTAGAACAGTTCTATGAAAGGGGCCCATGCGAGGGCTCCAAAACCCCGAGATTCCCGCCCATGAACGCTCCTACCGCCTTTCCCGATCCCGCAAAGCCCGTTCCGCCCTACAAGCACACGCCGCTGTTTCCGCTGGGCAAGGACGAGACGCCCTACAAGAAGGTCTCGTCCGAGGGCGTCAGGGTCGAGAAGGTTTTGGGGAAGGACATGCTGGTGGTGTCCCGCGACGCGCTGCGGGCCCTGTCGGAAGCGGCCTTTGGCGACATCAACCACTATCTGCGACCGGGTCATCTGAAGCAGCTCCGCGCGATCCTGGAGGATGGCGAGGCGAGCCCGAACGACAAGTTCGTCGCGCTGGACTTCCTCAAGAACGCCAACATCGCTGCAGGCGGCGTGCTGCCGATGTGCCAGGACACCGGCACCGCGATCATCATGGGCAAGAAGGGTTGCAACGTCATCACCGATGGTGGCGACGAGGCGGCACTGTCGGAAGGCGCGCGCGATGCTTACCTGCGCCGCAATCTGCGCTACTCGCAGGTCGCGCCGCTGTCGATGTACGAGGAGAAGAACACCGCCAACAACATGCCGGCGCAGTGCGAGATCTACGCCGAAGGCGATGACGCCTACAAGTTTATGTTCATGGCGAAGGGCGGTGGCTCCGCCAACAAGAGCTTCCTGTTCCAGGCGACGCCCTCGGTGCTGACCAAGGACCGGCTGCTCGCCTTCCTGAAGGAGAAGGTGTTGACGCTGGGCACCGCGGCGTGCCCGCCCTATCACCTCGCGATCGTCATCGGCGGCACCTCGGCCGAGCTCTGCATGAAGACGGTGAAGCTGGCGTCGGCTCGCTATCTCGACGCGCTGCCGACCCACGGCTCGCCCGACGGCAACGCGTTTCGCGATCTCGAGATGGAGCAGGAAATTCTGAAGATGACGCAGTCGCTCGGCGTCGGCGCGCAGTTCGGTGGAAAATATTTCTGCCACGACGTCCGCGTGATCCGCATGCCGCGTCATGGCGCCTCGCTCCCGATCGGGCTCGGCGTGTCCTGCTCGGCCGATCGCCAGGTGCTCGGCAAGATCACCAGGGAGGGCGTCTATCTCGAAGAGCTCGAGCACAACCCGGCGCAGTATCTGCCCGAGGTCGAGCAGTCGCTCGGCGGCGAGGTCGTCAAGATCGACCTCAACCAGCCGATGAAGGATATCCTTGCCACGTTCTCGAAGTACCCGACCAAGACGCGGGTATCGATGACCGGCACCATGATCGTCGCGCGCGATTCCGCGCATGCCAAGCTGCGCGAGCGGCTCGACAAGGGCGAGCCGCTGCCGGACTATTTCAAGAACCATCCGGTCTATTACGCGGGCCCGGCCAAGACGCCCGAGGGCTATGCCTCCGGTGCGTTCGGCCCGACCACTGCGGGCCGTATGGATTCCTTTGTCGATCAGTTCCAGGCCGCCGGCGGCTCGATGGTGATGGTCGCCAAGGGCAACCGCGCGCCAGCCGTGCGTGAGGCCTGCAAGAAATATGGCGGCTTCTATCTCGGCTCCATCGGCGGCGCCGCGGCGAATCTTGCCGAGCACTGCATCAAGAAAGTCGAGGTGCTCGAATATCCCGAGCTCGGCATGGAAGCGATTTGGCGCATCGAGGTCGTCGACTTCCCGGCGTTCATCATCATCGACGACAAGGGCAATGACTTCTTCAAAGAGTTGAATCTCGGCTAGCCAGGTCCTGCGTCCTTCCGCCGGTTCTTGGACCGGCGGAGGATTTACGCAGCCTGCGCTCAGCGCTTTATGCTGAACGATACAGCGCCGCCATTTTCCACGCTGTCGAACATGACGAGGGCGCGAATGCTGGCTGAGTCTTCCTCGAGGGGAAGTAGAATCTCCGCTTTGGCGTCCGCTGTGACGGTGCTGAGGTCGAGCGTTGCCAACGGCTTTGCCGTCTTGCTGCTGCCGTCCCACAACCAAATTGTATAGGAAACCTTTTCATTCCGCGTCGGGCCTGCGAGAATCAAGATGCCGTCGTTCACCGCGGCAAGGTCCCGGATCCCGGTATTTTCCCCGAGTTCTAACGGGATCGAGTCCGGCTTGAGGTCGTCGGCCTTTGTGAACAGTGCTCCCGCATCGACGCTGAGCACATAGGCTTGCTTGTCGAGCGACGGTCCTCGCAGCCCGAAGTACATGCGTCCGTTCCTGACCGCGATCCCTTCGATATTAACGCCGCCCTCCGCAAGAGGCTTGTTGAATTTCGCTTTTACATATTTGTCGTTTTCAATAACCTCGCGCATCCGCGGGCTCGCCTCCACGCCATCGACCTTCTTAGCGTTGGGTTCGGTCTTGGGAATACCGGTTTGCGGATCCACGGCGATCCGAAACACGACGTAGCTCGACAGGTTCTCCTTGTCTTTCTTGCGGCTGCGGCCGTGCGAGCCGGTCACATAGAAGAAACCCTTTTCGTAGGCGACGCCTTCGGCATCGGGATCCTTGTCTTCATCGGAAAGCCGGATGAGCTTCCGTGGAACGAGGACGTTTCCTTCGATCGAGAAGAACTGCGCGTATTTCTTCTCATCATTGGCAATCAGGCACGACGTGAATTTTGGTGTCGTCGGCACGCACGCCGCGCCGCTCAGATTCATGCGCGGCTGATCCTCGAAGTTGTCGTCCTTGTCTTCCTTCTCAAAGATCGAGGCAGGCTTCCAGGCAGTCGCCTCCGGCGAAATCTTCGGCGGCAACGGTTCGCCGCGGCCGGCCGACGCCGTAGCTGCCAGCACAATGCAAACGAAGGCGGCGGTCAGTGATCGATGAAATGAAAGCGTGTCGTTGTGCGGCATTTTTCCCTCCCGCGTGCAATGCTTAACTACAACCCTGAATTGTTAAGAAGGCAAGGGCGGCGACTGTCGCGGAGCGGGATTTTCTCGTCAGCTACAATTCGTGACCTGGTTGGAGCACAGCCCGCGCCACCAGCCGCGGACGCCGTCCTGGCTCTCGACCAAGCCCCAGAGGCCGCTGCAGGCAAAGATGTGCTTCGGTCCGCCGTCGGTGTCGATCGCGCCGCCGAGCTCGCGCTG